>JAHHHH010000029.1 GCA_019359415.1 Iphinoe sp. HA4291-MV1 | reverse complement strand
ACACGGGTCAGATTGCTAGGGTATGCTTTACTCATGTTGCTCTCTCAGTGCTGTCTATTATCTATTAACAGCGTATACTGAGAGAGCTTTTTTACTATTTCTCCGACTTTTCAAACAGCCTCTAAGGATAAAACTATCAAATTGTGGCGACGGGATGGCACAGTAATTACTGACCTTAGACGCTATCAATTAGATGTTAAAAGCATAAGTTTGAGTCCGAATGGCAAAATACTGGCTATTTTGAGCGCTGATAACACTGTGAAATTCCTGCGACAAGACGGTAAATTAATTAAGACTATCAAGTCAGATATGCAGATGTCAGTTAATTTCAGTTCCGATGGAGAGATAGTAGCCATTAGCAAAGGAGAGATCTTTGCAAAGAACGTAGAACTTTGGCGAATTGATGGTACTTTCCTCACAAAGCTTCAGCTACAAAGCGAGAGTAGCAACATTCAAGTCAACGGTTTCACTCCTGATAATCAGACAATAGTCATTACAGATGTTTCCAATAACAAAGTGCAATTCTGGAGGCGTGATGGCTCTCTTCTCTCAAGTTTTGATAGAAAAACGGTAAACAGTTTTAGCCCTGATTTCCAGATTCTGGTTTCTGTTGAAGGTTTTAATAAGGTCAAACTATGGAAGCGTGATGGTACGCCGATTAAAACTATTCAAGTTAAAACTGAAAGAGCAGATCTAGAAAACCCTTACCATCAGCCAAAGTTCACTTTCAGCCCGGACGGTAAAACCTTAGCTATCCCCACAAACGAGGATACCGTAGAACTGTGGCAGATTGACGGCACTTTTCTCAAAACTCTCACACCTGTTCAGAACTCTTTTAACATTGAACAAGACATAAGTTTCAGTTCAGATAGTCGTACCTTAGCTATCCGTACAGATGAAAATAACGTACAAGTTTGGAAAATTGATGGCAATGCAAGCACAAAAGTATTGCCACTAAAGCAGATTAAGGGACGAAGTGATTGGGTTGGACAAGTGAAGTTTATCCCTAATACGGATAAAGTAGCACTTGTTGGAGGTGATCACACAGTAAAACTTTGGCAACTTGCAAGTGAATCAGGCAAAGAACCTCAACTTTTAAAGACTTTTCAAGGACATAGTAATCAAGTTACAAGTGTGAGTATTAGCCCAAATGGTGAGATAATTGCCTCAGCAAGTAATGACAAGACAGTGAAACTTTGGCGGCGTGATGGTAAGCTACTCAAGACCTTTACAGGTCATACTGATAAAGTTAACAGTATCAGTTTTAGCCCAGATGGTCAGCTACTTGCCTCAGCCAGTGATGACAAAACTGTGAAAGTCTGGCGACCTGATGGTACAGTCATTAAGATATTTAAAGAGCATGGTAATGGCGTCACCAATGTGAGTTTCAGTCCTAGTGGTGATATGATTGCTTCTGCTAGTAAAGACAACACTGTGAAAATTTGGAGTCTAAACGGCAAAGGCATAACCCCCTTAAACAATGATGAGCCTGTTACTAGCGTCAGCTTCAGTCCTAATGGTAAGTTAATTGCCTCAGCTAGCGAGACAAAAGTAAAACTCTGGAGCATTGATGGCAAATTGCTGACAACATTTGAGCGCTTTGGTAGCCAAGATGTGAGTTTCAGTCCAGATGGTAAAAGTATTGCTGCTGGTGGTAATAACGGAATTTCCGTTTGGAATTTTGACCTCAATGAACTTCTCAGGCGCGGTTGTGATCTAGCGCGTGATTATCTCAAGAATAATCCCAAGGCAAAGAGCGATCGCACTCTCTGCGACGACATTAAATAAACACCCCTTCACCTCACATTCCTCTGTTGCACACGCCAATCTCTTGCTTGTTGACGGATACCGTATTGCAAGTGGATGAAAACACTCGTGAGCGAATATCAAACACTCGTGAGCGAATATCAAATACTCGTCTGCGACTATCAAATACTCGTCTGTGAATATCAAACACTCGTCTGCGACTATCAAACACTTATGAGCGAATATCAAATACTCGTCTGCGAATATCAAATACTCGTCTGCGAATATCAAATACTCGTCTGCGAATATCAAACACTCGTCTGCGACTATCAAACACTTATGAGCGAGTATCAAACACTCGTCTGCTTATCCGAACCGTTGTACATGCCATTCTCGTGCTTGTTGACGGATAGTTTCTTGAGGAGCAGAGCGACGATAAGGTTCACCCTTCCCGACTTCGTAAGAGTTGTCGAGAATCTTGTTGTGTACGAATAGTCAAATTTCTTAAGATTTTACCTTTAACAGTTATCAGTTATCAGTTACTGTTCCCTGTTCCCTGTTCCCTGATTTAATAATTTGCTAATCTTGCCTGTATCCACTCAATATCTGATTTTCCAAATGCAGGTGGAGGTGGTTGTTGGCTGTAATCAATCGATAAGTCGTACCCTGCTTCATCGTAAATTATCTCAAGGGCAGCTTGCAAGTTGAGAACTGCATTAGGGTCAGGTTCTCGCAGAGGTACAGGAATTGTAGGGAGTGTATCATGTAATGTCACAGGCCACACGTTGATAACTCCAGAAGAAGCACGAGTGAGAGTCACTAAGTAAGGGACATCTGGTAGACGTGGGTGATTAAATGGACGGGTTCCCCTACGTAACAAGTCAATTTCAATCAGATGGACGTTGGCGTTATAAAGACGCTGGCGTTTTTTACGGTAGTCTGTGATACCCGATTCGCGCTTATTTGCAGGTGAGAGAATTTCAATGCAGGATACGAGTACATTATTGGCAGTGTCTCGGATTTCGACAGTGGGAATGCGAACTTCAACTGGTTGAATGACTGGAAGTGTGAGTGGTGCGGGTGTTGTGACAATATTTGATTGGCGATTGGGCTTTAGCCCACCGCCCTTCGGGCGATCGCGAAGTTCTGGAGCTGAAGAACGTTGTTGTATTTGCAACACTTCCACATCAGGATAAAGGATGCCAATTTCGCTTTCGGGGAAGGTATCTTCCACTACGTAGATTTCGAGCCGTGCAGCGTATTTAGGACGTAACTGCGGTACGAGGAGGGCGCGGAGCTTGCTAGCCAGGGCGTTATGCACATCTGGCCACAGTGCGGCTTCGAGGTATGGATCCATGCCTGGGAAAGGGGAGGGCATTGCAGTTTAATAGCAACCTACGCTTTCATTCTAGAGGTAGTGGGGTTGATTTATTCTTCATTTTGCCCAGGTTGTGAACTCTTCCAGACTCCATAAAAAATGATTGTTAGGATTCTCTAACCCACTTTCGGAATTCTCTGAGTGCTAGAGTTGTTCCTATTGTTCGACTCATCTCTACAAATCGGGAAATTTCTTCAATAACTGGAAAGTTAGGAAAAGTAAGACTTTTTTGGGACTTGATGTATTGTTCACCTTGTAGCAGATGAATTTCTAAATTCCCGTTTTCGTAGCGCCAGATTTCAGGTACTCTTAATGCTTGATAAGCACTCATTTTGGTTTTTGAAGTGACATCAATTTCAATCGCTAAGTCAGGAGGAGGGTCAACATTTAGGTTTATTCTATCTCTCCCAATCATGAGCTTATAGTTTTGAATATAGAAGCAATCATCTGGTTCAACACCTGCAGTCATATCCTCACGCTTAAAGGTGGTTGAACCAAAAGACTCCCAATTGAAGTCAAGTTCATCTAGCAAGATTTTTACTAAATCTCCAATAATGACTTTAGCTCTCTCATGTTCTGGGAGTGGAACCATAATCTCTAATGTGCCTTCCGTATATGCAACTCGACTACCACGGTGTTCTCCCAACTCGTTGAGAATTGCCTCAAATTCTTGCCAATTAATATCTTCCAGCAGCACCCTCTGTCCTGGTGGAACTCGAATTTGTTTGAGTTGCAGTGTCACCATATTCGCTTTGCTCAAATTTAAAATTCAAAATTCACTATAGGAATCCAATTTGATTTATGAAAAAATCTAAGTATCTTTAGGGTGTGTTATCGCGTAGCGTAACGCACCAAAGCCTTCTAACTAGCTCCCCTACGTATATTTCAAAAATCAAATATGAGGAGTCCTATATCAAGTAAAAATTTAGTACTGCTTTTTCGTCAACTGCTGCACCAATAACTGCACTCCCAACGCCAGCAACCCGATCGCTACTATCCCAAATACCCCAGTTCCTAAAGCCATAACACCCACAACTAAGGTACGCACAGCAGAAGCGATATTCATGACTATTGGGTTATGAGAATGAATGGGTTTGTTGGCAAAAGTTGTAGCTGTGGCAATCATTAGAGAGTACAATCCATAGCCAAGTCCTGCCGAAATCATTGCCCCAGTTATACAACGTAAGGGACTTGATTGAACTTGCCCTTGAGTCTCCACTTGTTGCGTTACATTCTCATCACTCATAAAATCTTTGCGTCCTTTGCGTGAGCATTATCTTATCCTTACATCGATGATGCCACCTGAATCCCGTGAGAAGTCATCCGAGTCACAAATAATTCTAAATCCTCATCAGGAATAATCTCCCGAATACGAAGCTTTAATTGTTCCGCTTGCTGTTGCGACGCGCAAATAGCAAATACACTCGGACCAGAACCAGACATCATTGTCCCCAAAACACCAGCACTAGCAAACGTCTCTCGCAGTCCCAAAACTTGCGGATATGCTGGTAACACCACACGCTCTAAATCATTGTGCAACTTTTGAGCAATTTTCGTTACATCCTTATTCAGGATAGCTTTCACTATTGCTCCAGAATGTATCGCTGCTGCACGAGCTGTTAAACTGTCGGTATCTTTGAGATAGGAATTACTAAATTGTTGTCGATAAGTTTTGTATGCCCAAGCGGTAGAGACTGTAAGGCTACGGTATTTACCCAATACTATATATATGTTAGCTAAACTGGGAAGAGGAGAAAGTTGCTCACCTCTTCCTGTGGCGATCGCTGTCCCACCTGCGACACAAAACGGTACATCTGAACCTAGTTGTGCTCCCAATTCTTCAAGTTCTGATTGAGTTAGTCCTAAGTTCCATAGTAAATCTATTCCCACCAGTACTGCTGCTGCATTTGTCGAACCTCCAGCTAAACCAGCGGCAACAGGTATACGCTTATTGATGGTAATGTTCACACCGCCATATTTGGCAAAGGCGGCTGGAAATTCTGCCGCCATGAGTTCTGCTGCTTTGTGTGCAATATTACTATTATCTAAAGGAACTTCCGGATGCTCGCAACGAACGCGGATAGCTTGTGTATCGCTTGCTTGTACATAAATTTCGTCGGATAAATCTATGCTTTGAAGTATCATGACTAACTCATGATATCCATCGGGGCGATCGCCAATAATTTCTAAATGTAAGTTGATTTTGGCAGGGGCGATAAGGGTATAGGAACGCATATTCAACAAATCAGTGAACAGTGAGTCCAGCGCTGCAGGCGGGTTTCCCGCCGTAGGCGACGGGCGTTCCCCGAAGGGTGAACAGTGAACAGTGAACAGTTATCAGTGAACAGTGAACAGTGAACAGGCTACTGGTAACTGATAACTGATAACTGTTTTAACTGCTGAATACTGAAAAACTGGGAAAACATGACTCGTTACTCACGAATCATAACTCATTTGCTAGAGCTACCCATTGACTAACGCTGAGGTCTTCAGCGCGAGCTTGAGGGTTTATCTCTAATTTTTCCAGTAATTGTGACAGGCGATCGCGTTCTACGACTGATTGCAAATTATTTCGTAACATTTTACGTTTTGCCCCAAAGCCCAACTTCACTAAAGTTTCTAATCGTTGCGTGTCTGTGGCTGGTGGTTCCACCAGATGTGGAACTAAGCGCACGATTGCTGAGTCTACTTTGGGTGGTGGGTGGAATGCTCCTGCTGGGACAATGTAAATTAACTCGCACTTTGCTAAATACTGCACTCGTACCGATAGCGCCCCAAATGCTTTTGACCCTGGTTTTGCTACCAGCCTTTGGGCGACTTCTTTTTGTACCAGTAGCACTATCAAGTCATAAGGTTCGGGGTTTGGGTTAGCAATTGTCCCCAAGAGTTTTTCTAGAATCGGTCCTGTAATGTTGTAGGGAATATTGGCTACAACTTTATTCTGCTTCCCAAAAGCTGACAATGGTGATAGCAGGGAAGGTAAATCTAGCTCTAGAAAATCTCCTTGCAGTAGTAAAAAATTTTCTTGACGTCCGAATTCTTTTGTCAGGCGATCGCACAAATCCCGGTCTATTTCTACTGCTACCAAAGATTGTACCAATGATAACAGGCGGCGAGTGAGAATGCCTGTACCAGGACCAATTTCTAGAACCCGATCAGTAGGTTGTAATTGAGAAGCTTGAATAATTTCGTTGAGAGCTTTTTCACTTTTGAGCCAATGCTGTGCAAAGAATTTCCGAGGTTTTGCCTTTTGAAACTCTCTTTGTTTTTCTAAGTACATATAATATTTTAAAGTCAAATATGTAATAAGCTAGCAAAGACTTGCGGCAGTGGTAGCACAATTATGATTAACAAAGCCATTGCTAACAACCCCCCTATGTCACGTCTATGATCAAGTTCAGTCACATCATTTAAAGCAGGTTCATCAATCAGTGGTAGGAACAATAAGATAATTGCCCACGGAAAATACTCTGGCTGCATTAAAGAAAGTAGCAGCAGCAACAAGCGAGAAATTTGACCAATAATGACTGCTGTTCTTTGCCCAAACATCGCATGGACTATGTGACCTCCATCCAATTGTCCTACTGGCATTAAATTTAGTGCTGTGACAATCAGTCCCAAAAAACCAGCTACAGCGACTGGATGCATATCAATAGCTGATTTTGACGTTAGTTCACTTCCCAGAGCTAGCTTTGAAAGTAGCGCCATTAGGATTGAATATTTGGGATTGAGTGCATTTGTGTTGAGAAATCCTGTTTTTTCAGGTAGGGGAACTATCTGGGAATGAGCTAAACCCCATAACAGCAGTGGCAAGGTTATGATAAAGCCAGCAATTGGTCCGGCGATACTTACGTCAAATAAAGCTTTACGATTGGGAATTGGACTACGCATTTGAATGAATGCACCGAAGGTTCCCAAAAACAAAGGCATTGGAATAAAGTAAGGGAGCGTTGAGCGAATTTTGTAGTATCGCGCCGTTAAGTAGTGACCAAATTCGTGGATGCCTAGAACGGTTATCAATGCCAAGGCATAAGGCAATCCCTTCAGAAGTTCGGCTGGGTTGGATGGGAATATTGTAAAATTCACTCCAGCAAATTTCACACCCACTAAGGTAGTCGTTAGCAATGTCACCGCTAGGAGTATGAGCGCTAATCCTGGTCGCGTTATCTTTTCCTGAGTGCGAGTGTTAGCTTTTGCCACTTGAGTATTTGGAACAAGCACAAAGAAAGGTTTTCCATTGAAACCTTCTTGAAAGATAATTAGGAAGCGTTCTCCAAATTGCTCTTCAATATTTGCTTTAATCCGCTGGTAGGCGTTGCTTGGTGTCGTTCTCAATTGACCTCGGCAAACAACTGCCTGGGGTCGATACTCAATGTCTTGAATGTAGTATACAGACCAGGGAAAACAATTTCTTAGCTGGGTTTCTTCTGTTGGCTCAATGGGACGCACTGGTGCTGATTCTGCGGTATTATGTATATCCGGTTGCGATTCTGGTATTTTTTGTGGTTCAGTCTGAGTCCCTTTTAGGGAGCGACGCCCCCATTGAAACAATAGCCAGTATAACAGAGGACAGACAATTAATGGCCAAATCATCAATGCTCTTGGCGGAGGTTGTTTCTCCCCGTATATCATTGTCCAAGTTGTCCATAGCAGTGCTGGTGTCATTAGTACCAGCCACAACAGCCACACAGGCGTTTTGGTGATTTGAGCAACACTGCGCTGCACCATCAAGTAAGTCAGTAGTCCCAGTAGAAGAAGAAACCAAAAATTCATGTGATTTTCAGTTGTTTTAAAATGTTAAGTTCTACTTGTCGTCCAGTACTGTGCAGCACTGACTACAAGTATCTGCCCCCAAAGGAAGTCCCCAAAATTTCATTTCCCTGACCAAAAAAGCTCTTGAGCGGAGGAGCGGAGGTCTTGGGAGAAAATGAACTGATCCCCTGCATCAGGGTACAAGCCCCTGAATTTATTTCTGAAAAAAAAGAAAGATTTGTGTCGAGATACGTAGTACGAGACACAAGGCGTCCTTACTTCAAGCCCCCGGATTTATCCGTGGGGTTTCCCCTCTGCTCCCCATCCCCTCTACCCCTGGAGCCTCTTCGTTGACAACAGTACTGGTAGTTTTTTCGTTTTTACTTAAAAAGCCCAATACTGTAACCTAATTTTTTACAACTCCTCATAAGCGCGATTTTTCTCATGTGCCCCTTGCCTCAAGAGTCAAGTTATACAGCAAAGCTACCACGCTTAGTCTTCTTAGACGAAGTTCTGATCCAAACAGATTCCCGCTCGGACTTCGCACTAAGTACAATTTTTGCATTTCCACCAAACAGGGATACGCTAGGAGGGACTGCTTATTTTATTGTAAGAAACGAAGGCAATATTCTGATAGATTGTCCAGATTGGAATCAAATTAATCAAGATTTTTTGCGATCGCATGGAGGCGTGCACCATCTATTTCTCACTCATCGAGGCGCTATTGGGAAAACAGCAGAAATTCAGAAAACCTTCAATTGTGAAGTTTTGATTCAAGAGCAAGAAGCTTACCTATTACCCGGACTAGTCGTAACTACCTTTAATGTAGAGTTTACCTTAAATTCAACAGCACAACTCATTTGGACACCTGGTCATTCTCCTGGCTCATCTTGCCTTTACTACCAACAGCGAGGAGGCGTGCTATTTTCTGGGCGTCACCTCGTTCCCAACCAGCACAGTGAACCTGTCCCCCTGCGAAGCGCCAAAACTTTTCACTGGTTCCGACAAATCAAGAGTGTCAAGTTGCTACTAGAGAGGTTCACACCAGAAACGCTCCATTACATTTGCCCTGGTGCCAACACAGGCTTTCTCCGGGGAAAGCGCTTTATAGATAATGCTTATAAGCATCTTGCTTCTCTAGACTTAACAGCTTTACGACAAGCACAACGCGTGCTTTGAGCAGGATGAAGGGACAAGGGGGAAAGAAATAATTGTCCATTAACTCTTTCTTCCCCTGCTTCCTCATCTCCCTCACCTCCCTCATCCCCCTCATCCCCCAACCCACCTACGCTGCTCCCGCCACGACAGAGCTTTTCGCCAAAAGTTCTATAGCTGCTTGATATTGAACATCTGTTTCTGTGCCAATCTGTTCGCGAGTGATTGGTTCCGAGGAAATCAATTTATCTGGCTTGATACCTTGTTTATTGATATCACGGTGGTTGGGGGTTTCATACTTAGCAATAGTGACAGCTAAGCCGGAACCATCGGATAATTCAAATAAGGACTGGATTAAGCCTTTGCCAAAGGTGGTTTCTCCTACTAAAACCGCACGATGATTATCTTGCAATGCACCAGCAAGAATCTCGCTAGCACTGGCGCTTCCTTGATTAACCAAAACGACTAAGGGGTCATGAGTCATAGCTGGACCAAATGCTTCAAAGTTCCCCTGGACGCCTTGCCGATTCACAGTGTAAACAATGGTACCAGATTCCAGCCACAACCTAGCAATCTCAATTCCTGCCTGTAAGAGTCCGCCTGGGTTATTTCGCAAATCGAGAATGTAGGCATCAGCCCCTTTTTTTTCTAAACTGGAAATGGCGTGTGCTAACTCCATAGGAGCATTGGCATTAAATTGAGTGAGGCGAAGATAGCCGATAGACCTTCCTTGAGGGAAAGAGCGTAATTCTGATATAACTGGGTTCAGCGCAATGCGATCGCGCACCAGTTGAACTTGCCATTCTCCTTCTCCGTCGCGTTGAATGAACAAAGTCACAGCACTACCAACTGGTCCCCGCATTCTGACTGCTGCTTCGTCAAGGGTCAGTTTTTCTGTGGAGATACCCTCAATTTTTAAGATGCGATCGCGCGGTTTAATTCCAGCTTTTTCTGCTGGGGAACCCGCGATGGGAGCTACAACCTCTAATGTACCAGTATTGGGATTGAGAGCGATTTGCAATCCAACTCCGGTGAGTTCCCCAGAAGTATTGACCTGCAAACTGCGGTACTGTTCTGGGTTTAAAAAACGGGTAAAAGGGTCCTCAAGGCTGTTGAGCATCTTCTGAATGGACCCATAAGCTGATTGGTGGTCTTTGAGTGGCTTTGCCAGAGCCTTTTGCCGCACAGACGCCCAGTTTTGATGATTAAATGTTTCATCCAAATATGTCCGATTAACAATTCTCCACACTTCTGCTACCAGCTTTTGTTCTTTTGTCAAAGCCAAGGCAGGTTGACAAAAGCTGCAAAAACCTACCCAAAACGCTAATAGCAGTGATAATCCTGCCCAAAAAACTTTTTTCTGCATGAACCCCATTTTCACTTCCACTTTCAACCCAAGTTGCCAGAGTTTGCCCAACTAGCTTGCTTTTTGATGAAATCTATCTCTCGACTATGTTACTTTTTTTATAGAAGTGGTGTATCGCTCTCATCAAGTTGTTCAGTCAACACAAAGAGCGCACATTCCACTTGCGAAAAGATAAAATCTACTTTGTGTCCACCTCCCTTGTGTGTTTGGATGTGAAGAGAGCGCAATACATACTCTCTTTTTGAGTAGTGAAGTTTTTTTTAAACTATTAACACTCTGACTACTCAAAAGTAAATGAGTAAATGCTTCTTGACAAAAATCCCAAAGCTCTTGATCATTTGGGAAACTTATCAACTGCGAATCGATTTCTAGGAATTTAAGATTGTATGGCTAACGTCTACGACTGGTTTGAGGAGCGCTTGGAGATTCAAGCGCTTGCTGAGGACGTCACCAGCAAGTACGTCCCTCCTCACGTCAATATCTTCTACTGCTTGGGTGGAATTACTCTGACGTGCTTTCTTATCCAGTTCGCGACTGGATTTGCCATGACATTCTACTACAGGCCAACCGTCACAGAAGCGTACGCCTCCGTGCAGTACATCATGAATGAAGTGAACTTCGGCTGGCTAATTCGCTCCGTTCACCGCTGGTCTGCCAGCATGATGGTGCTGATGATGATTTTGCACGTTTTCCGGATTTACCTGACGGGTGGCTTTAAAAAGCCCCGCGAATTGACTTGGGTCAGTGGTGTCATTCTCGCTGTGATTACAGTTTCCTTTGGCGTAACTGGTTATTCGCTGCCTTGGGACCAAGTTGGCTACTGGGCTGTGAAAATCGTCAGCGGTGTACCAGAAGCTATTCCCGTAGTCGGTACTCTGATGGCTGACTTACTGCGCGGCGGTTCAAGCGTTGGTCAAGGAACACTGACTCGTTATTACAGCGCTCACACCTTTGTACTGCCTTGGCTAATTGCTGTCTTCATGCTGCTGCACTTCTTGATGATTCGTAAGCAAGGGATTTCTGGTCCATTGTAATTCCAAGTCGTGAGCGGTTGGGCATGAGCTATTAGTTTCAAGATAGAGTCGTTTGTTTTAGACTTATGAAAAGTCAATGAAGAAAAATTCAGAATACAGAATTCAGAATTTAGCAAGATTTTGGTGGGGGCGGTGAGTACCCAAAACTCATCCGCCTGTCGTATAAAAAACATTGCTGAATTCTGACTCCTGAGTACTGAGTACTTTCAAAGGTCGAATACCAAACATCCCGGATAAAAGGGCAAACACACTCACATCTTAAAGCTAAAAGCTAATGCCCACGCTTATAATAGCTTTCACAAAAGCTTTAAATCAATTTAAGCAGGAGAGCACATTTAAAAATGGCGACACAGAAAAAACCTGATCTGAGCGATCCAAAGTTAAGAGCCAAACTAGCCAAAGGCATGGGTCATAACTACTACGGTGAACCGGCTTGGCCCAATGATCTGCTGTATGTCTTCCCAGTTGTGATTATGGGATCTTTTGCTTGTATCGTGGCTCTCGCTGTGTTAGATCCTCCCATAAATATCGAACCAGCGAATCCCTTCGCTACACCGCTGGAAATTCTACCAGAGTGGTACCTCTATCCTGTCTTTCAGATTTTGCGTTCAGTTCCCAACAAACTCTTAGGGGTTTTATTGATGGGTTCCGTACCCCTAGGACTGATTCTTGTTCCCTTTATTGAGAACGTGAATAAGTTTCAAAACCCCTTCCGCCGTCCAGTAGCAACCACGGTGTTCTTAATTGGTACCTTAGTAACCATATGGTTGGGAATTGGTGCGACTTTCCCAATAGATAAGTCCTTCACCTTTGGACTGTTCTAAATCAGTCACTCAACGGGAGAGCCAGTTTTGCCTGTAGCAGGGTTATCCTCTCCGAAGTTTGGAGTCTCCTCCGGAGGAACTGAGTGCCAAAGGCACAACAAGTGCTCGTCGCAAGAGCGTATGCTCTGCGCTTACGCTCTTGCGAATGCGAACGCTAACGGAGGAAGCCTTCCGCAGTGCCAAGGGCGGGGGAACCCTAGCAAGGTACTACTCTTTGCTCCAACTTTTCTTTGCAGCACTGGTTTCACCCCAAAGCGCTTTGACGCCTGTGAGTTTCAAGGGCAAAAGTACAAGATGTGCTTTTCTTGAGAAAGAAGCAGGCGTCAATTTTAACAATCCAGGTTAAATCTTGGATTTTTATTTTGTATGGCGATATCATTTCAAAATCTCAAATATTTAGTATACAAAAGGTACAAATATTTTCCACTCACTTACATTAAGTCAAGGTCAATGCTAAGCATAGTGCAGCAAGACCATCTGACGGTGAAGAGCGAATTAAAACTTCTAAACCAAGTGCAACAATGGTTTGAACAATTTTGTCTGCAACACCTGCCTCAACTTGGTTGGTCAGAAAGTCAACTCTATCGCCTCAACCTGGCATTAGCAGAAGGCTTTACCAACGCCGTGCGTCATGCTCATCATGCCTTACCTCCGGAAACAACCATAGAAATTGATGTTTCTTTATGGATGGATCGCTTGGAGATTAGAATCTGGGATCATGGAAAACCTTTTAATCCTGATGCGCTTGAGGAACCAGAGCCAGGTACTCTTCAGGTAGGGGGATATGGATGGTTTCTTCTGAGGCGTTTGGCTGACCACGTTGTCTATGAACGTGGTGCAGATGGCAGAAATTGCCTGCTCATCGTCAAGTATGGTTTACAGGAGTAGCCGTAAAAGCGAACAAAAACAAGAAGGGTTATGCAGGGTGTTTCAAAGCTGTGGGAAAGTGGGGAGTGTCGGAGGAAAACGCTCCCTACCTTTACCCGTAAAATCATATTTTGAATTCCAAGTTAAGTGAAAATACGGCTCTTATTTCTAATCTACTGGGCTTTTTAGAAAAATTACTGGATTATGCTGAAATTTTTCTGAAAAATTTTCTTATCTCCCCCTGCTCTCTGCTCCCTGCACCAGGTGCTTTTTCAAGTCAGTCAACTATGGATAAGTTTCACAGAGCAGAACGTATAGATTTCAATCAAAATTGGAAAACAAAAATTAATCAAGTCTTCGTGTTTCTAGAAGTTTTTGAACGAGAAGGCGGAATTCAATCATATGCAAAGGATATTTTTCAAGCTTATTTAGCATTTGATGAACCTTTTTATGCAGAAGTCTTTTTACTCAGGGATAGTCATAGCTCCTCAAATCCTTTTGAGTCAGACCGTTTAAAATTTCATTACTTTAAATCCCAGTCTCCTCAACTGGGGAGAGTTAGAATAACTATGGCGTTACTCTCCCATCTGTTGCGTCAGCGACCAGGACATGTCTTCTGTGGTCATGTGAACCTTGCTCCCCTAGTTGGTATGTTGTGTCAACCACTAGGAATTCCTTACACAGTTATGACTCATGGCAAAGAAGTTTGGGAGGCGTTACCAACACTTCACAAATCTAGTCTGCAAAAAGCAACACAAATTTGGACAGTAAGTCGTTACACTCGTCAAGTCGCCTGTACTGCCAATAACCTTGACCCTAGTAAAGTAAAACTACTACCTTGTGCTGTAAATGGTCATAACTTTACTCCAGGAACAAAATCGACTGTGTTGTTAGAGCGCTATGGTTTAACAGGAGCAAAGGTACTCATGACCGTAGCGCGACTGTGGTCAGGTGATATTTATAAAGGTGTGGATATCACAATTCAGGCATTACCGCGAATCGCTGAGGTTTTTCCGGAAGTAAAATATTTGGTTATTGGTCGTGGCGATGATCAACCTCGATTAGTCAAGCTTGCTCAGGATTTCGGCGTTGGCGATCGCGTTATCTTTGCTGGGTTCATACCTACACAAGAATTAGTAGAATACTACCGTCTTGCTGATGCTTACGTCATGCCCTCTCATGAAGGATTTGGCATTGTCTACCTAGAGGCGATGTCTTGTGGTATTCCTGTGTTGTCTGGTGATGCGGATGGCTCAGCTGAGCCATTGCAGGATGGGAAACTGGGATGGCGAGTCCCACATCGCGATCCAGATGCAGTGGCGACGGCTTGTATAGAAATACTCCAAGGAGATGACCAACGCTGTCATGGACAATGGCTGCGAGAAAATGCGATCGCTCTATTTGGTATAGATACTTTTCAAAAGCGGTTGAAAGAGCAGCTGTTGTCTTGTGTTAAGAGTTCATAATCAAAAGTACACTTTATTGAGTTTTGTGACTAATTTCTCTTGACAATTAACGAGTAACTATTGACTTGTGGGTAAAATCGCTATCCTAGAGGGAGAGCAGGAAGACATAAAAAAATGAGCCTTAAAACGTTTCAGTTTAATCTGTCTAATTTACGCCCTTGGCTCACCTTGCTAGCAATAACATGGTTGCTGGCGTCATTAGGCTTGGGCTGGTTGGTTAACTCCTTGCTGATTATTGTTGGGCTATTGTTGTTAACACCCATTCTCGTTTTTTTTGGGTTTCGCTTGTGGCTGCAATACAACTTGGTGAGTGATCACTGTCCCGTTTGTGGATATGAATTTACAGGTTTAAAGCACTCTCAGTTGCAGTGTCCTAATTGTAGGGAGCAGTTGATGGTGCAACAAGGACATTTTCGGCGCTTCACACCAGAAGGTACAATTGATGTGACAGCAGTCGAAGTGCCCAGTAAATCACTTGATGATTAACAGTTATCAGTTATCAGTTATTAGTTTCATCCGCAGAGTTTAAGTCTCCCACCAATTGGACCGAAGGCGTTGGTGGTGAGCCACTGTGGTCTTCTCCCTTCGCCCAAGGGGCGACGCCAAGGGCGAACGCGCAGCGTGTCGCAGACAAGGGCGATGGGGAACCCCGGCGTAGAGCAAGTGGCGTTGACGCAGCCTCTGGAGAGGAGATACCCGCAAGGGCGGGTTTAAATCCCCCACCAGCCCGCCTGATAACTGTTCACTATTGACTGCCATTAATTTGCATATAACTTAACAACCAGTTTGCAGCTGTTGCCCTCCGTGTTTGCCGAGGTCCAAATTCACCAATTTTGTAACCTTTGAAACCCAGCTTTTCTTTCAATAGCTGCTTGTTTTCTGGAGGAATTGAACGAGTCAGCTTGACTGTTGCTGGACGACTATCAATAAAATCTGGTGGTTCTGGGTACTCATCCCGCCATTGGGGTGCGACTTCCCGAGTGTCCCACTTTTCCGTGGAGGAGTCGTAGCGATACCCCAAGCAATGCCATACTAATTGGTTGACTGTAGCATCATCAATTTCCTCGTTGAGAATTGCCCAAATAATTTCTGTCGTGAGTGGTAGCAAGTTAGACATACACAAGTTAGTTGGAATTAAGAATTCTTTAGTGCATAATAAACAGGGTAGACTGGAAATAGTAAAGACTTGACCAGTTAATGCAGAATACCACACCGCACTCAAAGCAAGTCCGCGCTCATGTCTTCATTTCTGGAAGAGTTCAAGGAGTGGGCTATCGCTACTCCACTGTGGATACAGCTACCCAACTAAGATTGACAGGTTGGGTGCGAAATCTTCCCGATGGTCGCGTGGAAGCAGTGTTTGAAGGTAGCCAGGAGGTTGTAGAAGATATGATTCGCTGGTGTTACCAAGGACCACCCGCTGCCATGGTTAAAGAAGTTTTGGTAGAATACGAGGAACCAGAAGGTTTACGGGGATTTGAAGTTAGGCGTCTTGAGTAGCAACACAAACTATTGACTGGGATTTGGTTCACCCGTCCAAAGGTAAAAACCTATCTTGCAGTACTCCTGAAATCCGATCCGGCGATACACGTTCACTCCCATTTGCGAGGCTTGCAGTGTCCCCACGTGGTATCCTAAGGCACGAGCTTCTCGCAGCGCAGCTAGCACCATTGCTGTTGCGATTCCTTTTCCTCGCATTTGTGGAAGTGTGGCGACATAGTAAATACCCACCACTCCTGCGCTTAGATACAACTCTGATGTTGCTACAGGCGAACCTTCCCACAAGCCAAGAAAACGGCGGCTAGAAGGCTGGTTAGGTTCAATTCCCAGGCTCAACTCCAACTCAAAAACGGCATCGAATATTTCATCGGGAACTTCAAAACCGACCATTGTTATCTGTACCCAATGCTTAAGCGTTTCGATATCGTTGACTTGTGCGATCGCCAGTTCTATTGGCAAAGGCTGCTCCTCTGGTAAGATCGACAAATCAATTGCCATGATAGGTAACTCACCTTTATGGATCAATCCGTGAGCTTCCAGATAGGTTCCCAAGTCGGGTGGTTGAGTTGCTGGTCCTGTCCACCAAAACATCGGTACCTGCTGTGCAGTATAATAGTTGAGAGTTTCTGCGATGGTTGCATCGATTCTATCGGGTTGGATTTGGGCACCCAAGACACCGTTGAAAAACGGAAAGGGAACGCCAGTGGTGAACCGAATCAGCTCAGAGCCACAGTAGAGTTCCCGATGTGGTGCACGACCATAGTCCCTAAATAATGCGAACATATTGGTTTCGAGTGCTGTCACTAAGTTGGGTGTCGATAAATCCTGCAAAACCTGGTTCACTTATTTTCTCTCCTGCTTACGAATCAACCACTAACACAGCCGAACCCTTTATTTTACCACTGCGAAGGGCATCCAAAGCTTCATTAGCTTGACTCAGTGGAAAGAGATTCACCTCTGTACGGATAGGGACTTTCGGAGCTAATGCGAGAAACTCTTCTCCATCTTGGCGCGTCAGATTTGCAACAGAACGTAAAACCCTTTCCTCCCAAAGAATTTCATAGGGAAAAGATGGAATATCACTCATGTGGATACCAGCGCAGACCACTATACCACCTTTGGCAACTGCACGCAAAGCAGCTGGGACAAGTTTTCCTACTGGAGCAAAAATAATTGCTGCATCCAATGGTTCTGGAGGTAATGCATCTGAGTCACCTGCCCAAATCGCCCCTAACTGACGCGCAAACTCTTGTCCTTGAGTATCACCAGAACGGGTAAAGGCAAAAACTTGACGATTTTGATAACGAGCGAGTTGAATGAGAATGTGTGCAGCGGAACCAAAGCCATAAAAACCTATTTTTTCAGCATCACCAGTCATTCTGTAAGCGCGATAGCCAATTAATCCTCCACATAACAGCGGTGCAGCTTGTAAATCAGGATAGTCGCCAGGAATAAGAAAGCAAAAGCTTTCATCAGCAACAGTGTACTCTGCATAGCCGCCATCAAGGTTGTAACCTGTGAACTTGGCATAATCACAAAGATTTTCACGTCCAGAAAGACAATAGCGACAATGATTGCAAGTATGACCTAACCAGGGGACACCAACGCGATCGCCTACATGAAATTTTTCCACACGTTCCCCAATCGCCTCCACTGTACCGACAATTTGATGCCCAGGTACCAGAGGTAGTTTTGGGTGTGTTAATTCCCCATCAACAATGTGTAAATCTGTACGACAGACAGCGCAAGCATGAACGTGAATCAATACTTGTTGTGGATTCGGTTTTGGTACTGGCAAGTCGTCTAACCGTAGGGGTTTTTGCGGTGTTTCCAAAATCATCGCACGCATAAGTTATTTATTCGTTCATTTCTTTTAATGTAGCTAATAAATAGATTGAGATATAGCAATCCTAAATTACTCATGAGAAATTTGGAAATAATTGGGCGATTAGAAATCGCTACTACACAAACAAAGTCCACCTACGTGGACTTCATAGAATAACCCAAGCCGCAGCGGGTTTCGTCTGTATAGCCGAGCCAGTGCGTTGCGGTGAGACCAGTGCTGCAGGAGGGTCTCCCTCCGTAGGCATCTGGCGAACCCGGAGGGGGGTTCCCCCCGTTGTTGCAAGAGCGTCTCCGCAAGGAGAAGCATCTGGCGTGCGATTTCTAATCGCCAAAGCTGAATAAAATTTTACTTTTACATTTGATGTAAAATCTACGTGTTTTCTCACGATTCAATTCGGATTGCTATAGCGAAATATCCAGTATTAAAAGATATCTGGATATAATTCAGAAATACTGCAACTTTTCTTTGTAGCCTAGCATGTTGGTGCTAAAGGAGTAGCCCTGTCAAGGTGATAGTTGAATAAATCTCTTCTTCGCGTTCTTCTGTTCTCCTGTCGAAGACGCTGCGCGTTGGCGTAGTTTATCCGCAGGACTTACGAGAAGGTCACGAAGGTAAAAATTAGGTTATGATTTTTTAGGTTTTTAAGACTTCTTAGATGAATTGGCGTAAATCAACACAGGCTGTTTGTGTTGGCGGTTTATTAATCGCGCTTTCGATATGGGCAGCAAATATCAGTTTTTATTCTCCACAGAGTCGCCTGAGTAACAAGAATACGACACTCAAACCACTGTTTACACAACTTTCAGTAGAAGAAATCCAAAAGCAGGCGCAGGCGATCGCAGTCAAAGTCATATCAAAGAATTTCTTAGGCTCCGGTATTATACTAAAAGAACAAGAATCTGTTTATACAGTTATCACAAATGCTCATGTGCTGCGAGCAGACAAGCCCCCTTATCGCATTCAAACTTCTGATGGTCGCATTTGGCAAGCAAAGACATTAAGTGCAACGTCTCTACAAGGCAATGATTTGGCGATATTGCAGTTTCGCACCACTAACACTGTCTATGCTGTCGCATCTGTTGGTTCTTTTCCCAAGCAGGGAGATGAGGTGTTTGCAGGTGGGTTTCCGTTTGATGAAGAGAAAGAGGAAGCAAAAAACTTTACCTTCACGACTGGTAAGGTGTCGTTGGTTTTACCTAAAGCTTTAGAAGGAGGCTACCAGATTGGTTACACCAATGATATCCAAAAGGGTATGAGTGGCGGACCATTGCTCAATCGTCGAGGTGAAGTTGTGGGTGTGAACGGAATGCACGCCTATCCATTGTGGGATGCTCCCTCAGTGTTTGTTGATGGTGAGGAAGCTGATGAAAAGTTACACAAGATGATTGTGCGCCTGAGTTGGGCTGTGCCAATTGAGACAGTTTGGATAAGTCCACAGGCGCGCATCCCGGAGCATTGGTGTCAATTTAATATTCAAGCCTTTATTCACGGTTGATAACTTATCTTCACAATTCTTGACTGTAAAGCCATCAGCAAAACTGATATATATGGGCATAAATCGAAATTCTAACATTCGAGTTTGTAGTTTAATTTATTCCTCCAAACTAAAGCCTTACCCTTTTTAGTAAACTGCATTTATGAAATTGGGAATATCTACTCAAGTATTGACATTGGGTGTGAGAGTTTTCAGTATAGCTACGCTGACGACATTTGCCACAACTACAACTCTAAATCAACCGAGCTACGCAGAAAGTACAACCTTCTACTGCGGTAAAAGCAACGGTGTACCCACAACAATTGTCCGTACACAAAACGGAAGAGAACTGCCAGTGGTTCGCTGGGTTTCCAACTATTTTAGCGATAAGGGATTGACACCTCAACAACGCTGTCTGCAAGTCTCTCGGAGATTTCAGAGGAGCTACGACCACGGTACGCTGAAATATATTAAGACAGGTATATATAACAGGCAACCTGTTGTGTGCGCTGTTGCTGAAAAGAATGCTGCTTGCACAGATACGACTTTGTTATTTACTCTCAAACCAGGTAGCAATCCTGATGCGACTGTACGTCAGTTATTTGATCGCCGTGCCTTAGCAGCTGGAAACGTCACGAATCAAAGTGGCGGCGACGCGAGTAACGATCCAGTCAATATTGATTTTGAAGCGTATCTGTACTTTACTAAAAATTGAATAATGAAATTTTATTATAAACTCGCACCAGCACTGATTGGAGTATCAATTGCCCTTGTGCAATGCAAAGAAGTTGCAGTTGCACCCTCTTCAACAGAGGTGAATAAAATTGCCAAAGACATTACAGTGCAAATTCAAAGTAAAAAGCCCAGGTACGGTTCTGGGGTAATTATCAAAAAGGAGGGGAATACTTACACTGTCCTGACAGCAGCTCATGTGGTAGAAGTCGCAGATAAATATGAAATTGTCACTCCTGATGGGAAAAGTTATCCGCTTAACTACAGCAGTGTGAAACAATTACCAGGAGTAGACTTAGCTGTAGTGCAGTTTACTGGTAATCAAAATTATGCAGTAGCAAAGATAGGTAACTCCGACGCCAGCACTGAAAGTACACCGGCTTATGTCGCTGGGTTTCCTGTACCGACATTGGAAAGGAATCAGTCGATTTACAATTTTACCGAAGGTAAGATTACTGCTAATGCCTCAAAACCGCTGCGTGAAGGTTATGCATTGGTTTACGACAATGTCACCTCAGAGGGGATGAGTGGTGGAGCTGTATTGAATGACAAAGGTGAACTGGTAGGAATTCACGGTAAAGCTGACAAAGATACCAAAGAATTCAAAACAGGCTTTAACTTGGGCGTTCCCATCAACACCTTTTTGAAGCTGTCAGCAAAAGCTGGAGTAAATGTGGGAGTCCGTCCTCCTAGTACTCCCGTAGCGACAGCACCCAAAGCTGACAACTTTTATATTCAGGGTGGGGATAAGGTTGACAAAGGAGACTATAAAGGAGCTATAGCCGATTATACCGAAGCGATTCGCCTCAATCCCAAATATGCCGATGCTTATTATAAGAGAGGTATTGCGCGTAGTCATTCTGGAGATAAGCAGAAAGCGGTCGAGGATTTGCAAAAAGCCACAGATCTGTTTTTGAAGAAAGGGAATAATGCTGATGCCCAAAGAAGCAAAGGTCTTGCTCGCTATTATTTAAAAGATTATCAGGGAGCGATCACTGCTTATACCGAAGCGATTCGTCTCAATCCCAACGATACCCGAGCCTACTACAACCGAGGTAATGCCCGCTACGAGTTGGGAGACAAGCAAGGAGCGATCGCTGATTTCAACCAAGCACTGCGGATTAATCCCAACTATGCCAAAGCCTACTACAACCGGGGTAATGCCCGCTCCAACTTGGGAGACAATCAAGGGGCGATCGCTGATTTCAACCAAGCACTGCGGATTAATCCCAACTTAGCCGAAGCCTACATCGGTCGGGGTAATGCTCGCTACGAGTTGGGAGACAAGCAAGGGGCGATCAGTGATTTCAACCAAGCACTCAAGATTAATCCCAACTTTGCCGAAGCCTACTACAACCGGGGTGTTACCCGCTACGAGTTGGGAGACAAGCAAGGGGCGATCAGTGATTTCAACCAAGCACTGCGGATTAATCCCAACTTTGCCGATGCCTACGGCAACCGGGGTGCTGCCCGCTACGAGTTGGGAGACAAGCAAGGAGCGATCGCTGATTTGCAGAAAGCGGCTGACTTGTCTCTACAACAAGGAAACACACAGTTGTACCAAAAAGCGCTGGAGTTGATTAGACAGATTCAGCAGTAGGCTGGTGGGGAGATAGGTAGATGATTCTTAGTCAGGAGGTAGCTTGCTATTGGATTTTGACAGCATAATTGAAACATCAGCAGTTTTGCTATTGGGTAAGCAAACAACATGAGTCTGCAACTATCGATTCCTGATTCTGTACTCGAAGCTATCCGGCTACCTGAAAAGCGTCGCCTACCCATTATCATTCCTGTTCTAAAATCCTCTCAATATCTCTCCCGGCATAGAGAATCCGTACAATTTGGATATTTTCGTCTTGTTCAAAGTAAAAAATGAGATACTTTTTGAAATCCTTGACAGCCCACTTACGCAACTCTTGTAAACGAGGATTCTGCACTTGATACAAACTACCCATCCCAGACATTCTTGCTAACTGTGCAAAAGTTTCTCTAACAGCGTCAAAAAAAAGGAGTGCAGCATCAGGATTTTGTTGGGCAATGTAAGCAAAATGCTCATCTATATCCAAACTTGCTTTAGGTGTGATAATTATCCGCTTTGTCATTATTGTCCCTGACGCAGCTTGTTCATCAGGTGTGTGCGTTTTTGCTTCCACCATTCATCAGTAACTTCAATTGCTTCTCCACTCTCAAGTCCCTCAATTAAAAGTTCCTCTATATGTTCTTGAGCCTTTTCGCTGTAGCGTTTCAATAATTGCTCGGAAGCAAGACGACGCCAAGCTTCGTCATCTTCTTCATCTTCGCTTGGCTCATTAACTAGAATAATGACTTTTACTTGCTGATTATGGGGTAACTGCTGCAAAACTGTATCAGGTAATTCAATTTTACCTTCAGTTGTGATTTTGGCTGGAAACTCGTATGCTTTCATATAAAATCAGTTCGATGAAGTTTCTCTTTCAGAAGAGCTTCTACCTCGCTCTGGAAATTGTCAAGATCAAAAGGATAAGGTTGCTGTGTAGCGGGATCACGACGGCTCATCAAAACTTGCAATGCAGCCCGAAACGCTTCTTCATCATTTCTATGTTGTGAAACATATTGCTTCAATTCAGTATTGGTCATCTGGTTTAGGTTCTGCATGATAGAACAAAGTTCCAATTCCCATCTTGATCAATTATGACTGCAATCTCATCACTCATGCCAGCTTGAATGTAAAGCGTTTTTAACTTCTGGTCATAGCGAAAAACCTGGATAGGTTGGTATAAATTAGAAAATAATTGGCAAAGAAATATCGCCGTATTCGATTGTTTCTGTGTTGGCAACTAATAACTCCTTGAAACACACCAACCGTAGCGTACCAGGAGTTAATCACTCTTGCTTAATACCAATTCTGTATGAAGACGCATAGAAAGAACCCCAATACTGCTCGGTTAAGAATAGTTGAGGTGCCAGAAACCCGGTTTCTTTAAGAAACCGGGTTTCTAATTTTTGCTTATCCGAGCAGTATTGGAAAGAACCCCACCGCCTGCGGCACCTCCCCTTACTAAGAGGAGGTTGGGAGGGGTCAAAATAATGTGCAGCTTCACAGAGAATTGGTATAAAGATGTCCAGTAAATGAGGAGGAACAATGAACCAATTATGACTGCAATCTGGTGCGATTGGCTTTGCCACTGCCCCTTGGGCAATCGCCCTTGACAAACTTTGCCCCGAAGCGCTACTTGCACTCTTAGTGGCGTTTTGCGGCTTAGTCTTTGTATTGCAGTGCCATCTTAATGCATCGACCTGCATTGTTAATGCATCGACCTGCATTGTTAATGCATCGACTCGCATTGTTAATGCATTGACTCGCATTGTTAATGCATCGACTCGCATTGTTAATGCATCGACCTGCATTGTTAATGCATCGACCTGCATTGTTAATGCATCGACCTGCATTGTTAATGCATCGACTCGCATTGTTAATGCATCGACTCGCATTGTTAATGCATCGACTCGCATTGTTAATGGACTTCCCTACGGGACGCTGCGCGAACGCCTATAAGTAAGTGGACTTTCAGTCCTAGGCAGACAAGAATGGAGTCAAATAATATGTAATAACCGTTCCACAGCCCGCTAATCAGGGATATTGCTTTTACAAAGCGCTCTCGTTTTCAGTAGACATAGGTGGCATTTAGTCTACTGAATTTCAAATGATTTAATCATTGTCTCTACCGTTTGGATAAAGTCATCGTAATTATCTATTTCTGCTGTGTAAGTAATGACATATGCTTTATCGCCCTTTAAAGTAAAAATTTGCATATTTTGTAAACTATTTTCTCCATTTTTACCAGTAAATACTAATTCTTTTCCTTGTTTATTTGCAAGAGAAGAGTCATTTGACTGGATATTCTTAGCTTTTGATATATTATTGTTATTTTCCTTGATGATGGAATCATTAAATTCCTGTAAGGTTCCTGAAAAATCTTCAACGCTGATAGTCACCTTCTCTTGGAATTTATCTGCATCACTTTGTTTGGGAGATAGGAATGTAACCACTTCTCCTGTGATAGCATTGTTTACATCTTGTCTTTCCCAGCTTTGAGGATATTTTATTTTTATCCCAAAATTAGCATTTTCATATTGTAGTAAATTTTCTGAGTTTGAAGATTTAAAAATATAGATAACAACAATACTTGTAGCAAGTACCGCTGCTATTACCGAGCCAATTAAAAGTTTTTTGGGTGATCCTGGTGGCTGGGTTGGTGGTTTAGTTGTAAGGACTTTAGTGTCAGGCTGCTTCTGCGTTTGATTGCTAACTGAAATATCAGGTAATAGCGTTTTTAAAGCTTGCAAAGCTTCATCTGCTGACTGGTAACGCTGACGGTAGTCATAACAGATCATTTTGTCTATGATATCAGCTAACTTGGGACTAACTTGTGTTTGATTTCGCCAAATAATTTCACCTGTACGGGGGTCAGTTGGGAATGCAGGATTTATTCCTGTCAAAGCTTGAATACAGATAACTCCAACTGCATAAATGTCGCTGCTTAATGTTGGGTGACCATTGGCTTGTTCGCTTGGCATATAACCATGAGTCCCAATGACAATAGTAAATCTAGTTTGTCCTTGAGCATTAGCTATTTGAGTGGCGACTTGCTTGACTGCACCGAAGTCAATCAGCACAATTTTGCCATCTGACTCACGTCGCATAATATTCGATGGTTTTAAATCACGGTGAATGACTCCTTTTTGATGAACAAAGGCTAAAACTTCTAAAATATCTTTTAAAAGCCTAATCACCTCAGTTTCACTAAGTTGTTTTCCAGAAAAGACTTCTTGAGTGAGGTCTTGACCTTTAATAAATTCCTGAACTATGTAAAATTCTTGATTCTCTTCACAATGAGCCAGGACTTACGCAAAAATAACGGATTTTTGTCATTGCGACCGTATCTCCTACGGAGACGCTGCGCGTTCGCTCTTAGCGTGCGCTTGCGCTTACGCAAAGCCTTATTTTTCGTCACGAGTGCGTAAGTCCTGTGAGCCAAAAGTCGGGGGATTTGATCATGGTTTCCTAGAACTTCCAGTATCTCTGCTTCTTGATCAAACAAACGTTTTGCGTGCTGCAAAGTGTATGGATCAGTAGCCACAGGTTTAAACTGCTTAACAACGCACTGAGGATTCCTTGGTCGTTGTATGTCAAGAGCTAAGAAAGTAACACCAAACCCCCCTTCTCCTATCTGTTGGATAATGCGGTAGCGTCCGCGTATTGTTTGACCCAGCATGAAAGTCACCGTGTGTTCAAGAACCTGTCACTGTATCTAGCTTATTCTGTCAGTAGATCCATGCTATACCTGTAAGAGTTACGAATGACAGAAACGTGCAGAAATCAAGTTATCTCTGGAAGGCTTTGAGATTGCTTCACTCTACTGCATTCTAACAGCGTCAAAAAAATGGAGTGCAGTATCAGGGTTCTCTTGAGCAATGTAAGCAAAATGCTCATCCTGCAAAACCCTTTCCTCCCAAAGAATTTCATAGGGAAAAGATGGAATATCACTCATGTGGATACCAGCACAAATAACTATACCGCCTTTAGCAACTGCACGCAAAGCAGCAGGGACGAGTTTCCCTACCGGAGCAAAAATAATTGCTGCATCCAATGGTTCTGGAGGTAATGCATCTGAGTCACCCGCCCAAATTGCTCCCAACTGACGCGCAAACTCTTGTCCCTGAGTGTCACCAGAACGGGTAAAGGCAAAAACTTGACGACCTTAATAACGAGCGAGTTGAATGAGAATGTGTGCAGCGGAACCAAAGCCATAAAAACCTATTTTTTCAGCATCACCAGTCATTCTGTAAGCGCGATAGCCAATTAATCCTCCACATAACAGCGGTGCAGCTTGTAAATCAGGATAGTCGCCAGGAATAAGAAAGCAAAAGCTTTCATCAGCAACAGTGTACTCTGCATAGCCGCCATCAAGGTTGTAACCTGTGAACTTGGCATAATCACAAAGATTTTCACGTCCAGAAAGACAATAGCGACAATGATTGCAAGTATGACCTAACCAGGGGACACCAACGCGATCGCCTACATGAAATTTTTCCACACGTTCCCCAATCGCCTCCACTGTACCGACAATTTGATGCCCAGGTACCAGAGGTAGTTTTGGGTGTGTTAATTCCCCATCAACAATGTGTAAATCTGTACGACAGACAGCGCAAGCATGAACGTGAATCAATACTTGTTGTGGATTCGGTTTTGGTACTGGCAAGTCGTCTAACCGCAAAGGTTTTCGCGGTGTCTCCAAAATCATCGCACGCATAAGTTATTTATTCGTTCATTTCTTTATAATGTAGCTAATAAGGAAACAACCGACTGAAATAGTAAAATATTAGGTGTTGCATAATAGAGGGAGGAATTGAGGTGTTCTACCGTGAATTGTCCATACTGCGGCTCTACTGAGATTAGAAAAAATGGTAAGCGACGAGGTAAACAGAATCACATCTGTACCAATTGCAGTCGCCAATTTATTGATGTTTACAGTCCACTACTCGGTTACTCTCAGGAGAAAAAAATAGAATGTTTAAATGCGTACCTTAATGGCGCAGGTTTTAGAGCAATTGAGCGCCAAACTGGAATTCATCACACAACTATAATTAACTGGGTTAAACAAATGGGCGAAAAATTACCATCAGCACCGCCGATGGATAATATACCATCCGTTGGGAGTGGACTTGATGCAAGTTAAGAGAGAGTCTAGGGTTAGTGGTTTTTCTGCTGGTAATTTAGAGAAGACTTGCGCATAATCTTTCTTCCAGTTTTCTTCTTTATTGGGTGTCCGGCTTACTCGGTTCCAGTAGTCCTCCTCAAATCGTTCTACCCATTCACCAATGGTAGTATCTTCCTGGGACGGCTCTTGTTCTATCCACTCTGCCCAATCGAATTTATCTAAATCGAGCTGAGCACTTATGAGTTTGGCTTTTTGCTCGGCATACTGTAAGCCTGCGATTGTTGCTTTCGCTCCCAGTGATATCCTTTGTCGGAAAGCCCGACCTTTCCCAGTATGTGGTTTTGGTGGGAGTGTTGCTCTCAAGCACAAGCGATCGCACCTTTTTTCTATCAACACTCTTGCTTTTGCTGCTTTTAGTCTTTGGTTGGCATTGGCAACCGCTTCATCAAACTGGACCAAAATTGAGACCAAAATATTATTACTTCAAGCAATATTCTGCTACTTAGTGCGACATAAAGCAACAGAGGGGAGATTAAGCAATCTCTCCTCTGCGTAGGGACCTAGCTTGATTTTCCTTAAGGCGACACCCGGATTTGAACCGGGGGATAAAGGTTTTGCAGACCTCTGCCTTACCACTTGGCTATGTCGCCGCTTTGCACTTATCAGTACTTGACAAATTGCACTTCTCTATATACTAACTTTTTAGTAGTTATGTAGACTATGTGCTAATATATAATAGCTTAACTTATGACTTCTTACAACCTTGTGTGAGAAAGTTAGGTTGAAAGAGTTTCCTTTTGTCACACTTGGATTTGGCAGCTACAGGATAAGCTGTTACGCCTACAAGTTGCACTGCGGGAGAGTGTGAGGGAGTGAGAGAGTGAGGGAAAGAATTTGACGTTTTCTTCAAAGTTAAAAAAATGCATTTTATAAACGCAACAGCTTATTAGAGGAGTGCTGAGTACTAAGTTCCAAACTCTATGTATATGGTTCAAAACCCAAAACTCAACACTAGCCTTTACTAATAGGTACTCTTGCACTCACTCAAGACTCAGAACTTAGTTTGACTTCATCTGCAAAACTAGCCCGGCGAACAAAGTAAAATGGTCCTGCGATAGATCCCCAAGCATGCTCATCAGTTTCTAGATCGCGTCCTCGGTCAAGGCTAATCAATTTTTCTTCATTGACTTCGAATTCATTGTCAAGATAAGTCTTTTTACCATTGCGAAACACGATACAACCTTTTCCCGGCTCTACCCTGCCTTTGAAGCTGTTACCCGTCCACTCTACAATCATGTTGCAGCCTGGCATTATTTCTAAATCGTCGGCGCTCAGAGTTTTCAAGTGCTCAAGGTTACGGGATGCACTGTAGAACCGTTGTTCTTCTTTTAGAGTATAGTTTTCCATAATAATATGGTTCTCTGCGTTAAACAACCTCAACACCCGCAACCGATAGGGATCATGGAGCATGTAGTCATAAGCTTGTTCAAGAAACAAACTCACCCCTGATAGCAACTCCAAAGGCAAAGGACGCATACAAACACGGATGTGGGCATAAAAAGGCGGGTTTTCTATAGCTTGTTCTTGATTGCTGAAATCTGCTGCCATCCAACGGGCTAGAGTGGCAATATCAGTAGAATGAGTCATTATACCAATCTTAGATTCGGGATTTTGGATTGGGTCAACCAAGCTACTTGGTATTCAAAGCTACCATAATGTAGCTGGATAAACATAAATTGTATTAGGAAATATTGTATAGCTTGTAGTTGGCTGTTTCTCAGGAGAATTTTTTGCTGACTATCGTCACATAGGAGGAGATTCCAAATTTAAAATTTGGAATGAGATCGCCACGCTCCGCTCGCCCAAGGGGCGACGCCAAAGGCGAACGCGGCGCTACGCGTTCGCCCTTGGGAGATGCGTGAATTGATTTGTCTACGGACACTTTCCTCAACGGGACGCCAGTCGCTACAACGGAGGGAACCTCCGCAACGCGCTGGCTCGGGAACCCCCGCACGGAAGTGTCCTCCCCTTGTCCCTTTGTGATCCAACCGAAAGGTAAAATGTCTATGCTACGGTGCTTAAGTGTTACCATGACTGCCACTGCTACATTTTGTCTCCTTTGCAATTCGCTAACATTAGCAGCGAGCAAAAAGCCTCAACAGCCAGATAAATTTCCCCCTAATCCGCTAGAGATTACTACACCTGATCCACTACTGCCACGTTCACCAAAAGATAAACAGCCGCTGACTCCGCAAGAGCGTCAAAATTTAGAGGCGGCGCTAGATGAGCTCAATCAACAAGCTACAGCTACACTACAAGCAGGAGACAAGATAACAGCATTCGATATTTGGAACCGAGAACTTCGCTTGCGACGCTTCTTGGGTTCATTAGAAGAGGTACAAGCACTGGCGCGGGTGGGTGACATTGCTTGGAGAGAAAACGATCGCCAAGAAGTGCAGTACATCACACAGCGGTTGCAAGCTATCCAAAAACAGGCTCAATCCCAAAACACGGTAGATTTACAACTGTTGCGAGCTCTAGGTCAAGCTTACCAACAAGTGCGATCGCCTAAAGAGGCGCTGCAAGTTTATAATCAAGTTTTGGCAGCAGTGCGACAGCGAGGAGATACCGCAGCAGAAGTAGACACCTTGAAGACTATTGGAGAATTACATCTAGGTTGGTTTGATTACGCATCAGCAGCAGCTACTTATGAGAAATTGCTCACTTTTGCTTCTTCAAGAGGTGAGTCTGCCAACGAAATAGCATATTTACAACAACTCGCTTACATTTACAAGCAAGCAAAACAACCAGAGCAATCAATAAAGATACGTAATCAGCTAGCAGAAGTCTACCAACGCGAAAACAATTTTATCCAGTTACCAGCATTGAAGCAATCTATTGGCTCAGACTACGAATCTTTAGCACGCGAAAATCCCAGCTTCCTGCAAGAAGCCTTTAAGAACTATAAAGAAGCATATACCATAGCTTGGCAATTGCAGCAATATGTTCGTGCTGGTGAAGTTTTGCAAAAGTTAATTGTGTTGTATCGTTCTCAAGGACAAGTGGAGGAAGCTTTACAAGCAAGCCAGATTCTCTTGCAGGCAGAGGAGCGAGCCGTCAATTTTTATGGTTTAATGAGTGCTTACGACCAAATTGGACAAATTCATTTGCAGCGCAAAGACTACCCACAAGCATTAACAGCTTTTCAAAAAGGGCTACAGATAGCACAACAGTTGAACTATGACGAAGCATACTTCACTCAGCAAATTCAAAAGATATCTGGGCAAACTTCCCAGTAGAAAGAAGTAGGGGAAGTAGGGGAATGAGGGGGATGAGGGAGATAAAGAGATTAATTTGTTTCCCTACACGATATAATAATGTTGTAACAGTGCCATAGCTTGGCTACTCCGGTTCATCCTCCGTCACCTCACAATCTGCTAGCAACTCATCCAAACTGTCTGGAAATGTCCCTCGTTCAACCATCTTAGTAAACACCTGGTAGCAGTCATCTTTTGCTCCTTCTTTACGCGGAAACCCTAACCACAAAATTACAATCGCTTTTAACTGTTCCGTATCAAACGCTCGAAAAAATAACCGATACCGTTCTGGTAAACCCATCTTTTTCACCCGTCCATAGCGTTTTAACGCTCCCGTCAAGGCAAAATAACTCGCAGACGGATCAGAGGGAATCTTCGTTTCAATCGCAACAGTAATCGCTGCAAATAACTTTACCGTTGCATGGGTTTTATATTCAGCCTTTGGTAATTGTTCCAGCAAACGAGAGACGCGCTCAAATAATTTTTGATTCCGATTGCTCACACAACCTTTGCTTCTAGCTGTTTACGTGTTTGAACAAGCTCATAAAGTTTATTCTCAAACTTTTCCATACATGCCGACCAATCAAATTCAAGTATAGAGAGGCGAGCTTGTCGAGATAATTCTTCTTTAAGGTTAGGATTTTGAAGAATTGCCATCACCTTATAAGCGAGATCGGTTGGGTTATTAGGTTCAGCGAGAAAGCCATTGAGACCAGGGATGATCTGCTCCGAAGTTGAGGTTGCAACAGCAGCAACAACGGGGGTTCCAGAAGCTAGTGCTTCGTTATTTGCTGTGCAAAAGTTTTCAGTCAGCGAGGGGTTGACAAAAACATCTGCACGAGCATACCAGCCTAAAAGTTCTGTTCCATGAGACTCACCCCATACAGTAACACCAGATTTAAACTCTTCGGCACGCTTGCGGATTTCTACATCATAAGGACCACTTCCAATTATGACCAAATGGACATCAGGAATTTTGGCAGCAATTATCGAATATGCATCTAGGAGTTGGGTAACATTCTTTTCTGCGGTAATACGTCCGACAAAAAGAAGGGTTGGTCGGTTGTCGTTAGGGATAGGATTGTAACAGATGTTTGCTGGATTAAATTTTTGGCAATCTACTCCTTGGAAAGGGAGATATTCACTGCGTTGGGATTTCAGCTGTTTGTATTTAGCAAGCTGTTCTTGAGAAGGAAAGAGATTGACATCATAAACTTCACTGAACTGCTTCACCAAAAAGGGAATGATGGGACGAATCAGGCTGAAAAACTGATTTCCTAAGTAATATTGGATATAGGCAACAATATCAGTATGGAAGAGAGATATTGTTGGGATGCCTGTTCGCTTTGCGTATTCAATTCCAATGGGACGACCGTAACCTTGCAAATAAAGCGAGTAAAATCCTCTCATTTGTGCCGCTTCTTCAACCACTATAATGTCAGGCTGGAACTTCTCTAACAACTCAGTATCGCTCCAATGTTGATAATGTAATGGTTGCGGAAGAGACTTGTAGAATATCAGCGGCTGTGTTGGGAATGCATAGGCGGAAAAATTGGGAAAAGGCTTTAACTCATCCAGCCCAGGCATGGGTCTATTGCTAACATGTTTGGGATACTGGTCGTTGATTTGAGGGTGAATAAGGAAGACTTCATGTCCCTGCTGTAACAACCATCGCACCCGTTGGTGTACTGCTACGGAAACCCCCGCCAAGAACGGAGCATATAAGCTTGTAAAAATTGCAATGCGAAGAGATTGTTTGTTCGTCATTATTGCTAATTTAACCCTTGCTTATGTTGTCTAAGTTCTAAAGCCTAATCAGTTACTCTGGATATATTCTTGCCAATCCTTTTGATTACTAAAAAATCACATTTTTGTCATCTTCGTTACTAATTTTAATTCTATTCTACTGACAACTGATTTATTGTTAGTTTATATTTTTTGTTAGATAGCAATTGACTCATATGCAACAAAACTTTCAAACCTTTATTTATGAAATGAGCTATTCATGTTTTTTCACATAAAATAAAATTATCTATTTTTGAAAAAAGTTTGAAATGTACAAAAAATATTACTTGATTAGGTTAAATATATAATTAATTTCTTGAACAAACAGTGCTTATTGATAGCATGAAAGACTCTGTGTTACGTTACAAGTCGTTCATAGCTGAGAATCTTTAATTTTTATGCTTTTCATGAGCAACAGGTTTATGACAGTTAGGTAAAAAATTGCTTTTTACCAAAATTTTGTTCTGACCTAAAACTGTACTCATTTTTTAGGGAATATGTAAGATACAAGCGAGTAATTATGAAAACCATAACAGGTAAGACAGTGGTCTTGACTGGTGCATCTGGCGGTATTGGAGTATTTATTGCTCGTGCTCTAGCTAGAGAACAGGCAACTGTTGTCGGAGTTTCTCGCTCCAAAGAAAGTTTAGAGCAAATATGTGCTGAAATCGAAATAGCAGGTGGGAGAAGCATAAGTGTTCCATTTGACATCAGCAACTTGGAAGAATTATCAGTTCTTGTGCAGCAAATTCATGAGCTTGCAGGTCCAATTGATATCTTGATTAACAATGCTGCAATAGAGAAATATCGACCTTTTCAAAATTACACCTTAAAGGATATTCAATCGATATTGACGACCAATCTACTTGCACCGATGGAATTATCCCGTGTGATACTACCAAGCATGGTGGACCGCAACAGTGGTCACATCGTGAATATTGCATCTGGTTCCGGTAAAAAGGGAGCGCCTTACAACAGTATTTACTCAGCTAGTAAAGCGGGTATGATTATGTGGACAGATGCAATACGGCAGGAATTAGCTAATACCAATGTTGGGGTTTCTGTAGTTTGTCCTGGATATACTTCAGCAGGAATGTTTCTCAAATTTGGTTTACCAGCACCAAATTTAGCACGTGTTTCTAGACCACTTGATGTAGCGATCGCTGTTATCCAAGCCATTAAGAAAAATCAGGGGGAAGTCATCCTCGATGGAGTTTTAACAAGGCTCCTATTCTCGAACATACAACTTTTTCCTAACTTTGGAGATGCAATTTATCGCTGGATTGGTTTGACTAACTTAAATCGAACCTGCGCAGAAAATCAAATGCGTGATGAAAATTCTGTACAAAACTAATTTCTGCTCTAAAAAACAAAGTAAATATGGCTGATGGTCATTATGATGTTATCATTATTGGCACGGGTGCCGGTGGTGGAACTTTAGCTAACTTACTGGCAGCCAGTGGAAAGAAAATTTTAGTCCTAGAACGAGGAAGTTTTTTACCCAAAGAAAAAGCCAATTGGGATTCTACACAAGTCCATAAAAAAGAACGCTATCTGAACTCTGAGGTTTGGTACAAAAAAGATGGAAAACCATTGCGTCCACTCACGCACTATTATGTTGGTGGTAACACCAAATTCTATGGCGGTGCTTTATTCAGATTTCGTGAGCAGGACTTTGAAAAAATCATTCATAAAGATGGCATTTCTCCTGAATGGCCATTGAAGTATCGAGACTTTGCTCCTTATTATACTCAAGCAGAAAAACTCTACGAAGTACATGGTCAACGAGGTTTAGATCCTACAGAACCACAAAGCACTAAAGACTATCCCTTTCCACCAGTCAGCCACGAACCGTTTATTCAACAAATTCATAATGCCTTAAAAGAAAAAGGCTTTCATCCATTTTATTTACCGCTTGGCATCAAGCTCAATGAAGCCAATCGTTTTTTAAGTTCTTGCATTCGTTGTGATACTTGTGATGGCTTCCCATGTTTTCTCAATGCCAAAGCTGACGCTGATATTAACGGTATACGTCCAGCACTTGTCTATTCCAATTTAACCTTAATGACCAATGCAAAAGTTTTGTGTTTATACACAAGTGCCTCTGGTCGTGAAGTGACTGGAGTTAAAGCAGAAATTGTAGGTAAGCGTTATATATTTTCTGGGGATATTGTTGTTGTGGCTTGTGGCGCAGTTAACTCAGCAGTATTGTTACTAAAATCAGCCAATGACCAGCACCCGAATGGATTAGCAAATAGTTCTCATCTTGTAGGACGCAATTACATGGCGCATAAGTTTGCAGTGGTCATGGCTTTGACGACAAAACAGAATCCTACAGTTTTTCAAAAGACACTTGCTCTCAATGATTTTTATTGGGGAGAGAAAGATTTTCCTTACCCAATGGGAAGTATCCAATTGCTAGGCAATATTAATAAAGATAAAATTGCAGCTAACGGACCACCTTTTATGCCTAGCATACTATCTGAGATATTGGCAAATCATTCTGTTGCTTGGCTGCTCATAACTGAAGACTTGCCAGATCCTAATAATCGTGTGTATGTGAAGGGAGATAAAATCTTTCTCGATTATACAAACAATAATGAAGAAGTCTTGAATCGCTTTATTAAGCGATGGAATCAAGTGTTAAAATCCATTGACAAACGCTATAAAAATGGGTTTTCGTTGTATGTTTCTACAAAGATGTCTATAAAAGAGGTTGTACATCAATGTGGTACTTGCCGTTTCGGTGAAGACCCTAAAACTTCCGTGCTTGATATTAATTGTTGTACGCATGATGTTAATAACCTTTATGTTGTTGATAGTAGCTTTTTCCCCTCCAGTACTGCTTTGAATCCATCGCTAACGATTATGGCAAATGCTTTGCGTGTAGGAGAGCATCTACTTGAGAGATTAGGATGTCATGTTTTTTGTTAACAAAACTATACATTTATAATGTTCATATTTTACAGAAAATAAAAAATAATTTACTTGTCCTCCTGTTTAGTACTTTTGTCATGGTTGATATTATGACTAAAGTCTGATATCAATCATTATTAAAAGTTCTATATTATTATAAGAGATGTGAGTCATATCAATTAGAATACTACGGTATCTCGCTCCTTATTTTTAGCCAGTATATATGTTTGGCAAAAGTTCGTGCTCTAAGTATTCGGAGGGCAGATAACTCAAGAACTAAAAACTTCTAAAAGAAGAAGGAGTAAGCTATATAGTGTCTCACTTAAGTACTAAATTTTAAATAGTGAACTAGCACTTTAGATACCATTGCAAACTCACTTAAAGCTAAGTAAAAAATCTAGAAATGTTATGCGTGTTTTCTACATATTAGAAAGCATGCTTTACTTCCTTGTGTTCCAGTTGTTTGGGTTTTTTGAATAAGGCTTGAACAGTAAATGTACTAACAGTAAGGGGACAAACAAATGCGTATCTTTGTGACTGGTGGATCGGGGTTTGTTGGTCGCAATCTGATAACGACTCTTGTGCAACGAGGAGTTGAAGTGCGAGCGCTCGTAAAATGGGAGGCTGAAATTGATATACTCAAGTCCTGCGGTGCTGTTCCAATCTTTGGAGATATCAATGATTTACAGGTACTGAAGTCTGGGATGGAAGGATGTACAGTTGTGTTTCATGCAGCTGCAAAGGTAGATGACTGGGGAGTTTTAGAGGATTTCCACAAAGTTAATGTAGGCGGAACAGAACAAGTCATTGCTGCTGCAAAGCAAACAGGTGTATCACGCCTTGTCTACGTAAGTACGGAAGCTGTATTGATAGGAGGAAAAGCAATCATTAATGCTGATGAAACTCGACTTCCTCTTGCAAAGCCATTAGGTCCTTACCCACTGACTAAAGCGATCGCAGAAACAAAGGTCATTGAAGCAGACTCAGCTGAACTCACAACAGTGGTGGTTCGTCCGCGTTTTGTTTGGGGAAAAGGAGACACCACGTTGTTACCACGCTTTATTAAAGCTATCCGCAATGGAGAGTTTGCTTGGATTTCCGGAGGTCGTTATTCTACTTCTACCTGTCATGTAAAAAACTTGTGTGAAGGGCTGATTTGTGTAGCAGAACGAGGAAAGGGGGGTGAAATTTACTTCATTACTGATGGTTCGCCCGTGGAATTCCGAAGCTTTATTACAGAGTTAGCACGTACTCAAGGAGTTGAACCAGGTACACGCAGCGTACCACGTTGGTTAGTCTGGACATTAGCATGGAGTTTAGAGAGGGCTTGGAAGTTGTTAAAGCTTGAAGGTTCACCTCCAATCACCCGAACAGCTTTGTCTATGATAGGGTCTGAAGTCACGGTAGATGATACTAAAGCACGACGCGAACTCGGTTATACACCAGTGGTTTCGCGACAAGAGGGATTGTTAGAGATGGTATGAGCTGATGAGCATTGGTTTAAAATTTCCTTGCTTGATTAGGGAGATCCAAAAAATAAAATATCCAGCCGTCTAATTTATCGATTCTGCCAAATCCTTGCGTTGAGGCTGTCAAGCGCCCAAAGGGCTGGGACACGGCTGGATATTTTATTACTTGTAAGTGCCTTAACCATCTGTTGAGGCTCATGCTTCTGGACGACAGGTTTCAAATAAGATAAGCTAAACCACATCTAGTTTGCATATTTAAAATTTTTGTAACTCTTGTAGGGTGGGCATCTGGTCCCTCCTAATTATGTAATTTAAATGTGGAATAGCTTACCAATTTTTTGAAATTATCTTATTGGTATAAATTAACGAAAAACAGGTGTCCTCAAAAGGACACCTGTTGACGTTGATGAAGTTGAATTCAGGACTTACGTGTTGAGAAAAGAACTCCACGAATGAATTCGTAATTCAATTATGCATTAAGAACTATTTTTTATGGGTCGAGCGAATATTTCATAACAATATTGATTGTTGTATTTTTTTTCAGTGGAAAACTCGCATCGCGGAATTTTGGCGTACCCGTTCGTATTGATACGGTTGGATTTTTAGAAATGCCAAAACCTTCTTGCGGAATACCTAAAAAGTCACTGTTGAGTTTGCGATCGCCGTTTTGGTCATCAACGACAGCGACAGCATAAGTTCCTGGCTTCAAGCCGGAGAACTGTTTCTTTACAGAGCTTCCCTTTATCTGAGTACAGCCGCTTTGTACTCCACTGGTATCACTTAGCGGAAATCCTTTTTCATTAGAATATATTCTTAAGCAAACTTCACCATTTTTGTGATGTAGCCCATTTACTACAACAGTGAGTGTTGTAGTTGATTCTGCATTTACTGTTTTCACCAAGCTTATGCTTGCTAAAGTCGCCAGTAAAAAGGAACCCAATTTTAATACTTTCAGTGTCATTTTCCTATGTTTCTAGTTGTGATTTTGTTAGAACAATTCAGAGATTTTGGTAGGTTGAATTTCAGTAGAAAAACCAACTTTCTGACTTGTTGGATTTCGCTAACATTCAACCCAATCAACCCAATTTTGTGAAAGTAGTGCGAGCATCTTGCTCGCTTGTTATGGCACGCGAGCAAGATGCTCGCACTGCATTTGGCATAAATTTGGACATTTGGGATGCTCCCGTTTCAAGTTCTTTCATTCAGCAGTCTTAGACTTCCAAAGACTCTTTCAAAGACTGTTTAACCAACCAATTTTTGGATATCTGTTTTTTTCAGCCATTCCTGTGTACGCTGCATTCCTTGTTCTAGGTCAACTGCTGGTTGATAACTTAACAGCTTTTGTGCTTTGTCAATTGAATAAGCATAGGGACGAGACATAAAATCTACAACTTCCGGCAGAAGATCGGTTTGTTTGCGAAAAAGTTTTTGTCCTTGATAGCGCAGCTGGAGAAACAATTTCAGTTCGTCTTTTGGTAAAGAAAAGGGTACAGGTAAACCTGCTACCTCTGCTAAGCGTGTAAAATACTCTTTCCAAGTTGTTTCTTGTCCGTCAGTGATATTGAAGATTTCCCCGTATGCTTCTTTTTCGATGGCAAGAAAAATGGCATCAATGAGGTTATCAACGTATACATGATTGATAACTCCCTTCCCATCATTAGCATACGCAAATAATCTTTGCCGCATCATAAGAAGCGGTCGCACTATCCAAGGAATACTCCCAGGTCCGTAAACATCTCCTGGTCTGATAATAATGATGCCAAAGTTGGGAGGATTGTTCAGTTTTAAAAGTGCTTTTTCAGCTTCTATTTTGGTTTGACAATAAGGATTATTCTCTCCACATAGAGGTCCATCTTCTGTGATGCGATCGCGATAGTTAAAACCGTAAACTAGAACACTTGAGAGATGAACAAAAGTTTTTACACCAGCATTCTTGGCAGCTTGCGCCATGTTAACTGTTCCCTCAACATTTATCTCGCGAAATTGGTCGAGTGAACCACCTTCTTTTGCAAGTTCAGCTGTATGTAAAACTACGTCTACTCCAAGACATGCCATTTGAGCAGCAGTTGGATCAGTGACACTGCCAGAAATCACCTTAGCACCTAAGTTTTGTGCTTTTTTATTCCTATCTGAAGAATCTTGTAATCCACAAACCTTCATCCCCTGTGCCATAGCTAGTTCTGTAGTACGCAAGCTAATAAATCCGCCAATTCCAGTGATGAGGAGGGTTTTGTTGTTCAGGTTCATAGAGGATAGAGAATTGTAATGAAAAATTGAGGTTGATTGAGAAGAATCCAAAAGACACAATTCAGAATGCTAGAAAATATCTGCTGGATCTGTAGACCGGAGTTGGTTGATAGCTAGCGCTCCAGAAGTCATACACATTAATATTGTTGAGATTAAGACCATAATTGCGTTATTTACAGACATCATTATCGGCAACTTAGTGACTTGCATAGCAAAATTATATAAACCTAAAGAAATAGCAAATCCTGGTATATAACCCAAAACTGCCAAGATAAAAGCCTGTTGAAAGACGACATTGAATAGATAGTTATTTGCATAACCTATGGCTTTTAAAGTCGCATAAGCAACTAATTGATTGGAAATATTACTGTAGAGAATCTGATAAACAATGACTATACCAACCACAGAAGCCATTGACAACATGAGATTCAGTATAAAACCAATTGGTGTTCTGTTAGCCCAATACTCTTTTTCAAAATCAATAAATCCCTGACGAGTAAAAACTAGGACATCATCAGGTAAGTTGTTTTGTAAATCTCGCTGAATATTTTGCGGATTGATACCAGGTTTAAGAGTTATTGCTCCTATATCTATTATTTCTGCTGGACGAGTATTGGGAAATATTCTAAGAAAAGTAGAGTCACTGACAATTAAATTTCCATCTACTCCAAACGAAGGACCTAAATTGAATAAGCCACCAATTCTCACTCTATAACCAGCTAATGAGTTAAAGGGAAAAATTTCAATGACCTGCTCTGTCTTTTCTTGTTCAAATTTCTGAGCGATGTCTCCAAACTCTGATCGAGAATTACGGTCAAAAAGCACAACGTCAGGAATTTTAATTTTATCTAAATTTACCTCAATTTCTGGCATATCCATAACAGGCTTTCCTGGTTCAAACCCAATAACATATATTGAGTATTTTTGACCGTTAACAGGATTTTTAAATTTGGCAAATCCTATATACATAGGACTGACGGACTCAACACCATTAAACCCCAAGGCTTGATACAAACGAGTCCGGAAAAAGCTTTGATTTGCTGTTAATGCTTTATATTGAGAACTGACTAAAAATAAATCGCCTTGGAGATGTCGATGTACTTGAGTAGCGCTGGAATAAAGAGCATCTTGGAAACCAAGTTGCATAAACATCAGAATGACAATAAAAGCAATACCAGCCACAGCTACAAGAGAACGAACTTTGTTTCGGACGAGTTGCAGCCATGCCAAAGGAGTTTTAACAACCATAATTCCAGCCTTTAATACAGTTATCAGTTATCAGTTATCAGTTATCAGTTCCAGTTACCAGTTATCAGCTACTCCCGAATCGCTATAAAATTACTTATCTTCTTTTTTCTTCCTTCTCCTGACGGAGACGCTGCGCGTTCGCCCTTGTCTGCGACACGCTGCGCGTTCGCCCTTGGCGTCTCCCCTTAGGAGAAGGCGTCGCCCCTTGGGCGAACGCGTCGAGAGCGTCTATGTCCAGAGGACACGCTAACCTTGCACTCTTTGAACGCGGTTTTTTAAATAGGTATTCTTTGGGCGGTTCGGGAGTATCACTGTTCACTGATTACTGTTCACTGTTGACTGAATATGAATAGCGACATCCACTTGTAAGTTAGTTAAACCTGCGACTCTTTGACTATCTGCTGGATCATCAATGCGGATTTTCACGCTTATGATTCTGCGATCTGTGTCTGCTGCTGGATTGACACTTAGAATATTTTGTCTGTCAACTTGTAAACCAATCTCACTTACGGTTCCTTTTATTTTTTTAGGAAATGCAGTGCTAGTAATGGTAGCTTTTTGACCGACACGCACTTTGCTAATATCAGTTTGATAAACTTCTGCCACCACATACATTTGAGATGTTTTGCCTATCTCAACAATCCCTTCATTACTGTTTACTTCTCCTGTTTTGGCGTGAATTTTCAAAATTCTGCCATCTGTGGGAGATTTGAGATATGTTAAATCATAGTCTGCTTTTGCTTGTTGGACAGCAGTGATAGCACTCGCAATCTCAGCTTCTGCTAACTTAACATCTACAACACGAACCTCTTTAATACTCCCTAGTTTAGCTTTTGCTTCCTTGAGTTGGTCGTTGATTGTGTTGATACTACTGTTAAGGTTTGCCTTGGCTTCTGTCAATTGCTGTTGCACTGTCTGTTGTTGCAAACGCTTGCTGTCTGATGTGGAAGCTGAAATAGCACCTTCTTTATAAAGTTGCTGATATCGATTGTTTTCAGTTTGAGCATTTTCTACCTCAGCCTCCAAACGGGCAATTGTCGCTTGCTTAGCCGCGACTTCTCCGTTTAATTGAGATTCTAAGCGAGCGATCGCCGCTTTTTGAGCTTCTATATCTCCTGGTTTAGCTCCAGCTTTGACTTGCGCGAGTTGAGCCTGAGCAACTTGAACTTTGTCTAAAGCTTGTTGTAAAGCTGCCTTACTGCGAGCATAACTTTCCAGCAAAGCCAGAACCTGCCCAGAGCGAATTTCATTTCCTTCTTTAACCAGCATTTTTTCAACTCGGACACCAGAGAGTGAACTAGGAGCAAACAACCTAGTCACTTCACCTTGAGGTTGTAAACGTCCTAAAGCAGTAACAGCAAATCTCACAACTCTGGTTGAGGAAGCCTTTGGGGCTTTTACTGCCTGAGTGTGAACGTTAGATCTTCGGGAAAAATTCTGAAAAAATAGGAGTCCGGTAACTGAAGCAATAAGAGCTGCTAATAGAATTTGCCATCGATACGGGGGTTTCGCGTATAACTGGCTTTCTTTTTCTGCTGCCATATTTTCATCTCAATTGTGTGATGCTGAAGGGTAGCCTGAATGGCTATACCAGTTGATTGCTATGGATGTATCTGGAAATTGTCAAGAGAACTTTTCCTGTGTGGATCTGAAATTTATAACTGGAAAAGTCTTATAAGTTTTAGAAACTTTTGTACGCAACTGCTTAGAACAAAGCTACCAAGGATAACTATGTCGGTAGTAAAACGGATTGTATTGTGACACTAAAATCTACTAATTTTTAGTCCAATATAAACATTGGCTAAATTAGTTTAAAAGTCTAGGAACGCTATCTGATAAACCTCAGTCTTAAGTAAAACGAAGCGACGTCAGAGATAATTTGCAAAAACTTGTATTTCATCGTGCCAAAAAACTTTGATTCTGTCAACTAGGAATGGATAAAATTATCTGATTTTTTTATTCACGATTTTCAGTTTTGAGAGAACAAAATGTAGAAAAAATGCTGTTGCATAAACTACAAATCAAGAAATATTTCATTTATCCTTCTACCACGTTACTAATGTTGGAGCGCGAATTACCGAAAATCTTAATTTGTAGAGTGGGCACTGCCAACCTACGTTGGATTCGTCTGAACACTGGCTTATTGTGCCTTCTAACTTCTACCTTCCGCGCCCAGGCGGATAACTCAAATACCAAAACAGGGAACTTTCTATTAACAATCGACTTCCGTAATTTTAAGTCAGTCAGTACTGAGAGCAATCAATCATAATGAAGGAAACATAATGAAGGAAAAAGGTTTATGAAGTGATAAAAAATATACAGATGTAATCCTCAAAAAGAAAACGTAACCCAGTATATTGGTTCAAAATCTCTATTTCATGTTTTGGAGGAAACCGTGAAATTCAACACTCACCTCATAATTTATACTTTATTCTTTAGATGGCTTTCAGCACAGTAGCGAGATATAAAACATTCTTATCAGAATTATCATGAAATTTCTGTTTTTGATAGTACTGATAAAATAAACTAACGATATCTTATTGTTAGTGTTTTCGCTGGCAACACTAAAGAGCAGCAATTATGCCTATAAAGTCAGTACCCATAGACCAAATAAAAATTGGCCATAACCGCCGTCCAATTAACGGCGACAAGGTTGAGGAGTTAAAAGAATCAGTTCAGGCTAATGGTCTATTGAACCCTATTACAGTAGACCGAAAGCTGAATCTGATTGCTGGGCTACATCGTCTTACTGCTTGTCAGCTCCTTGGTTTAGAAAAAATCGAGTGTAATGTTGTTGATTACGAAGATGCTGATCAAGTTCGTTTGGCGGAGATTGACGAGAATTTTATCCGCAATGAGTTAAAACCTCTAGAACGAGCAGAAATGCTATTAGAGCGCCAGAAAATTCTGGATAGACTCGGACTCATGGCTAAAGCAGGGGATAACCAGCATACCCTAAAAGGTAGTGAAATCATTTCACCACCTTCTAAGACGAATTTAGAGTTTGCCAAAGAAATTGGATATAGCGAGCGTAGCTTGCAGCACGATAAGCAGATAGCCAAAGATATTCACCAAGAAGTCAAACAGAAAATAAAAAATACGCCTATCGCTGATATAAAAACAGAACTGCTCAAGATAGCCAGAGCAGGAAGTAAAGAACGCAGTTTAGCAGAACAGGCGGAACAGGCTCTGGAGTTAGCTCAGACTAAAACAGACAAACAAGAAGCCCAACAGCAAGCTAAAATAGCGGCACAATGGCGGCTTAGGCAACAAGAGTTACAGTTGCAAGCTTTGAAAATTGCTATGGCAAAAAGAGAAGCTAAGTTGGCTGTTAAGAAAGCTCAATCAGAGGTTGAGCAGCATCAATCAGGAAAACCAACACTAGCCCAAGGCAAACTTTTGGTTAGCATTGGTGATGAATGGATGCTCAATCAACAGCACCTTGTTTATTGTGGAGATACTGATAGCAAACAATTCACGAACCTGCTTCCTGGTAATGCGGCTCTAGCTATTGCTACCCTTTCTCCAAGTTGGAATCATGATTACTTAGTAGATGAAGCTCGAGTTGTCGCTGTGCTACGCTCTGAGGACAACATTTATAACTTTTGCAGTTGCACTCAGATGCCATTTCAATACGAATTAGTACTTGGTAATTTGTACGTAGGTATTTTTTCGCGCCAATCAATATCCAAGCCACAGATACCAATTCACATAGAAGGAGTTGAGGGGATAATCGCTTACTTACTAAGTATGTATACAAATCAAAATAATTTTGTCATTGCCCCGTTTATGGGACACGGTGAAATTCTGATTACTTGTGAAAAGATGGGACGTACCTGTTTTATTGGAGGGGAGAATCCAGAATTGGTCAGTCGCGGAATCATCCGGTGGCAAGAGTGGACTGGTAAGCAAGCAAAGAAAACAGGAGCATCTGAAGTCTAAAGTTCGGTTGGTTTGGGTAACCTCAAACCAACCTACAGAGATTAATTATGTCTTCAAAGTACCAGGAACTATCAATTTACTTGAAAAGCGCTGTAAGGCTGAAAATCACAATAATAATTATGTTCTTAGAAAAAAGACACTGATACCTATCCTGTTAACATATGTATTTGTTAAATAGCCTGTGAACTTACAAAAAATACACTTATTTCTTTATAAGAACAAATTTTATCTAAAAACCCTAATAAAGAGCTTGACAGACACTAAACAATAGTAAACACCTATACTTTTTTATTTTTGAAAAAGTTTATATCTGTAAAAATCCTATTTTCTTCTAAAATTGCTAAAAACGAACTATTCAATTCCCATCGTTTATGCTAGTGTTTTTATTAATTATCATGCTTCCAGGTAGTAAGGCACATTATTAAATGAATTGATAGTGAAAAACGAAAAATAGTCTGCTTGCTATCACCAAGTGATAACTCAATTATTTGTTTGATTTTTCCATGTATTCGGATTGAGAGGGGTGTTTTTTTCGGTAACGAATTTGTCAAATATTGTTTGTCAAATTCCATAGAATATATTATCTTGAACGTTAAAACTGACCATGGCATTTATCAAGATACAGAACGTTGTCATTAACACCAGCTACGTTGCCGCAGTTAAACTAAATCATCAAACTAGCTCTGGAGAAAAAAGCGTTTCTGTTCTCATAGCAACTCCCAAGTTTTCATTGTCTCAGTTGGAAACAATTTCTCAAAATCCTCAGAATTACTTGTCTTCTGAATGGATGGAATTTACTGGTCCAGCAGCTAACGCACTACAGGACTATTTTACAAGTTTCAATAATGTCATCGACCTGCTACCACAACATCAGGAGTCAGGCACTGTATAGCATGTTTAGCAAAAATTGCTGGCTGTAACATTGCCGAAATTTCCTAAAACACTAAGACCATTAACTCACCAGGTTGTATCTCTTATGTGGTGTTGATTTGAACTGAATATTTTACTGTTTGCAGATAGGATAGCTGCTTCAAATAGGAAATAGTCCTTTTTTGACTCGCCACAGAAATCACTGCAGCTACACAAAACACACTACTCACGGCGGAGTCTATGTCCTATGTCTGCTTATTCAATTGATACTGCCTTGGCGGAATTGGAAGCTCAGATAAACAACATTGAAAAGGCTGTGTATAGGTTTATTGAGGAGAAAAAAATGATGTCTGGTAAATCCTTGTCAGTTACCAAGATTAATAGAACATTACAACATAATCCTATCGCCATCATTGGTATGGCTTCTCTTTTTGCAAAATCTAGAAACTTGCGAGAATACTGGCAAAATATTATTAATAAAATTGATGGAATTACTGATGTTCCATCGACACATTGGAACATAGAAGAATACTATGACCCCAATCCTAGAACACCAGAGGAAAAAACCTACTGTAAAAGAGGTGGGTTTATCCCATACGTTGATTTTAACCCAATGGAATTTGGAATTCCCCCTAGCATCTTAGAAGTGACAGATGTTGCGCAACTATTAAGTTTAGTAGTTGCAAAAGAGGCAATGGAAGATGCAGGTTATGACACATCCCGCGAGTTTAATCGCGAGACTATTGGGGTTATTTTAGGCGTTGCAGGAAACCAACTAGGATTACCACTCGCTGCTAGGTTAGAGTATCCCGTTTGGGAAAAGGTGCTTAAAAGCAGTGGTTTATCCGATGAAGATACGCAAAAAATTATCAAAAAAATCAAAAGCGCTTACGTCAACTGGGATGAGAATGCTTTCCCCGGTATGTTAGGTAACGTAGTTGCTGGAAGAATTGCTAACCGCTTAAATTTAGGCGGGATAAACTGCGTTGTTGATGCAGCTTGTGCTAGTTCATTCGCTGCTTTAAAAATGGCAATTAGCGAACTCATTGAGCATCGCTGCGACATGATGCTGACTGGTGGAGTTGATACTGACAACACCATCATGGCTTATATGTGTTTTAGCAAAACACCTGCTGTTTCTCCTAGCGATAATGTCAAGCCCTTCGACGCTAAGTCCGATGGGATGATGCTGGGTGAAGGTGTCGGTATGGTTGTCCTTAAACGTCTAGAAGATGCTATACAAGACAATGATAAAATTTACGCTGTCATCAAAGGAATTGGCACCTCCAGCGATGGACGGTATAAAAGCATCTATGCACCTCGACAAGAAGGACAAGTCAAAGCCTTACAGCGTGCTTACGAAGATGCAGGCTTTTCAGCCCAAACCGTCACCCTAATGGAGGCACACGGTACAGGTACGATGGCTGGTGATCCCACAGAATTTGCGTCTCTAAGAGAATTTTTTGGGGAAAACTCACACAAGCAGTACATTGCACTCGGTAGCGTGAAATCCCAAATTGGACATACAAAAGCTGCTGCAGGTGCTGCAAGCTTAATCAAAACTGCTTTAGCGCTACACCACAAGATATTACCACCCACAATTAATATTACTCAACCTAACCCCAAACTTAATATTCAAAACTCGGCGTTTTACCTAAATACCGAAACTAAACCCTGGATTCGTGCTGAAGGGGAAGCACCAAGACGGGCGGGTATCAATTCTTTTGGTTTTGGCGGTACAAACTATCACGTTGTCTTGGAAGAATACGAAGCCGAACAAAACCGCGCTTATCGTATACACAATACTCCCAGTGAGGTGTTGCTGTTTGCTCAAACTCCTGCACAGTTACTCGCAACCTGTGAAGAAATTTTAAGTAAGCTGCAATCTCAGGAGGGTAACAGAAATTTTGTGGAGCTTGTAGAGGAGTCTAAATCAAAAGACATTCCTCTGAGCGCAGCGAGAGTTGGATTTGTTGCAGCTTCTTGTGCTGAGGCTTGCAAATTGCTGCAAATCAGTATTGAGTTACTCAAAAGCAGAGCTTCAGACTCCTCATGGGAGCATCCCCAAGGAATTTACTACCGCTCTTCTGGTCTTGAGTTGACTGGAAAAGTTGTTGCTTTGTTCTCTGGACAAGGTTCTCAATACTTGGATATGGGTCGGGAACTGGTGATGAATTTCCCCACCCTGCGGCGTCTTTTCGGCTACATGGATAGTCTTTTGCTCAAAAATAATTTGCAGCCACTTTCAGAAATTGTATTTCCCCATCCTGTGTTTGAGGAAGTGGAAAAAAATGCCCAAATTGTTGCATTACAGCGCACAGAATATGCTCAACCAGCAATTGGGATGTTGAGTGCAGGGTTATACAAAATACTGCAACAAGCAGAGTTTAAAGCAGATTTCGTTGCAGGGCATAGCTTTGGAGAACTTACAGCATTGTGGGCTGCGGGTGTTTTGAGTGATGAAGATTACTGCTTCTTGGTGAAAGCTAGGGGTCAAGCAATGGCGGCTCCCCAAGATCCTGATTACGATGCAGGAGCTATGCTCGCCGTGAAAGAAGAAGTTGGCAAGGTGGAAGCAATTCTTAAGCATTTTCCTCGCGTGACAATTGCTAATCTCAATTCTCCCCGTCAAGTGGTGTTAGCAGGACCTGCAGCAGAAATAGCGAGAGTACGGCAAACTCTACAAGAACAAGGATATGCAGCCGTTTTGTTACCTGTGTCAGCAGCCTTCCATACACCGTTGATTGCTTTTGCTCAGAAAGCTTTTGCCCAAGCTATCAAGAGTATCAGTCTCCAAAATCCGAAAATACCTATTTACAGCAATGTGACAGGAAGGCAGTACCCCAAAGAAGCAGCAGATATTCAAAGAATTTTAGAAACTCACCTTTCTAATGCGGTGCTGTTTAAGCAGGAAATTGAAAATATTTATGCTGCAGGTGGTTCTTGTTTTGTTGAATTTGGTCCAAAGAAAATTCTCACAGGTTTGGTGAAAGAGATTCTAGGCGATCGCCCTCACTTAACTGTCGCTTTGAACCCCAGTAGCCAAAAAGACAGCGATCGCTCTTTAAGGGAAGCTGTCGTACAGTTACGTGTTGCTGGTTTGTCCTTAAAAAACCTCGACCCTTACCAACTGCCACAATCTATACCTGCAACTGAGAAAAGCAAGGGATTGAGCGTGCGTTTAAACGGCATCAACTACGTGTCAGAAAAAACAAAAATGGCATTTGAGCAAGCTTTGCACGATGGGCACAAAGTGAAATTGCCTGCAAGCACATCTGAAAATAATGCTCATACTGACTCCAAGTCACTCTCAGCGACACTCACCACCATCACCGCCACTCCCCCAGCAACGGTTATACAAAGTAACGGGCACATAAATAAATCCCTACTTCCTGCCAACCAGAAGATTGAGGACAAGGGAACGAATGGAAAAGGAGGACAAGACAATTCAAAATTCAAAATTCAAAATTCAAAATTAGAAGCCTCTTCCTCATCCCCCTCATCCCCCTCATCTCAATCCATTCCACATCCACAGCCAAAAATGCAAACAAATCCAGACCAATCCGTAAATAACCAACAAGTTTTAGCAAGCTTAGAATACGTCCTCACACAATTTCAGCAAAATCAAAGCGAGAGTTTACAAGTTCACGGACACTATCTCAACCATCAGATGGAATATGCCAAAACCTTTTTCCAACTGATGCAGCAGCAGAATTCTTTGTTTGCCAACAGCAAATCCTCAGAGGAAACTGCAAAGCTCAAGCCAGTTCTTATGGAAAGCTTAGAGCATAGCATGATGCAGTTTCACTCTCAACAAGGTGAAACTCTACGTGTTCACGAACAATATCTCAATACTCAGGTAGAATACACCAAAAACTTTTTCCAACTGATACAGCAAGAGTATTCACAGCTTGTCAATGATAAGCTGGCAATAACTCAACCTGTAGTTTCTCTTGATAAAACAACAGCCGCAAATAATAAAAAACGTGAATCTCTCATTGCTTTAGACACAACAACGACTAAACAAGACAGCCCAGTTCCTCCCACTCATCAGATATCAACAACTGAAGCACAACCCACAGTCAAAAGGGATACACAATTGTATTCAGTTGTAGAAGTTGGCACTCAAACGCAGATACATAAAGCAACAGATTTTGTTAGTGCGAATGAGTTCTCAGTCAGTCCCACAGATAACTTATCCGTTACATCTGCTACCCCATCCGTTGGTCCCATCTCCTCACCTGTAGTGACTGAAACTTTAGCACTCAGGACAGAACCTGCTCCGACAGATTCTCCTACAATGACCTCTAGTGTCAGTGTAAATGTTGCTGATTTGGGGAAAAACTTGTTAGCCATCATCAGTGACAAAACAGGTTACCCAGTCGAGATGTTAGATATGAGCATGGATATGGAGGCAGATTTAGGGATTGACTCCATTAAACGCGTGGAAATTCTGGGAACAATGCAAGAAATGTACCCAGACTTGCCTAAACCAAATGTGGAAGAACTGGGAGAACTACGCACCATCGGTCAAATTGTCGAATGTCTCCAATCCACTACTTCTTCATTCATTGCCGCTCAATCTATAGCTGTAGAAACTGCTATTTCTATACAAGAGGACGCAAGAATACAGGAGCAAGTGGAAACCGAGAATTATTCCCTCACTCCAGACTTCTTCAAAGACGCTGAGCAAACACCCCATCTTTCCACCCCCCCTTCTTTCTCCACCTCAGTCACCGAAAGTATCTCAGTTAGTGCAGAAGCAGAAGCAGCGGACACAGATTTATCAGACTTGGGTCAAACCTTGTTAGCAATTACAAGTGAAAAGACGGGTTACCCAGTAGAAATGCTAGATTTGAGCATGGATATGGAGGCAGACTTAGGGATTGACTCCATTAAGCGTGTAGAAATTTTGGGGACAATGCAGGAGATGTACCCCAACTTACCCCAACCGAATGTGGAAGAACTGGGAGAACTGCGTACCATCGGTCAAATAGTGGAGTATCTGCAAAAGTTAGTTGGTACGGAAAAAAAAAAGTTTCTGAACCAGCCCTCCAACCCATCGGGTAACTTAAACAACAGTACCCTTCGTCGTCAAGTCAGATTAAAAATCCTGCCTCAACCGGATTTTTTAGAGTTCACCTTACCAGAGGGACACATCGGTTTACTCACTGATGATGGCTCCCTCACCACTTCCAAATTGGCTCAATTCCTCACCGAACAAGGCTGGAAAATTGTTGTTCTAAGTTTTCCCCGATCGCTCATTCCACAACACTCACCTTTACCCCCAGGAGTTGATCGCGTAAATCTCGCTGATTTAAGTGAGGAACATCTCCAACAACAACTAGCCACCATCTCCACTCAATATGGTCCGATTAATGCTTTTATCCATTTAAATCCCTTATTTGAAGTCACCTGCAACGGCAAAATTCCCTATCTTGAAGAGGAAAAAGCAATTGTCAAGCACGTCTTTCTCATGGCGAAACACCTAAAAAAATCCCTCAATGAAGCCACACATTATGGACGTAGTTGTTTTTGCACTGTTACTCATCTTGATGGAGCCTTTGGGTTAGGACAAAGTGTTAACTTTGGTCCCATAAGTGCAGGTTTATTTGGATTAACCAAGACTCTCAATTGGGAATGGCAAAAGGTGTTTTGTCGAGCAATTGATTTGAGTCCTCACATTGATGCAGACGAGTCAGCACGGCACATTTTTGCTGAGCTACACGACCCTGATCGTTATATTACTGAAGTTGCTTACAGTTCACAGGGACGAGTCACTCTAATTAGTACTCCCGAAATTTAACAAGATAGGGAAGATGAGGGGATGGGGGGATTGGAGGAAAGAGCCAGTGGACGTTGACTCTTCCCCTGTCGGGGAGGCTGCGCCAACATCTCCTCTGCTCTAGAGCTCTCCTTGTCCCCTTGTCCCCCCGTCCCCTTTTCCTCCTCTACCTTCTCACTGGAAACTATGCCTAATAATCAAGAAATTCATTATCTTGGTCGCGTTCTCGATAGAGAGAAACAAGCTCCTATAAGTGGAGCTAAAATCTCAATTCATTTGTCGAGTTATTCACGTATTGTCTATAGTGACTTGGAAGGAATTTATAAATTTCAAGTTCCATTTGATAACAGTAGTGTTCTGGAAGGAGAAATAAAAATAGAAGCCGATGGCTACAAAACATATCATTCCTCCATTAGACTATTACCTAACGAAAGAGATTTTGGTGATATTCGACTTCTTTCTTCACTTGTCTCTTCTTATTATCAAAATGCAGAAAATCATGATAACTTACTTCCAATTATAGCGGCTATCATGATAGTATTAGCCTTAATTGTAGCTGCACTAACTTTACCTCCGCCTCAAGAAACGCCGCCTTTAGAAACTCCAGATACTCGCATAAATCTTCAACAACAATTGAACGTATCTCAAAAATAAACTTTTTGCAGAAAGAGTCAAAAATTGTCTCTTCTCATCTGCGTTTATCTGCGGTTTCATATAAAAAATGCAGACTTTTGGAAGAATTGTATTTTCCTTGAAAGTTAAAAGACAGCTAAAACATCAATCTTGATTGATTAACAAAAAGACAAGCTCTACGGTGAACTTATGACACTAACAACCAAGACTCCTTCTACATCAGTTTTCCTCGTTAGTGGTGGAGCGAAAGGCATTACAGCTAAATGTACCATCAAATTAGCACAACACTATCCTTGTAAATTTATTCTCATAGGTCGTTCCGAACTCTTAGACAAAGAACCAGATTGGGCTAAAGATTGTTTTGACGAACCAGTGTTAAAAAAACGTATTATGGAAGACCTTCTCTCACTGGGAGAGAAACCCACACCAATGAATGTACAAAACCTATATAACAAAATCATCTCGAATAGAGAAATTAAACAGACTTTAGAAGCCATTCAACAAGTAGGAGGTCATGCCGAATATTTAAGCGTTGATGTCACTGATGGACATGACTTAAAACAGAAACTTGCTACTGTAATTGAGCGTACTGGACCGATTACTGGCATCATACACGGTGCTGGCAATTTAGCTGATAAATTGATTGAAAAGAAAACAGAACAGGATTTTGAGAAGGTTTATACTGCCAAAGTTAAAGGTCTAGAAAATCTTCTCTGTTGTGTCCAACCTAGTCAACTTGAGTATTTGGTTTTGTTTTCCTCAGTCACAGGCTTTTACGGTAATATTGGTCAAACAGACTACGCGATCGCTAACGAAATTCTCAACAAATCAGCCCATCTCGTTAAGCAACGCTACCCCGAATGTCACGTTGTCGCAATAAATTGGGGTGGTTGGGATAGCGGTATGGTGACACCGCAATTGAAAAAAGAATTTGCCCGACGGGGTATTGATATTCTCCCTGTCGAAGTTGGGACACAAATGCTTGTCAACGAGCTGCATCCTGCTAATCACAAAACAGCACAAGTTGTCATTGGTAGTCCTCTTATTCCGCCTCCAGCACCGCTAGACTCTCAACTGCGAACCTATCGCATCAGGCGCAAACTTTCATTTGAAGCCAATCCATTTTTACTCGACCATATCATTGCTGATAAGCCAGTTTTACCAGCAACTTGTGCGGTGTCATGGATTGTTGATTCCTGCGAACAACTTTATCCAGGTTATAGATTTTTCAGCAACACAGATTTCAAAGTGTTGAAGGGGATTACTTTTAATGAAACCTTAGCAGATGAATATATTCTCGACCTACAAGAAATTTCTAAAACTGATTCACAGGAAATTATCTTTCAAGCAAAAATATGGAGTAAAACCCCTGAAGGTAAAACTAATTATCATTTCAGTATTGCTCAAGTTCAGCTAGTGCAAAAACTGCCTGAACTTCCCACTTGCGAGCAATTAAATCTTGAAGAAGATAACATCATCACCATGACTGGCAAATATTTTTATCAAACCCAAACATCATCATTCTTTCCTCTCTTTCATGGAGCCTCCTTTCAAGAACTCACTAGGGTTTTAAATATTAGCTCGGAAAAAATCACAACTGAGTGCGTTTGGCATGAAATGACAGATAAACAACAAGGACAGTTTCCAGTTGCGTGGGTTAATCCCTATTCAATTGACCTAAGTACCCATCCCTTATGGATTTGGATGCAGCATTTTCATCAAGAAATATGCTTACCCGCAGGAATTCAAAAATATGAGCAATACACTCAGACTCCCTGCAATACACCTTTTTACGTTTCCTGCGAAGTAAAGGCGAAAACATCAAGTAGCGTCATTGCCGATTTTATCGTACACGATTCCCAAGGACAAGTCTGCTCGCGTCTGTTGGGAGGTAAGGGCATTATTATACCGACTCAATCTCTGAGAGGCTAAAGAACTAGAGAGAGTTCATAAAATAGGACGTTGCTGAGCGACAGTATGAATTGAATTTCGCGCAGAGGCGCACCAGACGCAGAGAGCCAGTGTTAGTTGTTGATTTTGTCATTTCATACTCACATTCAGCAACGCCAATTATTTCTCCAACATATCTAATACATCTTGTTGAATCATTCAAAACAAGGAACGTAATCCGTGGAAAAAATAGCAATCATTGGGTTTTCATGTCTGTTTCCTGATGCCAAAAATCCTGAAGAATTCTGGCAGAATCTTATCCAGCAGAAAGACTCAACATCCTCAGTGACTGTTGAAGAAATAGGAGTAGATCCACAAGTTTTTTATGACCCGGTCAAAGGGAAACCAGAAAAAATCTATTCTTTGAAAGGAGCATTCATCCGCGACTTTCAGTTTGATCCAACAGGATACAAGCTACCAGCAGACTTTCTGCAAAGTTTAGACAATACCTTTCAATGGTCACTTGATGTTGCGAAACAAGCTTTGCAACATAGTGGGTATTTAGGAAATGAAACTGTTCTCGCAAAATGTGGAGTGATATTAGGAACTCTCTCCTTACCCACAAAGTTATCTAATCAATTATTTGCTCCTATATATCAGCAGGTGCTAACGCCTGTACTGAGAGAGCTTTTGCAGTGTGAAGAATTCGATTTGGCTTCAATGAGCGCATCTGCCCAAGCTTCAATTTACAACGCAATGGTTTCCGGTTTGCCAGCTGCTATCATTGCCCAAGCTCTTGCTCTATCCAAGATTCATTTGTGCATTGATGCTGCTTGTTCATCACCATTGTATGCTGCTAAGCTTGCGTCTCATTATTTATGGACACACAAAGCTGATTTGATGTTGGCTGGGGGAATTAGCTGTTCTGATCCTCTGTTTTTACGGATGTTGTTTTCCGGTGTTCAAGGATATCCAGAAGACAATGATCTCAGTCGTCCCCTAGACAAATCCTCCAGAGGACTCATTACCGCTGATGGAGTTGGAATAGTCGTACTGAAACGATATAGCGATGCAGTACGAGATGGCGATCGCATTTATGCTACCATTTCCGGTACTGGACTTTCCAATGATGGTCGAGGGAAACATTTTCTCAGTCCCAATTCTAAAGGACAAATTCTCGCGTTTGAACGCGCGTATAAAGAGGCACAAATCAGTCCAAAAGATATTGATTACATGGAGTGCCATGCGACTGGGACATTATTAGGTGATACCACAGAATTCAACTCAATAGAAACTTTCTTTGGTCAGCATCAAGCAACACCTCTAGTCGGTTCTGTCAAAGCAAATGTTGGTCATTTGCTAGTCGCTGCTGGCTCGGTTAACTTGATTAAGATGCTTTTAAGTATGTCCAAGGGTGTCATCCCCCCGACAATTCATGTCACTGACCCCATAGGGACAGAAAATAACGTCATTTCACCTCAAAGAATTGTCACAAGTACCGCCAAATGGTCCCAGAAAGGACCAGTCAAACGAGCAGTTCTCAGTGCATTTGGTTTTGGTGGAACCAACGCTCATATGATTTTGGAAGAAGGAAACGTAGAAGAGGTGGGACAAGGAAATGCACCCGTGCAACCTGCTAAAATCGCCATTGTGGGTATGGATGCCTTTTTTGGTTCCTGCAATGGGTTAGATGCTTTTGACCGCAGTATTTATGACGGAACACAGCATTTTATATCTCTTCCACCTGACAGATGGCATGGCTTAGAAGAGCAACAAGACTTACTCAAGAAGTATGGCATGCCAGATGGTAAAGCACCAGTAGGAGCATACATCCAAGATTTAGAAATCGATACCCTATCTTACAAAATCCCCCCGAATGAACTATCTAAGCTGAACCCGCAACAACTCTTACTTCTGAAAGTCGCCGATCGCGCTCTGAAAGATGCGAAAATCAAAGAAGGTGCAAATGTTGCAGTTCTCATCGCGGCTGAAACAGAATTTTCTGTCCACCAACTACAGCAAAGATGGAATCTCTCTTGGCAAATTAAAGAAGGTTTGATTGCTGGAGAAATTTCTTTACCAGAAGACAAGATTGCTCAATTAGAAACCATCGTTAAAGACAGTCTTCACCATACAGTAGAAACCAGCGAATATCTGAGTTACATCGCCAACATCATGGCGAGTCGCATTTCTTCCCTATGGGATTTGACAGGTCCAACATTTACCATCACATCTGGAGAAAATTCCGCGTTCAAGGTGTTGGAAATAGCACAAATGCTACTGAGTGCTGGAGAAGTCGATGCTGTGCTTGTGGGTGCTGTTGATTTAGCTGGTGGGGTAGAAAACATCTTACTGCGAAATCAGGTAGCACAAATTAATACGGGAGTCAATACCCTAAGTTACGACCAAAAGGCGAATGGTTGGACGGTTGGCGAAGGTGCGGGAGCAGTCGTCCTGAAGCGCCATGACACAGCCAAAAAAGAAAGCGATCGCATTTATGCAGTTGTCGATGCTATTAGTTTTGCACAACAGTATTCTACATCTAATGACTTGCACAATCGTCTAACAACGCCTGATGCAGCAGCCGTCAACTCTGTTTCCCAACAAGCTTTCCAGGTTGCAGGAATCAAACCCACAGACATAGAATACTTAGAAGTTTGTGGTAGCGGTATTCCTCAAGAAGATGAAGCAGAAATCGAAGGTTTAGTCCAAGCTTATCCTTCAGAAAAAAATGGTCTTCATTGTGCGATAGGCAGTGTTAAAGCAAATATCGGTCACACATATGTCGCATCGGGAATTGCTAGCTTGATTAAAACTGCTCTTTGTCTCCATCATAGATACATTCCCGCAACACCGAAATGGTCTGGTGTCAAAAATCAAGAGGTTTGGCAAGGTAGTCCTTTCTATGTCACCCCAGAATCAAGACCTTGGTTTTTAGGCAAAGATGCTAAAAAGCGAGTCGCTGCAATTAATAGCATAGGGATGGATGGGACTTATGCTCATGTTATTTTATCGGAAGAAGCAGAACAGACACAGCGCCACAGCAAGTATTTAGAGCAAACACCTTATTATCTGTTCCCCATTGCAGGTCAGAATCGCTCCGATTTACTAGACCAGATTAACGCTCTTAAAACAACCATCGAAAATTGTACTTCTTTAAACGTTGCTGCAAGCCAAACTTTTGCTCTTTATAAAGAGCGTGTTGAGGCAAATTATGCCCTTGCAATTCTTGGACGGAATAAAAACGAATTAGCCAGAGAAATTGAAGCTGCGCTTAAAGGTGTGAATAATGCTTTTGAGCGTTCCGAAGACTGGCAAACACCTACTGGCAGTTATTTTACAGCTAAACCACTCGGTAAAAAAGCAGGTGTCGCATATGTTTATCCAGCTGCGGTCAATTCCTATCTTGGCATCGGTCGTACACTCTTCCGCTTCTTCCCCAGAGTTCACGATGACTTGGTCATCAAAAGTCTTTTCAGCCTGTTCGCCGAAGTTTCTCAGCTCGTCTTTCCCAGAAGCTTGAATAAATTATCAACCAGACAGTTAGAAAATCTCGAACAGCAATTGCTCAATAATTCCTTGGCAATTTTTGAAACCGACATGGCATTTGCCAGACTTATTACTACAATTATCCGAGATGATTTCCGAGTCAAGCCAAAATATGTGTTTGGGTATAGCCTAGGCGAGACGAGTATGATGTCTTCGATGGGGGTATGGAGCAACTTTAGCCAAGGAATTAGTGCTTTTCACGCATCCCCGTTATTTGGAGACAGGATATCTGGACCGAAAAACGCCGTACGCGAATACTGGGGATTACCATCAGTACAGCAATCGCCAGACGATGATTTTTGGAGTACCTATCTTTTAATGGCGACTCCATCCCAAGTTAAAGAATGCCTCAAAAATGAAAATCGCGTCTACATGACTCAGATAAATACACCAGAGGAAGTGTTAATCGCTGGTGATATAGCCGCCTGTCAGAGAGTGATACAAACATTGGGTTGCAACGCTTTCCGCGCTCCCTTCAACCATGCAATCCATAGCGAACCGATGCGATCGGAGTATGACGAAATCGTTCGAGTCAACACCTTACCTTCTCACAATATACCCGGCATTGTGTTTTACTCTGCGGCTGAGTATCAACCCATCACACTAGATAGTGATGTCATCGGTCGTAGTCTTGCAAAAAACTTGTGTCAACAGCTTGATTTTCCTCGCTTAGTAAACCGAGTTTATGAGGATGGGGCAAGAATTTTTATCGAAGCAGGGTCTGGTAATGTTTGTTCTCGATGGATTGATAAAATTCTAGAGAATAAAGAACATATCACCGTACCTCTCAATAGAAGAGGTATAGACGACCATGCTTCTATTATCAGAGCATTAGCAAAACTTCTCAGTCATCGCGTTTCTCTAGACTTATCACCACTTTACAGTCAAACAACAGAAACATCTAGTCAACATAAACCAACTGTAAAAACTCTCACCTTAGGCGGAAACAGAATTGTCACCAAAATCTTGAGTGACGAAAACCGTAAAATCTTCCAAAACTTAGCTATCAAAAAACCACTTCATCGTGTTAGCAACCAGCAGCAGAACATTCCTCTTGCCAAAGATTTTGAACTCACAAATTCTCATAACGATAGAAGTCATCACCGCAACATTATCCTATCAACACCTAAGCAAGAGGAAGAAAACGTGAAAAATACCATAAATAACAGTTTTGAATCTAGGGAACAGTTACAATCTGGTAAGTCAACTGTCGCTCAAGAAATCATTTTTCAATCCATCCCTCATCCAACTACCACAACTCAAAAACTTAACGACTCAACACCTCAACTGAACTTAAATCAATCCCAGTACGAAAAGTTCATTACTAACCACTCTAAAGTTCATAAAGCTCACGATAACTTCTTACAATCACGACAAGAATTTAGTCAACAAATCAGCGAAATCATTCAACTACAACTAGCTTGCGTTGAAAACTTGCTCAATCAGTAGACTTCTTGTACCTCTGCGCCTGGTGCGCCCTCTGCGCGAAACAAAATAATACTTCCTGTTCTCCTACTCTTCTCTCTCCTTTCTCCTCTGTTAACAATTCAAGGGAATCGCCACTGTGAAAATCGAAGATCCAGTACTAGGTAAATACAATAACGGTCTTGACTTTCTTGGTAACTCCTTCAATCACCATCAAGTTTGGCAAGGCTCCTTAGATTGTGTAGCTTTTGAACCATCAGCTATCAAAAATAAATTACTGAATTTAAATAAACCTTGTTACATCGTGAGAGTAGCAGGAAAAATTGGTGTCACCAACGAGGGTTATTCTTGTCCTACTGAAAATGGGAAAACAGGACAAGTAGAATTGTTGATGACATCTCCACCCATGCCAACACATCACTTAGGAGACTCCAGTTTTCTTGCCTCTCATGGTGTAAAATACGCCTATGCTACTGGTGCAATGGCTGGTGGTATTGCATCTGAAGAGATGGTCATTGCACTGGGGAAAGAGAAAATTTTGAGTTCCTTTGGTGCTGGTGGTTTAAGTCCAGACCGTCTTGAAACAGCTATTAACTGTATTCAACAAGCTTTACCTCAAGGTCCCTACGCTTTTAATCTTATTCACAGTCCTAATGAATTTGCGATTGAACGCCGTGCTGTGGACTTATACCTCAAATATGGAGTCAGAACCACAGAAGCCTCAGCATTTTTGGACTTGACTCCCAATATTGTTTATTACCGTGCGGCTGGACTAGGTGTAAATGCAGCCAATCAAATTGAAATCAAAAATAAAGTCATTGCTAAAATTTCCCGTCGAGAAGTCGCTAGTAAATTTCTCCAACCCGCACCCTTAAAAATTCTGAAAGAACTTGTTGAAAAAGGACTCATTAGTGAGTTACAAGCAAATCTTGCAGCTGCGCTTCCTATCGCCGATGATATTACTGTAGAAGCTGATTCTGGCGGACATACAGATAATCGTCCTCTCGTTTGTCTCCTGCCTTCTATCTTGGCATTAAAAAATGAAATTCAAGAAAAATATCGTTACTCAACACCTATTAGAGTTGGAGTAGCCGGAGGAATTGGTACGCCACAATCAGCAATAGCCGGTTTTATGATGGGTGCTGCTTATGTCGTGACTGGTTCAATTAATCAGTCTTGTGTTGAAGCTGGAACTAGTGAACATACCAAGCAATTGTTAGCACAAGCAGAAATGGCTGACATGATGATGGCTCCAGCAGCGGATATGTTTGAAATGGGAGTTAAGCTTCAAGTTTTAAAAAGAGGAACTATGTTTCCTCTACGAGCGCAGAAACTGTATGAGATATACAGAAATTATGACTCGCTTGAAGATATTCCTATTGAAGAAAGAGAGAAATTAGAAAAACAAGTTTTTCGTAAGAGCCTCGCTCAAATATGGGAAGAAACTGCAACTTATTTATCTAAAATAAACCCGGAAAAATTAGGGAAAGCAATCAATAATCCCAAAATAAAAATGGCAGCAATTTTTCGTTGGTATTTAGGATTGTCCTCTCGCTGGTCTAGTTCTGGAGAAAAGGGTCGAGAAGTTGATTATCAAATTTGGTGTGGTCCGGTGATGGGTAGTTTTAATGATTGGGTTCGTGGTTCTTATTTAGCCGAGTCAAAAAATCGTCGAGTGGTTGATGTTGCTCATCACATCATGACAGGAGCAGCATTTTTATACCGCATTCAAAGTTTCAAACTTCAAGGACTGCAAATTTCGGATGACTACTGTTACTATCATCCAGTTAGTTCTACTGACTTTTAGGCGCTACAAACTAAAGAGTTTAAGAAATCTGGTTTCTTAAAGAAACCGGGTTTCTAAGAAATCGCAGACTATTATATTAGAGGTATGTAAATAATGGCTGCAAAACAGTCTCATACAGCAGAAGAAATTCAAGCATTGCTGGTGTCTATTCTTGCTGAGGCACTAAAAATTGCACCCGATGCAATCAATGTTCAAGAGCCTTTAGACAACTACGGTTTAAACTCAGCTCAAGCTATGCTTTTAGTTACCCAAGCACAGAAAATGCTGGGATTTGAAGTCCCTCCTATGCTACTGTGGCATTACCCAAATATTGAAGCACTTTCGCAACGTTTAGCCGAAAAATCGCAAGATTTAGAGTTACAGGTTGAAGACACAGGAGTTGCTCCTCGAACAAATCTTCCTGCTTTCAAAACGACAACACCCGATTTGAGCGCTGAAGCTGTTCTAGATCCGAACATTCGTCCTGCATCGACTTTTAAATTTACAAGTACATTGGATAATGTCTTTTTAACTGGAGGAACAGGCTTTTTAGGAGCTTTTTTAATCCATGAACTACTCCAGACAACTCATGCAGATATCTACTGCTTAGTACGTGCTGCAAATTCTGAGGAAGGTAAGCGGAAACTGAAGCAAAATTTGCAACAATATTCCGTTTGGGAAGAAGAATTTAGCTCTAGAATTATCGCTATTCCTGGAGATTTATCTCAGCCACTCTTGGGTATTAGTACTGAAGGGTTTGAAATGTTGGCAGCTAATCTTGACGCTGTGTATCACAGTGCTGCTATGTTGAACTACGTATATCCATACTCAGCACTGAAAACTTCTAATGTTTTGGGAACTCAGGAAGTGATACGTTTGGCAAGTGCCATCAAAGTCAAACCTCTGCATTACGTTTCCAGTGTTGCTGTTTTTGAATCACCTGCTTATGCTGGCAAAGTCGTCAAAGAACAAGATGACTTTGACCATTGGGAGGGTATTTATCTCGGTTACTCTCAGACTAAGTGGGTTGCGGAAAAGTTAGTGAAGATTGCTGGCGATCGCGGACTTCCCATTACCATCCATAGACCACCATTAATAGCAGGTCATAGTCAAACAGGTATATCTAACACCCATGATTTTACCAACCTGATGATAAAGGGCTGTCTTGAGATGGGATATTTTCCAGACGTAGACTATATGCTGGATATGTCTCCTGTAGACTATGTGAGCAAAGCAATTGTTTATTTATCAAGACAGAAAGAATCAATAGGCAAAGCTTTCCACTTGCAACATCCTGAACCTGTCTCCTTGAAAATATTAGTTGACTGGATGCGCTCTTTTGGTTTTCCAATTCAATTGGTGAGCTATGATGAGTGGCAAGCAATGTTAAAAAATGTGACTTCGCAGGACAATCCTTTGTACACACTGCGACCATTTTTACTTGAACGGTGGTCTCAAGAAGAACTGACCATTCCAGATTTGTATTTGCAAACTAAAAGACCGATTATTAGTTGCCAAGAGACTCTTAAGGCACTTGCTGGAAGCTCTATCGTCTGTCCACCAATTGACTCTAAATTGTTTATGATATACTCTGCTTACTTAATTTCGACTGGTTTCCTGAACGTTGCGTAGAAAGTTAAAATTTACTTAATTTGCAGGTTGGGTTGAGCCATTGCTCAACCCAACCTTTTTGCATAACCATTTGCATATAGCAATCCTATTTGATTTATGAAAATCGCGCATGTTCAGATTCCTGACTTCGTAGAAGAAGTCGGGAATCTTGTTGTTCACGAATGATTTAGGATTGCTATAGCAATCCTAGATGATTTGTGAAAAAAGCTTTGATTGAATTAACTGCAGAGGCGCACCAGAGCGCAGAGGAGGAAAACAGAGAGTTTCACGAATGATTTAGGACTGCTATATATCAATACTGCCAGCACTTCAAATTCAAGCCATAACCTTCCACTGCAACAGCTGCAACAGAATTGTTATCAGGTACAAACTCTAGCAGGCTCCACTGTTGCTCTGTTTTTAGCTTTGCTGGTTGTCCTAAAGTGAGGGAAACCTCTATTTGCTCTAGCTGAGCAAGTCCTACTCCAGTTGCTTTTAAATATGCTTCTTTGCAAGTCCAGTAGCGAAAAAACACCTGTTGCATTTGATGGGGAGGAAGCCCACACATCACTGCATATTCCCCAGGTGAAAAGTATCGTTTCGCAAGGGCTAGAACGTCAGAAATCGGGCGGATATATTCTAAGTCTACTCCCACGAGGCGATCGCAACTCACTGCACACAGAGCTAACCCTTGAGAATGAGTTAAGTTAAACCATAGTTTACTATCAGCAAATGTATCAGCTAACACTGGTTTGCCCGAGGGTTCATAACAGAACTGCAACTGTTGCGGTTCTATACCCAAGTAGCGACCCAATATCGTTCGCAGTATACCCCTACCAGCAATAAAACGCTGCCGATGCTGTTCTTTATAGAACCGCTTTGCCCGACAAACTTCGTCGCTGGAGAGCGTTGCATTCAAGTGTTGCAACTGTGTTTCTGGTCTGTCAAGGTTAATTCGCCAGACATGAACTTCATCCTGCAACAAAGTTAAATCTGCCGATGCAGGCAGCCACAAATGATTATTAACAGTCATTGAGTCACGCAGTAATAGTCAGCTAATGCCTGAATTTAGATACCTAAATTTTGAGAGGACTGGTGCTAACAGCAGTGTTGTTCTGCTGTGAACTATCGTCCCCAACTCCGCAGTCCGGTGATTTACCACTCCCGCGACAAGATGTGGAGAATGTGTGGATTTATCCCGTTTTCCCCTCGTCTGGGTTTTCATCAGAAAACCCGAATCTCACACTCAAATCAAAGTCAAACAGTCTTGTCGCTTTTTCCAAGAGATAGAAGAAAAAGTGCGTTGTCAAAATCAGTTTTACTTTTTGACTTTCCCGTCATTATACAACTTTATGAGCTTATCCCGATAGTCTTCTTGTAACCGATTCTTAACTATTCTCATTCACCTTGTGATGAAGTATGGCGTTTTCTCACTGCTGATTCTGTTGCAGCTTTGACGAGTTTTACTTTACGTTGAAAAAATGCAAGTTGTGTGCAAGGGCAGGAAAGGAGCGATCGCTCCTTCGCAACGGACTGGCTCCTCTCCTACAGTGCTGCCTTACCACCGCACTGGCTCACTTTTCACTTTTAACAGGCTGTCATGGTTGAGCACAAGGCTTAAATAATCAATGTCAAACGCGGAGATGCCTTGAGCGTAGTTGCCTATAGATATACCACTATATATTAAATATATTAAGTTTTTCAACAAAAAATTCTAAATAATGTCTATAGCAGTCCTAAATCATTCGTGAAACTCTCTGTTTTCCTCCTCTGCACCCTGGTGCGCCTCTGCGGTTAATTCAATCAAAACCTTTTTCACAAATCATCTAGGATTGCTATATTAGCCGAAAAAACCTTGAGTAAATAAGGAGCCAGATTTCAGAACTTAAGATTCACCAAAAGCATTTTTTGAACCCTAGCGTCTGAATCCTGACTCCTCTATTTTGGAGGATTTTAGTCACGTTATATCGTGCTTGCTAAATGACCAGCCGTAGTTACCGCTGGCGATAAGGCACTGCGTTCTCGTAATCAATGTTGTAAGGCGAGAGCCGTTGGGGAAGATTACCCGCTGGACTAATGCTTTGAGCCATTGCCGCAAACCCGGCTGGATCCCCTGCCTTGGGCTGTTTGTCGGTTGGAGTGTAGCGACGCACAACCGTTTGCCAGATAGACTGCGGGAAACCAAGTTTCGCACGATGGTATTCATTATAGCGCGGAGACTTGATATTGAAAGGCAATTCGCTGGCTCCTGAGGGCAGAACCCGACGCCGCTGGTAGGGAACGATATTGTCACCAAAGTTCTCTAGGTACTCGTCGCTGTTGAGCAGGTCATTGATGAGGCCAGCCCGACCTTTGGTTGCCACTACGATCGACCACGCAATTTTTTCTCGTTCGCTGTAAACATCACGTCCCAAAATCTTCTGAACACAATGTTCCACAAAGCGGTAGTTGCTGTTGAGGTTATAGAAGCTATTAGTGAAGGTATTGGACAGAGCCAATCCACGAATAAACTCACGGACGGTGATCTGTCCACTGCGGAGCTGCGACTCCAGGAAACGCTCCCGATCAGACTCAAAAGCATGGAAAAATATCTGACGGTAAGCTGCCTCGATCAGGTTATCCAGATCAGTAGTAGAAAGCAGGTTGTCGGTCGAGAAGATTCTGGGCTGTTCATCACCCGCAACTTCGTAGCCAGCAACACGATTATTTTGACTTAAAGGCGCATACTCTAGCAGAGGAATAGCCACGTTTAATAACTTCCTTCTTACTAAACTTTACAAGTTTTTTCTCATCATAAGGGTAAAACGGCCTAAAGTTTTCAGGAATCTGATAAAACATTACACTCCTTAACATTTAGATAAAAGCCTTATACCTTCAGGCTTTTATCTAACATAGATTACATCACTTTGGCACGTTTTGTCTGGAGCATCTCGATTTTGATGAGTATCAAGGATGCAGGAAAATCGTTTAAAATTTAGAATTTAGAAGCCTATCACTAATTAAGTATTTTAGCTTCTAAGTACAGAATTGCACAAATTCGTACAATATTTATATATGAAAATTTTCCGTAGAATAATATAGTTATGCCGCTTGAGTCCTCGGTGGGGACATAACCGCAATGCATTGACTTAACAACAATGTGAGATTCAATCTATGGTATATCAACAGTTTCAAGCTACAACATGGGAACCAATACAAATTAACTGTAATTTATCTCGTCGGGTAGCTGTGGATTCTGCAGAGATAATTTGGCAACAGACTCCCTTCGAAGGAATCTGGTTTGGATGCTTTGAGGCGGATAGTTCAGTACAGGATCATCCACTGACCATGCTGACGCGCTTTGACCCAGGTGGATTTTTTCCCAAACATGGTCATCCCGACGGAGAGGAAATTTTGGTGCTTCAAGGGACTTTTGCAGATGAAACCGGGGAGTATCCACCGGGTTCCTATCTTCTCAATCCCGAGAGTTTTATTCATCTCCCTTTTAGTTCAGAGGGATGTATGACATTTGTCAAGCTTCGTCAGCATGGGGGTGACAATCGCAAGCAAATTAGAACGAACATCAATGATCTACCCTGGTTACTAAGTTCAATCCCCCAGATTGAAGTAAAGCCACTTTATGAGCAAGAGGGTTTCTCTGAAAAGGTTCGTATTGAGCGTTGGCAGCCAGAAACTGCCTTGCAACAGTTAATGGAATCGCAGGTTAAAGAGATCTTTGTGCTAGAAGGAGTCTGGGCAGACGAGATGGGGGAATATCAAGCTGGGACATGGCTAAGGTATCCCCCTCATTGCCCCTACATTCCCTCTTCCCCAAAGGGTTGTGTTCTCTACGTCAAGACCTATCCACTTCCCGAAGTCAGATTTCATCTCAAAATTGGTGCGGTTGCTTAGAGATTCCCTGTCTCTCCTCTCCAAAATGCCAGCGGATCTAAGATTGAAGGGTAGGGGGGCCAGCGACGTAAGATCGTCGCGTCCATTTGCTCCTCAGGTATTTCTAGCCCTAGCCCTAGACAGAGATGGAACAGAACGGCTGCAAAGTCCTGACGATGACCAGGACAGCCTAGATGAGCATGGGCGTATTCATGGGCAACAATGCTCAACCAATTCTTTGGAGTAACCCGACCTGTATCGATGAGGATTGTGATTGGGGTTGTCGAAATATTACATAAACCATCTAGCCCAAATGGTTGAGCTAGGGGGACAGCAAAGATTCTGATGGCACGGCGCACTTCAGGGTAGAAACACTCGTGGCAGGCTTCCAGACAGCATCGGAGAGCTTCATTCACCATATGAATATTTTCGCCCATCCAAGTGCAGATGGTAATGCGATCGCGTAGGTTCTCCATCACATCCACCATCGCTGGATCTGGCACAAAGTTTTGCATCACCCGCAGATACTCGACTCCACTGGTGTATGCATCACTGCTGTGACAACCGATCACCAACCTAACAAAGAGAAATATTGTCTGGAGAGATCCTGTCGGACTTGAAGGACTTCCTGAGCTTGAGTGGGGGTTACATCCGAAGTGACAGCATCTTCTAGATTGACTTCTGGATGACTCAATGAATCTGCCCCAACGCGGATTTCGGTGCAGAATGATGCTGTGTTGAATCCGCCAAAGCGTTTCACCGTACTGCAACGCATTCGCAAATCGGGACTGCCAAACCAGAAGCGCTCTATTGAACTCATGGTGTCATATTCGGTTGTCAGAACCAGTCCATCATCATCATCCATGTGGTAGTAACCGACAACAGGCACGATTTCGGCATAACCTCTGTCCCGGAGTAACCGACCTTGCTGGGGATTATCCGCATCAGGTACTAGGGCAAATACAGTTTTGCCCTCATGATTCTCACCCTCTTGATCCCAGCCCATTGAGCCTCCCCAGCTGACGCTGCAACCCCCAATAGCCAGACTCGCATCAATCTGGTGGAATTCACACAAAGCAATGATTTCTGGATCGTCCGCTCCCAGAGCATCTACCTCGATTTGCGACTCACCAACCTCAGATCGTTTGAAAGCGAGGTGATGGGTTGTGCGCTGCGATCGCCAAGAGCCAGTACTTCGTTGAAAAAACTCCATTGCGTCCATTAATAAGTTCAAGCCTCCAGACTGATGTTGTCGCTTACTCTAGTTTTTATGATACTGACTCTAGTGGGGGACTTATTCGTGCAATGAGTGTTGCCTGTATGTAAAGATTTGTTAAGAAGCAACGTCATCGAACAGCATAGGCTGATTTCTTTCTCGTTGATTCTGGGCAGGCATCTGTATTTTGTATAGGAGTTCATAAATTTGGACTGTTGACCTAGGACAAAGCAAGTCGTAAAGTAATAGCGAGCTACGATCTTTCACCAGGTCGCATCCGTTTTAAAGTATCTTGTATGTCACCACATCTTATTTCTCCAACAACAAAACCACGAGTTCCTCATTTCTCGTCTGGTCCTTGCGCGAAACGTCCTGGTTGGTCTGTCTCTAAGTTGGAAAAGGCCTGTGTCGGTCGTTCTCATCGTTCTGAAGCTGGTAAAGCTCGTATAAAGGAAGTCATTGAGCGTTCCAGAACAATTCTCGGTGTTCCTGCTGATTATCGCTTAGGCATTGTTCCAGCTTCTGATACAGGCGCAGTGGAAATGGCATTGTGGTCACTGTTAGGAAAACTCCCCGTTGATATCTTGGCATGGGAAAGCTTTGGTTTGGAATGGGTTAAAGATGTCGTAGACGAACTGAAGTTGCCAGATCTCAATGTTCTCAAAGCACCCTATGGCAGTTTGCCAAACCTCTACCAAGTTGACTTTAGTCATGATGTCGTGTTTTTGTGGAATGGCACGACATCAGGTGTCAGGGTACCTAATGGTGATTGGATAAAAGATGACCGTCAAGGTTTGACCATCTGCGACGCGACCTCTGCCGTTTTCGCAATGGAAATACCGTGGGAGAAGTTGGACGTTGTAACCTACTCTTGGCAAAAAGTACTGGGAGGAGAAGCACAGCATGGAGTCATTGTGCTTTCACCCCGCGCTGTTGAACGCCTGGAAAGCTATCAACCTACTTGGCCCATACCGAAGCTCTTTCGCTTGGTACAAAAAGACAAGCTGATTGAAGGAATTTTCAAAGGAGACACAATTAACACACCATCAATGCTGTGTGTGGAAGATGCACTTGATGGATTACTCTGGACAGAGAATATTGGTGGGCTTCCCAGCCTTATTCGTCGTAGTGAAGCAAATCTGGCAACAATTGCCCGCTGGGTTGAGCAGAGTCATTGGGTAGCTTTCTTGGCACAGAAGCCAGAAACCTGTTCTTGTACTTCAATTTGCCTCAAGATTGTTGATGATTGGTTTACAAGCTTAAGTCCAGAGAAGCAAGCAGAATCCGCGAAAAAACTAGCAAAACTTCTAGAAAAGCAAGAGGTTGCTTTTGATATCGCATCTTACCGTGCTGCACCGCCAGGAATCAGGATTTGGGGTGGAGCCACAGTAGAAACTGCAGATATTGAAGCGTTGCTACCCTGGTTGGATTGGGCATACGCTACTCTTAAACAAGAGTAGGAACAACTATTTTCATTGTTTCATGAATGCTGTTCTGCCCATTTCTCCCACAAAGGATGCACATCCCTTGGTTGTCCTTCATAATTGAGCATCTGATCTGAAATTGTTACCCATGGCTGAGCGCTACTTGTCCAAAGGTTACCCACGGGATGTAACCAACTGGTGTCATCTAGCGTCCCAGCTCTAACGTTGATGGTTTCTCCACTATAAGTCCGCTCATGGAACAATCGTGTTCCACAGTCACCGCAGAATAGGCAAGTCACCTCACGTCCACTATCGGCTTTACGTGTCCAAGCTTTCAGTTGTCCTTGGACAATGACAACAGCATCTCGTGGTACAGTGAGGGACATTCCAAAAGCGCTGGAAGATTGTTTCTGACATTCCTTACAGTGGCATAGATAGAGGGTTAACGGTTCAGCACGGATTTCATAGCGAATTTGTCCGCACTGACAACCTCCGGTGTATGGAGAACTCATAGCTTTTCTCCCTTTTGCAATTTAGTGCTGTCTAATTGTACCGAAAGCTGCTTCAATCTTGAAGTTAAAAATTCCATGTTGACTTTTCCGGAATTAACGTTCCTCTGGTGGTAGATATTATTAACGTAATCACTTATATCTAAACTTCTTATATTGAGCCACCAGGAGATATAACTCCACTGTCTATTATTAAAGCCCAGTTATAACGACTGGGCTTTGGGCTATTCAAGCCACCGGAAGTACCCCACCCTACCTCCACTTCCTTCCGGTTGAAGATGGGGGTGAAAGGCGGGGGGAATTGTCAGATGCGATCGCGAAGCGATCGCTCTGCACCATCGCCATGCGCGGGCGTTGCGCGATGGGCAAAGCTCCGCCTTGTCCGAGAGGACACGCACTCGCGATCGGCGATGCTCCAAAGGATCTGCCCAAAGGGCGATCGCAAAAGCCGCCTCATCCTGAAAGTATTGCCATACAAGGATTTGAAAACCATCGAAAAATTTTCATCTACCTGTGAAATGTGGGTAGTGAAGGAGTTCTGAGTTCTTTTTTTGTCAAAATTCTCTGACTTTTGGTTATAAAATATTCTCTAATGGTAAATTAAATATTTGAAGAGTGACAGTTAAATAGAAACATCATTATTTAACTTTTGAGTTCAAGGTTTGAGTTCAAAGTAGTGATTTTTGCTGTTTCTCGACTGTTGCCGCAGCTTATACCCATAGATCTGATGATTTATCTACAATACATTTTAGTTTGCATATTTTCAGCTATATGGATGAGGGTCAGCCTTTAAAACCCTCCAATTCACAAAACCCAAGCAGACTTTTTTGAAACAGAATGGTTCACTTTTCTAAATAAATTGTTTATCTATCTAAAGAAGTATGACGAAGCTATTAATTTATGAAATAATGAAGAGCTTATTAACGTCCTATCGCATAACGCTGTTTTTGCAGGGCGTTTTGTGCTAAAAATATTTGATTCTAAATTTTATATATTAAGTCAAATCAGCACATGAAATACGAAAGACTTTTCAAATTTACACCTTACGTTTTTTTACTCTTGCTAAACTGACAAACTTATCACAATATGGTTTAGCCATCCAAAAACGAAAGTATTTCAGGATTCTAAAACTTGCTGATATAAACCACAATGGTAACTGTGCCTCAACCACCATCTCAACCTATTGATAGTAATAGTAGTACCCCGACAACAGAGGTCACACCAGTTGTGGCACTCAAGGAACTCGTGGCACGGTTGCACCGAGAACAAAATAAAATTCAAGATTTACTGAGTTCTTTGGGATTTGCTCTGCGAAGCTTCAATAATTTGAATCAGTTTTTGGAACTGATTCCGTTGATGGCAACAAGAGTGACAGATGCAGATGGTAGTGCCTTATTTCTGTACAAACCTAACGGTCAAGTTAGATTAGAACAGTTACATTGGCAGGATAGCCACCAGCGTAAGAATATCCGCAAGGCACTAGAAACAGCAACTAGCCAAATCCTATATATACCCAACTCCCAGCCTCTAGTAATAACTTCGGGTATTTTGGATGATTATATGCATCGCTGCTTAGGACCAGATATACAAATCTTTGGTACACCTATTCTGGTAAAGCATATAGAACGGGGATGGCTCTATGTTTTAAGCCGCGCTCCAGAATATACTTGGACAGAAACGAGACAAAAGTTAGTTCGCCTGGTGGCAGATCAAACCGCAGTAGCAATAGAAAATGATGAACTTGCCGTAGAACTCAGGAAAAAAGAACGCCTAGATCAAGAACTCGAAATTGGTGCAGAAATTCAAAGGCGACTTCTGCCACGCTTGTGCCCTACTATTCCAGGTGTCGCCATTGCAGCACGGTGTAAACCTGCCAATCGTGTTGGTGGAGACTACTACGACTTCATCCCTACAAACCACAACCAAATTCAGCCAAACAACAAAGCTAGTTTAGATGTAGATGGTCGTTGGGGTTTAGTCATAGGTGATGTGATGGGCAAAGGAGTCCCAGCAGGACTGATTATGACCATGATGCGGGGAATGCTGCGGGGAGAAGTGTTGCACGGTCATTCTCCCAAACGAATTCTGCAAAACTTGAATCAAGTGATGTACGCGGATTTGGAAAATTCTCACCGCTTTGTCACTCTATTTTACTCAGAATATGACCCCCAAACCCGGATATTATCTTACAGCAATGCAGCGCATAATCCTCCCATATGGTGGCATGCAACAACGAAAACATTTACACGTCTAGATACTGTTGGAATGCTGATTGGTTTGGATGCCAATAGTCAGTTCGAAGATGCCCAGGCACAGTTAGAGCTTGGAGATATAATTCTTTACTACACAGACGGCTTGACTGATGCAGCAGCGGCAAGTGGCGATCGCTATGATGAAGAAAGCCTGATTGCGGTATTTAACTACGCTTGTAGAATTTGTAATGGACCGCAGGAAATACTAGATTACCTGTTTGACCAAGTACAACAATTCATCGGTGCTGATAAGCAAAACACCGATGACATGACATTAGTTGTGTTGCAAGTTAATAGTTAGTAAGTAGGAAGACATAATTAAACATCAAATGCGCTGCGTCAGAAACCGGGTTTCTTTAAGAAACCCGGTTTCTTAAGTGTTAAGTTTATTTTGGTGGACTTACTTAGTTAGCAAGAACAGACAGCTAACCACTAACCACTGGCATTAAAAAACTAAAGTCCACCCCTGCTCTTGAACATCTTCACGAGTGTAGGAAACACCGTCAACTTTGATGCTTTCTGGATCAAGAAGGGAGAGGATTCCACCATCATTAGAAAGCTGAATTTTTTCTGCATCTAAAGGCACTGTGATAACTCCACCAGGTTCGATACTAAACCCATCAAGACGATACTTGTGCTTAAGTTTATCAGTCACTGCCCAACCATTCAAATCTACTTTTTCTGGTGAAGAATTAATTAAAGTAACTGACTCTTTTCCTGAATCTTCTCCACGAGGATTGACTAAAGCAGCAATGATTCTCAAGCGCGCCTTCACTGCTGGAGTTCCGGGTTCTACTGGTTCATTTCCCACATTTCTATCTATGGGGTTACCAGTGCGATCATCAGTATGGAAGGACTGCGATTGAAATGCGAAGAAAGCTGCTACCCAGCGTTCACGGGAACCACCCGCAGAAGGATAATGAATCAATAATGCCCCATCTTGGTAAACTCCATTTTCTTGGGCAAAGTTACCACTGTTACCCTGGTTCATATGAAGATTATGAACGCCTCTTCCTGGTTGAAAGCCGAACACTTTGTCAGGCTTATTTTCAGGTTTATCAATTCCCCAAGGTTCGCCGAAAGCATACACAACCGCTTGCGTTTCAATTGCCCGTTGAATGTACGAGTCAATCAACTCGTTGAGGTCGTTGTTTTCTCCAGGCAAATTGAAGGGCAATGGTTTCATGTTATTAACTTTAAATAAATTGCCCCGGATGTAGTCCAGTGCAATTCCTCCGGCTTGCCTATCTGAATCCTCAAGTTTTTTAAAACCAAAGCCCAATTGATCGAGTTTGTCAGTGATGAAATGTTGAAAATCGTCATCGACAAAATATAACAAATCGAAGGGTTTTTGACTTGACCTAACGTTGATTGCAAGACGATACGAAGACTGACTGTCCTTCACATGAACTTGATAGTGCGGAGTGTCTTTGCCAAGTTCCATCTTGCCAGCGATCGCATGACACTTTAATATACCGTAACCTTCGCTCAAATTCATAGACTTGTTCCTTTTAACAAAATTGACTATTATTCATCTCGCAATTCAAGTTTGCCCATGACAGAGTCACGAGTTGATTCTGGATACAGCTTTTCTTTAGCAAAGGCTATTCCTGTAACTTGAATACACCTTTGTTATTTAAAATTACGTTATTCTCCGCAATAATAGCTTAGTACTATTAGACACGGCAGTACCCCTGTAGGGTAATTTTTGCCTGTTTTGCAAACAGTTACCGAGAAACCAGTGATAGCCAATGAGGGTAAGCGTAAGAATTCTGGGTTAGCAACTTGGAAACACTAAAAGTCTGGAATACCCAACTGGCTGTTACCTGAAGATTGTCCATCAAACGGGCATCTTCTCCAACAGCTTCAAACGCAAGACTCCACCAAGCATTCCCTTGAATTATCAAATAGGTAAATTCTACTGTACAACCGTTGTCGATATGCTCATCTGCGGAAACGGGTTGTGGTGAAACCTCAGTTAAGACTTGGTAAAGTTGTGAATAACGAACTTTTTGAACACTCACCCACGCAGGATTTTTCAAAACCTGATACAGCTGAAAACTTTCTTCTGTAGGGTCAGAATACACCCACTTGCCCCATTTTTCTGCTTTACCCTCTACAAACTCACCAAAACGCACTACGCCTAATTCTGCTTTGCGCCATTTGACTTCCATCCGTCCTTGACGTAGTTTGACTCCCAAGAAATCACACTTTGGTGAGTAAAGATACACATCCGTGCGTTCTTCCGGTGGTTGCATTGGATCTATCAGACAATTCTGCTTAAACCAAGTTTCAATATTTTCCGGTATCGTACCAGAGGAAAACCAACGCAGTTCGTAAGTTGTCAGCATACATGGGACAATGAAATACGAAATATGACTTTGCTTTGTCTTGCTTCCAGCCTAAAGGAAACTGTAGAAATGTGGAAAAAAATCGTATTGATTTTGCTATTAGTGTTTGCCTTCAGCTTGAGTCATTCTAATGTAGCGGCTGCTGCTGGACGAAGTTACATAGACACCACTGATGGCTATGAGTTTTCATATCCTAACGGCTGGGTGCAAGTTAAAGTTGCTAACGGTCCGGATGTGGTGTTCCACGACATTATAGAGCTCACTGAAAATGTTTCTGTCGTAATTAGTCCAGTTCCACAAGGCAAAACTTTGAAAGAAATAGGGACACCAACAGAAGTAGGATATAAGTTGGGAAAAAACGCTCTTGCTCCTGAAGGTTCTGGTCGCAAAGCTGAATTAGTCAATGCCGAAGAGCGGGAATCCAACGGAACAATATACTATCTCTTAGAGTATGCGATCGCACTGCCTAATAACCAACAGCGCCATGACCTTGCTAGTGTTGCTGTTAACCGTGGCAAACTTTTTACGTTCAACGCCTCAATTCCTGAAAGACGTTGGAGCAGAGTGAAACGATTAATTGAAGAATCAGTAGAATCTTTCTCAGTTTACTAGTTATTAGTACCATCCCCCTCATCTCTCTCATCCTCCTCATCTCCTCCTATGGGCACTCCACCCTTTGTACTCGCCTCTGCTTCTGTTGCGCGACGCCGCTTACTGCAAACAGCTGGGATTGAACCTTTGGTTTGTCCCAGTGATTTTGATGAGTCGCAAGTCCAAATAAATGATCCTGCACAATTGGTGCAAACTCTAGCCCAACGCAAAGCAGAAACTGTCGCACCTCAGTTTAAATCGGCTTTAATTATGGGTTGCGATTCCGTTTTGGCTGTTAACGGCGAAATTCATGGTAAACCAGCAGATGCTGAACAAGCACGTCAACGCTGGCAAAAAATGCAAGGTCATTTTGGTGACCTTTACACAGGTCATGCCCTAATTGATTTATCCCAAAACCGTACTTTAGTCAAGTGTCAATTCACAAAAGTTTACTTCGCTCAACTTAGCGATCGCACAATTGACACGTATGTCGCCACAGCTGAACCTTTAAAGTGTGCTGGTGCTTTTGCCCTTGAGGGTCGTGGTGGTTTGTTTGTAGAAAAACTCGAAGGTTGCCATAGCAACGTGATTGGACTGAGTTTACCTCTGCTACGGCAAATGCTGACGGATTTAGGATATAATGTTACAGATTTTTGGCAGTAAATTATTTAGAAACTGGATCTAGGAAAGCAGTCCCAGGCTTTCTCAGCTGAAATAACACCAATTTTGCTGGCTCTGTTGAGCTAGGATTCCTAGCACGCACAACGACATTAATGGGTTCTATAATCGCTTTGCCAGCAGGTATTGTAATTGAAGGCTGACCTGACTGAAAATCAACGATATACTCACCGCTAATTGTGTAAGCGAATACAGGCGCTCCATGTGTATGCCAGATACTGACCTGCTATACAGAACTTGACTAAACTTGTTCAAAGCTAGCCATTCAACGAAAGTTTCCTTCAGAGGGTCTGCTTCTTGCTTCTACCAAGGGAGTCGGCTCCTACTTGTCCACAAGCGTAAATTCGG
>JAHHHH010000028.1 GCA_019359415.1 Iphinoe sp. HA4291-MV1 | reverse complement strand
GTAAGGGCTCGATAACTTCCCATTCCTTGTCAGTCACGTCGCTTGAATAGCCCATTTTCAGCCCCTAATCTTACTTTGCATCAATTTTACTTGATCGCTGAAAAGATCTTAAATGGGTTCTATAAATCATAATTTTAATTATAATTTTTACGTTTAGAATGAAATAGCCCTGCCCAAAGGGCACTGCGCTATGCGTGCAATTACGCTCAAATTCAAAATTCAAAAAAAGAAAGGACGCAAACCCCACTAGCTCCGCTTCAATTTTGTTTGCGTAGCGTGTCCTTAGGGCATGTTTTGAATTTTGAATGAGCGAATGCGTGAATATTTGAGAAGCGAGGTTACTCAGCAGCAACAGTAGAACTTAGAGTCCTTGTCTCCCAAACCACCATATTATTGTGGGTTGTCGTTGGTGCAGGTGGCTGGTGCAAAGCAATCAACTGTGCTAGAGTTTGCTTGAGCTGAGTACGAGGAACAATATCATCGACAAAACCGTGCTTTAGCAAATCTTCCGCAGTTTGAAAGTCATCTGGTAGTTTTTCTCGTAGAGTTTGCTCAATCACCCGCCGACCAGCAAAACCGATAGTTGCCTTCGGTTCTGCCAAAATAATATCGCCCAACATGGCAAAACTAGCAGTTACACCACCTGTGGTGGGATTTGTCAAAACTGGAATGTACAGCAGTCGTGCTTCTCGATGACGCAGCAAAGCTGCAGAGATTTTCGCCATCTGCATGAGCGAAAGCATCCCTTCTTGCATCCTCGCTCCACCAGAGGTACAAACAATAACCACAGGATACCGTCGTTGAGTGGCTTGCTCAATCAGTCGGGTCAGTTTTTCTCCCACAACAGAACCCATACTTCCTCCCATGAACCGGAAGTCCATAACGCCAAGAGCAACGGATAAACCATTTATTTGACCCAAACCAGTTTTAACGGCATCTACTAAACCCAGTTTGTCCTGCGTTTCCCGCAGCCGATCAACATAAGGTTTGCGATCGCGAAATTGCAGTGGATCAGCGGGACACAAATGCTCATCCATCAGTCTCCAGGTGTTTATATCAATCAATTGACGGATACGCTCATCGCTATCAACTCGATTATGATGTCCACACTCAACACAGACCATCTGGTTAGCCCTTAGGTCTTTGGTATATGTCAACACAGTACACCGAGAACATTTATGCCATAGCCCATCAGCAATTTCACGTTCTTGGCGTTCCAGGATGGTAGATCCTGATTTCCGTCGATTTGCAAACCAATCTAATAGAGACTTTAAACCGCGTGATTCTTCGTTGTTCGCCATTTGTATTTTATCTAAGTGGATAGTATGTCGAAAATAGGTCAAGCCGATGCAGGGTTGTCTTAGTCTTTTATCATGACTCCTTTGTCCATACTAAGGATTAATGACTCATAACTAATGACTAATGACTACATATTCAAATTTATCTTGTAAGCAAATCAGACCATATTTTGCATCTTTTGGTTGCCAGCTTAACGAAAATACGTAAACTAAATCAAGTCTCTTGCTCGTCTTCTAGGAGACTTAAAAGTAGCAACGCAGTCCATATATGAAATCAGTACTGGTCTTATAAGAGGATATTATCAAAAACGGAAATATCGATAGGGTGATTAAATTTACAGTTATAATGTAGCAAGAAGTAGAGATAGACAGTTAAGGGCGTCATCTCTCCCGTTGTTTCCTTCCTCTTCAACCGATTGGAAAAAATAATCGTAGATAAGAAGACAAAATCGCCTCGCCGCCAAATAAAGCAATGACTGCTCCTGAAGCAAGAAAAGGACCAAAAGGTATCTTTTGTCCCCATTTTTGCGGTAGCGCCGTGCGACTGCTGTGCCGCGATAGTATTATTCTGCCTCCACCTACTACCACTCCAACTAGACAAGCAAGAAAACTAGCAAGGAGCAAACACTTCCATCCTAGCCATGCTCCCATCATGGCTGCTAATTTGGTGTCTCCTCCACCCATAGCAGTTTTCCTAAAGATAATAGAACCAATTATTGCGATCGCATCAAACAGCCATAAGCCCAACACTGCTCCTGCGATCGCCATCCTCAGATGATGTCCCAATCCGATCCAACTAGCTTCTGGTAAAAAACCAGAAACCATGTGAAAAACAATTCCCACTAATAAACCTGACTGAGTCAGTGGGTTGGGTAGTATCATTGTATCTATGTCAATGAGCGATAGTGCTAATAACCAACTGCAAAACGCCCAGTACCCGATTGTAGACAGGGAAAATTTAAATATCCAAAAAACGAACAAAAAAATAAAACCCGTTACCGCTTCCACCACAGGGTAACGGATAGAAATTTTCCTTTTGCAATAACGACAGCGCCCTCTTAACCAAAGCCATCCCAACACTGGTATATTCTCGTAGAGTTTGAGTTGGTTCAAGCAATGGGAACAGCGAGAAGGCGGAAAAAGAATTGACACTCCAGCAGGTAGTCGATAGACGACTACATTAATGAAGCTACCAACAGATGTGCCCAAGGCGAAGACGACTACACTCGCCTGGACTATTATCAAGATATCCATCTCGTCATTTGTCCTTTGTCCTTTGCTCAAAGGTTATAACCTGAACTCATGACGAATGACTAATGACTAATGACTCAATACATATACGATTCAATCTGATTCAACGGCACAAAACATTCTTCTGGTAACAGAACAGGTTGATTGGTAAAAATCACCTTACCCCGATGATTAAACCGATTAATTGCTACACCTGAAGCTTGCCCAGTTATTTCGGGATGTACCTCACAATAAGTGTGGTAGATTTGACCAGCAGCTCTGATGACGATAGGATCAATCAAAGCTGGCTGATTCTTTTGACTGGTATAGTTTTCTTGTCCTTGTCTTAAAGCGTACACCACACACTAAGTCTTGTTGTAGGTTTGTCTTAATAGTCTATCTGAAAAGTTTCAGCAAGAGTTGCCAAAATTTCCAGTTTCAGCTTATGCATTCATTTTGCTTCGAGAACTTGGATAAGTGCCTCGCCCATAGCGCGACAACCTAAAAGATTCATGCTTGGGGACATTATATCTCCAGTGCGATCGCCTCGTTGCAAAACTTGCAGGACTCCTTGTTCAATGTCATCTGCTGCGGTTGGTTGGTTCAAACCGTAACGAAGCATCATTGCAGCACTCAAAACCTGTGCTAGAGGATTTGCCTTATCCTGACCAGCAATATCTGGAGCAGAACCGTGGACGGGTTCAAAGACTCCTGGACCAGAAGCACCCAAACTTGCGGAGGGTAACATTCCAATACTACCAGTCAGCATAGCCGCTGCGTCCGAGAGAATATCACCAAACAAGTTGCCTGTGACAATAGTATCGAACTGCTTAGGAGCGCGTAACAACTGCATAGCTGCATTATCTACATACATATGAGAAAGTTCGACATCCGGATACTCTGTGGCAAGTTTGGTGATGCGATCGCGCCACAGTTGGGAAACTTCCAACACGTTCGCCTTATCCACAGAACAGAGTTTTCCTTGGCGTTTCTTTGCGGCTTCAAACGCCACTCGTCCAATGCGCTCAATTTCTGATTCAGTGTAAGCCATTGTATTCACACCGCGTTTTTCACCAGTTTCTGTTTCAAAAATGCCTTTGGGCTTGCCAAAGTAAATCCCTCCGGTGAGTTCGCGCACTACCAAAATATCAACGCCTTGGACAACCTCTCGTTTCAAGGAAGAAGCATCTATTAACTGTGGTAATATTTTCGCAGGGCGTAAATTGGCAAATAATCCCAACCCCGCACGCAGTCCCAACAAACCTGCTTCTGGACGTAAATGGGATGGTAGGGAGTCCCACTTGTAACCGCCAATCGCTGCTAGTAAGACAGCATCACTATTGCGGCATATATCTAAGCTAGTAGATGGAAGGGGTTCGCCCATAGCATCAATGGCTGTACCACCGATGAGTGCTTCTTGGAACTCAAACTGAATATCAAACTTGTTCCCTACAACTTTCAGCACGTCTACCGCCACTGCCATAATTTCGGGTCCGATGCCATCGCCAGGGAGTAGGGTAATGCGGTAGTTCTGTGTCATAGTTGGTCTTACCTGGGTAAATGTTTAATTGTGCAGAACATCTTGCAAATTAAATATCATACCTGGCAAGTGTACCAATGGAGTTTTTAATTTATCTAGATGTTTGCTGAGCTAGATCCAACACAAATTATGAAAATGGGAATACGAGTACTGTCTCAAGCTCTCGGTCCTGCTGGAATGGGGCTTTTTATTCGTAGAGACAGGGAACTCTTAACAGGGAAGAAGGAATAAAGGTGTACTGAGTTTTTTTCAAAAATCAAATAGGAGTCCTATATTACCCTTGATGATATATTTGCCAGCATTCAAGAGCAGGAACAGAAATAAGAGGAGAAAAGTTTAAAAAATGTTTAATGGCGCAGAAATTCTAGCAGACTGAATATTATACCTGGCAAGCGTACCAATAGAGTTTTTAATTTCTTTTGAAATAGACAGAGATAGGCTTTTTAATTGCTTGCCACTATACAAGAACAATGCAAATTAAAAAAAATATATTTTTACATACTTGTAGATAACTTACCTGTATTCTGTTTATGACTCCACAATACAAAGAAAAGAGTTTATGAATTTCAATCAGATTGGTCAAGTTGCTATCCAGTTATTAACTGAATTTGGACTTAAGCTTCTCGGTGCGATCCTCTTATGGATCGTCGGTCAAAAGTTGATTGACTTTGGACTGAGGTTGCTGCGACGTGCCTTCAGAACCCAACATGTTGATCCGACAATCGTTACTTATCTTCTCAATATCATTAGCGTAACGCTAAGAATTGTTCTAATTGTTGCAATTCTTGGCTTCTTCGGGATTGAAACAACCTCTTTTGCAGCATTGCTAGCAGCTGTTGGCATTGCTATTGGTGCAGCATGGGGTGGGCTACTGGCGAACTTTGCAGCAGGTGCGTTTTTAATTATTTTTCGACCGTTCAAAGTGGGTGATTTCATTACGGCTGCAGATGTCACAGGTACTGTTGTAGAAATTGGAATTTTTACAACTTCCATAAATACGCCTGATAATGTTATGACGATTGTCGGCAATAACAAAATCTTTGCAGACAATATCCAAAACTTTTCAGCTAATTCTTACCGTCGTGTTGACCTAGTTGCCCAACTTCACCATGATGTAGATCACAACCATGCCATCAACCTTTTGAAAGCCAAAATTAGCCAAATTCCTAACGTTCTCACAAATCCAGTACCAGATGTAGAAATTCTGGAGTTTAATTTGGCAGGACCTGTACTAGCAGTACGTCCCTACACCAATAATGAACACTATTGGCAAGTATATTTCGATACCAACAAAGCTATCCGTGAAAGCTTTGGTGAAGCAGGGTATCCAGTTCCCGAACACCGCTATGCGGTCAGTGGATCATCTCACACTGATACTGCAATGCCGCCAATAGCATATCAGTAATGTGGCAAGTATATAGCGCTTTTCAATTGACTGAAATACACATCTGGTGTAGGGTGGGCATTGCAATGCCCACCCTACTTAATTCAAGAGTGTATTGCACTCAAATGCAAACTGCTATAGTCAAAATTTGAATTTTAAAACAGTTTTTGAGATACTCCCCTTCCATGCTCAGCAGCGAAGAGGATTATTTTTTATATAACTAGTTTCAATTTCCGAAACAAGCCTAACAAAGACTGTAGTCAGAAGCTATGCTAACTGTTACTTAACAGTTACAGCTAAACCAACAGGGTGGATTACCAGACGCGCTAAAGTCGGATAGTTTTTCGTGTGATAGTGTTGTGCGCGTCAAAATTCCAGCTTATGTGGCTGAATGCAACTCAGTATCATTCCAAACCGCACTTCAGTAACTATGACAAAAGAACTGGCAATTCGCACTTGTGGACTGACTAAGCAATTTGACAGACACGTCGCCGTAAATGATATAGATTTAGAAATACAAGCTGGAGAGGTTTACGGATTGATTGGTCCTAATGGTGCAGGGAAAACGACTCTTATCCGAATGTTGGCTGCTGCTGAGGAACCAACGACGGGTGAGATTTATATTAATAGCGATCGCCTACTGCGCGACAAAAGCAACCCTACTCTCAAGCGTCGTCTAGGCTACTTACCCGATGACTATCCATTGTATGACGAACTGACAGTCTGGGACTACCTAGATTATTTTGCACGTTTGTATCGGTTGCGGGAACCACGCCGCACTCAACGCCTGCATGAAGTTTTAGAACTCATACAGTTAGGTAATAAACGCAATAGCTTGATTTCCACCCTATCGCGAGGAATGAAACAGCGTCTGTGTTTAGCGCGAACAATTATCCACGAACCCATTATCTTGCTGTTAGATGAACCAGTTTCGGGATTAGATCCAATTGCTAGGATGCAGTTTCGCGAAATCATCAAAGTGTTGCAAGAAGCAGGGATGACAATTTTGATTTCCTCCCACGTTCTCAGCGACTTAGCAGAATTGTGTACTTCGGTGGGAATTATGGAACTTGGCTTCTTGGTAGAAAGTGCATCGCTACAACAACTCTACCAACGTCTAGCCCGCCAGCAAATTGTCATATCGACTATAGGCAAGTTAAACGAACTTTTAGGCGAACTAAAAAATAATCCTTACGTACAGGAGTGGGAGATAACGCCTACAAAAAACAGTGTACGAGTTAATTTTTCTGGAAAACAGGAAGATTGTGCAAATTTGTTGCGATCGCTGGTTATGGCTGATATTCCTCTCACTGATTTTCACTGCACTCAAGAAGACCTAGAAACAATTTTCCTCAAATTAGGTCATAAGCAAGCATCTTAATGAGTCATTAGTCATTAGTTACTAAATGACGGACTTTGACTCTGCAAAGTGGTTAACTTAATTGTGGAGCTTTTTCAAATGATAATCAATTTTCTAGACAAACTGGGTGATTGGAATCCTCAATTATTCCGCGAACTGAAAGGACGGCTCAAAGGCTTTAACGTAGCAATTGCAGTTGCCATATCACTTCTTGGTCAATTGATACTATTTCTTTATCAATTGGGAAACTTACCTGGTGAGAGACATTCACTAGTTGGAAAGTACTGTCGTCTCCGTTTATCTTATGAGCAGGAACGCAACCATTTGTTTCAACTATCTAAGAACCTTCACAGACAATTAGATGGTTCTGTAAATACTCAACCACTGAATCTTAATACAACACAGGAACTAGAATCAGAAATTGTAAAAATCAAAGCACAAAGTTCTGATTTAGATTACTATTTATCCAAGAATTTTTGCCCCACAGACCAACTCGATATGCAAATGTGGTGGCGTGAGCATTGGGAATACATATTTCTCTCGTTGAGTGTCATTTTTATTTTCACACTGTTAGTTGCTGGCACCTATTTGCTCATCAACAATTTGGCGACGGAAGAACGGCGTGGTACGCTCAATTTTATTCGCCTCAGTCCCCAACCGGAAACCAATATTTTGATTGGCAAAATGCTGGGCGTTCCAATCTTAATTTACCTGGTTGTCTTCACAGCAATACCTCTACATTTTATTGCTGGACGTGCTGCGAATATTGCCACAAGTTACATCTTAAGCTTTTGGGTTGTTGTAGCTGCTTGCTGCATTTTCTTTTACAGTGCTGCATTGCTATTTGGTTTATGTTGTCGTTGGTTCAGCGGTTTTCAACCTTGGTTGGGTAGTGGTGCTGTTTTACTATTTTTGATGCTTACAATGCAGATGGCATCGTCTGGTCCATACTTATTAAACTACTCAGCTGCTTGGTTTAGACTGTTAAGTCCCTTTGACATGACATATTATTTGTTCCCAAATCCGCTCAACAACAGAGATAACTGGGAACTCATACAAAAAGTACAGTTTTTCTATATCCCTGTAGGAACAAGTCTTGTCAGTTTGATTGGTTTACACTTATTGAATTATGGCTTGTGGACTTACTGGATTTGGCAAGCACTCAAGCGTTGTTTCCGTAACCCAAACACTACCATTTTCAGTAAGAGTCAAAGTTATTTATTGGTTGCTTGTTTCCAAGTTGTTCTTTGGGGATTTACTCTACAATACAAGGAAAACTTTTGTCCTCCTTGCCTTGCAGGCAAAGCTTGTGCTTGCTTTTACGACATAAATGACCAAATTCAGCAAAATGTTATTTGGCTAGTATTGTTCAACTTAGTACTGTTGTTTGGTTTCATTGCAATTCTCTCACCTCATCGTCAAACTATACAAGATTGGGCAAGGTATCGACACCAAAATCTTTCTGTACATCAAAGTGTTTGGAGAAATTCTTTGTTTATGGATTTGATTTTTGGTGAAAAAAGCCCTTCGCTTGTGGCAATGTTGATTCATCTGGTGATAGTCACAATCCCATTAGTCGTTTGGATTTTACTAGCACCTGTTTTGAATGTTCATCACACCAATAACATAGATTGGCTGATTAATCATGTTGGTAGATTAAATGCCATCTTAGGTGTAGCTATGTTTATCACCTTGATGATGATTTACGCCACCATAACGCAGAGAATACTGTTGATGAAAACGACTAAGCGTTCTTTCTGGGCATTTGGCACTATTGGTGCAGTGATTTTTTTGCCACCTGTGATTTTAGGAATGCTTTTTGCTGACCATTCTAAATACTCTACCATATGGTTGTTTTCGACTTTTCCTTGGGTAGGTTTGGAGTACGCTTCGACACCAACAATTTTTATGGCTTGGTTAGCACAGGTGAGTGTTTTTATATTGTTAAACTTTCATTTGACAAAACAGGTGCGACTTGCGGGAGAGTCTGCGACAAAAGCATTGCTTAGTCAGTAGTCAATAGTTTTTGGTTATTCTAGCGGTTCTCGTTTGCATGAAGTACATTTTTCAACCTCACCCCCAACCCCTCTCCGAGCTCGCGGAGAGGGGAGCGTTTGCGATACTCAAATGCGGGGTGAGGTGACGACTGTATTGCACCGAAGTGAGAACCGCTATAGTTATAGCAATCCGATTTGATTTGTGAAAGTTGCCCATGTTCAGATTCTGACTTTTCCCGTTAAGTCGTGAAACAACGAAATAGCAAGGGTTTCAAAATATCTTTTATTCTCAACAACTTAAGTTTAATGACAATAAATCACGAGAGAATAGGGCTTTGTGCTAAGGGTATAGTAAGCGATGGCTCCATCAAAGAGATAACGGGAAAAGTCAGGTTCAGATTCCCGACTTCTTTAAGAAGTCGGGAATCTTGTTGTTCACGCTCTTATTTAGGATTGCTATATTGAATAACTTGCTAATAACTAATGGACTAATAACTAATAACTACTTCATTGCCTTCTTCACCAATTCTGGAATCTGAGAAGGACGTTCCGCAACTGAGACTCTTGCAAAGGAAAAAGCGGCTAATTTATTTTTTGCTGTGCCAAAATCAGGATCGTGTCCTACCACAACCGCCAAAGTTCCAGTCTGACGCCAGTATTTTGTGGGTGGTGCTTGTGTACCTGCAATATAAGCAACGACTGGTTTATCAATTGCTTCTGCAATATATCGTGCTGCGGCTTCTTCACGATCGCCACCTGGTTGACCAACTAAAACAATAGCCTTTGTCGCTTCATCCTCATCTAATATTTGTAGCCATTGCAGAAAAGATGAACCAACGATCGCATCACTTCCAATGCTGACACTCATTGACTGTCCCAAGCCAGCATTAGTCAATTCTCTGGCAATTTCGTAGGTAAGAGTCGTGCTGCGACTCAGGATACCTACTGAACCAGGCGTATAAAATTCACTTGGCTGAGTTCCTAAGAGAATCTTTCCTGGTACGATGATACCAGGACTATTTGGTCCTACTATTAGGGTTTCGGTTGCTTCGGCTTTACGAAGTAATTTCACCATGTCCAAGGGTGGTACGCCAGGAGAGATGATGATGATTTGGCGGATATCAGATGCGATCGCTTCTAGTGCTGCGTCTAGGACTTCATAAGGGTGTACGCAGATGATTGTAGTATCAATGACTCCAAACTGCTCCACGACTTCCTCTACTAGGTCAAAGATTGGCAGAGTGTACATCTGCTGTCCACCACATCCAGGATTGACCCCAGCTACCAAATTTGTGCCATTAGCTTTCATTTGAGTAATATGAGTAGCCGTGATGTACTCACAAAAGCCTTGGATTAACACTGTACTGTCTGGTGTTAAATTCATAATAGGTGACTTGGTCAAAACCTTCTGTATACTGTTGACCTAGCAAGACGGACTGCTTCTGCTACCGCATCATCTAAATTTTCCGATACCACTATCGACGTATCAGTTAGGGTTTTCAGTGCTGCTATATCTTTCCTGGTTGTATCGAACTCAGAACCAGCAAGGCGGACTACCAAGCGAGGAAAATAGCCTTCTCGACGGTTTTTACTGCTATTAGACCTTATTGTATATGGTTTGAGTTCGCTCGTACTATTTTCTACAAAGTTGCCAATGACTTCAGAGACTTCGGTACCTTGAGGAATACTACCCAGGAAATTAATGAGTATCACTTGAATGCTTTTATCAGTAGCTAGGTTTTTTAAAGCTTTTTCCAAACGACTTCTGAAGGTAGTTGGTGAAGTTTCGGTAACAGATGCATGACGCAGGTTCACACACACCCCAGGCTTCCCACCACTATTAACGACTAAGTCTAAAGTTGCCATTATCGAACCAGCACCATTACCCAAAATGGCAATTTTACCGTGCATTTCTACCACATCCCAGTCGCTCAAATTCCTAATTGTCTCGCTACTGGTATAACGATTTAATATTTTGGTTGCCATTTCAGTGATATCTGGATGACGCCCAATAGCCCGTTCGTTGACCCTGATATTACCATTAAGCGCCATAACTTGACCAGAGGGACTCACGCCCAAGGGATTAATTTCCACTAAGTCCAAGTCTTTTTCTACAAATAACTGGTACATCTTCTCAACAACAGTGCTGACTGACTGCATCAAGGCACCTTGCAATTCCATTTTCAACGCCAATCGTCGAGCATAAAATGGGGAAAACTCCTGTTCAACGACAACGTGCTGCATTTTCTCGCTTGCAGATTCCCAATCAATGTCGTCTGCTTCTGTACAACCTAAAAGCACAGGACGGCAAACTGCTGTATCCAATACCACGGCAAGATAAAATTCTTGCTCAATATCATACTTAGCTTCTGCCAGTAACACTTCTGGCAATTGCCCTAAAATTGGTAAATTGAAGATACTTTGTGCAGCGGCGATCGCATCGATAGTCGTTTCTACAAATCTGACTCCACCGGCTTTTGCTCGTTCCCCTGCATGTATCTGAGATTTCAGAACAATTGGGTAGCGAATTTTTAAACGTTTTAAATCCGTAGGATGGTCAATTCGTTGCGAAGGCAATACGGGGATGCCTATTTTCGCAAACCATTCTTTCACTTGGTATTCTAACAAATCCATTGACACACACCTTTTTTGCCACGTTATAAGGGTTGCTGCGGTGTTGTCGAAAACATTAACGCTGCCCCCTAGTTGCAGGATAAAGCTTTTCTTGGCTATGAAGACTTATCTTTCCTCATCAATTTCAATAAATAAAATACATTTACTCTTATCATAAGAAATTTATTTTTTCCATTAAAAATAATGTAATTGATGACATTAGTAAATTTGCTAGTACATATGATAACAAATCTTTTTATTAATACTCGAAGTCATTAGTCATTAGTCATTAGTCATTAGTCATTAGTCATTAGTCATTAGTCATTAGTCATCAGTCAAAAGTTATTCCCTATTGCCCCTTGCCCATTGCCCCTTGCCCCTTGCCCATTGCCCATTGCCCATTGCCCCTTGCCCATTGCCCCTTGCCCATTGCCCATTGCCCATTGCCCATTGCCCATTGCCCATTGCCCATTGCCCATTGCCCCTTGCCCATTGCCCATTGCCCATTGCCCATTGCCCATTGCCCCTTGCCCATTGCCCCCTCATTTGACTAGCTGCGCTGTGGAGTTAAAAAATTGACGACATATTCCCCGAGTGACTAACAATGTTGTCAGCAAATTAGCAAAAGCGATCATGAACATAATCAAAATTTGGTAAGATGCAGCTTCGCGAGCATTAATGCCACTCAGCAACTGACCAGTGATGATTCCTGGTAACGTTACCATACCGATGACTATCATCTGATTCAGAGTAGGAATCAATCCAGTACGAACAGCATCTTTACGGTACTGTGCGATCGCCACTTGAGGAGTTGCACCCAAGCTTAAGTGGGTTTCTATTTCCAACTGACTAGCATTAATGGTACTAACAAGACGTTCTCCAGCAAGCGCTGCAGCATTCATTGCATTACCTAATACTATCCCTGCTAAAGGAATCACATACTGTGGCTCAAACCATCGGTCTGGTTGAATTATCAATAAAACTGTATAAATTAGTACTGTTGTTGTACTAATAAAAATTGATCCCCACACTAAGGGCAACATCTGCGGTATTTTTTGAGTAATGCGATTTCGTGCGACAATTGCCGAAATCGTCAGCATGACCGCTAGAATCGCCAAAACTGCCCAAGCATTATCTAAAGCAAAGATGAACTCCAAAACATATCCCAATATGGCTAATTGCAGGAAGGTTCTCCCCGTTGCGAAAGCTAAATTTAGCTCTAATCCCATTCTTTCCCACGCGGATAAACCTATAGCTGCGCCCATCAATCCAACAGCAAAAGCCAAATCGAGTAAATCTAGCTTGATTAGCTCCTGCATAGGTTTTTTACCTCTTGTGTATACGGGTTACAAGGTATAGATTACAGGTTATAGGTACTAGGACTGTAGGTTTTTCTCATTGGTGTCAACTTAAGCTGAAACCCTTGTCATTACGTTACATCATGCCCTATTGTACTCGCCACAATTGTCGCATAACCCCACCCCTTAATCCCCTAGGGGATTAAGGGGTGGGGTAAAATCCAACGTGCTATAAGGATTTGAACGTGATTGTTGACACCTATGAGGTTTTTCTTCTGTCCTTTATTCCCTGTTCCCTCTAAAAGTAATCACTGGGAACTTTCATGAAAAGTATTGGTTCTTGGTGGATAGACAATTCCTTTAACCCTAGCAAATGGTAGCCTTTTTGATAAAAAACCTAGGTAAAAACCCTTGAATGGCGTGAATTTGAGGAAAAAGACTTTCACTAGTTTTTTAGTTCAAAACTCAGCAAGCAACAAATCTAACACTGGTATCTATCTTCAAATTAAGATAAAATCTCATGATTCAAAGTCTCAATCATTCCGTACCAGCTTTTGATATCAAGCAACAATACTCTACCATAGAAGCAGAAGTCAGTGCAGCCGTCTTAGAGGTTCTAGCTTCTGGTCGTTATATTGGCGGTCCCTTAGTAGCAGGCTTTGAGCAGCAGTTTGCCGCTTATACTGGTGTCACTGAATGTGTAGCTTGTAACTCTGGTACTGATGCTCTTTTCTTAGCACTGAGAGCTTTAAATATTGGTGCGGGCGATGAAGTGATTACGACACCGTTTACTTTTATCGCTACTGCTGAGGTTATTAGTGCTGTGGGTGCTAAACCAGTGTTTGTTGATATTGATGCGACTACGTTCAATCTAGATGTAGAGCAAGTCGCAACCGCAATGACACCTAAAACCAAAGCAATCATTCCGGTTCACTTATTTGGTCAACCAGTGGACATGACTGCATTGATAAGTGTAGCAAAAGCACACAATTTAGTCGTGATAGAAGATTGTGCTCAGTCTACAGGAGCAAACTGGGCAGGGCAAAAGGTTGGAAGTATCGGACACATCGGTTGCTTCAGTTTTTACCCTACCAAAAATCTCGGTGCTTACGGTGACGGCGGAGCAATAACAACTAACGACCCCGAAATCGCAGCAAAGCTACGAGTCTTGAAGGATCATGGTCAGAAGAATCGATACCATTATGAGGAAATTGGTGTCAACAGCCGCTTGGATGCTATCCAAGCGGCTATTCTTCAAATTAAGCTGCGTTATCTCGATATTTGGAATAATCAGCGGCGACAAGTTGCAGTTCGTTATCACCAGTTCCTCAATCAAGTTCCTGGTATGATTGCACCCCAAGAATTGGCTGGGGGTATGGGAGTCTGGAATCAATACACCATTCGCGCACTGGGCAATAAAAGGGATTCGATTCAGAATCTATTGCAAGAGCGGGGTGTAAACACAATGATTTATTACCCCCGCCCTTTACACTTGCAGCCAGTTTATGAAAATCTAGGGTACAAAGAGGGACAATTGCCAATGGCGGAGCAAGCTTGCCAAGAAGTCTTATCCTTACCCATGTTCCCAGAATTGCCAGAAGAACAGCAAGACCAGGTGATTTATAGCCTCAAGGATTGTTTGGCTTAAAGAGGACAAGGGGCAATGGGCAATGCTTTATCCTCTGCAACCAATGGAGTTTAGAGAAGCGTTGAGTTTGGGGAAGTGCTTGGCTTACAGTTCTTGAGCACCGCAAGGGAAGAAGAATAATTTTTGACTAATGCCCCGATGCCCAATTCCCAATGCCCAATGCCCAATTCCCAATGCCCAATTCCCAATTCCCAATTCCCAATTCCCAATGCCCAATGCCCAATTCCCAATTCCCAATGCCCAATTCCCCATCCCCGTGTCCTCGTTTAGGCGATCGCATTCCTATGGCTTCCAGTTCCCAACGCTTCCACCAAACTACGTACAGCAGCAATCATCGCCACTTCGCTGTTGAGTAGATTGATAGCAGAACCAACACCAACACCAGCTGCACCAGCAGCAATAGCAAGGGGTGCTGTGACGCTGGAAATACCGGAAGCACAGAGCACTGGAACTGATACCGCACGAGAAATTTCATAAGCTGCTGCTAAAGTAGGAGCAGCTTTTTCAATGAGTCCTAAGATTCCGGGGTGAGTTGGGTTGCTGCTAGTACCGCCTTCAGTTTGGATAATGTCTGCGCCAGCTTTCACCAGTTCTTCTGCCAACTGTACCTGTTGATCTAGTGCCAGAATATGGGGAACGGTGACAGAGAGGGTGATTTCTCTGAGGAGAGTACGAGTTTGATGAGTGAGCGCTAAAACTTCCTCAGCCTCAAATCTGAGTCCCTGAGCATAGAAAGAATCAAAATTACCAATTTCAATCAAATCTGCACCAGCAACAACAGCTGGGACAAATTTCTCTGGTTCAACCGCAGACACACAAATCGGTAAATTTGTCAAACTTTTCGCCATTTGTACCAAAGCTGGATCAGCGGCGATATCAACGAAAGTCGCACCACCGTGATGGGCTGCTTTGACGGTTGCTGCGACGCGATCGCGCTCAAAGTTATTTAAGCCGCTGATCACTTTGAGAGCACAGCGGTTGGCAAATGCACTTTGGAGAGTCGGATGCATTGTCATATTTCGTCTTTTTAGCTAGTGAAAATTAGGTTTATTCTACCGTCTCCGCGATAATAGGGGTTAGGGAGTCTGCCAAATCTTGTTCAAATTCATCACAACCGTCTAGAAATCTCGGCACTATCTAGTCCACAGAAAGAATTGAGCAAGAAAACAACCGCAATAAATAAATCGGGTAGTTAAGTTGATTGCATTGGTTTTTTAGACTCCTTAATAGGTTTTGAAATGATTTGTTTGACCCTAGCTGATTGTTTTTTTCGTAAATCTTCAACAATTGCGTGTAAGTCGTAGTTAAAAGACTTAGCGTATTCTTCTCTATATTTATGAATCTCTTCTAAAATTTCATCTTTCCACATATTTAATCTCCAATTAGTTCATAAGGTGTGCAAATGATTGGTAGTGTATATCCAGATTCAACGCTAATTTGCGATAGTTTCTTCTGTATTTGTGCGTTTGCAATGTGCTTACAGTTCCAGGTTAACAAATAATCCAATCCATAAACCGTAGCTAGTGCAATGTGAAGCGCATCGTTTGCAGCTTTGCCTGGAAGGTTACTTTTGCTAAGAAATTGTGATGCTAAATATTCTACGGTATCGTTCAATTCCAGTAATGGAAAATTACTAATAATCTCTAATCGTTTAGCTGCTATTTCAGCATCACCTTGTGCGGCTTCATCTAAAACAACTTCGGATATATAAATATTGAAATTGCTGCAGCGGTTTTCCCACCACTCCCGCGTAATTTCCATATTTGCCAGTAGTGCGATCGCACGGAGTAGTGCCCGCTTCGGAGGAGCGATCGCACTTCCACAAGAAGCTTCAAGTAAATCACAACAAGCTGTCGTTACGTCACAACAAGTTGTCGTTAGATCACAACAAGCTGTCGTTAGATCCGAACAAGCTGTCGTTACGTCACAACAAGCTGTCGTTACGTCACAACAAGCTGTCGTTACGTCACAACAAGTTGTCGTTACGACACGATAATTTGATGTATCTGCTCAGAAACAAGTGAGACAGCAGCAAGATTTAAGAGAAATCACTAGAACACCGATTCAGTATTCACCAATTGTGATAAAAAACCCGGTTTCTTCTCATTGAGATAACGAAATATCGGTCTTTCCAGCAACAGAAACCGGGTTTTTGGCATTAATGAATCGGTGTTCTAGGATTATCAGAATTTTTTGATAAAAAATACAATTTTATGCTATCGCTGATTCAGAACGCAGCTTCACTAGGGCAACCTAACTCTAGAACTTTTAAGGAGTATAGCTATGACTCGTCAAAAACGCACATCTCGCATTCTGGAAAAAGCTGAGTTAAGAACCTCTGGACTCAAGGCGATTGATCCAAATATAAATTTTGGGGATACTCGCAACTTACAAAACATGACACAACTCATTGAGCAATTACGCACCAAGATTGATGCTTATAATATTGCTCTAGCCGTGATTGACTCTTCTAAAACTGAAATTCAAGAGTTAGAAAAAAATTTGGGCGAACTTTCAGAGAAAATGTTGATTGGGGTTGCCTTTAAGTATGGCAAAGATAGCCGCGAATATGAGATGGCAGGTGGTGTTCGCAAAAGCGAACGTGTCCGCAGAAGCTCGGTGAAACGGTTGAAAGCTGCGGGTGCAGAGCAGACATCCGCCCAGAAAAGTCAAACTGCGTAGTGTCTTCAATATTTAAATACACAATACTACAGATTCGTAGCGCTTTTTTATAATAGATCACAGAATTATTGAATTGCTGCGCTGATTCAATGGCCGTAGAGATCTGGCGTTGTCCACAATTGGTTGGGGTTTGAATCTCCATCCAATTGATTCTGACTCCACCGATTCTGACTCGGTGACTTCTTCTTCAAAGTCAAATATATGTGGAGATTGCAACTATGACTCAAGCCCAAACACAAGCACAAACCGAACCAAAACTATACACCTTTGATGAATTTATTGAATGGTATCCAGAAAACTCGGAAGTTCGGTATGAATTATATGATGGAGTCATTGTCGAGATGCCTAAACCTAGGGGGAAGCATTCAAATTTAACGGGTTCTCTTGCTGAAAGACTACTTATAGCTATTAGAGAGATGGGGAAAGGCGACATTTGGACAATACCTAGAGAATCGATTGTTAAACCTTTGCGCAACAAATCTGGGTACGAACCGGACATCATTGTTTTGAATCAAGAAACTATTGGTACTGAGACACGCTGGGAAAGTGAGTCAGTTATTCAAAACGCAACTTCGGTCAAATTGATAGTAGAAGTTGTTAGTACCAATTGGCAAGACGACTACTACGACAAACGTCGTGATTATGAGGCTATGGGCATTCCCGAATATTGGATTGTAGATTATGCCGCCTTGGGAGGGCGTGAATTTATCGGCTATCCAAAACAACGCACTATCTTTGTATACGAACTAATTGACGGGGAATATGTAAAAACAACTTTTAGAGACAGTGATGTGATTGTCTCCCCTACCTTCTCACAATTTAACCTCACCGCGCAACAGATTTTTAATTTGGCTTTGTAATTGGATGAACAAACCCGCAGAACGCAACAATAACCTCGCTTACCACTGCCCAGTGTAGATAAATTAAGTTGCTTTTCTATTAAAGATAAAAAATAAAGAAGCATCAGGCGCACGTAAATTTGAGTTTGGTAATCTAAAACCAGCGCTGGAAGCTGCTACTCGTCCAATTTTACGAGGTCGAACCCAGTTATGTAACTGGGCTATCATCTCAGCAGCAACCTCTGCTGACTCGTAACCTGATGGACTCATGACAATAATGTTACCCTTGACTAGTTCCATCCGATAATGCAGATACTGCTGCTGCATTTTTTCCAAATCCTGAACTGTCAGGGACATAAAACCTCCTGAAACGTTTAAGCTTATTTTTTAATAATAATTCCTCATTTTAAAGCTAAATGCTTGACGAATAAGCTCTTTTATGATTAATACAAAAGTATCCATGGTTGAGCGATCGCCCATCGAATCGCATTCTATTCTCACTTGAGAATCTATCTGTTGAGTCATACTATTTTTGGAAATTAATTATCACTCAAAAATTTATATTCCCCCTGTCCCATTGCGAGCTTGCCCATTGCCCATTGCCCCGACGTTACCCATAGCCTCGTATCATGAAAATATAGGAAAGTAGCCAAATCATAACGGCATAACATGGGCAGTATTTGGGAACTTGATTTTTACTCGCGTCCGATTCTGGACGAAAATCAGAAAAAAGTTTGGGAAGTCTTGGTGTGCGAAAGTCCTTTAGAAACCCGAACAAAAATTGATTCTTTGTTTCGCTTTACGAAATATTGCCCCAGTACTGAGGTGAATTCAGTGTGGCTGCGGACGGCGTTGGAAGAAGCAATCAGCAAAGCAGGAGAAACACCCAGAAGAATACGCTTTTTCCGCCGCCAAATGAATAACATGATTACCAAAGCCTGCAAAGATTTGAGCATTCCCGCTCAGCCAAGTCGCCGCACTTTGCTGCTGAACCAATGGCTGCAACAGCGGATGGAAGAAGTCTATCCTCAAGAAAGCGGGTACCAAGTAGGAACTAATCCATCTGTACGCTTGGAAAATCCCTTACCTCAACGCTTACCAGATGCTTTGGAAGGAAAACAGTGGGTATTTGTGACTTTAAAAGCTACAGATTTCACGGAAATGCACGAATGGGAAATAGGTTTTAGTGAAGCTTTCCCCTTAGAATTGGCGCAAGTTTCCCCCCAAACCCCTATTCCTGGTGTTTTGATATTTTCACCTAGAGCATTGCCAATAGCAGGCTGGATGTCTGGTTTGGAGTTGGCTTGGTTGAAATTTGATGATAGCCAAGGGGCAAGATTGCTTTTAGAAACTGGTGCAAACCAAAGCTGGATTTTGGCAAATATCAAAAACTCTCAAACGTTAGCAGAAGCCAAAAGCTTTGAACAAGCAAAGCAAAAAGCTAATGGAGTGCATTTTATCGCAGTGCAGACAGGTCCTCAAGAAGAATCTTTTGCTGGATTTTGGCTGTTGCAAGAGGTCAATCTGCCGTAAATTTGATTGAGGTAATAGGTTCGTAGTGAGACTAGTACTGTCTCCTTTAGGAGGAGCTTACGAAAAGCACGTACCCGTTCGCGTTCCCCGCGAGTGCATGCGCTGGCGCAAGAGCATACCCTCTGGGCATAGCGGCTCAGGACATACCCCAAAGGTCAGCGCTTGCAGTGCTTACTACAAGCCAATTTCCAAGTTCATAGCCAAAACATATGGTGTATAAAGAATTATCAAATAATTCCCTTGTAGAACAACTGCTGGAAATATCCATAAAATCGGGTGCAGAAGCTGCTGAAGTCTATCAGTCAAAATCGCTGTCTCGACCCGTGTTTTTTGAAGCAAATCGTCTCAAGCAGTTGGAAACTAGCCAATCTGAAGGTACAGCACTGCGGCTGTGGCGCAACGGATGTCCAGGTTTAGCCGTGGCTTATGGTCCTGTGGAACCGCAAGCCTTGGTGGAACGTGCTTTAGCCCTAAGTCAACTCAATCAGCCGGAAGCAGTGGAATTAAATGGTAATTTTAAGCCTTCCTACCCAGATCTGGGCAAAGATGTACCGATAGAAAAGTTGGTGGAGTGGGGCAAAGAAGCGATCGCTATCATCCGCGATACTTACCCAGATGTCATTTGTACAGGTGAGTGGGAATGTGATGTTGAAACTACCAGACTCGTAAACACGAACGGTTTAGATTGTCACTACACCGACACAACTCTCAGTTGTTATGTAGAGGCAGAGTGGGTACGGGGTGACGATTTTTTGAGCGTTTCTGATGGTCAAACCGAAAGAGGTCGCCTTCATCCACACAGAGTGGCTTACCAAATTTTACAGCGGTTGGCTTGGGCAAAAGAAAATGTGATGCCTCCCAATGGTCGCGTCCCGGTTCTATTTACTTCTAAAGCTGCTGATATGCTTTGGGGAACTGTACAAGCGGCTTTGAATGGCAAGCGAGTCTTAGAAAAAGCGTCTCCTTGGGTAGAACGCATTGGTAAACCAGTTATTTCACCGAGTCTCACTCTTTACCAAGATCCCCACGTAGGACCTTACAGCTGTCCGTTTGATGATGAAGGTACTCCAGCCCAGTCTTTAGTGTTTATCCAAGATGGTGTTTTGCAGCATTTTTACTGCGATCGCACCACTGGACGCGAGTTGAATATTGCTTCCACAGGAAACGGTTTTCGTCCTGGTTTAGGTAGTTATCCTACCCCTGGTTTATTTAATTTCCTCATTCAGCCTGGATCTGAATCACTACAAGAATTGATTCAATCTCTGGATGATGGCTTAATTGTAGACCAAATGCTAGGAGGTAACGGCGGTATTTCTGGTGACTTTTCCATCAACGTTGACTTAGGATACCGTGTTCAAAATGGTCACGTAATTGGGCGCGTTAAAGATACGATGGTGGCTGGAAACGTCTATACAGCTCTCAAACAATTGGTTAAACTAGGTGGCGATACTGATTGGAATGGTTCTTGCTATACTCCATCTCTATTAGTGGAAGGGCTGTCTAGCACTGGGAAGCAAACATGATTCAAGTCGTAAACTTGATATATCAATGGGCAATGGGCAATGGGCAATGGGTAATGCTAGATAACTGTTCCCTGTTCCCTGTTCACTGATTTAAGAGTATTTGGAACCGCAGATGGACGCAGATGCACGCAGATAAATTATTTTTGGTTTTTACTCAGAGCTTTCGCTCTTTGTGGCAGCCTAGAAAAGGTTTAGCGATCGCAGAAGCGTCAGTTATCGGGGTTGTCGCTGCTTTATGCGCTGTCTTCTTCAAATTTGGCTCGGGATGGTTAGGAGCATGGCGAGTTCATTCTTCCTACCTCTTCCCTGGATGGCTTGTCCTACCAGTCGTTGGTCTTTGCTTTGGATTTTTGGCTGGCTTACTTGTGGAGAGGTTGGCACCTGAGGCAGTTGGTGGTGGAATTCCACAAGTCAAGGCTTCTCTTGCTAATGTGCCTGTTAGACTATCATGGCGTGTGGCGGTTGTCAAGTTATTTAGTTCCATTATCGCCCTAGGTTCAGGTTTAACTTTAGGACGGCAAGGTCCCACTGTCCATGTTGGGGCTGCTTTGGCAGCTGGGATGAGTCGTTGGGTTCCTACTTCCCCAGATCATCGACGACAGATGATAGCAGCTGGTGCAGGTGCGGGGTTGTCAGCAGCTTTCAATGCCCCCATCGCGGGTATGATATTTGTTGTTGAGGAATTACTTCAGGATTTATCGGGATTAACCTTAGGAACTGCCATTATCGCCTCGTTCATTGGTGGTGTTGTCTCGCGGCTGTTGGGGGGTCGTAGTCTGCAACTTGACTTGGAAGCAACTCGTTACGCGAGCACCTTTTCAATCCTAGAAATTCCCTTTTACTTGATTTTAGGAGTTCTGGCGGGGTTACTGGCTGCTTTATTCAATCGAGGACTGATTGCAAGTCTTGGATTTTACCGTAACTTACACATCAGCTTGCCGTTGCGAGTGGCGTTAGCTGGGTTTCTGTCCGGTGTCGTGATTGCTGTGCTACCATCTTCTTTTCGCGATAATAGTGGGTTACGGGAGTTTGTTATTACTGGTGAAGTGCCTGTTTTGGTAGCAGCGATCGCCTTTGTCGCTCAGTTTATTCTGACCTTGGTTGCATTTGGTTCAGGAGCGCCAGGAGGATTATTTGCTCCCAGTCTCATCTTAGGTTCTTGTTTAGGATACATCATTGGTGTAGGTCAAGACTATCTATTGGGAGAGGGTAACCCCACAACCTATGCACTGGTAGGAATGGGAGCGTTTTTCTCCGCCGTCTCTAAAGTGCCATTTACGGCAATTGTGATTGTGTTTGAGATGACCACAGATTTCAATCTGGTGCTACCTTTGATGATTGGCTCTGTGACATCCTACTTAGTTGCAGACAAGATAATGCCTGGGTCGCTGTATGACAAACTTTTACACTTAAGTGGCATCACTATCCAAAAACAAGCTCCAATTGAAGGACTGTTGACAAAGTTAACAGCAAGAGATGTGATGCAAAGACGGATAGAAACTCTAGAGGCAGAAATGTCTCTAGATGAAGTTGTAGAAACTTTCTCGCGTTCTCACCATCGGGGTTTTCCGATAGTAGAAGATGGCAACCTAGTAGGAATTGTAACACAAAGTGATTTACTCAAAATACGTGTTCGCGTCCCTTGCGCGTGTCCGGAGGACTCAGCGTCTCCGTTGGCGCAGCCTCTCCGAGAGGAGAAGGAGAGTCGCAACCTCCCAAAAGACGCCACTCTTAGGGAAATTATGACGAGCAATCCTTTAACGGTCACTCCCATTCATAACCTGAGCGATGTACTGTATTTGTTAGACCGCTATCAAATCAGTCGCTTGCCAGTCGTGGAGGGGCGTAGACTGATTGGGATCATTACCCGTGCAGATATTATTCGGGCAGAAGCAGACCATATCAACTGTGAAAACAGGCAATCTGGACCGCGTTCAGAACCTTCTTATGTCGTTTATCAAACGCGTTCTCCCAGTACTGGTAGAGGAAGATTGCTAGTACCTATAGCTAATCCTGAGACAGCGACGACACTTCTAGAGATGGCAGCTGCCATTGCTCGCGATCGCCATTATGAAATAGAGTGCATACAAGTGATGCTCATCTCTCGCCACAGTTCCCCGGCAGAAACCCCAGTCAGAACAACAAAAAGTCGTCGCTTGCTCCGGCTGGCAGAGGCTTTGGGCAAAAAGCGGAAAATTCCCGTACATACGCAAATCCGAGTTGCTCATGATGTGGCGCAAGCGATGTTAGAGACAATTAAAGAACGACACATTGACCTGCTTTTGATGGGGTGGAAGGGTAGCACTTCCACTCCAGGTCGCATTTTTGGCAATGTTGTAGATACAATAATCCGTCAAGCCACCTGCGATGTTGTGCTGGTGAAGTTAGGTGCAACGGATGAGTTCACGGATGTAACGGATACATCGTCCACAATATCTGTTACCAAATCAGATATCACCAAATCAGCTATCACTCCCCAATTCAACCGTTGGCTTGTTCCCATGGCTGGTGGTCCCAATGCGTGGGTAGCGATAAAATTGTTACCAGCTTTAGTCACATTGGGAAATAATCCAAAAGTTCGTCTAACTAGGGTATTCAAGCCATCAGAAATAGAGCCAGATATGACAGTCTTGGAAGAAGCCATTCGCCAATTGATTCGTCGTCGCAAATTGAGCAGTACTGTCTTCGCAGCCCCAGTGAAATCTGACTCAGTTACAGAAGGTGTGATTAACTTGGTGAAAAAAGAACAATACGATGTGGTGATTCTGGGTGCTTCGCGTGAGGGGATGCTGCAACAGGCAATTACAGGTAATATTCCAGAAGCGATCGCTTCTGGTGTAAATAGTACAGTGATTTTGGTGAGGGGAGCGATTTCAGGTTAAATCCTCCTCTTTGCAGCACAAATACTCCATGTTGAAAAGGCGTTTGTTCTAAACTAGAACTACGTTGTGAATTCGCGCAAGTGCGCTTGATAATGACACAAATCACATTTCAAGTTCAAGCATTTTGGGATAAAGGTTTGAACGTGATTGTTGACACCAATGAGCTAGCCTTTGCCCTTACCTTCGGTGTAGACAGCGTTCCACAACTCAAATATTAGCAAAAACAAGCATTTCTTTGATCAACTTATTATCATGCGTGTCGTTATTCAACGAGTGAAATCATCTCAAGTGACTGTGAATGGTGAAATCATCGGCAAAATTGGACGAGGATTAAACTTACTCGTAGGCATTGCCGATTCTGACACTGATGCTGAACTTGACTGGATGGTGCGTAAGTGTTTGGAATTACGGCTGTTTCCAGAAGGAGAAGGGGATGAGCGTTGGCAAAAATCTGTACAAGAGATAGGCGGTGAGTTATTAGTTGTCAGTCAGTTTACACTTTACGGTGACTGTCGCAAAGGTCGTCGTCCCTCCTTTGACCGTTCAGCCGCTCCCAAAGTAGCGGAAGATTTATATAACCGCTTTGTTGACAAGTTGCGCGAAAGCGGTTTGCGGGTAGAAACAGGTGAATTTGGGGCGATGATGCAAGTCTCGATTGAGAATGATGGTCCTGTTACTTTGTTACTAGAGCGAGAAGCAATATAAGGGTTTATACGGTCAATGAAAACATCAATAGCAGCTAGACTGCTATGTACTAAATGATGAGAGAATATTAAACTAATGATAACAAAACTTTAAATTCACTCATCATGGCTCAAATTCAGTTTTCCAGAGGTATAAACGAAGAAGTGACTCCAGATGTGCGCCTGACGCGATCGCGCACTGGTGACAGTGCAACAGCGACGTTTGTCTTCCAAAATCCCAAAGCGTTGGATAGCGGCTACACTGAAGAAATCACTGGGATGTACATGATTGATGAAGAAGGAGAAATTGTCACCCGTGAAGTCAAGGGTAAATTCATCAACGGTAAGCCAGAAGAATTAGAAGCCGTTTATCTCATGAAATCCAAAGATGAGTGGGAGCGCTTTATGCGGTTTATGCAGAGGTATGCTGAAGAAAAAGGTCTGGAATTCAGTAAATCTTGATCTGTCATGAGTCATGAGTTAGTAGTTAGTGGTTAGTTAGAAAACTGAAAACTAACCACTAACTACTAACACAACAAAATAGACAAATGACTAATAGCAAAAAGTCTATAGTTATTTATGACGCACATCCCTCACCCAGACTCCCCAGGCATAACAGTAACTTGCGCTGTCGTAACCGTCAGTGATACACGTTCAAAACAGACAGACAAAAGTGGTCAGCTTATTCAAGAATTACTCCGCAATGCCAATCATATAGTAGAAGCATACACGATTGTCAAGGATGAACCTGTCCAGATTCAAGAGCAAATGGAACGACTAGGTCAGCACCCAAGTCTGGATGTCGTGATTTTCAATGGTGGTACAGGTATTGCACCGAGAGACACCACATATGATGCTATTGAAAAGTTGTTGGAAAAAACGTTGCCTGGGTTTGGTGAGTTGTTTCGCTTTTTAAGTTATCAAGAAATCGGTTCGCGAGCTATGGCATCTCGCACTGTTGCTGGTGTTTATCAGCAGAAACTCATCTTTTCCCTTCCAGGTTCCAGCAACGCAGTGCGACTGGCAATGGAAAAACTCATTTTACCAGAACTCGTTCACTTGATTGAACAATTGCGTAAGTGATACCAAGTTGCGTTCTAATGTCGTTCTTCATCAAAACCAAAATGTTTAGACCTCAACGCATTGAACTTAGTCCCGGACAAGAATCAGTGTGGGACTATCCCCGTCCGCCTCGCCTTGAGGATACCAACAAACATATCGAAATTGTCTTCAACGGTGTCACTATTGTAGATACTCACCGTGCCAAGCGCGTTTTAGAAACCAGCCACCCACCTAGTTACTATATCCCGCCTGAAGATATCAAAATGGAATACCTCTTGCTTACACCGCAATCTAGCTTTTGTGAGTGGAAGGGACGCGCTGGTTACTACACAATCCGTGTCGGTGATCAAGAAGTCCAGAATGCTGCATGGTTCTATCCCAATCCTACACCCGCTTTTGCATCAATGAAAGACTATGTTGCTTTTTATGCCCATGTTATGGATGCTTGTTATGTTAATGGAGAAAAAGTGCAGCCGCAACCAGGCAATTTCTACGGGGGTTGGATAACCAGCGATATTGTTGGACCTTTCAAAGGTGATCCTGGTAGTTGGGGATGGTGACAATGAGCAAATGCGTGAATGCGTGAATGCGTGAATTGTTATCGTCCTACTAATTTATCCCGCAGCTGCTTAATGCGATCGCGCAACTTCGCCGCCTCTTCAAACTCTAGTTTTTTCGCTGCTTCCTTCATCTGCGCTTCTAGTTGGGTAATCAATCCGGGAATCTCTTCTAAAGGAAATTCATCTATATGTTGCTCAACAGCGTCTAACTCAGTTACATTTAATCGCCGCGACACTTCTAAGAAAGACAAAATCGCATTACTCGATTTTTTCTTCACAATCGGTTGTGGTGTAATCCCGTGCTCTTGGTTGTAAGCCATTTGAATAGTGCGACGCCTCTCAGTTTCTGAGATGGCTTTTATCATGCTATCTGTTAGGTTATCAGCGTACATAATCGCTTGTCCTCGCACATGACGCGCCGCTCTCCCAATCGTTTGAATCAGAGAACGTTCTGCACGCAAAAACCCTTCTTTATCAGCATCCAAAATTGCTACCAGAGAAACCTCCGGTAAATCTAAACCTTCCCGCAGCAAGTTCACGCCAACCAACACATCAAAGTTACCATCGCGCAAATCCTGCAAAATCTCGATTCGCTCAATCGAATTAATTTCGGAATGCAAATACCTCACCCGAATACCGTTATCTTGCAGATACTCAGTTAAATCTTCTGCCATGCGCTTAGTCAGTGTTGTAATCAGCACTCGTTCTTGACGGTCAATTCTGTCTTTGATTTCGCCCAACAAATCATCAATTTGCCCTTCTGTAGGACGGACAATGATTTCTGGGTCAATCACTCCAGTGGGTCTAATGATTTGTTCTGCTATATGACCTTCAGAAACTTCTAGTTCCCAATTTCCTGGGGTGGCGGAAACAAAAATACATTGATTGACCTTTGTCCAAAATTCCTCTGCTTTCAATGGACGGTTATCAGCTGCACTGGGTAGACGAAATCCATGCTCAATTAACACTTTTTTTCGTGCTTGGTCGCCGTTATACATTCCGCGTATTTGTGGTACGGTGACGTGAGATTCATCTATGACCAACAGCCAATCTTTGGGGAAATAATCAATCAAACATTCAGGTGGTTCACCAGCTTGGCGTCCTGCGAGGTGACGGGAATAGTTTTCCACGCCGTTGCAATAACCCACCTCATGCAACATTTCCAAATCATAACGCGTCCGTTGGTCTATACGTTGCGCTTCCAGTAACTTCCCTGCTTCCTCTAATTGTGCTTTTCGCTCTTTAAGTTCTCCTGCTATAGCATCGCAAGCCTCCTCTAACCTATCTTCTGGAGTAACGAAGTGACGCGCAGGGTAAACATTCACCGCTTCCACACTCTTGATGATTTCACCTGTTACGGGGTCAACATAGCGAATAGCATCAATTTCATCGCCAAAGAACTCCACACGAATAATTCGGTCTTCATACGCTGGACCAATTTCCAACACGTCACCCCGGACGCGAAAACGTCCACGACCCAATTCTACATCGTTACGGCTATATTGAACTGATACTAAATCTTTCAGTATTTCCCGTTGGTTCACTTCCAATCCTACTTGAAAGGGAATAGCAGCTTTGAGGTATTCTGAGGGAATTCCCAAACCGTAGATGCAACTAATAGATGCAACAACGACAACATCGCGGCGTTCAAAGAGCGATCGCGTCGCTGAGTGTCGCAACATATCAATTTCATCGTTAATCGAAGCCGTTTTTTCTATATATGTATCGGTGACTGGAATATATGCTTCTGGCTGATAGTAATCGTAATAGCTGACGAAATACTCAACTGCGTTGTGAGGAAAGAATTCTCGCAACTCGTTACACAACTGTGCGGCGAGAGTTTTGTTATGAGCAAGAACCAGAGTCGGTCTCCCGACTTTTTCAATCACTGATGCTATGGTAAAAGTTTTTCCTGTTCCCGTCGCTCCCAGTAAAGTTTGATACCTGTTGTCTGCATTGACACTAGTGAGGAGTTGGGCGATCGCTTGTGGCTGATCACCTGTTGGTTTAAAGGGAGCTTGAAGATTAAATTGCGTCATACAATTTCACTGGAAATACCTTACTTCATGGTAGCGAATGCAATAACTGTGTATGCTGCATAGTTGCAAATGTCTTGCTATTATCACAATTAACTCTTACTTGCAAGACTTTTTTATTAAAATATACAAAATAATTTTATATCTATATTATTAATATATGAGTTTGAAGATAATTATACCTACACAAGATTTTTTAAAGTTAAACTTAGATAAAGTTAAACTTAGATATTAAGGAAAAATTTAACTTTCCCAGATTATTGTAAAATAAGTTAACAATGCAGAGGTGAAAGGTTATGAGTATAACTAGCTCTGGTAAAGAAGTGAGTCCTCGGCAAAAAAGTCTAAAGCTTAAAGGAGAAAATACAGTGGAAGTGGAAAATAATCAGGGTCAGAGTTTGGATAAATCGAGCACCAATAGTGATAAGCCAACGAAAGTAGAATTGCCCGGTACACTGGAAGTACGTGATACACTAGCTATCTCTGGAATACGTCCAGTAACCTCCAGTGATTTGCAAGTTGTAGAGACAATGAATATAATGGGCATCCGCCCAATTGCTGCAAACTCCTTCAAAGTAGTTGACACTCTCAACCTGTCTGGAACTCGTCCAATAGCTTCAAGTGATCTCGTCATTTCTGAAACATACTCTGTTATGGGCGCTCGCCCAATAGCGTCAAATATTATTGACGATTCTGAATCTCTGATGGGCTTTCTTGATTAGATAAAAAATCGTACACATAACTTTATTAACCCGGCTTTCGCAAGAGAACCGGGTTTTTCATTAATCAAATAGAGTGCATTAAGCTTATCCTTAACACCTTATGATGAAATTGATTGGTGTGTAGTGGGATTATATATTCTTGAATCATTAAATAGTAGCAAGGGAGTAGTTATTAGTGCTTGATTCTCTCTCTTTTAGTATAGATAACTAATATATCTAGAGGTGGAAGTCTGTCGTCAAAAAATTAAGCTAACTTGTGAGAGTAGTCACAAATAGTTTCAAAGCAGTAATTCATCAACTTTGAAACAGAATTTATAAAATATTGAGAGGTTGAAATGAGCTTAGAAGAACGTGCAAAAGCTGCTGCTAAAAACGTTGAAGGAAAAATTCAAGAAGCAGTAGGAAATATTACTGGCGATCCAAAAGATAAAGTAGAAGGTCAAGCAAAGCAAGGTGAAAGTGAAGTTCGTCACGGTGTTGAAGATGTGAAAGATAACGTTAAGAAGACGCTTGAATAGAACTAACATTTTCTGTAATGATTTTGGGTGTTTAATTAGAGTGCAATCTCTCAAGGTAAATACCTAGTTGTTAGAGTTGACAACTAAGTAAATGCGCGTTGTCAAAACGCGGGAAGGAAGTCCGCGTGGACTTCCTTCTTTAATGCAGTATTTCGGATTCACAAGACTCTAACTTAATGTTCGCATAAACACTTCATAAATATAGATTCAATTTACTTGAAGAAATCTTCTATTCAAGCTGGTTTAAAAGTTATTGTTTGGAGGCAATAAATATGAGTCTGCTTCAGCAGAGTCGCAAAATCATTATAGCTTGTGTCTTGATTTTAGTCTTAACGTTGACGACTGCTTGTGGTGGTAGCAACGTGACACAAGCTGACCGCACAACGAGCTTACCAGTGACTGGTCGAAATGTTACTTATGGAGAGTTAGAGCGAGGAAACACTCCAACAGGGCAAAGTTTTGGTAATTGGGTTGTGCAAACATCGAAGGGATTAGTTACAGACGCTTATGTGCGTGACAACAACAAATTAGGTGTTGTCATATCCTCTCGAGTTCCTCCCAGTGACGTGCGTCCCTTAGCAAAATCCCTAGTAGAAGGTTTTCGCCGGAACTTTCCCAATCAAGACTTGAAAGTTTTGGTGTATGCGCCTGATAAAAAACTGATTTTGACAGCTCAGTACGATATGCAAACCAATCAAGTTCAGTACACATAATCGCACTTATTTGTATGGAAAGCTTGAGCGAAGTTAGTTGATCTGAAAATTTTGATGAGAAAAAGGAGATAAGTAAAGTGAGCAGCAGCGATCAATACAGACGTCAAGTCATGAGAGATTTGGCTCAGGGAGATACTGAATCTCTAGATAATGCTCCAGCCGATTCAACCACAGAGTACGAGAATTTTGATGATTTTGCCCAGCGCTCAACACACGACGAACGCCGTCAGTTATTTGGTCGGTCTTTAAATCACGATAACATTCCTGCCAACCAAATGGAGCCAGAATTGCAAAAGGCGATCGCTCAAATTAAGCCCAATGAACGGGATGATGTCGCCCGCGCCTTCTTTAAGCACTTCAAGCAAAGAGGATTGGACGATCGCCATCTGGAGCAACAACTAGGTCTTTCCACCCACGCTCCTAATCGTATGAGTGCTGATGATGTGAGCAAACTCGCCTCCTTCGCCTATCACAATCATCCCGATATCTTCCGTGAGGTGTTGGCGGAGCAACCGGGTATCATCAAGTTTCTCAGCAATCCAGTTGTCGCAGCTATTTTAGGCATAGCCGCAGCTAAATGGTTAGGCAGACACCGCTGATAAAAGTTGAGTGTTGAGTTCTTTGGTTCATAGGGTGGGCAATAATGTCCACCTTTTTTTATTTAGTAGCTGTAAATTTACAAAATCTTTATATAGTAATTTAGGTTACGAATCATCTGAAAGCTTTATACAAACTATTTTTCATAGTCATTAATGTTCGCTTGTAACATTAATGACTTTAAATTTTGCGTTAAGACGGATAGAGTTAGTTGATTTTGCCTATTTAAACAGTAAAACTTATCGCTAGGCTTTTTTCAAAATAATCATTACTGAAGACACCGCTAGTACCTCAAAAAGGAAAGCAAGGTAGGAGTTGCTACCATTATTTTACAGATGTTTACTTGTGAGAAGTGCGACAGGTTGGCTCATAACCCGTCGCAGCTTTTCTCATGTGCAATTATTTTGAGGTGCTTGCGAATCTCACTCCAGGGTAAATCTACCATCAACCTTTACCTGTTTTAGGAGTGAGTCCAATGACTAAATTTAAGGTTAGAGAAAAGTTACGCAAAGCTTGTTCTCAAGCAAAATACATTGCTTTGGAAACACTTGCTAATGGACAAGTTCGTCAAACCGTCAAAGCTGTTGCAACAGTCGCTGCTACGACTACTGCTTTGGGTATGGCTGGAACCTCGGCAATGGCTTTCAGTGTGACACAGAATAACGATAGTAACACTCTGCTAAATTCTTTATTAGGTGAAACTAGCGGACTGAGCAATTTCACTATCACAACCAGTGGTGAGCCTAGTGCATTTGGTACTTTCAATAACGACCCCTTTGGCTTAGGTAGCGGAGTGGTTTTGAGTACCGGGCAAGTCGCCGATGTAGTCGGTCCCAATAATAGCGAAACCACAAGTGGTCCTGGAGAGCTAGCTCAGATAGATATTTCCTTTGATGCAGATAGCACAACGGATAGGTTATACTTCCAATACATATTTGGTTCGGAAGAGTTTCTGGAATTTGCTGGCAGCCAGTTTAATGACTCTTTTGAACTTTCGTTAAACGGAACCAATTTAGCACTGCTAGCTAATGGTCAACCAGTCACTGTCAACAATTTGGCAGCAAGTCCCGATGGTCCATTTGACCCTGCCTTCATTAACAATACAGGTGGTATTGCCAGCAACGCCACTCAATTAGACGGCTATACTAATGCTCTAACCTTTGAGGGTGCGCTCAACAGGAACGCCACCAACACTCTTAGTATCGCGATTAGAGATGTGGGTGATAGTATCTATGATTCTGCTGTATTTATCAAAGGTAACTCTGTGGGAGTTGTCAAACCGCCTTCTGACCCTGTTCCTGAACCTTTGACTATACTTGGTTCGTTAGCAGCAGGTAGTTTTGGTGTCGCTCTGCGTCGCAAATACAAGCAGCAACAAAAAGATACTGCAAAAGTGTAGGAAAACTACATATGTAGAATCTACATTCTATACCCATTTTATCGCTCACCAGGAATTTATTACCTCTGAGCGATTGCCCAAAGGGCACTGGCGGAGCCAATCGCTATAGTCATCACGACATGAAAGTTTATTCACTTTAAGGTTGATACAAATGGGAATTGGGAATTAGTCATTAGTCATTAGTCATTAGTCATTAGTCATTAGTTTTGTCCCCTTGTCCTCCTTGTCCTTCTTGTCCCCTTGCCCCTTGCCCCTTGCCCCTTGCCCATTGCCCATTGCCCATTTTGTATTAGGCATTTCGTGAAATGGTATCACGACTAAAATATCCAGAGTTCTGGCTATTAGCTATAGGAGCAAGTTTAATTGCAATTCACCTGGTTTTGCTGTGGAAAGCCAATAATTCTAGCCTCTTAGGGATGACTTTCTTATTTTGGGCAGCTTTATCTTCTCTAATTTGGGAAAAGCGCCACAGTTTCAATCTAGAAAGTGGAATTTTCTCCAGCTTTTTTGGTCTATCACTAATTGCACTGTTACTCATAAAGAGTATATCCCTCACAAGTTTTGGTGTTTTCTTATATTTTTACCCAGTGATTTTTGCCATTGGTCTTGCTCTGGTGGCTTCTGGCTTTAAGGGATTAAAGCAGTACAAAGGGGAATTATTCATTCTCTTTTTTCTGAGTGTACCTAAATTATTACCTTCATCGCTCATTGATATATCCCTGTTGACTGCCAAATTTGCAACTTTAATTCTTTGGTACACAGGTTTTGAAGTGACTCGAAAAGGAACTCTCATTTATCTTCCTGCTGGAAGCGTAGAAGTTTATCATGGCTGTTCTGGAATGGAACTCATATTCCAGCTACTGGGCTTAGCTCTACTTTTTCTCTTAATGTTTCCTCAAACTTGGAAGCAAAAAATTCTCATATCGTTTGTAGCAGCCACTTTGGCGTTTATTGTTAATGGTCTAAGAGTGGCTCTTATGGCTGTCTTGGTAGCGCAAGGACAAATGGGAGTCTTTGATTACTGGCATGACGGAGACGGTTCCCTAGTATTTTCGTTGATTGCTGTCTTACTTTTTGGATTATTTTGCTGGTTTTCCCTTGGACAGTCTGAATTAAGAAATAAAGACACCACGGAGTCATCAAAGTGATGATCCACAAACAATTCCGCGTACCACTTTTGGCTTTAACGCTTAGTGGTGTGCTCTTTGTCTTGGGAAATGTAGTGTTGTTTCCCACAAAAGACAAAAAGACAGTGACTTCGTTTATGTTTCCTAAGGAGGTTCCTTTACCACAATGGCAATTTACTGCAAATCGTCCACTACCAAAGCCAACAAAAAAGATTTACAGACTCATCGCCCAGCAGCATTATCAATACATAAAAAATGACAAAACAAATAACCTGGTTCTAGATATCGAAATGCGTTATTTGATGGACGGAGATGTTGTTCAGCTTCTGCGAGATTTTACTTTCATCTCTTCCTCTGCTGTTGTGCGTCAGCGAGAAGGAGTCGGCTACTATGGGTTGGGAGTAGAAAAGCAACGAGCTTACCTGAGTGCATGTATCAACTCTCAAGGTGGCAGTACGTTTACTAATGAACAATTTCATCAAAATCAATATATCCACGCGATACAGCCTCAACGTCTACTGTCCTGGGTACTGGGTCATAAAAGACTTCAAGACAAGCGTTGTCTTTGGGCGCATTTATCGGTTCCCTTAAAAAATTCTTCTCCTGAAGTGGCTTATCAAGTTTTAGAAAACGCTTGGTTTTCTTGGTATCAGTGGTGGAAACCACGCTTTCCCAAGTCTTAAACTATTGTCAATTTTTTCTGTTTTACTCTGATAGCAAAATGACAAAATCAAATAGTGATAAATTGATTCCCGTAATCCAAGAACTACAACAGTTTGCCTTCAGTCAGCAAGGCTCAATGGCAATTTTACGAACGTTGGGCTACGGTTTGTTGTTATTTGCATTGTTCGACATCATTGAGATATTTCTCCCGCCCAACTTTATGAATCCTGTTTGGGAATTTCAAACAATAGGAACACTAGTTGAAAGAGTACCAGTACCTTTAATTGGGCTTGTATTAGTGTTTTTTGGAGAGCTACATTCGAGAACAAAATGGGAGATTCATATTTTAAAGTTTTTATCTTGGTTAACTTTATTATTTGGAATATTATTTTTTCTCATGATACCTCTAGGACTTGTTAGCACTATTCGGTTAAACAATCAAAATGAGGCTCAAATTAAAACTTTATCCACTCAACATATCTCTCAAGCTGAAAAATTGGAACAGCAGGTGAGTCAAGCTTCGCCCGAACAGATAGGTAATTTTCTCAAGAGTCAAGGTCGTAAAATAGATGGTCAAAATCCTCAGGAATTAAAGGAGCAATTATTATCGAATGTCTCAAAAGCTAAACAACAGATAAAATCTCAAGCACAAGCAACTCAGTCTCTTCGAGGTCTAAACTTAATTAAGACTTCTGCAAAGTGGAATCTTGGCGCTGTAGTTGCAGGAACTTTGCTTATCAGTATTTGGAAGGGAACCCGTTGGGCAAGAAACTGATATGACGCCGGGATATCTAGAGATTTCTTCTCTCGTTTTCTCTCGTTCCTATGCTCCGCATGGGAATGCTTAAAAGGAGGCTCTGCCTCCCAATGATTATATTGAGGTAAGCAGCCCATAGTTATGCATTCCCTGCCAGAGGCAAGGAACGAGAAAATAAATAGAGTTAATTATTATTCGTCAATGAACAGTTTAAGCAGTTGCTAATTGTGGAGTAGGACGCTTGCTGTTGCGAACACCAGTTATTGCTTCAGCATAATCCTTTGCCTTAAATACGGCTGAACCAGCGACGATCGCATTAGCCCCAGCTTCCAAAACTTGCCAGGTATTATTTCCCTTCAGTCCGCCATCAACTTCAATCCAAGGGTCAAGGCTACGTTCATCGCACATTTGACGCAGCTTGCGGATTTTTGGCACGACTCCTGGGATAAAGCTTTGACCACCAAAACCTGGGTTGACACTCATAATTAACACCAAATCGCAAAGCTCCAAGACATACTCAATGAGTTCCAAGGGAGTTGATGGGTTGAGTACAACACCAGCTTGTTTGCCAAGTTCTCTAATTTGGCTTAGAGTACGATGCAGGTGAGGTGAAGCGTTGTGTTCGCAATGAACAGAGATAATATCAGCACCTACCTTAGCAAAATCTTCTACGTACTTTTCTGGCTCCACAATCATCAAATGGACATCCAGAGGCTTTTGGGTCACTGGGCGAATCGCCTCCACGATCAGAGGACCTATCGTAATATTAGGTACAAAGCGACCGTCCATTACATCGACATGAATCCAATCTGCGCCAGCCTTGTCTACAGCACGCACTTCGTCTCCCAGACGACTAAAATCTGCTGATAGTATGGATGGAGCTATTACAATGGGCTTTTTAGATTGCGTTTGGGTCATGGCTAGTGGGTTTTAAAGCTTCCTCTGTCAGCATTGTAACAAAACTTGAGCAAGCTCTCATCTGTTTTATTCCCCGCTTGTTAAAGAGTGGAGATTGATTATTCGTTAGTGGAAGTTTTTGATAACTAATAACCAATAACTAACTATTAACTATTAACAACTGACAACTCATAACTGACTATGGCGAACAAACAAACTTGGATATTTTGGGGATTAAGTGCTTGCTGCTTGAGTGTACCAGTCCTTGCTGCTGTTGAATCTCCTTTTGGAACTAACGGTATGGATGCTCTTAGACTACACCAACCCCCATATAATTTAATCGGCCGCAAGATTGCTATTGGTCAGGTAGAGATTGGGCGTCCGGGTCGGTTTGGGTTGGATAAAGCAGTTTCTAAAAATCGCTCAGTATCTTTAGCAGGAGCGTTCCTACGCAATGGACCTGCAAAGTCAAATAGCGGTGTTGACTCCCACGCCTATAATGTCGCTAGTATCATGGTTAGTACAGATAAAGCTTTTCCTGGAATTGCCCCAGGTGCGCGATTGTACTCATCTGCAGTGGGTTATGGAAGAAGCTTAGGTCAACCAGAAGAGTGTTTGTCTGCACAGCACATAGCACTACAAAATGGGGGAGATATCCGCGCAATTAACTTTAGCTTTGGCGAACCTTTAAACCGTGACCCACGACCAGAGGCTATTTTAGATGGCAACGCCTTACTCACTTTATGTATTGACTGGTCTAGTCGCGTTCACAAGACTTTCTACATAATCGCAGGTAATCAGGGAAAAGGCGGCATTCCCATACCTACTGATAATTATAATGGAGTGAATGTAGCTTTTTCATCCCGTCGAGGAGGAATTTTTAATAAAGTTGACGTTTCTAATTTGGCTGCTGTCAGTGAAGGACTAGCGATGCGGCTTGCTGGAAAGGAGATTAATCGTGGTCCACGTCGTGCTATTGGTATAGTTGCTCCTGGGAATAATATTTCCTTGCTCAATCCAGATGGGAAAAAGAACAAAGTGACAGGTACAAGTTTTGCAGCGCCTCAAGTGACAGCGACAGTAGCTCTCTTGCAGGAGTTTGGTGACAGACAACTGCGAAAAAAACAACTCAACTGGAGTATTGATTCTCGCAGACATGAAGTCATGAAAGCAGTACTGCTCAACTCAGCCGAGAAACTTCAAGATAATGGCGACGGTTTGCGCTTAGGAATGATGCGGACGCTCATTGATAAACAAAACAAAAACTGGTTAGCTTCTGATGCATACAAAGACCCAAAAATTCCCTTGGATTCTCAAATGGGAACTGGTCATTTGAATGCGTTTCGCGCTTATCAACAATTTAGTGCTCTTCAATGGCATCCAGCGCAACCTGTGCCAGCTATTGGTTGGGACTATGGTACAGTCAATGCAGAAGCATTTGTAGAATACAAGCTAGCAAAACCTTTAAAGGAGGGGAGTTTTGTTTCTCTCACCTTAACTTGGGATAGATTAGTAGAGCTAAACGACAAGAATAAAAACGGTCAGTTTGATGCAGGAGAAGATTTTCGCGATCGCGGCTTAAATAACCTCGACCTAACCCTTGTCAAAGACGACGATAGAGATGCAAATGCTGACGCTGTCTGTTCCTCAATAAGTCAAGTTGACAGCGTAGAACATATTTTCTGTCCTGTTCTTGCGACAGGAAACTACAAAATCCGTGTTCAATTTCGTAACAAAGTCAACGAAGCAACTCAGTCTTACGCTTTGGCTTGGTGGACTGCACCCGTAAAATAGAAAAACTAGTAACTAATACTTATTGACAAATGGCATCAATTACAATTTACCAAAAATAATCTAAAACTGTACAATCACTGTTGCCAAAACTGTAACCGATCAGAGATTATGTCACCTCAAATGCCATAGTCAAAACACAGACTCTGGCGATAATGGTGGTAAGATGAAGCAGAAATTCAGTAATGTTCGGGAAAATTTCCTGCAAAGGCGTTACGGAGTTCGTTTGGGCAGACGTTACGCTTTGGCTGCTGCTAGCGTTGTCTTGATGGGTGTCATAGGATGCTCTCAAGTTAATAGTAACACGAGTGCTTTTGCCCAATCGCGTTTACCTCACTCAGAATCTCCTATATCAAAACCAGCATCAAATCCTGATAGTAAACTTATTACTGCTAACACAAAGTTTGGCTTTAAACTCTTTTCAGAAGTTTTGAAAAACGACAATAGCAAAAACATTTTTGTTTCACCTTCTAGTGTCGCAATTGCCCTTGCCATGACCTACAATGGTGCTAGTGGTAGCACAAAAGAAGCGATGGCTAAAGTACTGGAGTTAAAGGGGTTGAATTTACAACAAATCAATTCCTCTAACGCGGTGCTGAAAAAATTATTAGAAAACCCAGACCCAAAAGTTCAACTGACAATTGCTAATTCGCTTTGGGCAAATAAAGAGGCTAGCTTTAATCCAGATTTTCTCCAAAGAAATAGAGATTTTTATACAGCTAGGGTTACCAATCTAAACTTTACAGATACAGGTGCCCCTACAATTATTAATAACTGGGTTAATGAGAATACACGCGGAAAAATCAATAAGATAGTTGAAAAAATAGAACCTAACCAAGTGCTATTTCTCATCAACGCTATCTATTTTAAAGGTAGCTGGACAAATGAATTTGACAAACAGCAAACAGCAGAATATCCTTTCTATCTCTCCTCAAGTAAACAGAAACAACACCCAATGATGTCACAATCAGGTGACTATAGATACTATGAGAATCAACAATTTCAGGCAGTCAGTTTACCTTATGGTAAAAATGGTAAGATTAGCTTTTATATTTTCTTACCCAAACAAAACTCTAGCCTACAGAGCTTTTATCAAAACCTGAATGCAGAGAACTGGGAGAATTGGATGACTCAGTTCAGTAAACGAGAGGGATCTGTTCGCTTGCCCCGTTTTAAGATGGACTATGACATAACGCTCAATAATGCTCTGACAGCTTTAGGTATGGGCGAGGCTTTTAGCAACAAGGCAAATTTTTCTGCCATGGGTAAGAATTTAAAAATGAGCGAAGTCAAGCATAAAACTTTTGTTGAGGTTAATGAGGAAGGTACAGAAGCTGCTGCTGCAACTTCTGTGGGAATAGTACCATTATCAGCAGTAGAGCCACCAAAAGAGCCATTCCGAATGATTATTGACCGTCCCTTCTTCTGTGCGATTCGGGATAATCAAACAGGAAGCATGTTGTTTATGGGTTCAATTGTGGAGCCACAGTCTTAGAGGGATTTACCCCAGGATGATTTGTTTGAGCAGTTGGAGGTGATGCTTCAACAGAAACGGGTGCAGCTACCTCAGCAGAATGAGCCTCTGAATCTGGAGTTAGACATTGGTGAGCAGTGTCATCGATTTGTGTATTGCAAGATTCTGCACTTCCTTGAGGAAGGACCTGTACATTATTATTGCTACTGGATGTAGAAGAAGGACGTATAGCGCTTAAAGCTGTCTTGATAACAACAGCGCTGGGTACCGCTACGATAACACCCAAAAGTCCACCAACTCTCGCGCCTGTCAAAACCGAAATTAGCACCCAAACAGGGTTTAAACCTGTAAAACTCCCTAAAATTCTAGGAACCATGAAGTTTTCCAAAATTTGTTGCACAATAACCGCTGCAATCAAGACCCTTACCCCCATCGAAAAGTCTTGTAGTGCGACTATTAACGTCGTTAAAGCAATACCTACAGTACCACCAAATGGGACTAGTGCCATGATACCAATGGTCAAACCAAATAGTAAACCAAATGGCACTTTCAGCCACAAAAAGGTAGGAATCAAGGCTGATGCCATACAGGTGGATGAAATTAACTGGGTAATGAAGAAATTTTGAAAGCTGAGGCGTACTGTTTGTGAAAAAGGATCGCGGAATTTTGCAGGTAGCCAGTATACTAAACTTTGCCACAGTTCATCCCCATGCTGTAGGAGATAGAAAGTTAACACCATTGTCAAAACAAAGTCAAGCAGGCTGGTGACTGTAATGACAGCCAAATTTAAAACTTGTCCAGCGATCGCCTGCAATTGTCCCTTAACACGGTCGTTAATTTGTACAACAAGAGCATCAAGATTTATCGGTAAACCGAGACTTTCTGCTTTCTCGTTGAGCATCATCAACTGCGATCGCCCAGAATCAATTAACTCTGGTATGCGCGCCACCAGTTGCTGAGCTTGCGTTAGAGCAAGCGGGACGAGGGTGACACCCAACGCTAGTAAAATTGATAAAGCGAGTAGAAAGACTAAGATAGCAACCTGCTCTCGCCTAGCACCTCGACGCACCATCCAGCTGACAGGGTAGTTGAGCAAAAATGCTAGCACTGACGCTCCGACTAGAATGACAATTAGCGAGTGAAAGTAATGAAAAATTGCTGAAATCGCCCAACCATTGAGCACTAGCAGTGGAGCGAACAGAGCGATCGCCAAGAATCGTGCTAGAGGTGTTAGTGTTTCCCACCAGTCTAAGAGCTTGCGTGTGCGTGTCTGCATCTGCCAATTGTCGGATACAACTAAATAGAATTTTTCTTTAAAGCCTATTATCTCTGACTACATCACTACGATTCATCTCTCTTGTTTAGGATTGCACTCACCCAAATGAAAAATTTTGAACCATCTGACAATTTTCATCATAGTGAAGACTCAGCCAAAGAAGAACAGATAAGGGGGACAAGGGGACAGGGGGACAGGGGGACAGGGGGACAAGGAAGTCGGGAACAAGTTGCTGTTAGTTGTCTGTCAATAACTTTGGTATTTACCTGGTTTTTAGGTTACTCTTACTGGCAACCGGAGTGGCTACTTCAGAGTTTTTAGCACTGCGTCTACTCATCATTAATCGCTTTCTCACATCTGGCTACTTTTTGATTAGTATCTAATTAATTGTTCGTGTCATGAAAGGCAAATCAAAACGATTGCCACGCTCGTGAGTCGTAATGCTTGAAAGAATGCTTGGCAAATACCTGTCATAATTCTCTATAGTTTAAGGCAACTGACAGTGTTTCTACTTAATTTGCCAAAAAAAATACGCATTTTCTTTCTAACAGCTCTAGTCAAATCTCTTTTGAGATTGTCATACTTCAAGAAAGCCTCTCCGGATTTACCAAAAAATATGAGAATGACTGCAATTAGTGTTGTGGTTGACACTAAAGTGGCAAATTTGCCACTGATAATCTAAGAATTAGCTATTATGGGTTGATTTATCTGTTTCTATAGCAGAAAATTTTCCAGATTTTATTCAGTAAGTGTGAGGAGTAGCGTGACTATTCAAAGAACTTCGGCGCAAGAAAACCATTCTAAAGATACCAACAACTCAAGTGATAAAATTGCTAACACTCACAAATCTGGACGTTGGCTGTGGTTTTGGGTAGGTATGAGCGGTATCGCAATGGTGTCAGCAACTGCAGGAGCGCTGTTGGCAGTTTCTTTAACAAGTACGCCTTTAATGCAAGCTTCTTTAAGTCCAGATGAAGCAGCCGTGTTTGATAGCGATCGCATTTCTGGAAATGGACTGCAATTTAGCGAATTAACTCGCCCCGTGAATATTTTAATCATGGGGATGAGCGTACTCCCTCCTGATGTCCGAAACCCTCCCACTGAAACCAAAAATCTGAGATATCTGCCCCAAGTCAACTCCTTTGATGGTCTTGCTGACGTCATGCTCTTGGTCAGATTTGATCCAGAGCACAAAAAAGTCATGATGCTTTCTATTCCCAGAGACACCCGTACGGAAATAGATGGACATGGTACCAAAAAAATTAATTCCACAAATGTAATTGGTGGACCAGCTTTAACTGCCAAAACTGTTAGTAATTTGTTGGGCGGTGTTGGAATTGACCGCTATATCCGAATTAACGTATTAGGAGTTGGTAAGCTCATCGATACCTTGGGTGGAGTCACAGTCTACGTACCCAAGGATATGAAATATCAGGATGACTCTCAGCACTTATATATCAATTTAAAGAAAGGAAAACGGCATCTCAATGGCGATCAGGCATTGCAACTTCTACGCTTCCGACATGACGAAAATGGCGATATTGGTCGGATTCAACGCCAGCAAATGGTCATGCGAGCATTGATGGATCAGTCTCTCAACCCAGCGACTGTCACTCAATTGCCCAAAGTTCTTAATGTTGTTAAAGAACACATTGATACTAACTTGACAGTTGAAGAGCTATTAACACTGCTAGGTTTTGGGGTAAGAACAAATCGCTCCAATATGCAGATGTTAATGGTGCCTGGTCGATTCAGTCAAAAAGGCGAGTTTAATACCAGCTACTGGATTCCAGATAGCCAACGCATTCATGGTATAATGGCTCGGTATTTTGATTCACAAACAGATTCTACATCTGGTGTAGTAGCTCCAACTTCTTTGCGAGTCGCTATTCAAGACAGCACGGGTAACGATAATGCCAATCTCCGACCTTTGATAAGAGCTTTGCAAAGAGCTGGCTATACCAACGTCTATGTAGCCAGAAGTTCGGGTGAACCTCTAAAAGTGACTCATATTGTTGCCCAGCAAGGAGACGGTAATAGTGCTGAATCAATTCGTAGCACTTTAGGATTTGGGGAAGTGCGGGTAGAAAGCACTGGCAATCTCGGCTCTGATATCAGTATCCAAGTGGGTAAGGACTGGTTGCAACAAAGAAAAATCAATGAGAACCCTGTTCAACCATAGATCTAAGAAGTATTAAGCAGTTAATTATAATTAACTGCTTATCCCTTTATGATTATTCAAAACTGTCCCAGGACTTACGCAAAGAAACCCGGTTTATACCAAAAATCGTCTGTTTCGCAACCAAATATGAACGAAGAAACCGGGTTTCACAGCAGATGGTGCGTAAGTCCTATGTCCAACGCAGTGGCTCCTCTGCCTTCTATTGAGTTTGCTTCCAAATCCAGTCCTGTATAATTGGATTCACCACTTCTGGGGCTTCATCCTGAGGACAATGCCCAACGTCTTCTAGAGGAATAAACTTTTGCACTTGCGGAAAATTGGCTAACTCTCTACCTAGCTCAACGCTTTCCCACGGATCTGCTGTTCCCCACAAGATAATTGCAGAACAGGGCAGTTGAGGTAGAAGCTCTTCTGGTAAAGGACCTGAGGAATAAGAGGTAAAGGCGAGGAAAACAGCTACAGCTCCCGGATCGCGTGCTGGGGAAGTCAGTATATCTACTAACTCGTCTGTGACTGCTTCTGAACTGGCATAAGCTTGCAGGAGAATTTTCCGCACTGTTTTGGGTTTTGCAACTTGATTGAAAAAGAAGTCACCAATTGGTTTTACAGATAGTATACGTTGGAGTATTGGCGCTCCAAAACGCCGATGCCAGGGTAAAGTTGCCCGCTTGCGATCGTGCAACAGCCGCAAGGAACAGTTGAGCAACACAATTCCTAATGCTATGTCCGAATAACTCACCGCCGCTTGCATCACCACAATACAGCCGATGGAGTTAGCAATTAAAAAAGCTGGTTCACCCACAACTTCACGGCAAAAATCTGCTACTTGCTGTCCCCAAGTCTCAATTGTGTAGGTAATCCTCTCATTCGGCTTTGGTTTAGCTGAAGCGCCAAAGCCAATCAAATCAACGGCATAGACACGGCAATATTCTGCCAGCACAGGAATGTTTTTCCGCCAGTGCCACCAAGAAGCACCAAAGCCATGCACAAGGATAATAGCAGGTCCAGTAGTTCCTTGGGTTTGGTAGCAAATAGGAAAGCCTTGCCAAATCCAGGTTTTTGTTGAGGTAAATGCTGGAGTGAAAGCAGAGGTGGTCATGGAAGATTAATGATTGGTACAAGGAGTAGATATGCAGCCGCTTGCTGCAGGCACGACTGTTTTTATTGTTGTAGTACTTGACAATGATGAGCCTGAAGTGTTAAGCATTGGGTATAATAAAAAAGCTTTCCCTATTCTCTATTCCCTCTCATGGTAGAGATAATGCTATCTTTCTTCAGAGTAAGCCAAAATAGGAAATTAGGTTATGTTGTCATGCAAACAGGGTTTTCGTCATGTCGGCACAATCTTCTACTTTTGTGATTCCACTAGGTAAAATACTACGATAAAAGATTAGAAAAAGAAACGAGATGCAAGGTTATCATTTATAGTTATGACTATATTGCCGACATGCGTCAAGGGCACAGATGATGATAACCCGTAAAATCAAGAAGCTGTGGGTGAGAATTATCAAAAATCGTGCGATAGCCGAACGCGAGTGCGTTCTGTAGAAAAGGCTCAATCGCTCCGCTTATCGCCTGTTCTGTGTACCTTCTCTTGGAGAGCTTGTGAATCACGCGTAGTGTGTCCGGAGGACATGGGACTTAGGCAGTAAGCACATATGAACAATCGCCTCTTTTTGCAAGGCTAAGAAATTTGTCGCAAAAAGACAGAATTAATTGATACTTCTTTAGTAGAGAAAAACTAGAGACACCAGTGCCACTGTATTGCTATCTTAAATTGGAGGTAATTACAAATTTTTAATCAAGCGTAACTTCATGGGAACACATTACCGAAGGGTTTTGCTTAAACTGAGTGGTGAAGCCCTCATGGGCAATATGGGTTATGGAATTGATCCAGAAGTGGTCAAAGAAATAGCTGAAGAAGTAGCAGAGGTGATGTCAACTGGCGTTCAGACTGCCATCGTCGTTGGAGGCGGCAATATTTTTCGTGGCGTCAAGGCGGCGTCGGCGGGGATGGATCGAGCAACAGCTGACTACATCGGGATGATTGCGACGGTAATGAATGCCATGACACTGCAAGATTCACTAGAACGCATAGGGGTACAGACGCGGGTTCAAACCGCGATTTCTATGCAAGAAGTTGCCGAACCGTATATTCGTCGTCGTGCCATCCGTCACTTAGAGAAAGGGCGGGTGGTTATTTTTGGTGCTGGTTCTGGAAATCCCTTCTTCACCACCGATACCACCGCAGCATTGAGAGCCGCAGAAATTGATGCTGAAGTCATTTTTAAAGCCACTAAGGTAGACGGCGTATATGATGCTGATCCTCATATATACCCTGATGCCAAACGTTACAAAAGCTTGACATATGGACACGTTTTAGCAAAAGATTTGCGGGTAATGGACAGTACCGCGATAGCCTTATGTAAGGAGAACAATATTCCTATTCTTATATTTGACTTAACTGTGCGGGGTAACATCCGCCGAGCAGTCATGGGAGAGTCCATCGGCACGCTTGTGGGAGGTTCTTGTGAAATTAGCTGAAGCTGAGAGTACAATGCAAAAAACCGTAGAGGCAACTCAACGGGCTTTTAACACAATTCGTACTGGTCGCGCTAACGCGAGTTTATTGGATAAGGTGATGGTGGATTACTATGGTTCGCCAACGCCCTTAAAATCACTGGCAAATGTTAGTACACCCGATGCCACAACAATTTTGATTCAGCCTTATGATCGCAATACCTTAAATCTCATTGAAAAGGCAATATCTCTGTCAGATGTGGGTTTAACCCCTAGCAATGATGGTTCCCTCATTCGGCTTAACATTCCACCTTTGACGAGCGATCGCCGTAAAGAATTAGTCAAAATCGCCGCCAAGTATGCCGAAGAAGGGCGCGTTGCTATTCGCAACATCCGCCGCGATGCCTTAGATACAATTCGCAAACTAGAAAAAAGCGCCGAAATATCTGAGGATGAGTCACGCGATCAGCAGGATAAACTGCAAAAATTGACAAATAAGCATACTGCCAAAATCGACGAATTATTGACAGAAAAAGAAAAAGACATCACAACTGTCTAGAAAGAACACGAGAAAATGCTTATCAGGGAGACGCGGTTCTCAAAAACAAGGGGGACATGAGGATAAGAGGATAAAGGGACAAACCAAACACGGGGAAATTCTTTACCAAAAACTCTCCGCGTCACAGTGTCTAGTTATCTTCACATTATTATCAACAGTGTTGCTATGTCTTCTCTTCTGCGCATACACGCGCACTGCGAGAAACCGCGTCAGTGCATCTTACAGTTTCTGGGGCATAGAATGGACAATGGGCAATGGGCAATTTCCATTTGTATCAAAATTAAAGTGAAACGGTGTGACTGTTTAAAATTTATACAAGCTTCTTCAAATTTGCAACTAAAAAATTACCAGAAGATTTACTAAAACTTTATAAAGTATGTGAAAAGCTTGGCAAAAAATTCGTACAACAGAAAACAAATGAATTGTATTTTAGTATGAAATGACAAAACATAGACAAGTTATGTGTAGGTAAAAAAAAGCGTTGTATTAATAAAAATTATGGGTGTTTATTTAATAATAAAGACCAGAAACTTAATCAATAAGAATAAATGAAGACAGTAGCTTTATGTACCAATATTTACGGATAAACATAGTTTGTTAGGAATAAAGATTTAGACAAGTCTGACCAAATGCTGTGCTATTTCAAACAGCAAATAATAGAAACAGTTAAAGTCGTCAGATTGTCTATTGAGAGAGTAAAAAACTGGAAAGCTAACAAATTCAGGAGCAAAGACAAGAGCCATATGTACGACTGCATTATCGTCGGCGCGGGACCAGCGGGTGGAACAGCTGCATATCATTTAGCCAAGCAGGGACGCTCAGTATTAGTTTTGGAAAAAGAAACCCTGCCAAGATATAAACCGTGTGGGGGTGGAGTATCGCCAGCGATCGCTCAATGGTTTGACTTTGACTTTAGCCCTGCAATTTCCATCAAAGCAGACACAATTCGCTGCACCTGGAAAATGGGAGAACCCGTGGAAGCGGAACTATCAACTCCCGAACCAGTTTGGATGGTTAGGCGAGATGTATTTGACCATTTCTTAATTCAACAGGCTCAAAAGCAGGGGGTTGAATTGAAAGAAAACACAGAAGTCACAGGCGTTGAATTTAAAGGTGACTATTGGCAAGTCAATACAGCAAATGGACCTATCACAGGACGTTACTTGATTGCTGCTGATGGTGCAAAAGGACCAATGGCAAAATTGCTAGGTTTTAAAGAGCGCAAACGCCGTCTAGCTGGAGCCTTAGAAGCAGAAGCAACAGCCAAAGTCCAAAATGGTCATATTGCCCACTTTGAGTTTGGCTTGGTCAAAAATGGCTACCTCTGGAACTTTCCCAAAGCCGATGGATATTCCATTGGTGTTGGCACATTTGTTGGCGGTGAACCTCAGGACTTCAAGAGCATTTTGAGTGAGTATGGTGGCTTGTTTGGTTTGGATATCAAAACCTGCAAGCAATATGGTCATGCTCTGTGCTTATGGAATGGCAATCAAAAGCTGCACACTGAAAATGCGGTTTTAGCTGGGGAAGCTGCTTGTGTTGTTGACCCCTTCACAGCAGAAGGGATTCGTCCCTCAATTTTTAGTGGTATGAAAGCTGCAGAAGCGATCAACCAAGCTCTCGGTGGCGATATCAACGCCTTGGAAAAATACACTAACACCATCAATGAAGAATGGGGTAGTGATATGTCTTGGGCGCAAAAACTCGCCGGAGCATTTTACCGTTTCCCCGGTATTGGTTACAAGGTGGGCGTTAGGCGTCCTGCATCTGTCCAGATTATGGGCAAGATTTTGTGTGGCGAACTGCGTTACGGTGAAGTGACTGGTCGCGCACTCAAGCGCCTAATTCCCGGTTTTGGTGGATAGTCATAAAATCAGAGTGACTCATTCGTCGTACCTTCATTTGCCGTCACGGCTAACCATTCAAAAGTGCTTCCACAAACTCGTAGCTAGAAAAAGGACGCAGGTCTTCAATTCCTTCTCCAGCACCGATAAAACGAATAGGTAAGCCTAACTGCTGCACAACCGCAAGGGCAACGCCTCCTTTAGCAGTGCTATCAAGCTTAGTCAAAACAACACCACTCAGTTGTGCTGCTTGGGAAAAGACCTCAGCTTGCCGCAATCCATTTTGACCTAAAGTTGCATCTAAAACCAAAAGGGACTCTATTTTAGCATTGGGGGCTTTTTTATCAATGATGCGACGGATTTTACTGAGTTCGTCCATCAAATTTTTCTTATTTTGTAGTCGTCCTGCGGTATCCACTAGAAGTAATTCTATTTCTCGTGCTGTGGCAGCAGAGATGGCATCAAACACAACTGCTGCTGGATCTGCGTTCTTGGCAGGATTAGAAATGACTTCCACACCACTTCTTTCGCCCCAAATCCTGACCTGTTCTACGGCTGCGGCGCGAAAGGTGTCCGCTGCGCCAATCAAGCATTTGTAGCCGGATTTATATGCCAGGTGGGCAATTTTACCGATAGTGGTCGTTTTACCAGCGCCATTCACTCCAGTAATTAACCAAACATTGAGAGTTTCTTTTTCTGGAACAAAGATAGGCTTGTGAGATTTTTTCACTGGTTCATCCAGCATATCTCGCAAGATTCCTTTGAGGTAAGCGATCGCCTCCTCTGGTGGCAGGATTTCTTCGCGGAGCTTTTTCTGTAGAGTGCCGATGATGTAATCTGTTGCTTCGACACCGACATCAGCTTGCAAAAGCAATGCCTCAATCTCCGCCACCGCTGCTTGGTTCAGTGGACCCTGTCCGACAATTGCCTTCAGTTGATTGACGATATTACGGCGGGTTTTGTCTAAGCCTTGGCGCAGCTTTTTCAGCCAAGTAATTTCTTCAAAAGAAATATCTTCTGGACGCCTACCTTGTGCTGCAAGAACTTCTGCTGACCACAAAAACCCCTCATCAAAATCAAATCCAGCAATTTCCTCTGTGACTTCTGGCGCGGTAGTTGTTGCAGCAGGCTGTGTGACCTCTGGTTCTGTCACTTCAATGGCGGTAGCTATCAATCTTTCCTGCTTTGCTTGTCGTTCTGCTGCTGCTCTTTCTAAAAAGGATAAAGTTGCAGGTACTGTTGGTTGAGTAACTTCTTCTGTTGTCGGTAGTTCGGTGGGTTCTGATGGAATAACACTTTCTGTAGTGACACTTTCAGCATCTGGTTCTTCGGCAATTACGGTTACTGCTGGTGCTATGCTGAGTTCATCTGTACCTTCTGGTTCTTCAGCAGTCGTTTCAGCCGCAGTCACATCAGCTTCTTCTAGGGGTTGTGTTGTTTGTGCTGCTGGTTGTGGTTGTGCTGTTTCTACCTCAACAGATACAGTTACATCAGCTTCTTCTGTTGGTTGTGCCGTTTCTGTTTGGACTGGTTCTGTTTCAGGTTTTTCTGGTGGTACTTCGGCTGTTACCTCAGATGCTGGAGTTTCTACTGATTGAGATTGTTGCCTTTGCTGAATATTTTTGTAGGCAGCTTTAGCATAAGCCAACAGATCCGTTGCTACCTCAGGTGCAGTTTCTGCCGTTAACGTTTCGGCTGGTTGTGGTTGAGGTTCTTTTGCACCAGGGGTTTCTTCCTGCTTCTGTTGAGAGGGAGTATCAGAAGGCTCATTATGTTGACGGCGGAACCAATTAAAAACCATTGCAGCTAGCGTGTTATGAAACTTAAGTTTTTATCTAAACCTTCAACCCGAAGGGCAAGGTGGGGAAAATGTCAACTTTGTTTGCTCCGTAACTCGGCGCAGAACGCCATTAATAAATCGATGGCTGTCTTCTTCACTGTAGCGTTTAGCAAGCTCTACAGCTTCGTTGATTGCCACGCTCTGTGGAATTTGAAGATACTTCATTTCTGCTACGGCAATTCGCAGTATATCTCGGTCAATGTGAGCAAGGCGAGTGACTTGCCAATCTACCAAGGCATTGGAAATTTGCTCGTCTATGGCGTTTCGGTTGTCATTTACAGCAATGATAATGTCTTTCGCGTACTCGCGGACTTCTCTATCTTGATTAGCGAGTTGAATGAGTTCAGGAAATTCAACAGCTGCAGCTAATTTGTTGATTGCCGTTTGCGTATATACAACTGCTTCTTTGAGCATTGTTCTAGCAGTATTTAGGTCATTGGCGCGTGTTTGGCTACTTAGAAGGCGATCATTACTGCGTTGCAGTTCGCCAGCAGCATTGTCTAAGGTATCTTGAACTTCGGATCGCAGGGTACGTACTGCTGCTAGCACCAACTTTGATACGAGTTGCTCTTGTGGTATCTTTTCTAGTTTCTTTGGATTAACTGGCAGTTGGCTGAGGCTTAAAAGAGCCAATTCACGAGCGATTTGACGAGGTTTACGTTCTTGCATAAAAGTTAAGTTAGGGGCAATGGGCAATGGGCAAGGGGCAAGGGGGATAGGGGGAGTGGAGGACAAAACTAATGACTAATGACTAATGACTAATGACTAATGACTAATGACTAATGACTACTAAGTTTCTTCAAGAGGAATAATCTGCCGCTTTGCTTCTAGGGGTGATACTTCTAGTTTGTGTTCTTTAGGGATAACTAACGGAGATAGGGAAGTATTGGGAGCAACAATGCCGCCAGAGACTATAATTTTAAACGCATCTTCAATTGATAGTGACAGGTTAACAACTTCGTCTTCTGGAACGACTGTATACCAACCAGTGGTGGGATTGGGGGTTGTCGGGATGAAAACGCTCAACACGGGGTGAGACATCTGAGCCTGGATCTCGCTGCTAATGATACCCGTAACGAAGCCGATCGCCCATATTTCCCGACGAGGATATTCTACTAAAACAACACGGCGAAACTTGCCATTTGTGTCTTTTAATAGTGTTTCTAGAAGTTGCTTGAGAGTTTTGTAAACCTGTCCAGCTAATGGAATTGCCTGCAACAGCCGCTCACCGACATCTAGCAACCATCGTCCCGCAATATTGCGAGCCATCAAGCCAATCAGGAGTATACTCAGTAGTGGTACCATCAGTCCCACTAAGAGATTAAGTAGATTGACCAAAATGGGATGCATTTCCTGAAACGGATTCAATTGCTTGGGAATTTGGGTGAGAAAGTTGATGACCCACAATGCAACGGTAATTGTAAGCCAGATGGTAGTTGCGAGCGGAATCACGACCAACAACCCAGCAATTAGGTCATTTTTAAGGTCCTGTTTCCAGCGATTGATTGCCAAGCCCCTATTCTCCTTTTTTAGGCAAGTGGAACTTCTTTTATTGGTACTCATACTAGTAGATTCGTCAAATGTGAGGACAGTTTTGTGCAGTTTGGAGTGGTACTTTTTGCCGCTCTTGTTTCTTGCTTGACGGGCAAGATGCTGTGAATAACTGTCCACTATGGCGTGTAGTTTAGCTTGTGCCGCAAAAGTACATGTTTTTTGCGGCAAACCCAGCGATTTTTCTACTTAATGCGGATAGATGCATATCAAGCAGGGTAGCAGTTAGCTACTCTAAAACTTGTTACTTCTGTTTTTAAGACTTGTAAACGATTGTTGCAAGTCTTTTAACGTATTACTAATACTACCGTGCTGGATGAAAAGCTGCTAACTGTTCTGCGCAAGAAGACGAAATAAATTTGTACATTTGGGATGCTCTCCTTGAGAGTAGTCCACCACAGTAACGCCTGACGACTCGTGGAAGCTAGAAACCGGGTTTCTGATCACCTGTCAAAACTTGTGTGGTCGAGTACTAGTGTTTCACCAAAGCTCGAATATTAGCAAGCGTTAACATAAGTATAAGCAAGATAAAAACTTCCCTTTGATACAAAATAGCGCCTGTGATACCAATTAATCTTGACTCACTCATCAGCGCCATAACTGGTATTGCTAACCCAATCATTAAAGAAAAGCTTCAGCGTAATGAGACTGTCATTAAATTATTAAAACAATTTAACCTTGATCCAGAGCATCCACCTGCTGATTTCAGTGGAGTTTACGCCTACACCCTGGTAGAATACGGTGTAGGTAAACCCAAGCCATTCCTCGAACTTTTCCGCCAAGAAGAAATCAAACAGGCTTTCCGCAAAGCGTACGATCACAATCACATTTCAATTCTTTTATCTGAAATAGAAGTTTTTCTCGATGCTTATGCTTTGGGAGATGAAGTTAGAGCAATGGGAATTGATGTGAAGCGGGAAGTGACTGTCTTTGCGACTGTTTTTATTGAAGTTGTCAATCGATCGCGTACACCTAATGATATTTTGATGAGCCATCAGCTCGGCTCATTACATAAAAAAATAGTCAGCATTCAAGAACAGTTGGAAAGGCTACCGACGCTGGAAGGAATGAGAACAGAGATAGCCCGGTTAGCAGCGCAGAGTGTAGAGACGTCGAATGCAACGTCTCTAAATGAAAATCTAAATGAAAAGAAATGTAGAGCCATAGCTTTAGCTCAACAGATGCAAGGTTGGTTTGAAACCTTGGGCTACCGCTTTGAGAAGTATGAAGTTTGGGAAGACAACTATTTTGAGTGGATTATTGACATTCCCGCACGACGTCATCGATATGACCGAATTCTTGTGCGTGGAATTGAAGGTGAGGCGGGACTAGGTGATGTGATGGCTTTGCGTCAGTCGGTGGAAACGCAAAAAACTGATGAAGGTTGGTTAGTCACAGCAAGGCGAATTTCACGAGCAGCACGTGATGAAGTGGAGAAAGAAGAAAATCGTCACCTTGACTGTTATACTTTCGACGAACTGATAGATCAAGATGCTGACTTCAGTGATTATCTCGACTGGCTAGAAGCAGAAGTCAAGCGCCGAGAAATTGACCAAAAATATGTGCCGTTAGCTTGCACTAAAGAAGAATTTGACTCAGTGAGCAAGCGCCGGATAGGAGTCAGTCACTACGATGAACGCGACGGCTGGATTGATGGTTATCTTGATGTGTGGTTAGATGACCCTGCAAAGGAGCATATCTCTATTTTAGGGGAATTTGGCACTGGAAAAACTTGGTTTGCTTTTCATTATGCGTGGATTGCACTGCAACGGTACCGAGATGCTCAAAAACGTGGCGTTGAACGTCCGCGTCTTCCTTTGATAATTACGCTGCGCGACTATGCCAAAGCACTGAATGTTGAGAACGTTTTGGCGGGTTTCTTTTTTACGCAACATAATATTCGCTTAAACAGCGAGGTTTTTGATCAACTCAACAGCATGGGGAAACTGCTGCTGATTTTCGATGGTTTTGACGAAATGGCAGCAAAGTGCGATCGCCAACAAATGATCAACAACTTTTGGGAGTTGGCGAAAGTCGTCGTTCCCGGTGCGAAGGTTATCTTGACTTGTCGCACCGAACATTTTCCAGAAGCAAAAGAAGGACGTGCTTTACTCAACGCAGAATTGCAAGCGTCTACCGCCAACCTGACAGGTGAAACGCCCCAGTTTGAAGTGCTGGAACTGGAGAAATTCAACGACGAGCAAATCCGGCGAGTGTTGTCATTCCAAGCTGAATCTACCACAGTTGAGCAGGTGATGGACAATCCACATTTGTTGGATTTGGCACGTCGTCCTGTGATGACTGAGTTAATTTTAGAAGCATTGCCAGATATTGAAGCAGGTAAGCCAGTGGATATGTCGCGGGTTTACCTGTATGCGGTGCGGCGGAAGATGGAACGGGACATCAAAGCGGAGCGTACTTTTACTTCTTTGGCAGATAAGCTCTACTTTTTGTGTGAGCTTTCCTGGGAAATGTTGTCTACTGACCAGATGAGTTTAAATTATCGCCTTTTTCCCGACAGAATTCGTCGCTTGTTTGGTGATGTTGTTCAAGAGGAGAAGGATTTAGACCACTGGCATTATGACATGATGGGTCAGACGATACTTATCCGAAATGCCGATGGTGATTATACTCCGGCGCATCGTTCGCTGTTAGAGTTTTTTGTGGCTTATAAGTTTGCGGCTGAGTTGGGGGCGTTGGCGGATGATTTTATCGAATTGGCGCAGGCGCGATGGTGCGGAGCACCCGCCCAAGGGCGATCGCATATAAATAATGATGCACCTGTTGATTATACTTGGTCATCTTATTTTCGTCGGCGGGTGGATGAGGCGGGGAAGATTTTGCCAAGTGCGCCGCTGAGGAGATTTGCAAGTGAGTCGTTGGAGAAGTTGAGGGAGAGTTTTGGGAAAGCGCTCTTGACAAAAGCAGTGATGGATTTGCTTTTGCCGGTGTTAGGTGATAACGAGTTTCTAATTAGTGTTATTGAGGCGACGCGGGGTAAAAGTGAAGATGAGGCGAGCTATGTTGGGGGGAATGCAGCAACTTTGGCTGTGAAGGTAGACAAGGTGGCTTTGGAGGGCAGAAATTTGAGTAGTGCAGTGATTAAGGGGGCTGATTTTACTGATGCTAGTTTGCAAAGTACCAATTTTAATGAAGCCAACTTAGTTTATTCTGTCTTTACTCAAGCCTTTGGAAGTGTTCAGTCAGCAGCATTTAGCCCTGATGGTAAATATTTAGTCGCAAGTGACGCAAATGGTCAAATTCGTGTTTGGCAAGTTGCTGATGGGAAAGAAATTTTTAACTTTAAAGGACATATAAGTTGGACAATGTCAGTTGCCTTCAGCCCTGATGGTGTTACCTTTGCTAGTGCAAGTTCTGATGAAACGATACGCTTATGGGATATCAAAACAGGTAAATGCATTCACATTTGGCAAGGACATACTGCTGATGTACATACAGTAGTGTTCAGTTTTGATGGCTTAACGGTAGCTAGTGGTAGCAAAGATAAAACAATAAAGTTATGGGATATTAAAACAGGCAAATGCATACAAACTTTACAAGGACATACTCATGATGTTCAATCATTAGCTTTTAGTCCTGATGATCAAAATTTAGTAAGTGGTAGTGCTGATGAAACCATAAAACTGTGGAATCTAAAAAACGGTGAATGCTTAAAAACTTTACATGGACATACTAGAGGTGTTTGGTCAGTTGCTTTAAATTACGAAGGTTCGATTCTAGCAAGTAGCAGCCAAGATGAAACTATTAGGATTTGGGATATCGAAACAGGTGAGTGCCTTAAGATATTGAGAGTTCCCCGACCTTACGAAAACATGAGTATCAAAGGTATTAGAGGTTTAACAGAAGCTGCAAAAGACTCACTTAAAGCATTAGGTGCGGTGGAAGATGGAGAATAAATCTGGAACGATACGGAAGCTATGGTTGGATAAGCGCTCCACCCTTTCTCTAATATAGTAAGAGCGAATTCCCCTTATGAACGCATGAACATCACAGGCGTTAAGGGTTTAACTTCAGACGACATTGCTACGCTGAAAGCATTAGGCGCAGTGGAAGAAGGGGAAATGTAAAATTAAAATATTCACACAATCTGAAAACGCAACTAGCCAAAAAACAATGACAACGAAAGAAAGTCTCAAACAAGAAATAGACAAGCTTAGTGAAGAACAATTTCAACTTGTAGCTGATTTTATTGAATTTCTCAAATTCCGTACTCAAAAAATTGATACAAATCCCAAAAAAAGACTTAGCGAATTTTACGGTGCATTAAAAACAACTCAACCCTATCCAGGAAAGGAGGAAATTCGTAAAATAGTGGGCGAATCTTTGGCGCAAGAAATAATTAACAAATAATAATGGCAGATTTGTGGGTAGATGCTAATGTTTTACTACGTTTTCTTACAGGAGAACCACCTGAATTAGCAGAACGTGCTTTAAGATTAATACAAAAGGCTGAACAAGGAGAAGTGAGCCTTAAACTTTCACCAATTGTAGTTGCAGAAATCGTTTGGGTATTGAGTTCATTTTATCGATATTCCCGCACCCAAATAGCTGAAATTTTGTTACCGTTAATTGCATCTGACGGTATTAGCTGTGATGAAATACAACAAGTCACCGCAGCCCTCAACCTTATGGCTAGTGCAAATGTTGATTTCCTTGATGCTTATCTGGCGGAAATCGCACGTCACACAGGTGAAAGCGTAGTTTCATTTGATAGAGACTTTAGACGTTTAGGGATTAACTAGATTGAACCAGAATAGACTAATTCAGTACACGATCGCCCTTGGCGGGGCGGTAGCAAAGCCAATCGCTTTTCTTCCAAAAACGCTTACATCTCAATATAGCTATAATATTGCACAAAGAAATTGAGTGAACTTTGCCAATATCCATGACAGTTAAAAGAATCAACAGAACTGAGAGATTCAAATATGAACACTGCTAAATTATTGACGAATGGTGAGAATCAGACCGTGGTTTTGCCCAAGGAATTTCAGTTCCAAGGTAATGAAGTTTATATCAAAAAGATAGGCAATGCTGTTGTCTTAATTTCCAAAGAAAATCCTTGGCAAACTTTATTTGACGCGACTGAACTCTTTTCTGATGACTTTATGGAAACTAGAGAACAGCCTAGTTTAGAGATTAGAGAGGCTTTTGAATGAGATTTTTGCTGGATACAAATACGTGTATCTACATTATTAAAAAGAAGCCACCTAAAGTATTCGATAAATTTCAAACACTAGACATATTTGATGTTGGCATTTCCTCCATTACAGTTGCAGAACTTGAGTATGGCGTTTACAAAAGCCAACGTCGAGAGCAAAATCAGGCAGCGCTCAGTCAGTTTTTAATTTCTCTGAAAATTATCCCCTTTGATGAAAACGCGACACAAATCTATGGAAGAATTCGAGCAGAGTTGGAGCGAAAAGGTATCGTCATTGGTTCAATGGATATGCTAATAGCATCCCAAGCAATCAGTCTAGGATTAATTTTAGTAACTAATAATGTCAGAGAACTTTCTCAAATTCCAGATTTAGTCATAGAAAATTGGGTGGATTAGTCAATATGCAGGTAAGAAGCCGATGTTATGGATATAACCAAAGCTGAAAATGCAGCGCTCAAAGCTTTAGGTGTAGTAGTAGAGTTGTAGAAATGTGGAAGCAAGAAAACTAGGGAGAGAAAAAGCGCGATCGCGCAGAACGCCCGCAATCATGCGATGCTCCCAAGGGGCGATCGCGCTACTTGCCACTCATGACGTCTTGTGGTTTAGTCTTTGTATTGCAGTGCTATCTAAACGCAAGGGGCGTGCATTGTTAATGCATCGGCTGGGATTGCTAATGCATCGACCTGCATTGCTAATGCATCGACCTGCATTGCTAATGCATCGACCTGCATTGCTAATGCATCAACCTGGATTGTTGAGGAGAAAAAGTATGATCGCTCTGCGCGATCGCGACTTTAGCTTTCACTCAGAGGTCTTAACATCTGAGCCTCGACTCCGAAAATCTTGGCGCTGACAGCTAGCGCCTCATCAGCTGTCACCAAGCGCAAGTTATGCTTAGCAGCAATTGCCAAATGTCGCGCATCTAGAGTACGAAGGGGTGTTTCAAACCGACTAATCCAATCGCGTGCTAGGTTGTAGTGGACTGACTCTAATGTAATATACGTATAAAAGCTGTTATCTATATCAGCTTGGAACCGCTTTACTATTCCTCTTGCATCTTCCTGAGAGATTTCTCCCATCCTGATTCTGCGGGACAATGCCGAAAACAATTCTACCTCAGCCAACTGGCTTAATCCAGGCTCAGTTTCAATCCTCAGTAATTGCTCAACTGTACCACTCAGCGCCTCTGCCCAATAGAAGGGAGCAATAACGCTAGTATCTAGATAGATCAAGAGCGCTCCTGTTGACGTTCATTAATCACAGTTACACTCAAAGGCTCACCCTTGACTTGCAAAGAATCTCGGAATTCTTTTGTGCTGGCTAACCACTGTTCCTTTTGCTGCAACGGGACTATGCGAGCAACTGCTTTTTCTTGCTCCACCAGAATCACCTCTTCTCCCTTGGCTACCCGTTCTAAAAGTTCTTTTAAGTTACGAGCTGCTTCTTCAACACTAATCTTTAGCATTTCATTTATTTTTTTTAATTTTATTTACCTTGATTCTACACTCTGGCACAGGTGAGTAGAAAAGAACAGAAAAAGAGCGATCGCTTTTCTTCCAAAGGAGTTTGGGAAAGTTCAGGTGTTTGGTATTGAATCAGAATTCTCGGACATTCTTTTAACAAAATTTTGATATTCTGAAGTATTTAATCCTTGTTGTAAAATTGCTAATACTTGGGCTAAATTTCCTGTAAGTAAAGCTTCTTGAGCCAACCATAAACCAGGAAAGTATTCACTACAAATAATGCCTTCTTCATTCGGCTGAAGTTTCATATATTTTCCTTCCCTTAACCGAAACCAATCAAATTCTCCGTCATAAACCCGCCAAACTAAATATTCTTGAACTTGATTGCGTCGGCAGGCTTTTAATTTATCATGTAAATCAATAGAGGCAGTGCTGGCTGCGATTTCTACAATTAATTCTGGCGCACCTTCTACATAGCCATCTTCGCTAATCGTTGATTGTCCATCTACGGTAATTCTTAGTAAAGCATCGGGTTGAGGCTCATTTTCTGCATCAAGACGCACTGTACAATTATCTCCTAGTTGAACATTAGGAGTAGAAGCTTTATAGAAACCCAGCCATGTCATAATTGAAGCATGGGGTTCTCCATGTTGAATAATTCTTAAGGGTGATGCCATATAAACAATTCTTTCGATTAGTTCGGCTTTTTTAACATAAGGCATCTGTTGATAACGCTGTTCAAATTCAATGCGCGTTAGTTGATCTCCGTTTTCAAGAGGTGGAACTGTTTTTGTTGGTGTTAAAGTGTTTTGAGACATGGCAATCACCTTTTAAATTAGGAGTTCAGGAATTCAAGGAATATAAATATAGCAGTCCTAAATGAGATTGTAAATTGACTCACGAGGGCAGGGAACGCTTAACTCTTAACAGTATTTTTTCACGAATCATTTAGGATTGCTATATATGTGTATCTATATTATTAATTATAAATTCCAATTGCGTCGAAAGTGAAAAAAGCTTTCCAACCAGTCTTGCCAAGCAATATTACTATTCAATTTTTGCTGTTTCCACTCTCGTACAATTTGCTCAAAAATCTCTGAAAAACTAGGATACAAAGGAGCTAAATTTTCTAGTAAATTGACTTTGATTTTTTGAGCGATCGCTAAAGCAATGACATTAATTAACTCTGTTGCTTGTGCACCTAAAACCGAAGCTCCCAAAATTTCCCCATTGCGTAGGACAATGAGTTTACAGATACCCGTAGTTTCGTCTCGGATTTGGGCTGCACAAAGTGTTTTAAAAAACTGCCGCAAAATCATAACTTCATCAGAACTGTATTGACGTTTGGCTTGCGCCTCTGTTAAACCGACTTGTGCAAACATCGGGTTAGTAAATACTGCCCAAGGAATATGCCGATAATTGACTTTCAGCCTCGGGAAAAAGAGCGCATTTTGCAGGGCTATTCTTGCTTCATAGTTAGCAATATTGGCTAATTCAAAACCACCAATCACATCACCACAAGCCCAAATGCGGGGATTTGTCGTTTGTAGTTTGTTATTTACGAGTAAACGACGCTGATTCCATTTAACGTCTACCGCAGCCAAATTTAAGGATTCAATATTTGGCTGTTGTGCCGTTGCTACGACGATTTCATCTGTTTCAATTGCTTTATCCCCCACCTGAAGCCATTTTTTATCTTCAATTTTTCTCACCTGAGTGATTAATGTTTTGATGAAGACGCGCACACCTTCTGCTTCTAACAGACTGCAAAGCAGTTGGGCGATTTCTGAGTCAACATTGGGAAGAAGATTGCGATGTTCCACAACCAGCGTTACATCGTAACCAAACCGTGCTAGAGTTTGAGCTAGTTCGATGCTTTGGGGTACACCACCAAGAATGACCCACTGTTTAGGAGGTGTAGAACTGTTTAGGGATTGCCAAATCTGAGATATGGTCAGAAAGCCAGTTCTTTGTAATCCTTCAATTTCTGGAATTGCCGGACGAGAACCCGTTGCAAGTAAATAGGTGCGTGCACATAGCGATCGCCCGAAGGGCGGTGGGCTAAAGCCCAATCGCTCATTAACGGCAAATGAAAGATGGGGTGACGATTGAAATTGACCATTGCCTACGATGACATCCACTCCAAGAGCTGCCAGGACGGGGAGTGAATGCTCCTCTTGGAGATTGGAAACAACGCTATGAGCATACAGCATTGCCTGATGCATATCTACAGAAATTTGACATTTTTCTTTGGTATCAGCACATGAGGTATGAAGCCCAAGTAGTGCTGCGTCACCCAGTTGCTTGGCAAGGTTGCTCGTGTGACCCAGAGCATGATGATAAATGAATTCATAAGGTGCGTTAACAAAGTTAAACGCACCGTTTGTGATTGGTTCTACCAAAGCAACCTTGGCTCTTAGTTGAGAAGCACGCTTGGCAGCGTAGCGTGCCGCTAAACTGCCACCAATAATCACTACATCGTAGTCAATAGTCACGTTATCTGTCCTTGGTCTTTCGTCAATTGTCCTACCCTAACCCGAAGCCCTATGCCTGCGGCACGGTTTTGGCTTCTATGTCAATTGTCCTTTGTCCTTAATGACTAATGACTAATGATAGTGCTTCTAGTAAGCGCTGGTTATCTGACCAAGAGCGTACGGCTACTCGGAAATACCTATCGCCAAGTTCCGGAAAACTCAGACAATCACGAATGAAAATCTGGTGATGCTTGAGTAATTTTTGCTGCAACTGCGAACTCGATTGCTGTGATTCAACGAGTAAAAAATTAGCAGCACTTTGCAAGGGTTGCAATCCGGGTATTGAGGCTAAACCACCGAAGAGTTGGTCTCGGGTCGGTGGTAGCCATGCCCAAGTCTGTTCCTGAAACTCTTTATCCTGGAGGACAGCGACAGCTGCTGCTGCTGCCAGGGTGTTTACGGGCCAGGGGTTGCGCCACAACTGCCAGCGCCGCAAACACTCAGGGTGAGCGATCGCATATCCTAGTCGCAAACCGGGCAAACTGTAGAACTTAGTCAGCGATCGCAAGATCACTAAGTTTGGATATTCCTGCACGACTTGTATTAGGCTTTGTTCTTCTTCTGGGGGCAGAAAATCCATAAAAGCTTCATCCACCACCACCAAAGCAAATTCCTTTAGGTATGGCAGAATGGCCTCCCGCGAGAATAATATTCCCGATGGGTTGTGGGGGTTATTCAGCAATAGTCCGTCCTTTGTCCTTTGTCCTTTGTCAAAAATCCATGACAAATCAGTCATAACCAATGACAAAGGAAACTCCAGTACCTCAGCGTGGTATGCCGCTAGCGCCCTGTAGTAGTCGCCAAAGGCTGGAGTTATCAAAGCTGTTGCGGCTAACTGTGCTAATTCCCTACCTGCTAGAGAAAGTAATTCTGCCGAACCATTACCCGGCAAAATCCACTCAGGAGGCAGTTGATGAAAGTGACTGAGAGCAAGTCTCAGTTCACGATAATCAGGATCTGGATAATTCTTGAGATGACTCAATTGGGACTCAATTGCCGCTATTGCACTCTTTGGTGGTCCCAAAGGGCTAATGCTTGCAGAAAAATCCAGAATAGCACTTGGGGGACAGCCAGCTAGTGCTGCTGCCCAGGCTAAATTTCCCCCGTGTGCTGGTTGCTGCATAGAAAAAGAGTGACCTCGGTGACAACCTAAGATTTTGGGGGTGCAACCTTTTCTCTGAAGAGTTTTCCAGCAGAGAAGGCAGGAACCTTCGTCGCCGGAATTTCCATCTTCTCATTAGTTTTGGGATTACGACCTTCACGGGCTTTACGTTCCCGTGATTCAAATGAGCCAAATCCCACCAATGTGACTTTATCGCCAGAGGAAACTGCTTCGATAATGGTTTCCAAAGCTGCAGTTAAGACGGCATCAGCTTGCTTTTTGGTAACACTAGCCTTTTCTGCTACGGCATCAACCAATTCACCTTTGTTCATGTCAAACTCCTTAAGGTTTACTTGAGATTGTGTGTAGATGCATTTTTGATGCATCGTTACTTAAATCTCTGTTTAGAGATTTACAAAAGTCGGCTTTTTTGAGTATTTATGCCTAAGGCGGCTGTAATTCCCATAGGCTCGACTTTTCAATGAATCATTCTAAAGTGTCCGAGGCTGAAGTGAACAGATGAAACCATTAATTTATATAGATTTCAGGATTTTTTTTGAAAAAAGGGCAATTGTTTCACTAAAAACCACTCTTATAGTAGGAAAAAATACTTAGTGAAAACCCTTTGTTGCCAGAGGAACAGCAGGGTGGTTTCATTGGGAATGGGGAATTGGGAATTGGGCATCGGGCATCGGGCATTGGGCATTGGGAACTGAGATCTGGGAACTAGGAACTAGGAACTGTGAATCGAGCATTGCCCCTTGCCCCTTGCCCCTTGCCCCTTGCCCCTTGCCCCTTGCCCCTTGCCCCTTGCCCATTTTCTGTGACTACATTGTCCTCGATCTTGCGGTGGTACAATTGGAAATTCACAGTGGCGAGCCGTAGTTTGATTATTATTGCAATTTCGGTACAATGCCTCTTACCAGGGGACAAATTAAGTTGAACCACACAGGCGCTGAGAACGCACCAGTTGGTATTGTGAAAAAACTGAACCAGAAGTTATAACTGATACAAGAGAAGCGTATTTGGGTGCAAGAAAAAGCCCCATGTAATTAGGGGCTTGGCTGTTACGTATCAAATTGGATGATTCCGATAATTGCGTGCGATGGCGCAAAGCGCCCGCCAAGGGCTATCGCATTGATTTGCGTCTGTGAGGTATGTGACTGTGATCACAAGTCCACACAAAATAAAAGCACCAGCTTTAAAGCTGGGCTTGGTATGAGTCGTCAAACTAAAGATGACTGATTGATATAATACTTTTCCCTCATTGGAGTTGTTGCCAAATTGGCAGATATTATTAGGGGATGGAAGTGGAGTTCTTCTAAACTACCGCCGCTGTCGCCTTTAATTCCAAAATCTTTTCAATCACATCTTCCACAACCTTATCCGGTGTAGACGCACCAGACGTAATTCCTACGACAATTTCTCCATCTGGTAACCAGTTTTCTGTGATTTTCAAATCACCATTCAATTGTCGATGTTCAATCCGATTTCCAGACAAAATTCGCGCTTCTCTATCGATGTGATAAGAAGGAATTTCTCGCTCGATTGCAATCTGTTGTAATTGTGTCGTATTTGATGAATTAAACCCGCCAATGACTATCATTAAATCTAGCTTTTGTTGTACTAACTCCAACATCGCATCTTGACGTTCTTGAGTTGCATCACAAATGGTGTTGAAGCTTTGGAAATGCTGATTCAACTCAGTGGGACCATACTTTTTCATCATCGTCCGCTCAAAGAGTTTTCCAATTTGCTCAGTTTCACTTTTGAGCATCGTGGTTTGGTTAGCAATGCCAACCTGTTCTAAATCTTTATCAGGGTCAAATCCAACAGAGCAAGCTTTACTAAATTTTGCTAAGAATTCCTCCCGGTTTCCTCCATTCAAAATGTAGTCAGCAACATATTCTGCTTGCTGCATATTCAGCACAATCAGATATTTCCCTGCAAAGGAACTTGTAGCGATGGTTTCTTCATGCTTATATTTGCCGTGAATAATTGATGTGTAATCGACTTTTTTGTGCTTCTCAACAGTATTCCAAACCTTAGCAACCCAAGGGCAAGTTGTATCAACAATTTTGCAACCTTTATCGTTCAGCAACTGCATTTCTTGAACACTTGCTCCGAAAGCAGGTAAAATAACAACATCTCCAGAATCAACAACAGAAAAGTCTTTTTGACCTCCTTCTACGGGAATAAATCCTACTTCCATTTCCAGGATACGCTGATTGACAGAAGGATTGTGAATAATCTCATTCGTAATCCAAACGTGTTCAGTGGGGAAGTGTTTGCGGGTTTCATAAGCCATTGCTACAGCACGTTCTACACCCCAACAAAAGCCAAAGGCTTGTGCTAAGTGGATGGTAATGTCTCCCTTTTGCAGAGTATAGTTGTTATTGCGAATTTCCTGAATTAAATTGCTTTGATACTCAGACTGCAACTGAGTCGCGACTTCTGCTTGGTGACCAAATCCTTTACGATGATAATTTTCTGAATGTTGGAGTGAACGTTTAAAAGCTTTGGTATCCATTGTTTTTTCTCTTTCGTTTCAAATTGCCATTTCTTATTTTCTCGCGCAAAGACGCAAAGCGCGAAGAATCTCTTTGCTTACATTTTGCACCAGTTGATTTATTGCAATTTTTGTAGGGGAGCCAGTACTTGATGAGGGTTTCCCGACAGAGGTATCTGGTGAGACCAGCGCTGCACCGACGTCTCCCTTAGGAGAAGGGCATTGGGCACTGCTTACCGTTCGCTAAAACTGCTATTTTTACATTGTGAGCAGTGCCCACCTTATTAACTAAACAATTTTGGAATAAGAAGAGCGATGGTTAAATTTTCTCATACTTAATGCGCTTTTCAAGACTTTCACAAGTAGAAACATTACAGCGTTTTTTACTTCGGTAGACCACGGGTGTAGGGGCACAATATATTCATGCGTGTCAACTTAAGCTGAAACCTAAGTCAAGAACGTTACATTATGCCATATTGTACTCGTTCACAATTGTCGCATAACCCCACCCCGGTTTTGTCTTGCGCCAAAACCACCCCTCCCCTTAGTAACTACGGTGTACACACAAGTCATCGAGTTGCTCAAAAATCCTTCGGAACCTCACCCTGCCCTTCGGGCATCCCTCTCCGCGAGTTCGGAGAGGGAAAGATTTTAGCGCACCCTAAAGCGAGGGTGAGGTAAAAAGCGATCCGGTGTGTACACCGTAGCCCCTTACTAAGGGGAGGGGTAGGGGGTGGGGTCAAATTAACGTGAAATCAAAGCTTGAAGTTAAGTTGATACTAATGAATATATTGTGCCCCTACAATACCCGTATTCCACGCATTTGAAAATGGCTGTAAATTATTGTGTCGTAACGACAACTTGTTGAGATGTAACGACAGCTTGTTGTGATCTAACGACAACTTGTGCATTCCTAACGACAACTTGTTGTGATCTAACGACAGCTTGTGCATTCCTAACGACAGCTTGTTGTGATCTAACGACAACTTGTGCATTCCTAACGACAGCTTGTTGTGGAATAGCGATCGCCTCCCCAAAGACAGTTTGAAGAAAAATACCCAGATTGGAAAAGTTTTTGCAAGAGTAAACATGAGTAGTGAAAATTACCACATCTTTGACCTAGATGTATACGCTGATCAATCCTACTACTTGCTGCTGACATTGATCTGGTCTCCAAACTCCTCGTTATAACCTTCTTCCCCATGTTCGTTGATATCCAAACCTTGTAGTTCGGCTTCATCTTTAACTCGCAAACCAACCGTGACATCTAGGACTTTCAAAATAACCCAGGTACCAGCTGCAGCGATGATGTAGGCAACAGCAATTGCTCCGATTTGTGTAATCACTTGACGAGAATTGCCAAACAACAAACCATCTGCACCTCCTGAATTGACGACTTTCGCAGCAAATACGCCTGTGAGAATTGCACCCACTGTACCGCCTATGCCATGCACGGGAAATGTATCTAAGGCATCGTCAATTCGTAATTTGTGCTTAAAGCTAATAGCATAAAAGCAAGCAACAGCGGTAATGCTACCTATGAGAATCGCTGCTAGCGGTGGGACAAATCCTGCGGCTGGAGTAATGCCTACCAAGCCTGCAACTGCTCCTGTAGCTGCTCCGACTGCCGTTGATTTCCCCCGCAATACCTTTTCTAGGATTAGCCAGGTTAAAGTAGCAGCTGCCGCACCAGTATTGGTGTTAACGAAAGCGGTTGCTGCTAATCCACCAGAAGCCAAGGCACTGCCAGCGTTGAAGCCAAACCAACCAAACCACAGTAAGCCTGCACCCAGTAAAATAAAGGGAACGTTGTGAGGAGGGCTGAGACGATCGGGATAGGTTTTCCGAGATTTGAGAAACATGGCTGCTACGAGAGCAGAAACACCAGAGCTGATGTGGACAACTGTGCCGCCAGCAAAGTCTAGGGCACCCCAACCACCGTACAAGCCCAACAATCCACCTTTAGCCCATACCATGTGTGCTAGGGGAGCGTAAACAAACATTGACCACAGCAGCACAAACAAAGAGTAAGCGGTGAAGCTCATCCGCTCAGCGATCGCTCCAGAAATGAGTGCTGGGGTGATGACGGCAAACATGGCTTGATAAATCATGAATGCCAAGTGGGGAACTGAATTGTTCAGAGTATAAGAAGTTATAACTGTTTCCCCTTCGTATGCCATCTTTGGCAGGTAGTTGTTTATTTCTGTACCCACCCCATTCAAACCCAACCACTGCAACCCACCAATGATGGGGTTACCTGGAGCAAAAGCGAGACTATAGCCCCACAAAATCCAGGTGACTCCCACGATCGCCATGAGCACAAAGCTCATCATGAGGGTATTGAGGACGTTGCGCGATCGCACAAATCCACCATAGAAAAACGCGAGTCCAGGTGTCATCAACAACACCAAAGCTGCTGCTAACAGCATAAATGCCGTATCTCCTGAGGTTTGGGCAGCTGCGGCTGCATCTGTCACTTTTTTCAGGTCATCAGGAGTGACCGTTTGAGCAAAGGCGTTACTTATTAGCGGTCCGCCCAAAAGCAGTAGAGCGCTACCCCCAATTATCAATACTTTTTTCAACACTTGTTTTTGTTCCAAAGCACCAACTCGTTTGTGTCAAGTCAATCCATTTGAGTAACTTTCGATACTTCTTTGTGCATTCAAAATTACTCAAAATTTATTTATCTGAAATAATGGAAAGAATAATAAATATATAGTATAAGTCTTTGCAACACATAAATTCATCTGTAAGAATGCAAGACCTTGTACTATTGAATAAGTATTTGTTACTATATTATTTGTCAAAATTTAGCAATACCCGCCCCCATTTCACAAACAAAAGTCAAAGGGGACGGGCATTTAACTAATTAGTACGAGAGTGTGAGACTAAAGCCTTACAAAGTTGTAGGTAAATCTCCCGTATGCGAAACTCCTCCACTGGGGCTACCTGAATCAGCAAATCCATTGGCACTAGCTTCTTTGAGAAATCCGCTGTAAGCTTCCATACCGTGTTCACCGATATCCAAGCCTTCAATCTCTTCTTCTCTAGGAACTCTGATACCCAGAATAGCTTTGAGTGCTAACCAAAAGATGGAGCTGAGGAGAACGGTCATACCACCGGCTGAGACGATACCAACGATTTGAGGAATGAGTGTTACCAACCCACCACCAAAGAATAAGCCGTGTGGTCCTACTGGTTTACCAGCCAAATCAAACATCCACGAATATTTACCAGGACCGACAGCAAACAAACCAACTGCCAGAGTACCCCAAATACCACAGACGAGGTGAACTGAGACTGCTCCCACGGGGTCATCAATACGGATTTTATCAAAGAAGGTGACAGCGAAAACGACTAAAATTCCAGCAACCAAACCAATGATGAAAGCACTGCCCAGATTGACAAAAGCACAAGGTGCTGTAATAGCAACCAAGCCAGCCAAAATACCATTAATAATCATGGAAAGATCTGGCTTACCTAAATACAACCAGGCTGTGATTGTAGCAGCAATACCACCAACAGCACCTGCCAAGTTTGTAGTCAAGGCAATGTGAGTGATAGCATTTGGATCGGCAGCCATCACAGAACCAGGGTTGAAACCAAACCAGCCCAACCACAGAATTAAACAGCCCAAGGTGGCAATGCTCATGTTGTGCCCAGGTAAGGCAACAATTTGCCCATCTTGATATTTACCAATGCGTGGTCCCAGGAATGCGGCTCCCATCAAAGCTGCCCAACCACCAACAGAGTGAACGACTGTGGAACCAGCAAAATCGAAGAAGCCCATGTCTGCTAGCCAGCCACCACCCCATATCCAGTGTCCGGTAATTGCGTAGGCAATACCCACAAGTAAGAGGCTGAAGATTAAGAAGTCAAGAAATTTAATCCGTTCAGCAACCGCGCCAGAAACAATCGTTGCTGCGGTTCCGGCAAACACGAGCTGGAACAAAAATTTCGCGGCTAAAGGAACACCAGTCCAATTGAGAGCGCTAAATATACCTTTGTAAGCATCTCCTGTTGCGGGACTATTATCTACGCCTTGGAGGAAGAAGCCATTCAAACCAATGAAGTCATTGCCATCGCCAAACATTAAGCCAAAACCAATCGCCCAAAAAGCGACGGTAGCCAGAGCAAACACAATCAAGTTTTTAGCAAGAACGTTGACAGCGTTTTTCTGACGACAGAAGCCAGTTTCCAACATACAAAAACCGGCGTTCATGAAGAATACCAAAAAAGCAGCGATCGCTACCCAAAGAGTGTCAATCGCAACTTTGAGTTCTGCTGTGGTTGGTCCTGCTGAGGTAGGGTTTTGGGCAACTGCTGCATAACCCCATGCCAATACAATCAGACAAGCCAGAGGAATGCAGGCTTGCCAGCTAGGAGATAACTGCTTAATGACGACATTCAATTTCTTGACAACTGAGTTATATTGTGCAGTGGTACCTGGCAACTTTGGCGAGCGCCACCTATTTTTTCTTCTCGATTTGTTTTTGTTTGTGATTTTTATCATCATTTTCTCAACCATCCTGAACCGGAAAAAACGTTGAGTATCAACAGCTAACGCCTGAAGCTAAACAAGCCGTTTGTGATATTTGTTATTCAGGCAAGCTGTCTTTTGTAAACTCACTGACTTTCATGACCAGTAAGCGGTTGGCGTGAAAATCAGAATGTCAAATAACTTGCAAGAGCAGTTATAAAACTGATGCTACCTCTGTAGCGATTAAGAATATTCATGAACTACCCCGTCCGCCTACGCGGCGGGGTAGTTCATAAAATTATTATGTCGTTTACGAAACCGTCAAGTCTACTTCCTGAACTCCGGAATCAGGGCTTGCTGAATTCTTCTTCAATTTTATTACTCTGCTGATTGCATTTGCCTTAAATATTGCTCGTAGCCAAGTTGTTCTAGTCTTGCTTGCTTTGCCATGACTGATTCAGACAAGGTTTGACGGTACTGCTGTACCTTCTCCAGTAATTCGCTTTGCTGGGTTGCAAGAATTTGTACCGCCAAAAGTCCAGCATTTTTAGCATTGCCTATAGCAACAGTTGCTACTGGTATACCAGCCGGCATTTGTACGATAGAATACAACGAATCAACTCCTTGTAAGTGACGGCTAGGAACAGGAACACCGATAACAGGTAGAGGAGTTAAAGATGCTACCATTCCCGGAAGATGAGCAGCACCACCAGCCCCAGCGATAATGACCTTAATACCTCGCTTGTGAGCAGATTTAGCATATTCTACCATGCGTTCAGGAGTACGATGAGCACTGATAATTGCGACTTCTGTGGTCACACCAAATTCTTCACAAAGTGCGATCGCACCTTGCATGGTTGGCAAATCAGAGTCACTACCCATAATGATGCCGACAAGAGGAGTCATAAGCAATTCAAAATTCGCTCATTCAAAGTTCAAAATTGGAGAAAGTGAAGAAATCGCACACACTATTTAACTTAGCTATTTACAATTCTCCCAAACTGTGTGTATGAGATGACATCTGTGACAGGATTTTTGATTCATCGCCACCTGTTGCCTCTAAAATCAGGTCAGATTGAACTATCTTTATTGCTGACGTAATGACTGAAGCAACACAGAGCTACACTGGTACTTCTGTAGACATTATCAACGCTAGAGTACCTGGTTACACAGATTTGCAGATACTCTCAGTTAATCCGCAGGGCATAGTTGAACAAATCCTGCCAATGTCTAAAGTTCTCAAACGTGTTCCGCCAATTGACTTGCAGGTGTTGGATGTTGGTGGCGATTGGATTTCACTAGGTGGTGTAGATTTACAGATTAACGGTGCGTTGGGATTGGCGTTTCCTGATTTATCAACGGAAAATTCTCATCAACTGCTAGACATTTGTCAATTTTTGTGGGATGCAGGGGTAGACGCTTTTTTACCTACCCTAGTCACAACTTCGGTAGACAATATTCAGCGTGCGCTTGCTGCGATTGGCTCTGCCACTGCCCCTTGGGCAATCGCTGATTGTATAAACTTCACTCCCAATCCCTCTTTGTCTGTAAAGAGGGGTTGCGCCAAAATTCTGGGAGTGCATCTCGAAGGACCATTTCTGAATTTTCAAAAGCGTGGCGCACATCCAGCAGAGTATCTCTTACCACTTAATCTTGATGAAGTCAAGAGAGTTTTGGGAAATTATGCTCATATTGTGAAAGTCATGACTCTAGCACCGGAGTTAGATCCAACGGGTGAGGTGATTCCATATTTACGTTCTTTGGGTATCACTGTCAGTTTAGGACATTCCCAAGCCACAGCAGCAGAGGCGCAACGTGCTTTTGAACTAGGTGCAACAATGGTGACTCATGCTTTTAATGCTATGCCACCATTACACCACCGCGAAAGCGGATTATTGGGAGCGGCAATTGTCCATCCTCGTGTTATGTGTGGTTTTATTGCTGATGGTCAACACGTCTCACCAACGATGCTGCAAATTCTACTACGCGCCAGCACTCCTGTGCTTTCTCAACAGAAGGAAGGAGAGACACGTGAACAAGGACTTTTCCTTGTGAGTGATGCCCTTGCACCTCTGGGATTGCCTGATGGGGTGTATCCTTGGGATAATCGGCAAATTGAAGTGAAAAACGGAACTGCACGGCTTCTGGATGGAACTTTATCGGGGACGACTCTACCTTTATTAGTCGGTGTGCAAAATTTGGTGAAGTGGGGAATATGTGATGTCCAAACAGCGATCGCACTCTCAACTATTGCACCACGAAGTGCGTTGTTAGCGGAGCTTACACAAGGTATCGGTTTATCGGCAATGATCTCTGGTACTTGTGCTAGTCAATTATTGCGTTGGCATTTGGATGAATCTACACAAGAACTTTCATGGCAGAGGTTGTTTGCTTAAAATTGTACACAAAGGCGCAAAGATTATTCTTGGTGGTTGTACACATGGTACTTTTAAGCATTGGGAAACCTTGAAAATTGAGTTTCATGAACGTAACTGACGATAAAACGATTGTTAAAGAATATTTCAATTCCACAGGCTTTGACCGCTGGAGACGGATATATGGTGATGGTGAAGTCAACAAAGTCCAGCTAGACATTCGCACCGGACACCAGCAAACAGTAGATACGGTACTAGGCTGGCTCAAAGCTGATAACAATTTGACAGGTCTATCTATCTGCGATGCTGGATGTGGAACAGGTAGTCTCAGCATACCCCTTGCAGAAGCTGGAGCAAAAGTCTATGGCAGCGATATTTCTGAAAAAATGGTGGGAGAAGCCAAGGAAAGAGCCTTACAAATTTTAGGAAATGCTGAAAATCCTACATTTGCCGTACAGGATTTAGAAACCTTAAGCGGTAGCTACCATACGGTGATTTGCTTGGATGTTCTCATTCACTACCCTCAGCACAAAGCAGATGAGATGATTTCTCACCTCTGTTCTTTGGGACAGTCACGGCTTATTCTTAGTTTCGCACCAAAAACTTTCGCTCTTAGTTTATTGAAGAAAATAGGTAGTTTCTTTCCAGGTGCGAGTAAGGCGACTCGCGCCTATCTGCATCGGGAGGCTGATGTGGTGAAAATTTTGGCAAGGAATGGCTTTTTTGTGCAACGTCAGTCTATGACACGAACTCGCTTCTATTTCTCTCGCCTACTAGAAGCGACACGGTAGAGGCAAAGGTAATGCCTTTGCCCCTAGTTTGACTGTGTTTAACACAATCGAAAACTGCTATAAAATCGTGGCAAGATAAGCTCTATCTTCTACTGCGATTTTAAAGCTTTTCTTCCATTTATTTATTAATAAAAGTGTTTTCTCTTACACAAAGAGAAGCAATTCGTTTGAAAGTGAAAAGTTATTGCAACTTCTATTGTTACTATTTTTACTAGTGAGTGGAAGCTTGTAGAAAGTGAGGTTAGAATCACAAGCAAGGTCTGAATCACAAAGATAACAACTATGAAGACTGCTGAAAAATTGGCTGCTGGTTGGCTGCTCACACTTGGATTCATGTTTTTGTCGTTATCAGCTTCTGCAGTAATGCAGAAAAATTCCATGCAGAAGCCAATCCTACCAGGTTTAAGACCAATTGTAGATTCTCCTTATGATTATGATTTTCGTAATGAAGCTGCAGTTAATGTACTTGATAATACTGCGCTGCAAAGTCTAATTTTTGGTGTTCCTACATCAGTACTGGGAGTATGGTTAGCATTGGGAGTATACCGTCAATCTCAGCAGGAAAGAAAGGCAATTAAGTCACAGGCAAACGAAGTGCTGCAATCGACTTTCTATCGTATGATTCAAGATAATAATGGGCGCATCACTCTGATCAGCTTTGCAATGCAGTCACAATTGCCACCAGCCACTGCAAAGCAATATCTTGATGAGCAAGCTAAACTATTTAATGCTAATTTTAAGGTCAGTGAAGAAGGGGGAGTCTCTTACCATTTTGACGTTTAAATCAGGGAACAGGGAACAGGGAGGAGTCAGGAGTCAGGAGTTAGAAGTCAGAAGTCAGAAAACTAAATTCTTTATTTCTTCCTTCTGAATCAAGAATTCCTGTATTGGTGAATTCTTCTTCAAATTGATAACTGATAACTGTTAAAAAGCAAATTGGCTAAATAATGCACCCCATGACACAATTTTTTTTGAGTTTAGCAGCCATTTTAGGTGGTTTATCCGTTGCTGCGGGTGCTTTTGCGTCCCATGCTTTACGAGAGAAAATCAGCGATTCCTCCCTGGAAATTTTTGAAGTTGGTGCTCGTTATCAGATGTATCATGCCTTAGCACTGCTAGTAGTGGCACTACTCCTCAGTCGCGTCGAGTCACCCCCGCCTACTCTTGTCGCTAGTGGATGGCTTTTCATCATTGGTATTGTCATCTTTTCAGGAAGCTTATATGCTCTGAGCTTAAGCGGTGTTAAATCTTTAGGAGCGATCGCTCCATTGGGGGGAGCAGCGTTTATTGCAGGTTGGGGTGCTTTAGCTTTTGCCGCTTGGAGTTTGAAATAATTTAGATTTCACTACTAGTGCCGCAATAACTGCAACCAAAACTCTTGCATAGCAAGAGTTTTATTTATTTGTATCAAAAACTGCTATAGTACGTTTGCGATCGCTCTTTTTATCGGCGCACCTTCTTGTATACCCAAGTTTTGCCAAACCCGTAGAATTTCAAAGGCAATAGGGAATAGGGAACAAAAGAGCTGGGAACTGGGAATCGAGTATTACCCATTGCCCATTGCCCATTGCCCATTGCCCATTGCCCATTCTCTTTTGTAACTTTTCAAACATTTTTTCAAAGAAGAATACAATTGCTCTGTATATATAATCTATACCTAAATTCAAAATATCTCTTTGAGATGATATTTGAAGTGAAATCGGCAACGCCATGCTGTTTACAACACTACAAAGTCTTGTGACTTTATTTGCATTTATTCCTCATGGACATTGCTATCTCTGGAAGACAGAATTAGTTTCGGTCCATCTCATATCCGATGCTTTGATTACGCTTGCCTATTATTCAATTCCAATCTCGCTAGTATATTTTATCAACAAGCGTAACGATTTTCCCTTTATCGGGATAGTTTGGCTTTTCGGGGCATTCATCTTCGCTTGTGGCACTACTCATGTGATGGAAATTTGGACGCTTTGGCATCCCACTTATTGGCTATCGGGATGGTTGAAAATCGTCACCGCTGTGATCTCAGTATACACAGCGCTGGCATTAGTGCCATTGATTCCAAAAGCACTTGCTCTCCCCAGTCCAGCACAGCTAGAGGCGATCAACTGCGAACTACAACAACAAATTGCAGAGCGCCTCTTTGCAGAAGATGCTCTGCAAAAAGCTAATGAGGAATTACTCAAAAAAAGCCAGTCGCGGCTAGAGTTGGCTCAAAAGATTGGAAGAATTGGAACCTTTGAATGGAACATTCAAACACAGGAGACGATGTGGACGGAAGAATTGGAAGCTTTGTATGGACTCGTCCCTGGTGGTTTTGGCAATAAATATGACAACTGGGTGCAAGCAGTTCATCCTAGTGACTTGGCTAAAACGGAACAAGAAATTCAACGTGCTATCAATAAAAGCTCAGAACTAGACACTGAGTTTCGCATTGTTTGGCGAGACGGTAGCGAACGCTGGATTGCAGCCAAAGCTCAAGTCTTCAGTGATAACACCGGAAAGCCTTTGCGGATGATTGGTGTAAATATGGATATTACAGAACGCAAGCGAGCAGAGCAGAAAATTCGCGAACAAGCTGCTCTGTTAGATATAACAAAAGACGCCATTGTAGTCCACTCCCTAAACGATAACAAAATTCTATTTTGGAATAAAGGTGGCGAGAGTCTCTACGGATGGAAGGCAGAACAGGCATTAGGTAAGGATGCCAATGTTTTGTTATATGATGAGGAAATTTTACCGAATTTTGAAGATGCTAAGAGAACGGTTACAATGACGGGTGAGTGGCATGGGGAATTGCATCAGTTCACGCAGTCTAACAAAGAAATCATTGTCTCAAGTCGGTGGACTTTGATGTCTGACTGGTCAGGGCAACCAACATCAATTCTAACCGTAAATACTGATATCACAGAGAAGAAAGAACTTGAAGCGCAGTTTCTGCGTGCACAACGATTGGAGAGTATTGGCACTCTTGCCAGTGGTATTGCTCATGATTTAAATAATGTGTTAACGCCAATTATTGCTTCTACTCAACTCCTTCTACATGTAGAATTCTCTGAGGAGAAGAGGCAGAGATATTTGACAATAGTGGAATCAAGCGCAAAACGGGCGGCTGCTTTGGTAAAGCAAGTTCTACAGTTTGCACGGGGGTTTGAAAGTCAGCGCACTATCGTTCAACTTGAGCATTTACTTCAAGAATTTAAGCAAGTGACCCTTGAGACATTTCCCAAATCCATTGAAATTTACATAAATATAGCCCCAGATCTTTGGACAGTTTTAGGAGATGTCACTCAACTGCAACAGATTTTCATGAATCTTTGCCTTAATGCCCGCGATGCAATGCCAAATGGGGGTATGCTGAGTATCTCTGCGGAGAATCTTTTTATTGATGAAAACTTTGTCAGGATGAATCCAGATGCCAAAGTTGGTTCTTACATTGTAGTTACTGTCTGTGATACGGGAATTGGTATTAGTCCGGAAATAATAGATAGAATTTTTGAGCCATTTTTTACGACTAAGGAGGTGAGTAGAGGTACAGGATTAGGTCTTTCAACAGTGTTTGGTATCACAAAAAACTATGGCGGGTTTGTTAAGGTGTACAGTGAAATTGGACAAGGAACCGAATTTAAGGTGTACTTGCCAGCACTAGAAGGAACTATTTCTCAGTCAGTAGAAGATATCGAGTTATTGACAGGTAATGGAGAATTAATTCTGTTTGTAGATGACGAACTTGCTATTCAAGAGATTAGCAAGACCTTACTCTCAACACATAACTACGAGGTTCTCACTGCTAGTGATGGGATTGAGGCGATCGCGCTGTACGCCCAACATCAACAACAAATTCAAGCAGTCGTGACGGATATCATGATGCCATCTCTAGATGGTATAAATACCATTCGTGCTTTGCAGAAAATTAACCCATCTGTAAAAATCGTTGCCATTAGTGGACTGTCATCAAACAAAAGGATAGCTGAAATATCTGGGATTGGTGTTAAAGCATTTTTATCTAAGCCCTACACAATGCAGGAATTACTGAAAACCTTACACTCGGTATTGAACGTTAATAGAACTTACGCATTGACAGAACATTGATACTATGCAGTTAAGTTCAACTTCTGTGTTAGGTGTTCTAAAATAAAATCACGAGCCACTTGAAGAGATAAATTTCTTTGGAGTTCATACCAA
>JAHHHH010000027.1 GCA_019359415.1 Iphinoe sp. HA4291-MV1 | reverse complement strand
AAGGTAAGTGTTTTTGGTGCTAATCGTACCACGTTCTCGTTCCTTTTATGCGCCCTAACTACAATTTTTCTGTGTTGACTCCAGTCTCGCATATTATGGGTACATTATTTCCGCCGTGTTGTACTAGCAACATCTTATATTGTCTTTTACTGAAACTTTCAAGAGTGGCTCCTGAGAGGATTAACTGCTCAATATAATCTAAGTTTCTTTTCATATATTGGAGTTGTTTTTTAATTGCTTTTCTCCTGTCTTTTTGGGAGACACGACGTTTTTTAGCGACTTCTAGATAATCCTTTCTTGCTACCTCTCTATAGGTTCTTGGTTTTTTATCTAAGGCACTTACCAGTAATAAAATGTCCCGCCGTCAAACCCAGATCCTCTACACCAACCCGTTAACTTAATACACGGCGGGACATTTTATTTTTTGGATCTCCCTAATTGACCTTTTATTTGTTCATAAAGTAAGTCTATAATTTTTTCCGTTTGCTTTCTGGCTTGATTTAATAGCTCTAGGTCTGTCGGGTAGCTGATATCACCAGGCGCACAAGTTGCGTCTAATATTAATTTCCCGCGATTTTTTGGCTCACTTTCCCGGTTCGTTAGTCCACTCGGCGGTTCTGCTGCACCTGTGGCATCATCACTTATTTCTTTTTCTTTTTCTTCTATTTTTTTTTCAGCTGATTGAGGAGATGTTGTTTCTAGCATCCTCTTCACCATTTCTTGGTTCACTTTGTTTACCTGTTTCCGTGAGAAGGCTCCCACTGTACCTGTACTCAGGTCAGTGGTGAGATGAATCACGGGACAAAAGCGAAACGTCTTCCGACCAATAACAACCGTAGGTTGTTGAGGGAGTGGAGACAGTTGAGCTTTTGTCCATTTCCGTAGACACCTCAAGAACCAATGGACTATAATTACGCTATAGAGTTGAGCGTAAACAAAAAGATGTTGGTGTTTGAGGCAAAGTTGGAAGGGACAAGCGAGCAATATGGAAAGCTGGATGAAGCTATTCGTACTGCTCGCTTTGTTCGTAACAGTTGTCTCAGACACTGGATGGATAACAAGGACATTGACAAGTATGACTTGAGTGCATATTGCGCTGTACTTGCGAAAGAATTTGAGTTTGCCAAAAACCTTAACTCTATGGCTCGTCAAGCTAGCGCAGAACGAGCTTGGGCGGCAATATCTCGGTTCTACGACAACTGCAAGAAAGACAAACCGGGGCGGGGTCTTACACGTAAAAAAGTTGGGCAGCCTTATAACAACGAGTACCCGACGGAGCCGAGCGATCAACAAACTGAAGGCTGCCCAACTTTTTCGGGGACAATGCGTCGGAAGAAAGGGTATCCACGTTTTAAGAAAGAACAAACACACGGTTCTGTTGAATACAAGACCAGTGGGTGGCGACTTTCTGAAAATAGGCGGCACATCGCCTTTTCTGACGGGTTTGAGGCGGGAACTTTCAAGATGTGGGGAACCCGCGATTTGCATTTCTACCAGTTGAAGCAGATTAAGCGTGTTCGCGTTGTTCGTCGTGCTGATGGCTATTACGTACAGTTTTGCATCGACCAAGAACGAATTGAGAAGCGAGAACCAACTGCTCACAATATTGGTATTGATGTTGGGTTGAACCACTTCTACACCGACAGTGATGGCAACACAGTTGCCAATCCGCGTCATCTCCGTAAAAGCGAAAAGTCGCTGAAACGGCTTTCTCGTCGCATGTCCAAGACCGATAAAGGTTCTAAAAACAGAGCCAAGTTTAGGAATAAGTTGGCTCGCAAACACCTTAAGGTAAGTAGGCAACGTAAAGACTTTGTTGTGAAGACAGCAAGGTGCGTAGTCCAGTCTAACGACTTGGTAGCCTATGAGGACTTGAAGGTGCGAAACATGGTGAGAAACAGACATCTCGCCAAGTCGATTAGTGATGCAGCCTGGACACAATTCCGTCAGTGGGTCGAGTATTTTGGGAAAGTGTTTGGTGTGGTCACAGTTGCTGTGCTACCCCACTATACCTCCCAAAACTGTTCTAATTGCGGGGAAGTTGTCAAAAAGTCTTTGAGTACCAGAACACATGCGTGTTTGCATTGTGGACATATTCAGGACAGAGACTGGAACGCTGCACGAAACATACTTGAGAAAGGACTACGCCAGGTCGCTTGAAGGGCGGAACCCCCGCAAGCGACTGGCTCCCGTACCGTGGGGCACACGGGAACGTTAATCGCCTCTGGAGACATCGACCTCTGCACGGGTGGGGAAACTCCTCCGGGTAAGCCGAGTCGTGGAAAGAGGAAACCCAAGAAGTGATTCTTGGAATCCCCCGCTGTATTCGGTACTCCGAATCAGCGGTGGGAGGGTGTCAATAGACTTACACTTATTTTTTCACGAAAGTGAACTAACATTGATGCATCAAATGGAGCTTCATTACTATAGGACGACATCCGCTTCATTATACTTACTCAAAGTTGGTCAACCTTGGCAAAATGCCCAACTTGAATACTCGTTTTTGATCGTAGTTGCCATGTTTGGTTGGGCATTTTGCCGCCTCAAAGCCGGATCTAACCTATACCAAGTAAATAAGGTTGACCAACTTTGAGCAGGATTTTCCCAACCCTAGAAAATACTGCAAATAAGGGTTCTCCTTTATTTGCTCTACTGTTTCTCTATCGCTTATTCCAAGTTTCTCTTTGATTATTAATGCCCCCAACGCCATCTGGAATGATTTCGCTGGTGCCCCAATCTGTTCATCAAAATATGAAGCATATTCCGATTCAAATTCTGACCATGGTATTAGCCTTGCCATTATTACCCAACGATTATCAAGTGATAATTTTCCCTTCACAGGAAGTTCAAACTTTTCCGGTGGAATTGGCGGTTGTTCTTGTTTCCTGTACATAGTTACTAATTACACTAAATGTACTGATAAAGAACCGTAATGCAAGGCTTTTGGCTTATTCTAACCTTTTTTCTTGCACTTGAATACATTTCTCCAGTTTGAGGATTCACATTTGGCTGACTTTTCTGACTTTTTCAGCAAGCCCTAAGTAAGTAAGTCAACCATTCTTTTGACCGGTTAACTTAACGCAAAAGAAGGTTAATGTATTGGCTATGTAATGGTGGGTGCATTTCCGCCATCATGTACCAGTTTACTGCTCCTGTTTCTTTCTTTGGTAAAAAGCTTGCCTTGTAGGGCATCATACCCATAAGGCAAACTAACTCTCTAATTCTTCCTTCCGAATTCTTACTTCGCGCTCTTTGCGCCTTCTCTTCTCCTGTCGGAGACGCTGCGCGTTGGCGTAGCCTGTCCGCAGGACTTACGAGACGCGCTCGTCCTCCGGACACGCGCAAGGGACGCGAAGGCGGTTCGTTTCTTTTACAACTGCTTCACCTCAGAAACCAATTTCCCCACCATATCCTTAGCGCTACCAAAGAGCATTGTAGTCTTATCCTTGTAGAACAAATCATTATCTACACCAGCAAAACCTGCACTCATCCCGCGCTTAATCACAATCGTCTGCTTCGCTCTATCTACATCTAAGATGGGCATTCCGTAAATCGGACTATTGGTATCACTCCGCGCTGCTGGGTTCACTACGTCATTCGCCCCAATGACGAGCGCAACATCCGTCTGATCAAACTGGGGATTGATATCATCCATGTCATGGAGCTGCTCGTAAGGCACATTCGCCTCTGCCAGCAACACATTCATATGACCTGGCATTCTACCAGCAACAGGGTGAATCGCGTACCTCACCTCAACACCCATGCGTTCTAGCTGATCTGCCAACTCACGTACACTATGCTGTGCCTGTGCTACCGCCATACCATAACCAGGAACAATGACAACGGAACGAGCATAACCCAACATCATCGCGCCTTCTTCCGGATCGATGCTGCGGACTGTTTTATCAGTTGTCCCACCATCAGCAGCACCACCAGACGCAGCCGCTGTACCAAAAGCACTGAACAGCACACTGAATAGAGAACGGTTCATTGCCTTACACATAATCTCGGTGAGGATAATCCCAGATGCTCCCACCAATGCCCCAGCGATGATTAACATATTGTTCATCACTACAAAACCAGCAGCAGCGGCGGCTAACCCTGAAAATGAGTTCAACAGCGAAATAACCACAGGCATATCGCCGCCACCGATGGGGATGACGAACATCACACCCAACACTAAGGAAATAAAAACAATCCCTAAGAAGACAGGTAGGCTGTGCGGTGAGATGATTAAATAGGCACTACCTACCACAAAGGCAACCAGAAGGAAGGCATTAAATGGTTGCTGGAAAGGAAATGTAATTGGGGAACCGCTCATGATACCTTGCAGTTTTGCAAAAGCAACAAAGCTTCCTGTGAAGGTGACACCACCAATTAACACATCCAGCAAGATGGAGATGTTGGCATCAAGGGGTATTGCCTCAGCATGTCCTAGCAACCGCCAAAATTCAGCAATAGCTACTAGCGCTGAAGCTGCACCTCCCAGTCCATTGAGCAAACCCACCATTTGAGGCATATCGGTCATTTGGACTTTGTAGGCAGCGACTATACCAATCAAAGATCCAATAATCAACCCCACCAAAATCATTTCATAGTTCAACACATGCTGATCCAGCATTGTTGCCACAATTGCTAACAGCATCCCCACAGCTGCTACAACATTACCTTGTCGTGCTGTAGCAGGTGATCCCAGCTGTTTCAAACCCAGAATGAATAAGGATGCAGCGACTAAATACGTTAGCTGAATCCCAGTTGGTAAAAAGTCGCTCACGCCTTAATCTCCTTTTTCTTGAACATTTGCAACATCCGATCCGTGACGAGGAAACCACCCACAACGTTCACAGTTGCCAATATCACAGCAATCAAACCGAGAATGACTGAAAGATTCCACTCTCTAGCACCAGAAGCCATGATCGCTCCAAGTACTGCAATTCCAGAAATCGCATTGGAACCTGACATTAAGGGTGTGTGGAGGGTTGGTGGGACTTTGTTGATCACTTCAAATCCTGTAAAGGATGCCAAAACAAACACAAACAAAGCAGCGATTAATGTTTCTGTCATCGATAAAAAACTCCTTTTTGAAGAGAATCGCTGATGGACGCTGATAAAAACCAATCATCTGCGTTTATCAGCCACAGGTTGCGTTTAACATTTCATACCTTCCTAACTAACTGCTGTGAAAGCTTGTAGCGCTTCCCGCACTCTTTGGTTACGAATTTCGCCAGCGTGGGTAACACAAGCTGCATCGATGATGTCATCGGCAAAGTTCACCTGCAATGCTTTGTCTTTAATCAACAGTTGCATCAACGATGACAAATTCTTGGAATAGAGTTGACTGGCATGAACTGGCATCGATGATGGTAAGTTGATAGGACCGATGATGGTGACGCCATTCCACACAATATCTTTGCCGGGATCAGTGCAAGCACAGTTACCACCTTGTTCGGCGGCGATATCCACAATCACTGAACCTGGTTTCATCTGTGCCACCATGTTTTCAGTTACTAAAAGAGGTGCTTTTTTTCCTGGAACTTGGGCGGTGGTAATCACCACATCAGCATTTTTGACGTGTTCGGTGACAACTTCCTGAGTGCGCTGTTTGCTCACTTCAGAAATTTCTTTGGCATAGCCTCCGGCGGCGGTTGTTTCTTCTTCTAGTTTGACTTCAACAAATTTTGCCCCTAAACTTTGGACTTCTTCTTTGACGGCGGGGCGAATATCAAAGGCTTCGACAATTGCTCCCAAGCGTCTGGCGGTGGCGATCGCTTGTAAGCCAGCAACACCAGCACCTATGACGAACACTTTGGCGGGAGCTATTGTACCAGCCGCTGTTGTCAACATAGGGAGATATTTTGGTAATGCTGCTGTACCAATCAGGACTGCTTTGTAACCCGCTATTGATGCTTGCGACGATAACGCATCCATGCTTTGTGCCCGAGTTGTGCGGGGGATCATCTCCATACTAATAGCAGTTACCTTGCATTCTGCCAGTCGCTGTGCTAATGATAGATTCCCTAAAGGATTAAGAAAGCTAATGAGCACAGATCCTTCCTTGAGCAAGTCAATTTCTGAGCGTCCATTTTCTCGCTCTTGAGGTGGGCTAACCTTGAGCAAAATATCTGCTTCACCCCATAACGTAGCTGTATCAGTGATAACTTTAGCTCCTGCTGCTTCATAGGTAGCATCAGTAAAAAAAGCCCGTTCACCTGCACCACTTTCTACCCATACTTCCACACCTTGTTTTACAAATCGGGCAACAGTGTCAGGAATTAAGGCAACTCGACGCTCACAAACTTCAATCTCTTTAGCAACTGCTATTCTCATGCAATCTCCTTGAAGATAAATACCTGTTTTCTGAAAGCTGTGAAATTTTCCTATGAGGCAATAGGCGCACTTATCGTGCATGGGCAACAGCTATTAGCAGTTGGTTTGCCCAGTCAACTTCACCTTCGCTCTCAAACTCAATAATGACCTACGCAAAGCCTTTATCAAGGAGCAGTTATCAGTTATCAGTTATCAATCATCACTGTTCATTGATAACTGTTCATTGATAACTGTTTCCAGATTCCAATGTTTTTGCAAAGAGGGGCATCTATTGCACATCCTATGTCAATCCCTAAATTTTGCTTCTGTGTCTTTAACTTCTTTTAGGGATTGAAGAATTTTGTTCTTATTTTTTCACATATTGCAATTTTAATAGAATTCTCAAAAACTATCTCGAGATAATACTAGTAAACCCTGGCTTGAGGACAACTTATTTTAGCCAATTTGTCTAAGTTAACTACTGAGAACATTATTAAATTATTCAAATTTTATAACAAATTATATATATCTATAGCAATCCTAAATAAGAGCGTGAACAACAAGATTCCCGACTTCGTAAGAGTTGTCGGGAAGGGTGAACATGCGCGATTTATGCGCAAAGCGCAGGCTACGCCTACACAAATCAAATAGGATTACTATATACAGATTTAGCAATACTATGAAATTTCAACCGTGTTTTTAATGAGTTGAAATTAAGAAATCTTTTGGGTTGCTCTAAGTATAATTAAAAACTATAATATAGCTTAAACCAGAATAAATACGTAGTATGACACTTTTGTTCGCATTTTACGTCTCATAATATTCAGTAGTAAAGTTTAGTTACGATGAACGTTTAGTCCTAGTTATTTAAACAAAAGACCTATTTCTGCTCAGGAGCTTAACCATGCGACGTTTACTTTCTACTTTAGCCGTGACTAGCTGTTTGCTAGCTGGGATACCAGCCATAAGCTGGGCACAAACTTTGCCAGGGTTGACGCTATTTAGCGGCGTTAAAGGCGAAAATCAGCTACCGTTCCGATTAGATTTTGGCGGTCAAAGTAATGGCTGGGATCGTTACAGACTGAGAATTTCTAACAAAAAGTTGAAAACAGCAGTTGCTCTATTTGTCATTTCTTATCCTAATTACTACAAAGGAACCTTTGACCCCAAGCAAGTTGAGGTCAAGGTTAGGGACAAAAAGATTCCACTATCGGAGGTGAAGTGGGATAAAGAAAATCACGTCATTCAAATTTATCCCCAAGAAGCAGTACCAGCAGGTAGTAGCGTTGAGTTGGTTTTCTCTAACGTGAAAAACCCGGCTACTGGGGGAATGTTCTATTTTAACTGCTCAATTCAGTCTCCTGGCGATGTGCCGTTATCGCGCTACGTCGGAACATGGATCATTAGTATTAGTTAAATCAAGAGTCCATAGTCAAGAGTTATTAGACTATGGACTATATTTTTTAATCTTTTATTTTTGGGATTTTAAGTGATATAATCATAAATTGTGATTTTTTATATAAAAATTGTCTAAGAGGATAAAGACATGAAGAGAACGCTGGAAGGCACTAGCCGTAAGAGAAAAAGAACCTCCGGTTTTCGCGCTAGGATGCGAACTCCAGATGGTAGAAACGTCATCAAGGCAAGAAGAAGAAAGGGACGCCACCGTTTGAGCGTTTAAAGCATTGGAAAGAGAATCATAGCAGCGGTGGCATTGCCCAAGGCAAATCGGCTAAAATCTCGAAGAGATTTCCAGGCAGTTTTCCGGGAAGGAATTCGTCGTCATGGTTCGCATCTAACATTGAGAGCCTTACGAGTGTCACCTTCCTCTAAGTCTCCTTGTGATGCGGCTCCTGAAATTGGAGAAACAAAAAACATAAAGCATATTACTCCAGCCCAAATAGGAATTTCGATTAGCACAAAGGTTAGCAAACGAGCAGTCGTTCGTAACCGCCTCAAACGTCAAATTGCAGCAGCTTTGTATGAGTTGTTGCCCAAGATATCACCAGGATGGCGGATTGTGGTTGTTGTGAAACCAACAGCAGCAGAAATGAAGTGCGTAACCCAACAATTTCTGCAAGAATTAGAGCAGTTGTTGGAACAAGCCGAGGTGTTCTATGGGCATTCGTGAAGAAGTCTATTTTGAGGGTGGTCCCCACATTGGTGATTTAATCACGAACATATTAATTGGATTTACCATTGTTGGTCTTCCATTAACAGTTGGGGCGATTGTCAGAGCATTGTGGCTGCGTTTCCGTGTCAGCGATCGCAGAATCTCCGTGATCGGTGGTTGGATGGGACGCGATCGCAGCGACATCATTTACTCAGAAGTTGCCAAAATCGCTAAAGTTCCCCGTGGTATTGGCTTGTGGGGAGATATGGTCTTAACTCTTAGAGATGGTAGCCGTCTTGAATTGCGAGCACTTCCTAAGTTTCGGGAAATTTATGACTACATTGAACAAAGAGTCATTGCCAAAAACCCTAGCTATGTGAGCGCAAAGAAGTGATGGAGAGGAATTGGGAATTGGGAACCCAGAACTGGGAACTAGGAACTCGGAAATCGAGCATTGCCCATTGCCCACTGTCCCTATAATGTGCGGCTATCCGTAGTACGAAGCTAGTCGCAATCTAGATCATGATTTAGATAAATTAGATTAAGTCAATTTACAGTATCTCAGGTTGAATTCAGAATAATGGATTTTGGTATCGGGTTTCTCTCGAACAACGTGATGCTGCCAATCATAGACTTGTTCTATAGCATTGTGCCTAGCTATGGATTGGCGATCGTAGCATTGACATTGATAATTCGCTTCGCGCTCTATCCCCTGAGTGCTGGTTCAATTCGCAGTATGCGACGGATGCGGATCGTGCAACCTCTCATGAACAAGCGGATGCAAGAAATTAGGGAGCGATATAAGGACGATCCGCAAAAGCAGCAGGAAGAAACGATGAACGTCCAAAAAGAATTTGGCAACCCACTTGCAGGCTGTTTGCCATTGCTGCTGCAAATGCCAGTTTTACTAGCACTGTTTGCCACTTTGCGAGGTTCACCTTTTGCTGGTGTGAACTATAGCGTTAATCTGCAAATCTTTCCTGGCGAACAAATCGAAAGAATTCAACCGCAAGCCTTTGCCACTTCCCCACAAAATATCTATATTTCTGAAGGGGAACACGTTAAGGTTAGTGCCATCCTTCCTGGAGGCAATAAATTAGCGGTAGGAGAACATACGAAGATAGAATATCAAACTCTCGAAGGAAAACCTTTTCCGGCGATTTTAGCAGAACACCCCGATAGTCATTTAATTCCCGAATGGAAAGTGACTAAAGGGGAGGAAAGGATAAAAATTGATGCTGAAGGTAACGTAGAAGCTTTGCAGCCTGGGGATGTTACAATTCAGGCAACAATTCCCGGATTAGCTGCAAATCAAGGATTTCTCTTTATTGATGCCTTGGGTAGGGTTGGTGCTATTGATCCTGATGGTACTGTTCACTGGGATATCGTCGCGATGGTAATCCTGTTTGGTATTACCCTTTACGTCAGCCAAATCCTTTCTGGGCAAAATACCACTAATGCCAACCCGCAGCAGGACACCGTAAACAAAATCACTCCCATCATTTTTTCTGGGATGTTTTTGTTCTTTCCCCTGCCAGCTGGGGTATTGATGTATATGGTGATTGGTAATATTTTCCAGACACTGCAAACTTATCTTCTCATGCGCGAACCCCTGTCAGAGGAACTACAAAAAATTGTAGAGACTCAGGAGAAACAAGAAGAAAGCGCAAAACAAAAAGCGCTGCCGTTTGAACCAAAAAGTTCTAAGAAAAAGACTACAGGGTAATGATGAGGTGACAGTCGAATGAAACGAGGTCAGGAGTGGTTGAAAACACTGCTGCAACTTAGTGGGCTATCTGTTGATATTGAAGGAGAGAAAGAAACAACCATCGCTCAGGATGAGGAATCCCCAGAACAGGATAGTTACTGGTTGACGATTGGTGAAACTAACCTATTACCGGAACAAATTGAAGTTTTAATTGGTCCGGATGGTTCAGTGCTAGATGCGATTCAGTATCTAGCAAATTCTATTCTCAACCTGAGTCAACCACACGAGGAGCAAGCCTCCTATACTGTTGAGTTGAACGGCTACCGTATCAGGAGATATGCAGAAATTCGCGCAATAGCTGAAGCAGCCGCCCAGCAAGTGCGCTCCTCTTCTCAAGAAGTAGAAATTAAGTCACTAAGTTCAGCTGAACGCCGTCAAGTCCACACATTATTAAAGGAATTTGGTGACTTAGAAACCTTCAGCCGAGGCAAAGAGCCGCATCGCCACCTTGTTGTACGCCTTGCATCAATAGAGTAACTAAGCAGTTAGGAGTCAGGAGTGAAGAGTGAGGAGTGAACACCAAGAGTGAAAACTCATCACTCATAACTCGTTATTTAGATAAAGATATTTATGTAAAAATGTTTTTACAAGTATTCTTACTTGCATAAAATGCACGCAGCCCAGTAGGAGCAAAGGCAAAGAACAGCCCCTACAAACAATGTGTATTACAAGCAATTGAGAACTGCCATATAAAAAAATTTCGGAAATCCGAATTAAGCAGTTATAAAACTCATTTCTAGAAAAGCTACACTGAAAGATGTATTAACAGCTGCATCGCTGATGGTACGCGCAGAGTTTGTCGTGAGGATGTCTCACAAGTCCTATGGACGCAATTTATATTCCGCAGATCACTAAAGCGCCGCAACGAACAGAAGAAATTCAAGTCAAAGAGTTTCTGCCTGGTCTGGAAACTTTGACACCAGTTCGCGGTTGTGTCCGCGTGCAGCATCACGGTAATTATTTAGAAGTGTCTGGTCAGGCAGAAACAATCATTACTTGTACCTGTAATCGGTGCTTGCAAAACTACAATCATCGTTTAACAGTTAATACTAAGGAAATCATCTGGTTAGATGAAGCAGCTAACGAAACAGATGACCTGCCCCTAGAACGGGAAATGGCTTTTGATGATTTAGTAGAAACTTTATCACCCCAAGGATATTTTTATCCCAATGAATGGCTGTACGAGCAAATGTGCTTAGAATTGCCTCAGCGACAGTTGTGTGATACCAATTGTCTGGGTATTCAGCCAAGCGTTGATAGCAAATCTGATAAGCGAGTTGACAGGCGTTGGGCTTCTTTGGAAGCTTTGAAAAAGCAATTTCCAGGGTAGTTATAAGTCATTAGTGAGACCAGTCCTGTACCTTCTCTTGGAGGAGCTAAGGCGCTTACGCTGCGCCTCAGAGTGCCTGTCTGCAGGACTTACAAAGAACGCTATCATTGCCGCAGGCAGCATTTTAGGCAAGTGCCTTAGCCTCATCGAACTCACATTATTAGTATATTTGTACTATAATAAAAGAGTAGCATCCACAAAGCCTAGTAAAGTACAAAACGGGTGCGTGACAGCCTTGGTGGAGATGGGTTTAACGGTTTGTCCTATGATGAAGCACTACATTCTCAGTCTCAATCCGACTGCTAAGCATGAATGGGATCGATGTATTTTACGTGATCCACTGACTGCTAAACGTCCAGACATTGCCAAATTAGTTGCCGAAGCAGTTGGTGTTGATACAGGCAGTTATTTAGTCAGTGTGAGTATTGAAGTGAAAGTGTTGGAGCAAGCTACAGTACCTCACGCGGAACAGCTTTCTCTGAATGTTGCAGAGGTGAGTATCCAGGCTCCTCTCCTTGCGGAGACGCTCCTGCAACAACAACTGAGGGAAGTAGCATAAGGAGACAAGGAGACAAGGGGACAATACAATGCCCAATGCCCATCTCCCTCACCTTTCCCGTATACCCCATTTACTCCATACTTTATCTTCGCTATTTTGTATTTAAAGATTTCTAAAAGATTAAGTTATTCATGTTAACAATGCAACTGAATCATTATCCCGCTGCGTTGGGCGCAGCCCTTGTCGAAGACATCGCTCAAGCTGCCCGGAGAGTAAATGAAATAGATTCTCAGTTGATGGCAGTTCAGCGGCAGATTAACCGATTTGAAGGTCATGCTGATCGCACCGCCGCCTTTGATATAGATTTGAAAAATGATGCTCAACGCAGAGCACGGCGCTTTGAAGTACTACTTGTGAATCAAGAATATCAATCATCCATGGATACCTTGGTACAATTAAATACTGAAAAGGCAAATGCTGTTACCCACTTAGAATATCTACGTAACCAGTTTAGTGTAGCGAAATTGCAAGCAAGACTAACAATAGCTCAACAACTCACAGATTTTGAATCGCGTGAATTAGTAGGTTTGTAGTTGTATGTGGGAAGCTGCTCTGTAGGGGCTACGCGTTTAGTGTGCTATGATTAACTGGGTAATAACTTATTCAGCTGCACGGCAATTTGCTGATTAATCGCTGTGATACCGAAACGCTGGCTAGCGGTAGATTGTGCATTATGAGCAATAGTCGCTGTCTTCTGTGGTTCTTGCAGACAGGTGGTTATTACTTGCGCTAATTGATCAGGCTTTTCTGGTGCGACTAAGAAACCATTGACACCATCTTCTACTAATTCTATCGCACCGCCAGCTTTCGCCGCCACCACAGGTTTTCCGCAGAGCATACCCTCTACAATCACTCTCCCAAACGGCTCTGGAGCGATCGAGGTATGTGCAACTAAGTCACAAGCCGCCATGAGCAGGGGAATATCTGAACGAAATCCTAAAAATTTGACTCGATTTTCTAGTCCCAGTGCTGTTACCTGTTGGTGTAAGTGTTGGACATAGTCTTGTTCTCCAAAGAGTGCATCACCAACTAAGATTGCTGTGACATCAACAGGACATTGTACCAGTGCTTCTATTAATATGTGCTGACCTTTCCAAGGTGCAAGACGGCTAAAGTGTCCGACGACAAATTGTCCATCTAGCCCCAGTTGTTGTTTGATTTGACTAACATCAGACTCGTGGCTTTGATAATTTTTAGGATCAAAGCCGTTGTAAATCACTTCCGTTATATCTAAACGTCCTCCTGCTGCTACGAAGGCTGCTTGACTTGCTTGAGAATTGGCAATGACTAATGATGCAAAACGATTGGCGCAAGTTACGGCAATACGACGGTTGGTTTGGCTAAAGTGTTCTGGGGAAAGAATATCATGCAAATGATAGACTAAAGGACGACGGCTGAAAAAACTTGCTAGTGCACCAACAACCAATGCTTTTTGTGTATTAGCGTAAATGAAATCAAATTTTCTAGCTTTTTGCACAACTTTAGCAATGAGGGGTATAAGTTGACCCAGACTGCCTAATCCTTGTGCTAAGCTGCTTTCTTTACGAACTTGTATTGATTGGTTGGTGAGAACTTGAACTGGAATGTGATTCTGTTCTAATAAATCTCTAAAAGGACCATCAGCAAATAATCCCACTAAACAATTATCTTTATAGGGTTTGGCGATATCTATTAAACAAAGTTCAGCCCCGCCTGGTTTACCACTTTGATCTAGAAAGAGAATTTTCATAAGGTTTTATTTTATGCATTACTACCTGTTGTGAAATTAGTTTTTGAAGATCAAACTCTGTTCAAATTGTTGAATTTGAACAGAGTTTTGATATATGCAGTGTAGCAAAGTTGTAGTTTATATGTGAACAGCAATCCAACTGCTGTTGAAGACTGATTCATAAATCCGGTTATGAACTCTAATACAACCCTGTTGTTTGACTACGATCCCCGACAAGAGCAGGGCAAACGCATCTAAAATCTAAAATATTGACAAAGTGGTACAAAAAAACTATCGGGCTAGTCAAGTGAGGTATTGTGCAAGACTTGTACCATTCGTGCCTGATGGCGCTTTTTATCGGTTGAGTGATGGCGAAACGAGCAACTTCAGGAGTATCCGCACAAGTGCGTAGGCGTAGCCCGCCGTAGGCATCGCCCTTCCATGATATTCTCATTCTCAAAGTAAGACGAAGCTACAGCCTGTGAAACTCAAGCCCAAAATCACAATTGCTGACCATTTTGCAGTGATAGAAGACCCACGAATAGATCGCACGAAGCGACATAACTTAATCGATATCATGACCATTGCCGTATGTGCTGTGATTTGTGGAGCGGATGGTTGGACGGCAATCGAAACGTATGGCTGTGCAAAGTATGAATGGTTCGAATAAGCCTATGATGCTGTTTGATATTTCAGTTCCACGTAACGTGGATGCAGATGTCAATGATCTGGCTCATGTTCAAGTATTTAATGTTGATGATTTGAAGATGGTTGTTCTTGAGAATCAGGAAAGCCGTCGGCAAACGGCAATGGAGGCAGAAGTTATTCTAAAAGCAGAGATAGAATCATTTAATATTTGGTGGCGCTCTATAGAAACTATTTCCACTATTAGCTGTTTACGGGAAAAAGTGGAAACAATTCGTGAGCAAGAGTTAAAAAAAGCTCTGTCCCGTCTAGGGTCTGAGTTTGCTAAAAAACATCAAGAAGTTATCGAAGCTCTATCTCGAGGGATCGTCAACAAAATTCTGCATGACCCTATGGTACAACTGCGATCGCAACGTGATATTGAAGTTAGGCAAAGAATCATGCAATCTCTGCAAATACTCTTTAACCTAGAGGACATTCAAAATTTGTCTAGCGATTCGAGTGCAAGAAGTACTGATATCGCAACCAGTCGCCTTGGTCAATAATGTTAACTGTAAGATAGAGAATTCAACATGGACAATATCATAGGTATTGGTGACATTCAAATGGCTGATGTGATGAAAATGGATTCATCGAAAGCCTTAAATATGTTTAGAAATCGATTTGCAGCCTACAAAAAGCTTGCTGATGAAATCGGAGAAGATGCAGCGTTTGAAACAATCAGGACTTACGCAACTGGCACAGTGCGATCACTAGCCAGTAGTACATAAGTATTTAATTAGCGAGAATGTGTTAAAGATTCTACCTTTCGATACAGTTTTAATGGATACTTGGTATGCGGTCAATAATTTAATGCTTTATATCGATAGTCTAGAGAAAGTTTATTATTGTCCTTTAAAGACTAATCGTTTAGTGGATGATAGTTTTGGTAAAGAAAAATATAAAAATATTGAATCTTTAGAATGGAGTAAGGAAGATTTAGAATGTCAGTAGACCGAAAACTTTTGTCAGTCAACGCAAGAATGAGGGTTTGGGGCGATGTTTTGGGCACAGGGTCGAGCGATCGCTTACCTTAGCAGGAGAACTCATCTACAACCCTATTGCTCAAAACGCAGATGATACGGGCATTCTGGCGGATTGTATACAATCCGCCAGAATGCCCCAATGGTAAGCCTTCTAGAAATCTTTTCGGTCTACTGAATGTGGTAAAATCATAAAAATTAAAGGATTCCGCTTCATTTTCCATAGACAAAAATGGACAACCCTACACAATGTCTACTCGTAAAACTCAAGATCTGGGTGTATTTTGGCGGCCCAACCCAAGTTCTTGGGTAAAACGAGTTGGCTGGAGGCCGCCAAAATACAAGGGTTGTCCATTTTTGTCGAGGGTTTGCCCAACCCTGCTGAGAAAAAAGTGAAACTTTTCCGGGTGACGCATTGTCCCCTGAGAATGAGCCAGCCTTTGTTCTGTTTCACTGTCGGCGTAGTCGGGTACTCGTTTTAATAAGGCTGGCTCATTCTCTACGTGTTAGACGACGCATTAATCGACACCGAAAGTGCCAACCGACGCATTGTCCCAAATTGGTTATAGCGTTTTACTAACTGATAAATCCAGATTCTCGTATATCCTGTTACTTGCGCCACCTCTTGAGGTTTTTTTCCCGTCGCTAATAACCAAATTATTTGGTAATGGCTGCGTTTTATTGCTTCTGTTGCCTGACGATAACGAATCAACAGTTCTTCCGTACTTAGGTGGTTTGCGATACGCCAAGGGCGTCTGCGCTCCGCGCAATCGCAATCTGTTTGGGCATAAGACGTAGATAGATGCACTGCAATGATTCCAGTTTTATTATAAGTATTTATCCGAACTTGATATTACTCGTCAATGACTAAACGTACAATTTTGTCAAAATGGGATAGGGAGCATCCCAAATGTTCGCTCTTTATGCCAAATGTAGTGCGAGCATCTTGCTCGCTTGTTATTGTATGCCAGCAAGATGCTCACACGACTTTCACCAAATTGGGATGGTCCCAATGAGACATGACATCAGAGTTTAACATAAGATAATAGCGAGTTTAAAAAAACAATGGTTCAAGTCATCCAAGCTCAAAACGTCACCCTTGCTTATTTAGAAGAAAGATTTGGGCTGCAACAGGCTGAAAATGAAGATTTTTTTACAGAATGGTTTGATTCTTTACCAGAGATTACGGATTTAGAAAAGCAGTCTTTAGACAAAGTCAAATCTCATTTTCTTCGTTTAGTCAAACGTCCTCCTTTATTGGAAGAAGCGGTGAAATTAGTGGTGTTATCTCCCTTGCTCAGTCTGGCTGGATTTTATGATGAACCTTTTTTTCTTAAAAGTGAAGAATCGATAAAAATTTCCTTGGAGGACGAGGGAGAAATTGTAAGTGGACGTATTGATGTGTTAGTTATCCAACAACAATTATGGTTATTGATAATTGAATCTAAAAGAGCTAGTTTTTCTCTTTTAGAAGCTATTCCTCAAGCACTCGCTTATATGCTGGGTAATCCTAATCCTGAACGTTCCTCCTTTGGATTAGTATTGAATGGTAGTAATTTTATTTTCCTTAAACTGACTAAGCAAAATATACCAAAATATGCTTTGTCTGATGAATTTACACTGTTAAAGCGCGAAAATGAATTATATAAAGTTCTCAGTATCTTAAAAAAGCTAAGTCAAATTTTGACTCAATAATTATGTCTCATCGTCCTATCTACCTTGACTCTCACGCTACCACACCCGTTGATGAACGGGTACTAGCAGCAATGTTACCCTTCTTCACCGAACACTTTGGTAACCCCTCCAGCATCAATCATCTATATGGCTGGGAAGCAGAAGCTGCTGTAAAACAAACGCGGGAAATCCTAGCAGCAGCAATCAACGCCATACCAGAAGAAATTGTCTTCACCAGTGGTGCGACAGAAGCGAACAATTTAGCTATCAAAGGTGTTGGAGAAGCTTATTTTCAAAAAGGACAGCATATTATTACTGTTGTGACAGAACACAGTGCTGTTCTTGACCCTTGCAAGTATCTTAAAACCCTTGGTTTTGAAATCACAATCCTTCCAGTCCAAAAAGATGGACTGATTGATTTGTCTGAGTTAGAAAAAGCTTTCCGTTCTGACACAATTCTCGTTTCGGTGATGGCTGCAAATAACGAAATTGGGGTTTTGCAGCCATTAGCAGAAATTGGTGCAATGTGTCGCGATGCTCCCCTTGGGAGCCTAGCCCTTGCGGGCGATCGCAATGTCCTTTTCCATACCGATGCGGCGCAAGCTATTGGTAAAATCCCTCTTGATGTGCAAGCAATGAAAATTGACATGATGTCGCTAACCGCACATAAAGTATACGGTCCAAAGGGGATTGGTGCACTCTATGTCCGTCGCCGCAATCCCAGAGTACAACTTGCTCCTCAGCAGCATGGCGGTGGACACGAACGAGGTATGCGTTCTGGCACTTTGTATACACCACAAATCGTAGGATTTGGTAAGGCGGTTGAGATTGCTTTAGAAGAACAAACAACAGAAAACCAACGCCTCACACAATTAAGACAAAGATTATGGGAAAAACTTTCTCAATTAGAAGGAATTCATCTTAACGGACATCCTACGCAGCGACTCCCGGGAAATTTAAATATCAGTGTTGAGAGGGTAGATGGATCTGCATTGTTGTTAGGATTGCAACCAGTCATGGCGGTGTCTTCTGGATCTGCTTGTTCCTCAGCAACAACTGCACCTTCCCATGTTCTCATGGCACTAGGGCACTCAGAACAACAGGCTTATGCGTCGATACGATTTGGTATAGGACGCTTCAACACAGTTGAGGAGATTGATAAAGTCGCAGAACACACTATTTCTACTATTCAAAGTTTACGCAAGCAAGCTTTGACGGTGTAAATTGAGCTATTCCAGATGCAGAGAATTATCGCGGTTTTCAATGCTAAATTAGACTATTTAAATACAACGGTTGCAAAATTTATTTCTTTTGCTACAAACTAGTTGACATAAAGATTATTTAGATAACAATTTTTAAGCAAAATCTTTCATTAAATCAATGAACTATTTGATATAATACAGTCTGCTATAAAAGAGCCTCAATAACAATTTTTTAGTAAAAAAATACGCTAATAAATAGCAATTTTAACTACATCTTGACTTTGAGAGAAAATAAAATTTTTGACAACTTTACAAAAATATTTATGAGCAAAATAAAGGCAGAAAAGAAAATTGATAATTTGTGCCCGGAGGCGACGAATGGTAGCGCTCGCAGAGAACGTCCAAAAACGGCTAACTGTACAAACTATAGAAATAGCTCCTAACACAACAGCGATTCGCTGTCTTGATTGGGATCGCGATCGCTTCGATATAGAATTCGGATTGCAAAACGGTACGACATACAATTCATATCTCATCAAGGGTGACAGAGTCGTTCTTGTTGACACCTCTCACACCAAGTTTCGCGACTTGTATTTAAATACGCTTAAAAGCCTGATAAACCCAAAGGCGATTGATTACATTATCGTCAGCCACACAGAGCCAGATCACAGTGGCTTAGTTGAAGACGTTCTCCAGTTAGCTCCTAGAGCTACCGTCTTAGCGTCAAAAGTTGCACTGCAGTTTTTGGAAAATCTGGTACACGATCCTTTTTCTAAGCGGATTGTTAAGAGTGGCGATCGCGTAGATTTAGGTCAGGGACACGAAATAGAATTCGTGAGTGCGCCTAACTTACACTGGCCCGACACCATATTCAGCTTCGACCACAAAACCCAAACCCTCTACACCTGCGATGCCTTTGGCATGCACTATTGCAGCGATGATACCTTTGATGTCAACCTAGAGGCGATTGAACCTGACTTCAAATTCTACTACGACTGCTTGATGGGTCCTAATGCTCGTTCTCTACAGAATGCCATGAAGAAAATGGGCGACCTTGGGAAAATTAGAATTATCGCCAACGGACATGGACCCCTACTTTACCACCATCTTGATATTCTCAGGGAATGTTACCAGGGTTGGAGTCAAAAACAAGCCAAGGCAGAAACAATAGTCGCCTTATATTATGTCTCCGACTACGGACACAGTGAGCATCTTGCCCACGCAATTTCTCAAGGTATTCACAAAACTGGGCTTAGCATTGAAATAATGGATCTAACCACTGCTGAGATCCAAGAAATCCAAGAACTCGCAGGTCGCTCAGCTGGCATCATTATTGGTATGCCTCCAAGTGCTAACGTTGCAGCTCACGCTGCTATCAGTTCGTTGCTCGCCGTCGTCAACAAGCAAGTCGTTGGACTATTTGAGTGCTACGGTGGGGACGATGAACTCATTGATCCTCTTCGCAGAAAATTTCTCGACTCAGGTATCAAGGAAGCCTTCCCAGCAATCCGTATTAAAGAAACTCCTACAACAACCACATATCAACTGTGTGAAGAAGCAGGTACGGACTTGGGACAATTGCTCGTCCGCGAACGCAACATCAAGCAAATCAAGTCCATTGATGGAAACTTGGAAAAAGCATTGGGTCGGATTAGCAACGGACTCTACATTATCACGACCAAAAAGAGTGATGTCCAAGGTGCAATGCTCGCTTCCTGGGTCGCTCAAGCCAGCTTCCAACCTCTAGGGTTTACAGTTGCTGTTGCTAAAGACCGTGCGATAGATTCCTTGATGCAAGTAGGTGATAAGTTCGTCCTTAACGTTTTGGAAGAAGGAAATTATCAAGAATTAAAGAAACACTTCCTCAAGCGTTTGCTTCCTGGTACTGATAGATTTGCTGGGATCAAAACTCAAACGGCCAAAAACGATTGTCCTATTCTCACAGACGCTCTCGCCTACATGGAATGCGAAATTGTGAGCAGCATTGAATGTAGCGACCACTGGATTTTATATTGCACTGTTGGTGACGGTCGAGTCTCCAAACCAGATGGACTCACAGCAGTTCGCCATCGTAAGGTAGGCACCTATTACTAATGGGGAAGATGAGGGAGATAGGGGAGATAGGGGAGATGAGGGAGATGAGGGAAATGAGGGGGAAAGAAATAATTGTCCATTAACTCTTCTCTTTCTTCCCCTTGTCCTACTTGTCCTACTTGTCCTCCTTGTCCCCCTTATCCCCCTTATCCTCCTTATCCCTCTCATCCCCCTCACTCGACAACTATGAGTAATCCCAATCCCCGCGACGTACAAGTTCTACCGATCGCTACAAACACTACAGTACTCAGGTCACGCAGTTGGACACGTCTACGATTTGAAATTGAATACGCGCTGGCAAAGGGTACTACCTCCAATTGCTATTTTATTGAAGGTGATAAAATTGCAATTATTGACCCACCTCCAGAAACTTTCACGCAAATTTTTCTAGACGCATTACAGCAATCTCTTGACCTGAAACGATTGGATTACGTCATTCTAGGTCACTTTAATCCCAACCGAGTGGCAACTCTCAAAGCTCTGTTAGAACAAGCGCCACAACTCACCTTTGTTTGTTCTCTTCCTAGTGCTGCTAATTTGCGTGCGACTTTCCCTAACCACAAATTGAATATCATGGTGATGCGGGGGAAAGAAACCCTAGATTTAGGTAAGGGTCATGTTTTGCGCTGTCTCCCCATCCCTAGTCCTCGTTGGCCTGGAGGTCTTTGTACTTATGACCAACAAACCCAGATACTGTACACTAATAAACTATTCGGTGCTCATATCTGTGGCGAAGAGGTCTTTGATGAAGATTGGGACGTTTTAAAAGAAGACCAGCGCTACTACTTTGATTGCTTGATGGCTCCTCATGCAACTCACGTACAAGCAGCTCTGGAGAAGATATCAGAACTACAAGTCAGAATGTTTGGAACCCTTCACGGTCCTTTGGTACGCTACGGCTTGATGGAATTGATTCATGGCTATGAACAATGGAGTCGTTCTCAAACCGGTCGCGAGATTACTGTTGCTCTACTTTACGCCTCAGCTTATGGAAATACAGCAACCTTGGCGCAGGCGATCGCTCTTGGTTTGACAAAGGGAGGAGTGGCTGTAGAATCTATCAACTGTGAGTTTGCTCAACCTGAAGAAATTCGTGCAGCTGTAGAAAAAGCTGATGGCTTTATCATCGGTTCTCCTACCATTGGTGGTAATGCACCGACTCCCATTCACACTGCTTTGGGTATTGTGCTAGCAAGTGGTAACAACAGCAAGCTCGCTGGAATATTTGGTTCCTATGGATGGAGTGGCGAGGCTTTTGACTTAATTGAAGGTAAACTCCGTGATGCAGGATATCGGTTTGGGTTTGAGACTATGAAAGTGAAGTTTAAACCCTCAGATGTCCTTCTCAAAGAGTGTGAAGAAACAGGTACAGACTTTGCCCAAACCCTGAAAAAAGCGAAAAAACTGCGTCTGACTCAAACCGCAGCAACTCCTGCTGAACAAGCTGTTGGTCGGATTGTGGGATCAGTTTGTGTCGTGACAGCAAAGCTTGGAGAAGTTTCTACTGGAATGTTAGGTGCTTGGGTTTCTCAAGCGACTTTTAACCCACCAGGTATTACCGTTGCTATTGCTAAAGACCGGGCGATTGAAACCCTAATGTATCAAGGAGGTAAGTTTGTTCTGAATATCCTGCCGGAAGGTAATCAACAAGAATACATGAAACACTTCCGTAAATCTTTTGCACCAGGAGAAGACAGATTTGCGGGTTTTCCCACAAAAGTTGGGGATAACGGCTGCACTGTCCTCACTGATTCTTCAGCATATCTTGAATGTTCTGTCAACAAACGCATGGAATGTGGAGAGCATTGGGTTATTTATGCGACTGTAGATAATGGGAAGTTACTTAAACCTGATGCGATGACAGCCGTTCATCATCGCAAAGCGGGCAATCATTATTAAGCTTTAGCGTTTAGTATATGTCATTTTTGAGGCAGTCCGAGTGGTGGAACCACTCGAGCTGCCTTGTTGTTTATGCTCCTGAGTTCATATTTAGTCTTGGATTTGACGTTCAATTTTTTCGCTGCAAGATATAAGCGCCCAAGGGGCGCGATTACACGCCCGCAACGAATGAAAGAAACACCTCTTTCCCTTCTTCCCTGTTAAGAGTTCCCTTCTTAAGAGTTCCCTGTGTTTCTTAGGAGTTAAGACTAAACAGTTGGCGATACCCGCGTCATGGGTCCTGTTCATGTGGAAAGCATAGCAGATTTGGCATGTCGTGCTGCGTTGAGTTACCGAGGTGTGGCGCATATTAACTTTCCGATAGATTTTCAATCGCAAAGTGCTGAGCGAAAAAAGCTATCCATGCATAACGTCCGCCATCACACCTCACATGTCTTTGCGAAAAGCGCCCAGTTACCTAATGAAGAGGATTTGGAGCGTGCAGCTGAGCTACTGAACACAGGTAAAAAAGTAGCAATTCTGGCAGGGCGAGGGGCACTGGCTGCAACTGATGAATTAGAACAAGTGGCTCAGAAGCTGGGAGCACCAATTATAAAGGCAATGCTGGGTAAGGCGGCAGTCCCAGATGATAGCCCTTATATAACATTATCATTCGTGGTTGTGGGGGCAATCGTGCTACTTCTCCAACCCTCAATTGATTTTCATTAACAGTTAACAGTTAACGGCGTCGGGGCGTCTTTCATCCGATCCCTAGCAGGAATCGGATGAAAGACGCCTTTTCTGTGATTTATAATCAGCTATACTCCAGAAAGCTGGTTTTGTCCGCAATCAAATCAATTGAACAAAATTAATCAAAGTGAATTCTCAAACAAATAAAAATTTTCCATTCCGTTTAGTTTTGGCATTTATCATTCTTTTTTCTACTTTAAATCTAATCGTCACTGAACCTGTCATTCCTATTTTGGGTTTTCATGGCATTATTGCTTCTAAGACTCCTACTTCTCAATTCGGAGAGATGAACTACCCACAACAAGACATCGAGAAAATTTTAGAATATTTAATTCGGAATAATTATTGGTTTTTAACAACTCAAGACTTATATAATTTCTTCTTAAAAAAATCTAAAAAACTTCCTAATGAGTATTCAAATCAAAAGCCCATTATGATTTCATTTGATGATGGATATAAAACAGTACATACAAATTTGCTACCCATTTTGTCTAAGCTTGAAAAAAAATACGGTAAGAAAATAAAAGTTGTCTTATTTATCAATCCAGGTATTATGGAACGACAAGGAAGTACCTCTTCAACTCACTTAGGATGCCATGAATTGAGGGAAGGTCTGAAAAAAGGTTTTTATGATATTCAATCTCATGGATTGAATCATAAAGACTTAACAATACTGACTCGTCGGGAGTTAGTTAAGGAACTCCAGCAAGCCCAGATTAAACTGAGACGATGTACCCAAGATCTAGATCCTCAACAACAAGTAGCATCTCATCTTGCTTACCCTTATGGAGCTTATAATAAAAAAGTACAATACTATGCATCAAAATATTATTTATCAGGCTATTTATATAATAACGAAGTACTAAATTATGGCTGTTTGAAAAACTACTATGCAATTTCTCGTATACCAATTAATCGACAAACTTTATTCCAACAAACACTAGAAATAACTGAAGGTTTTTATCAAATTAAAAGTCAACAAAAATGCTAAACTGAAAGTAAATAGATAAAATTACAGCAGAATTCAGGAGTCAGGAGTCAGGAGTCAGATCGCGTAGCGTCTCCCTTTGGGAGAAGTAAAAAGGGCTTTCTGTCTACCTTTTAAGCCTCAGTATTGTACTTCATTTACTTGCTATGTGCTGTAAATATTTTTTGTAAGGATGAGGCATTCTTAAGATTAACTTTTAAGTTAATATGAGAAGTAGGCATTTCAAAATAAGGTACTAAGGTACTTACCTAAAAGAAACTATGAAAGCTGAAGCGGAGATTCATAGCCGACTGACTTGTGAGGTGGAAACCACGCTAAGAGTGATTGGTGGACGCTGGAAGGTTTTGATTATCAGAGAATTGATGGATGGTGTGAAACGTTTTGGCCAATTACAGCGAGCTTTAGATGGAATTACTCAAAAAATGCTGACTCAGCAACTCAGAGAGATGGAGGAAGACGGAATTATTCATCGCAAAGTTTACCCACAAATTCCTCCAAAAGTTGAATATTCATTAACACCTTTAGGAGAAAGTCTTCAACCAATTCTTTATGCCATGCACGAGTGGGGTATCAAGCATTTATCTGAAATAAGTAGTAAAAAGCGAAATATTTGATAACTGCTCTTTTTTCTATGATTAGTTCTTAAGAATTGTAAAGGATAAAAAACTTAATCTTTATTCACGACATTTGTAAATATTCAATCGCCGCCTCCAATTTTGACGGATATCCTTCAGCAAACCTTTCAAACCAAAATCCTTCTGAGGAAAATGGATCTAATTTGTCTAGCCAATCTTTGGCTTGATTTTTCAACTCTTCTAATTTTTTAGCTTTAAGTTGTTCTTGTCTAATTCGCTCTTGTTCTAGTTCTTGCTGTCTTTGCAATTTTTCAGTCAAATCTTTTTGCTCAAAATCAGCCTTGACTTCTGCTAAAACGATATCTATTAATGATTCCGATTTTGATTGCAGTTTGCTTGCTGGTTTTATTAAATTTGGCTTTAGCTGGTGCTGTTGAGGTTTTTGTTCCTCATATTCAGCTTTCAGTTCAGCTAAAAGTTTGTCCAGAGAATCCATGATAGGAAATCCTTTTTATTACGGCACATTCAGTTCGCCTCCTCAATTTAGTTAAAAGTTAGGAAGATGCTTAATCATTGATAGCATTGAGCAGTACTTCTGATAAACTCATGTCTTCCATATCATCTATGGTGACGGTGTCGCAGATATCGAATTTTGCACCTGCTCCTTGTAGTTCATCATCTAATACTTTGAGAAAGCGAGTCGCCTGGGAATCTGTACCTACTTGAATAAAAGAAATAGCAAGTTCTTCATCGCGATCCATATGGCGAGAAGCTTCAATAATCACCTTCATAACCGCTTTACGATCATCTGGTTCACCATCAGTTACAACTAAAATAGTTTCACCATTTGGCTTAGTTTCACCTGCAGCCTTACGTTGAAAGTAGTTATCAGTTGCGTGTTTCAACACACCTGCTAAGTCAGTTGTACCAGAGGGGTCATTCTCTTGGAAAATTTGCATTACCTTGCTTGATGTGACATTTTCGTAGCGCTTAAATCTTCCAGAAAATACATAAACAGTAATACCATCAGGATCTAATTGCTCACATTTACTCGCTAAGGCAAAGGTAGATTCCTGTGCAGCAAACCATCTGTTTCTACCACCCTTTTGGTCTGAAGTTGCCATGCTGCCGCTTTTGTCAATAATTAAAGTGTAATCACGATTCTCTAGCATTTTTCAATTCTCCATATTTGCTATTAGTCATTTGTTTCATACTCATGGCTAATGACTCGTCAATCAGTCACCGCGTTCATCAATACATCAGCAAGGCTCATATCTTCCATATCATCTAAGGTGATTGTGTCGCAGATGTCAAATTTAGCACCGACACTTTGCATTTGGTCATCCAAAGCTTTGAGAAACTTGGTTGACTGTGGATCTGAGCCTACTTGAATTATAGAAATTCCTAATTCTTCATCACGTTCCATCTGGCGAGATGCACTAATGATGACTTCAAATACGGCTTTGCGGTCATCTGGCTCACCATCGGTTATCACTAGAATTGTTTCGCCATTAGGCTTTGTTTGACCAGCAGCTTTACGCTGAAAGTAATGATTGGTTGCGTCTTGCAGTACACCTGCTAAATTCGTCGTGCCAGCTGGGTCATTTTCCAGAAATACCTGTGCAACTTTGGCTGAGGTTACATTATCGTAGCGTTTAAATCTACCAGAAAATACATAAACGGTGATACCATCAGGGTCAAATTGCTCACACTTTCTTGCTAAAGCGAGTGTAGATTCTTGGGCTATTTCCCATCGACTTCTCCCACCTGCTTGGTCAGGAGTAGACATGCTACCGCTCTTATCAAGAATTAATGTGTAATCGCGATCGCTCATCATAGTATTCCTTTGATTGTTACCCTTGTTACCTTGTTGTTCTAGTCTAGCTAAGAAGTCATGTCACTGCTTAGGCACTTAAGCGTAATAAAATGTCCCGCCGTCAAACCCAGATCCTCTACACCAACCCGTTAACTTAATACACGGCGGGACATTTTATTTTTTGGATCTCCCTTAACCGTTGCAAAACCCTATTTTTAACTGCAACTGACCAAGAAGAGGAGTGAGGGAGTGCATTTCCTGAAGGGGTTCCCCCTACACCCCTTTTGGTGATATCGGGAAAATCTGTAATAGCTATCTTTCTTTTGTCACCTTGGGAAGATAATAATCAGAGCTAAATGCCGAAAGCCAGATTTAATCAAGGATTTACCGATTACATATTGATAGAAACCCTGACAAGGAAAGGGTTTTAGATTTTAATCTGGCGAGAGTGATAAAAGAGAGCTATAGTAATCCTATTTGATTTGTGTGAAAGTGCTTGCGCTTTGCGCATAAATTGCGTATGCTCAGATTCCCGACTGAAGTCGGGAATCTTGTTTTTCTTGTTTTTTCACAAATCATTTAGGACGCAATAGCAACAGGTAACCAAATAATAAAAGTCGTTCCTGGTGCATCAGGTGATGACGTAAGCGAGGTCAAAGCAGGGCTAAAAACTTCTATTTCGCCCTGCATTTGCTCTATGAGCTGTTTGGCAATTGATAATCCCAACCCCGTACCAGGAATTTCTGTCTGAGCTTGAACACCTCGGTAATGTCGCTCTCCAAGATGCTCTAAATCTTGTGGTGGAATACCAGGACCAGTATCACTGATGGCAATTCCCTGAAAATGAGGTTTTTCTTGTCCCGTCTGAATAAGAATCTTACCGCCAGTGGGAGTGTATTTCAAAGCATTGTCAATAATATTGCTCAGTACCTCTCGTAATGCTTTGGTGTTAGCACGTACTAGAGGTAAATTAGGAGGAATTTCAAATATGAGTTGCAAATTTCTTTCTTGAGCTATGGCTCTGGCTGATACTAACAATGGTTCTAATGTATCTAGTACAGAACAATTAACTTCTTTCTCTCCTGCACCAGGTAACAAGAGTGGCGCTGTGAAGTCTTTCTGTACGTTTGCTTCTACAAGGACTTCTTTTTGGGGTAGCGCCAATGGTCCTAAATCTTCTGCTGTTAAGTCAATAACTTCATCAAACTGTTGCAACAATTCTTTCAGGCGATCGCTTTCCCGTACAATACTAGTCGCTACTTCCCTGTTAGCATCGCTTGGTCGCAGTCGTTTCAGCAATAGTTTGCCAAAAGTACGCAATGCTGTTAGTGGGTTACGAAACTGGTGCAATAAATTATCTAGTAAATCCTGCTGCTTTTCTTGGAGAATTTGTTGTTGCTGCAATTGCTGATGTAACCATGCTCGACGCTGATCCAAAACACAGGCAAGCGATAGCGTTTGGGCAATCCGTTCTATTTCACTCCTTTCTTGTTCATTCCATGCTCGATCTTCTCTAACTGTGACGAGCAACCCCATCATCGCATCTTCATGAAGAAGAGGTAAAACAATTTGGTCACCTCTTAATAAATATTCTTCTTCCTCTGTTGAATGCGGTGGTGCTGCATCTGGTGTCACTGTTTCTCGTGATGGGGCGGGAAAGTCCTCTGCTGCTTTCAATAACCTCCGGTTATAGCGGTTGTCTTTTGGGTTGAACACACCACCGGTACGAGAATGCAGTGTTTTATCCAAGGTGGTGGAGTCTGAACTATATGAATCCCAATTAGGGTTTGAGACTGGTATTGATGTGGGCAATACCAAAGCACTAGCTTTCTGCTGTTCCGTTATTGTTTCTGGGTAAACCACCACAGGAATGAGCTTCGCTTCACTTGTCGAAGCCTCTATCAATTCTTGTGTTAAATAGACAACGCTCAAAGATGCTTCCAGCCCTTGGACTAACAGCGCCAATTGCTCTCGGCATAGAGCAACAAACTCAGAACTGGCAGACATTAACATTTCTCAGCCCTTGCTTAAGATGACAGACTCTACGGACGAAAAGGAACAGAAGTTGACTTTTTCCATTTAACAAAGCTTAACTGAATCTTGCAACTAATGGTTCGTTCCAAGGAATTATATTGCTTACTACATATAATTTTTCTACGTGAGAATAAATTATCTTTCTTGTATCAAAAGGTTAATAACTATTGAATTTTTGAACTAGAACTTTTATAATTACGACGGATTTTGTAGCTATCACTACAATAATCTATAGCTTGTAAGAGGAGGAAAGAAGGTTGGCAAGGAGACGGAAGAGGAAAAGTCGTCGTCGCCAGGAAGGACGGCGAATTTTAGAGCATGTGCCTCAATTTAGTATTGAAAGCGGCGAAGATAAGCCTGTGACAGCAGCTAGAAAATTTATTCAAGCTGAAGGGATCTTGCCACCCGCTTTGCTACTTGTAAAGCGAAATGAACACACAACAGACCGTTATTTCTGGGCGGAAAAGGGGCTGTTTGGTGCTCAATATGTTGAAGAGAATCACTTCTTATTTCCTAGCTTGAGGGTACTTGAAACCCCTCCAGGTCAGGAGCCGGTAGCTGTTGCTAGTCGCTGAACTAACAATGGTGATCATAGAGTTTGAGTTTGACTCATGACAACCATTAACAGGCAAAATTGCTAGTTCTTTTCAAAGTTTCATTTTTTTTTAAGCATGCAGTTTACTTGCCTGTGTTAAGCTAGCAATTTTGCCTTTAAAACTATCAACTCCAGTCAAACCTTGTGTTTGTATGAGTTAATGATAGGTGTGAGAACGTATATGGGAATGAGGATAGAGCGATCCCGTTCTGAGCAAAGCTTTAGCACGCTCCTGCAAACGATATAGCTTTTTTCCCATAGCTCGTGGAGAAGAGCAATAAAGCAGGGGTCGTTTTACCTCTCTTTATTATTCCATTTCTGAAAAGTTAAATTCTTAAAAGTGAAAAAGTGGTTTATAAGTCTGGACTTAGACTGAAAGATATATAGTTGTAAAAAGATATATAGTTGTAAAAAACGTGAAAGCTTGAAAGCTACGAGGTCTTTACTGGCTAAAAGAAAGTACGGTACGAGCTATTCACAAGTTCTTAATCCCAATGCCCTTCGTAACTCAATGAGTTCATCTCGATGGGCAGTTACTGTTATTTTAGTTGGAGAGTGTTGATCGCTTTGTGTTGCTTCCACCTTCAGCGACACCTTCTCAAGTTTTCCAGCTTTTTTCCAATAAAAAATACCACTCAAAGGCGAGAACAGCACCATCCCAAGAAAAATGGTACTCAGATTGGGAAAAAGTAGCGACAAAACCAGTGATAAACACAGAAGACCAGCAGCCGCTAAGAGTGTTAAAAACACAGCTAAAAACCAGCTAGGTCTAACAACGCCCTCAAAGGTCACTTGATTTTGTTTCGGGTCTACCGCTGCTACTCGGTAAGACCGTGTTTGAAAATACTCCCTCAATTGAGGCATTAAAGTAGCTTCGTCTTGCTCGCAAACCAGTTGCGTGGTTTCTGTACGGTCTTTGGTAGAGGCACGAATAAAGAAAAATAGCCCGACCGAGAATAGAAAAGTGAGCAGCAACGTGGATGGTACAGTAGCAGTATCCATAAACTAAATTATGAGTGTTTTACAGGAGGTGATTTATTCATTATCAATGATTCGCTAACTTATTTTCCCGCTTATGTACTGTTGCCACAAACGAGCTAAATCCTGTGCTTGAAATTGCCATTCTGGAGAGACTTGGTACATCCGCCTGGGACGTCCGCGTCCTTCCAGTTTCTTCCAGTACCCAGTGATTGCCTTCTGATCTTCAAGAAATTTAATCGCACTGTAAAGCACGGTATCCGAAAGCCGATAGGTTGGATATTCAGTTTCCAGTCGTTGGATCAACTCCGTTCCATAGGATTCGCTTTGTAGTAAAATATACAAAATATAACAAACAGCGAGCTCCTGACAAAGGTAAGTTGGCGGAGGATTTTCAAAGAAATGATATATATCCTCAAGTTTCATGGTTAATGAATGGCTAAAAAATGCCTAAGGGTTGAGCTTACAATCCCTGCAAAGAGTATAAGATACTACTTTTTGAGATAAATACATAGCGCGGCTAATCAATGGATCATCAAATGGCAAAATGGCAAAAAAAATAATTTATGAGACAAATTCCACGCTTACTCATCATGGAACCGATGCACCAATTGTAGAGGTGCAATTTTTTGCACCCCTAGCCAAGCTTCTGAGATTGTATTGAGGAGCGATTTGACAACGGCTATGCTGTAGTCTTTAGTGTCAAGTAATGCCAAGGGCGTGAGGACTGCTTAAGCATAAAATACCGTCTAAGCAATTTTAAAGGGAAAATGCGGTATTTATGTAAAACTTAATCAAAACTTTGCTAGACAGTAATTTTCCTAGAGTTTTTACTTAAAGATTAGGCAAAATTCCATGTTTTATTTCAAGCTTCGTGAATAGTGGACACACAAAAAAAGTGTTGAGTACGGAATTTTTTTACTAGAAATACTCCTATCGCGTTTGCTAAGTATGATAGTAAATTTATCAAACCCCTAGCACCAATGGTGATCAGTATGTCAGATTCCTCTACACTCCGGGCAATTGCCCAAACATTTCGCCTTACTGGATGGATTAGCTTCTGGATTCAGCTAGTGCTGGGTGTTGTTTCTGGGGTCATTTTGCTGTTCGCAGTCTTTAGTCAGAGAGCCGGCAATACTAGTAGTAATAATCCTGGAACTGGGTTTGGCGCTTTCTTTGCAGTTGCTGGACTCATTGGCTTAGCAGTAGGCATTTATTTAGCTTTCCGCTACACCAGACTTGGGTTACGACTAGAATCCTCAAATCTTAACAACCGCCCACGCAAAGTTGAAACTGTTCAAGTTGTACGCTTCGCGGTTATGGTGCATTTGGTGGGAATATTGTTAACCCTCTTTGGGGCGCAAGCAATTGTTGGAACTCTACTCACAAAGTCATTGACCTTACCGCAAGTTGGTGGTGGAGGAGTTTACACCCAAGTTGACCCTAGCCGGATTATCCAATCTTTGGATATTTTTGTCGTGCAGGCAAACACTAATACGGTTACAGCTCATTTTGCTGGACTTGTCGCGTCGATTTGGCTACTCTATCGCATCTCCAAACCCCAGTCTGAGCGTAATTCTTAATTGATCATTCGTTGTTTGCTGTAGACTGCTTCAATGACAAACAGGTCACTCTTTGAAGAATTTACCAAAAATCATATCAGAATTTTGCGAAAATGCTAGTACTTAAGCTGAATCATACTACAGAGTCACTTAGACAACATCCTGCGATTGGAATGATATCAAAGCAGGCAAAGAAACTAAATTAAAGTTTTTTCAAGGTCTTAATATTATGAAAAATCATCAAACATGGATATTTGGCGTACAGGTTTTCTTCAGTACTATCGTACTTGGGTTGTGTACTTTTAAGCTTGTCGCTGATAAAGCTCCGAATAACCAAGCGCTTTACTGGGGCGGCTTAACAGGTGTACTTGCCTATTGGTTACCTGCACCTACAAGTTCTAAAAATGAAGAGCAACAATTTTTGCTGAGGAATCAGTACAGTCTTAACCAAACAAGCAACAATGGTCTAGTTGAGCAGTCAAAAACAAGTCAACAGACTATTGGTGTAAGCAAGACAGAGGAATGATTGAGAAAATGACCACCACCAAAGTACGAAGTAGGAAGGAGATTGGCGACTTCACTTTATCTTTACAGATAACTGACTTTCTTTTGCGATTTGACTTTTGCAGTTGTCACCAGCCGGAAGTACTATATTTTGAACAAAAATATTGAGCGCAGTCCCCACCTAAAAATACTAAAAACTATCTACATTTTAGGATAGTAGGCGAAACCAATATAAAAAGCGGATCAACGTTATTTGTTTCGGAATGAGCGTCACATCAGTGTATGTTAAGATTAGTTAGTCAATGGTAGGTCGAACCAATGAGCAAGAAGAGAACCAAAAAAAGGGCAAAATTCAAAAAGCAGGAAGTTATCAGAACTGATGTGTGGGAATTGGCAGCAAGCAAGACTCAAAAACGTCAAATGATATTGACGATTGACGAATATAACAAATACCTAAGACCCTTGGTTCTACTTGTGAATGCTCAGTGGGTTTCTCTGGAATCATTGACAGCCAAAGAAGGGGTTAATGTTGTTGAGAGAATGATTCACAAAATAACAGATAACCCGAAACCAAAGCATACTTACTATCAAAAAGTAGTTGACCTCTATCCATCATTCAAGAAGTTTCCCTCGTATTTGAGACGTGCTGCAATAGCAGATGCTATTGGCATTGTGCTCAGTTTCCAGTCTCGTTACCAAGAATGGCAGTCTGAGATGAGAACACATCGAGATGGTAAGTCCACAAGCCTTCAGGCAATGTGCAATAGTTATCCAGCCTTGTACAAAGGTCAACAAATCAAGTATGGCTTAAACTACAGCACGCTTGACGTAAAGGTGTGGAATGGAACTGATTGGGTGTGGTTGAGCGGAATTAAGGTTAAGCGACATGGAGGAAACAGGCATTTAGTAAACGGAAACGAAATTCAGTCACCATCATTAGTTGTTAACAAAAACAAATGTCAACTTTCAATGCCTATAAGTATTAAGAAAGTTGAGAAGATCGAATCTAGCTATATTTGCAGCGTCGATCTGGGAATTAACAATGCTGCAACTTGTTCAATCGTTGGTTGTGACGGTACTGTAAAAGCTAGGAGGTTTGTCAATCCTGCCAGAGACATAGACCGACGCAATCGACGCAAAATGATGATTGCTCGTCGTTCAAAGTTAACGACGAATATTACAAAAGAGAAACTACCCAAGGGCTTTTGTAAGCGACTCTACCGTAAATCGTCTAACATCAATCTTCAGATTAGTCGCATAGTGGCAAGGCAGATTGTTGAGTTCGCAAAGACTCATGGTGTCAAAGTCATTGTGATAGAAAGTCTGGCAGGATGGAAGGCGAAAGCAGGTAAAAAGGGTAGTAGTCTCTTAAAACAGAAATTCCATCTATGGTGTCATCAAAAAATTGTTGAGAGACTGACTGATAGATGGACAGAATTGGGTGGGAAGGTACAAGCTATCAATCCCAAATACACAAGTGCCTGTGCATTTGACGGAAGCGGTAAAGTGCGGCGAAGTAAAAACAATTACTCACTCGCTAAGTTCGCTTCCGGAAAACAATACAATACCGATTTGAGTGCTTCTTATAACATCGCTTCGAGGTACTGGTATTGTGTGTTGACAGGAGATAGCAGCAATTCTCACGGTGTTTGTTAGCGAAAGCTCTAACGGCACATCGAGGACGCCGATTGTCTTGGGAACGCTAAAGAGCCTCGTTGTTTCTTAGCGGAAGAATCCCCAACCATAATCTCTGGTTGGGGTGCGTTCAAGTGTTAACTGTAAAGAAAATACTAGGCTAAAGACTAGGATAAATCTGTGCTAGATATTAAGTTAATAAGGGAAAATCCAGAATTTGTTCAAGAACGGTTGAAAACTCGTGGTACTCACTACGACATTCAGCCGCTTTTGGAGTTGGATAAACAGCAACGTGAATTGGAAGCGAAGCGAAATCAACTGCAAGCACGCAGTAACGAAATTGCTAAATTAATTCCGGAAAAGATAAAAGCTGGTTGCAACCCCAAAGGACCAGAAATCCAAGCGTTGCGTAATGAAGGTAGTTCTGTCAAAGCTGAGATTGGGACACTGGAACCTCAAGAAAAAGACCTCTCGGCAAAAATCGAAGAATTTTTACTTACACTCCCTAACTTACCAAGCGACTCTACACCTGTTGGGAAGAGTGAGGAAGAAAACGTGGAAGTGCGTCGTTGGGGTGATGAGTATCTTCCCCAAAACCCAAACATTCTTCCCCACTGGGAAATCGGCGAAAAGTTAGGTATTCTCAATGTTGAGCGAGCTGTGAAAGTCGCACAAAGTCGCTTTGTGACTCTTATAGGTGCAGGTGCAAAGCTGGAGAGAGCATTAATTCAATTTATGCTCGATCGCCAGATAGCAGCAGGGTATGTGGAAGTCATTCCTCCATTTTTGATTAATACCGAATCTATGACAGCTACAGGTCAGCTGCCTAAGTTTGCTGAAGAAAGCTTTAGATGTGCGGCTGATGATTTGTGGCTTGCGCCCACGGCGGAAGTTCCCGTAACCAACCTCTACCGTGGGGAAACTCTCAATTTTGAAGATTTGCCTATCTACCACTGTGCTTATACTCCCTGTTTTCGCCGGGAAGCTGGGAGTTATGGGCGTGATATGCGGGGACTCATTCGATTGCATCAATTCAACAAAGTTGAACTAGTGAAATTTGTCCATCCCAGCACTTCTAGTGAAGAATTGGAAAAATTGCTGGGCAATGCAGAAGCAATTTTACAGGCGTTGCAGCTACCTTACCGAGTTGTAGAATTATGTACTGGAGATTTAGGATTCCACTCAGCAAAAACCTATGATTTAGAGGTTTGGCTTCCTTCTTCGCTTAAGTACCGGGAAATTTCCAGTTGTTCCAATTTTATGGACTATCAAGCGCGACGAGGTCAAATTCGCTTCAAAGAAAGTGGAAAGAAAGGAACCCACCTCGTGCATACTCTTAATGGTTCAGGGCTGGCTGTGGGACGTACAATGGCAGCAATTTTAGAAAACTATCAACAAGAGGATGGAACAATACGGATACCAGAAGCGCTGCAACCTTACATGGGACGCGAAGTACTGTAATTTGAGGGGTTTAGTCGTTAGCCGTTAATTATTAGTTGTCCCAAAAACGACTAATCATTAACGACTAAACTATTTCCCCCTTAAGAATTACCGAAAAAGCCAGAAAATCAATAATTCAGACCAATGGTAGGCTGAGACACAATTTAAAATAAAAAGAAGTATAGCCCAATAAGTTGGTTCATTATTTATCTATGTCAGTTCTTGCGGGTTTAGCAGCGATCGCAGTCTTGGCTGTTCTGATCCTGGTACATGAGTTTGGACATTTCATTGCAGCACGGTCCCAAGGGATTTACGTCAATCGTTTTTCTCTGGGCTTTGGTCCCGTTCTTTGGAAGTATCAAGGAGCACAAACTGAATACGCTATTCGTGCCTTTCCTTTAGGTGGGTTCGTCGGTTTTCCTGACGATGACCCAGATAGCAATATTCCACCCGATGACCCGAATCTTCTGCGTAATCGCCCTATTTTAGATCGAGCGATTGTGATCAGTGCAGGAGTGATAGCAAATTTAATATTTGCCTACTTCCTTTTAGTAACGCAAGTTGGTGTTGTTGGTATACCGCAAGCAACTCAAAGCGGAGTTTTGATCCAACAGCTAGCACCAAATATGAGTTCTGTAGCAGCCAAAGCCGGAATTCAGCCTAAAGACGTCATCTTAGCAGTTAATAACAGAGAATTTGGTACTTCGTTGCAAGAGATAGAAGCTTTTAAGAAAATTATTCAAACTCATGCAGGTAAGCCAATTCAACTAGAAATTGCCCGTGGTGACCAGAAGTTATCTTTGAGTGTAACTCCTGAAGCTAATGCTAACGGTGAGGGTAGTATTGGCATCCAACTTGCTCCCAATGGAAAAGTTGAGCGCCATCGCACTGCTAACCCGGTGGAAGCTTTAAAGGTTAGTGCTACAAAATTTCAGTGGATTGTCTTGATGATACTTCAAGGTTTTGGGCAATTAATCACAAACTTCCGCGAAACAGCTAGCCAAGTGGCGGGTCCAGTGAAAATCGTTGAGATTGGTGCCAGTTGGGCTCAGAATGATATAAGCAATTTGTTGTTCTTTGGTGCTCTTATCAGCATTAACTTGGCTTTCATCAACATTTTGCCTTTACCAGCTTTAGATGGAGGACAACTTGCTTTTCTACTGATTGAAGGTTTACGCGGTAAACCCTTACCTAATCGCATTCAAGAAGGTGTCATGCAAACTGGTTTGGTGCTACTTTTAGGGCTAGGAATTTTTCTTATAGTCAAAGAAACGACCCAATTGGAGTGGGTGCAAAGATTATTCCAGTGATTAGTATCCGCAAACGGTCATCTAAAAAGCAACGAGCGCTAGAAATCCTAGTTCGCCTGAAGCGTCTTTATCCAGATGCAACTTGCTCTTTAAACTACTCAACCCCAGTACAGTTGCTGGTGGCTACGATTCTCTCTGCTCAGTGTACGGATGAACGAGTCAATCTAGTGACACCAGCGTTGTTTAGTCAGTTTCCGGATGCAACGAGTCTGGCAAATGCTGATTTGGCAGAGTTAGAAAACTTGGTACGTTCCACCGGGTTCTATCGCAATAAGGCAAAGAATATTCAAGCTGCTTGTCGGATGATTATCAATGAGTTTGGTGGTCATGTCCCCAAGCAGATGGAACAGCTGTTGCAGCTTCCTGGTGTGGCGCGAAAGACGGCAAATGTCGTGCTTGCTCATGCTTATGGAATGAATGCTGGGGTGACGGTGGATACTCATGTGAAACGTCTGAGTCAGCGCTTGGGGTTAACTGAACACACAGATCCCATCCGTATTGAACGAGATTTGATGCGTCTATTGCCTCAACCAGACTGGGAAAATTGGTCTATTCGACTGATTTATCATGGTCGTGCCATTTGTAAAGCGCGATCGCCTGCTTGTGATGCTTGTGAACTAGCGGATCTGTGCCCTTCTGCTTTTCAGGTACCCCAAGTAACTGGAAAAGCAAAAGTTGAAAAAGTTTAGGAGGGATAAGGGAGACAAGAAGATGGGGGGATGATAAAACAAGGAGACTTTGCCCATTGCCCATTGCCCATTGCCCATTGCCCATTGCCCTAAAAGAGACTTTGGTCGCTAGGCGTGTAATTATATAAAATGGAAAATGCTGTCTTCAAATAAATCACTGACATTATGGCAAAAAAGAGCATGATTGAGCGCGAAAAAAGACGCGCCAAACTGATGGCTAAATACGCTGACAAGCGAGAAGCATTGCTGGAAGAATTCAAACAAGCAGAATCTCCTCTTGACAAGCTGGAAGTTCACCGCCAAATTCAACAGCTACCCCGCAATAGCGCTCCTAGTCGTCGCCGCAACCGCTGCTGGGTAACAGGTCGTCCTAGAGGATTTTACCGCGACTTTGGGCTATCTCGGAACGTCCTGCGGGAATGGGCACATGAGGGTCTTTTACCCGGAGTGGTTAAATCTAGTTGGTAGTCATTAGTCATTAGTCATTAGCACATAGCAAAAGACTAATGACGAATTAGACTTTGGACAGAAATTATTTATTGCCCACAACACTTATCAATTCCCAAACTTTCTAGAAGTAAGTCGCTAACGGCGTTAGCAATAGCAAACTCTCCGTAGAAACTTTTAGAAAAATCAAACGACTGCATCTCTGTAACAATGGCAATAACTAGAGAACCTAAGTCGTTTTCTCCTTCCATGCGTTGACGCACAAAAATTTGTGCTGCTCTTTGGGCAATTGTCTGATTGATTGCTTCTGGGATAAATTCTTCATCAAGCCACCGATGCAAGCGTTGCTGTAACCATTTTCCCTCAAGTATAGGATTTTGAGGTGGTGGTAAGGTGATAGGTGGAATTGGTTCTGTCATTTTCTTTTATTTTTATTTAAAAACCTTGAGTTGCTCGAAAATAGGTTCGTAGTAGTCGCTTAGGCGCTGACTACAAACTATGTTTATGCTTATTTGTATGAAATATGATGTTGCCACTATTATTCAAGGCTATGCTCAAGGCTATTTTCTCATGGCGGATGAGAATCATGGCTTGGGGTGGTATGCGAGTCGCGTTCGCACCCTCATTCCTTTAGATGAACGATTTCGCTACCCCAAGTCCCTGCAACGTGTTCTTAATCAAGAGCGTTTTACTGTTGCAATTAACCGCGATTTTAAAGCTGTCGTAGCTGGGTGTGCTAATCGAGAATTAACCTGGATTTCACCAGAGTTAAAACAGATTTATTGGGAACTGTACCAGACGGGTTGGGCATATAGTTTTGAAACTTGGCAAGGAGATGAACTGGCTGGAGGAATTTTAGGAATTGTGATTGGGGGTGCTTTTATTGGAGAGTCAATGTTTTACCGCATCCCAGATGGTTCAAAGGTGGCGATGGTAAAGTTAGTGGAAAGGTTGCATAAAAGGCGATTTGTGATGTTTGATGCCCAAATGATGAATCCCCATTTGGAGAGATTTGGTGCTTATCCGGTGAGTGATGATGAGTATCAAGAGTTACTTTACAAAGCCTTACTACGTCCCTGTTCCCTACTTTAATTTGGTTGTAGGGACAATACCCGCCTGTTCTTCCACGAAGAAGTTTGGTAACGGTTAGGACAAAACAGGGATGATGGTTCGTCCCTCTAACTTGGAAGATATTTTCGTTGAACTCACCGGACGCAAGTTAGACTAATTTTATCCCCCTAAAGTTCGCAGCACGGCTTCTATTCTTGCTACACTGTCCTGCTTGCCCTGCTTTTCGTACAATTCACGAGCTTTCTGAAGCGCTGCGATCGCTTCTTTTGATTTGCCTTGCTTCATTAAGATATTACCCCGCAACTCATAAACTTGGGGATTTTTGGGGTCAAGGTTGACAGCTTGTTCGTATGCCCATTTCACATTTTCGTTTTCTCCTAAACGTAACAGGACTGTTGCCAATCCTATATAGGCGTTGACGTTATTCCGGTTAGCTTGTATTGCACGACGGTAGGCTTCCTTTGCTCCCTTATTGTCTCCCAAATTACCACTGACATAACCCAAAGCATATTGATAATCGCTATTGTTAGGATTAAGGGCAACAGCACGACGGTAAGCCTCAACTGCTGCAGGAAAATTTCCTTGCAGGGCATAGAGGTAGCCAATGCCAGAATGAATCGTGGCGTTTTTTGGCTCTAGAGCGACTGCTCTTTGATAGATAGCGATCGCCCCACTATAATCACTCCTATCTACCAGCCTCCGCCCTTCCTCTAAAAGCCCCTTTAACTCCTGGCTACTTTGTTGTGGTACTGTTTCTTGAGCTTGAGCGACCAAGGGTATTGTTGCTACAAAGCTTCCTACTAGGAGAACACTTACTATAAATGATGTTCGATTGTACACAGTAAATTACCTAAAAGTTTTTGCAACTTTTCCCCACAATCTCCGTGGTTGCTTGTCCATTAAAACAGATATATTTAGTGAGTGTAAACTCTATTTGTCTACTTTTACAAAATATTTACGATAAATTTCATTTTGTTCTGGGAAATTACAATAAATTAACAGTTGTTTCTCATATAATCTGCTTTTCAAGTATCTGCTTCGAAGTCTAAAAATCCAAGCAGGAGTATGAGTTGATAGTTATGTTTTTGAGGCAAATCTATGATTTTAACTACGACTGATGTCATTCAAGGAGCCATTATTCAGTCATATCTGGGCATCGTGACGGCAGAAGTTGTCTACGGCAGCAATTTCTTACGAGATTTTTTCGCTAGCATCCGGGATGTTATCGGTGGACGCACAGGTAGCTATGAACGTCTATTTGAGGAAGGTCAACGTAAGGCTTTAGAAGAACTAGAGCGACGGGCATTACGTCTCGGAGCAGATGCTGTTATTGGCATTGAAGTTGATACTGGCACAATTAATGTTGATCAATCAGGTATTCTCGTACTGATTACTGCTACAGGTACTGCTGTGAAACTGCGTTACTAGATATTAGTTATCAGTTGTTAGTTCTAATCTGTTCACGAAGAACTGATGACTGTTAACTGTTCATTAATAACTATTTTGATATTGATTAAATATATGAACCATAAGCTCTAATTGAATGATGAGCCTACCCATTGACAGGTAGCTGAATCATGCAAAAAACAATTCCAGCCCATCTCGTCAGTACCTATCAGTTGCTTCAATGTGCTTTTCCTCAGGGCATCGAAGAGCAAGAATATATTCCCCTATTGTCGATTCTCTATGAGCAAATGTCTGATCGAGGTTTAGCTCAAGTGATTGCTGAGTTTACAGTTCAAGAGTATCATGCTGTCCTCAACGATGTATATCGAGTTGGAGCAGTGGGGACTGTTCCTCTTCCATCCGAGATCGAAGAAGTTTTGAATAGCGTTAAACAGAAATTGATTCGCTGCGATTATGAGAAGTGGCTGATTGAAGGCTAGTGGCGTTGGTAAACGGTTTAACAACCGTGTTGCAGCGGACGGTGTAAAGATGTTGGCGGGGCAGCAAAGGTTATTTGCCGCTGCTGAACAGCGCTGAGGTGCTTGCGTCGCGGTGGGCTAACTTCATCGTTGTGCTGCAATTGCAAGCTAGCGGCAGCCATGAACTATGGAGAATTAGTGGTGTCATTAAGATATAAATTCAAGTCAGAACTGTTAACCTCAAAACAACAGAAGAAAAACGCAATTGTTGGTTGAGAATCTTCTAATTTTTGATTAATTGTAACCACGAATACTCTTTGCAAAAAAATTGACAATCGCAAGTAAATTGGCAAGATGTATGATATTCTTTATATATGGGAAATCAATAGTCTTGAATAGGTAAGAATACAGTGTAATTGATTCTAATTACATTGATGTTAGAAGCACTCCTCACCTATCTAAACTATGGCTCTCAATACATAGTTACTAATGGCAAAATCCATAACAGGAAACAAAATTTCAAGTGTTAAGACTGTAGTAGGTAATCTGCGATTGACCAGGCTACCGAAGACCTAATTGACAAGTTTCTATTTCATACCCTGCTTGACCTCACAGATGAAAATTACCAACTTATTCATCAGCATTTGACCAACCCGTAAAGACATTTTGTGATGACTTGCAAGCTTTTACTCACTATCTCTACTTCGATTGCTAGGATAGTCTACTAAACTTCATGATTCAAGGGCTTGAGTTGGAGTTTCATCCAAACACCTGTTGAAAAAGCATAACGATAACTGCTGCAATTCTATATTTGGTCAAAAGATTGTTAATAGTTATTAGTTAGTTGTTACTTATTAATCACTAATCACTGACTAATAACTACTAACTAATACATTAGGTATAATACCATGCTTGAGCATCTTCTGTCTCTGAATGACCATAATTTGCCATATCCCGATACAATGCATCCCATCGTTGTCCATTTTGTGATTGCGATGGTATTATTTGCCTTCTTGTGTGATGTCATTGGGTACTTTACCCGTAACCACCGTCTTTTTGAGGTGAGTTGGTGGAATATGTTTTTCGCTACAATCTCCATCTTCATCGCCATCCTTTTTGGTCAATTTGAAGCAGGTTTGGCAGAACCTTATAACGCAGTTCAACCAGTACTCAATCTACATACGCTCCTTGGCTGGTCACTTTCAGGAATTCTTGCAGCCATTACAGCTTGGCGTTATGTCATTCGTTCCCGCAATCCAGAAAAAATATCAATTTATTACCTCACAGCAGGTCTACTTTTGACTGCTTTGGTAGGCATACAAGTGTATTTCGGAGATGAACTGGTTTGGGTATATGGACTACACACTGTACCAGTTGTTGAAGCTGTGAAGGAGGGCTTACTGCAATGAACCCTGAAGTTATTGACCAATTGAAAACTCAGCTTGGAGCAAATGGATTGCCTTATGCCATACCCATTCACCCAAATCTAGTCCATCTTACTCTAGGTTTGTTCATCCTTGGCATTGCCTTTGATTTCATTGGTGTGCTGTTACCGATACAAAAACCACTCTTCAAGTTTTTAGCAATTTCTACCACTCCTTCCAACTTCTTTAATGTTGGTTGGTACAATATGCTGGGTTCAGCAATCATCACATTTTTTACAGTGGCAGTAGGTTTTTACGAAATGATGTTGGCGGAACCATCCACTGAGGTAAAAAGTGCCTGGGGGTTGCAAGCAATGGAAACAATGCTTTGGCATGGTGTGGGTGGTGTTTTTCTTCTAGCGCTGATTGTTGGCATGACTATTTGGAGAGGATTCCAGCGCTATATTTGGCGTAAGGATAACAGTCAACAAGTACAGTTGACCTATTTACTTTCCGGGCTATTCATCATGCTCCTCATGTACATCCACGGTACGCTAGGAGCGCACCTAGCTGCTGAGTTTGGAGTTCACAATACCGCTGATATGTTGTTGCGATTGGGCAAAAACCCCAACTTACTGCTGAAATAGCACAAAACACTTAACAGTTAGTTGTTCACTGCTGTTAACTAATAACTGATAACTGAATTTGTCGCTATGAAAGTCCGAAATATTTTGATCCTGAGTGCGTGTGCTCTCGCCTTAACTGCTGTTAGTCTTCGCATAGGACATCAGGCACATTCCTGGCTACCCCCTCAAGCCGCAGAAGAATCGCGACTCGTCGATGATTTGTTTAGTTTTTTAATAACGCTGGGGGCATTTATCTTCCTTGGAGTCACAGGAACACTCATGTATTCAGCAATTTTCCATCGAGCAGGGGAGTATGATATTAGCGATGGTCCTCCCATTGAAGGGAATCTAACACTAGAATTTGTCTGGACTGCAATTCCTGTATTGCTGGTGTTTTGGATTGCAGGCTACAGCTACCAAATCTACGAGCAAATGGGGATTCAAGGACCAATGGAGGCTATGCATGTGCATATTCCAGTGGAAATGCAATCTGCATCTGCTGCGCCAATTTCCGTCTCCGCATCTTCCTCAACTGCATCAAATGTCCTGCCAGTTGAAAACATCGAAGTCAATGCCAAACAATGGGCTTGGGTTTTTCGCTACCCAGAAACAGGAGTTACCAGCACCGAACTGCATTTACCCATCAATCATCGCATCCGTTTAGCCATGCAGTCGGAGGATGTTGTCCATGGCTTTTATATTCCTGCTTTCCGAGTCAAGCAAGACATTATTCCCAACCGCAACATTGACTTTGAATTCACCCCTATCCGCATTGGCAAATATCGATTGACCGATTCTGAATTCAGTGGTACTTATTTTGCCACAATGCAAGCAGATGTTGTTGTTGAATCCCCTGAAGAATACAAAAAGTGGCTTCTTGAAGCAGCAAACCGCAAACCATGTACTGCAAAGAATCAAGCAGCTTCTGAATATACCCAAGAATCAAAACAGTTAATCAAAAGCTGGGCTACGATCGCACCTGCACAAGCCCCTGTCGTCAATTACAGCAATTAGTTAGTAGCTAACAACCAGTAACCAACAACCAACACGCAGACAATGACAAATATTTCTGTTGAAGACATTACAAAGAACATACCTCAACACGAACCTACAACAGACTGGAAGCAATACTTTAGCTTCAGTACAGATCACAAAGTTATTGGTATTCAGTATATTGTTACCGCTTTCATTCTCTTTTTAGTAGGTGGCATATTTGCAATGATCATTCGTGGGGAATTGATTACCCCAGAATCAGACCTCGTTGACCGTAGTGTCTATAATGCTCTGTTCACGATGCACGGCACCGTGATGCTGTTCGGATGGACATTCCCCATACTTACAGGTTTTGCTAACTATCTTGTGCCTCTGATGATTGGGGCGCGAGATATGGCGTTTCCCAGACTCAATGCTGTTGCTTTCTGGATGATACCAATCGCTGCTATTCTGCTGATGGTTAGCTTCTTTATACCTGGTGGTCCAGCGCAAGCAGGTTGGTGGTCATATCCTCCTGTCAGCCTGCAAAACCCCACAGGAAACTTAATCAATGGTGAAGTTATTTGGCTTCTAGCAGTAGCAGTATCAGGTGTTTCTTCAATTATGGGGGCAATTAACTTTGTCACCACAATAGTAAAGATGCGAGCACCAGGGATGACATTCTTCCGTATGCCCATCTTTGTTTGGAATGTATTTAGTGCCCAGATTATCCAACTGTTTGGACTACCTGTCTTAACAGCAGGTGCAGTCATGCTTTTACTCGACTTAACAGTTGGAACTAGCTTTTTTAACCCTGTTAAGGGAGGCGATCCAGTTCTATTTCAACACTTTTTCTGGTTCTACTCCCACCCTGCTGTTTATGTGATTATTCTGCCTGTTTTCGGAGTCTTTTCCGAAATTTTCCCCGCTTTTGCTCGCAAACCTCTATTTGGCTATAAAATTGTCGCTGTTTCATCACTCCTGATTGCTGGAGTCAGCAGTATAGTCTGGGTACACCATCTATACGTCAGCGGTACTTCAGGCTGGATGCGGATGTTTTTCATGCTCACAACAATGTTTGTTTCTGTACCTACTGGCATTAAGGTGTTTGCTTGGACTGCAACAATTTGGGGCGGTAAGCTGCGGTTTGATACACCAATGCTGTTTGCATTCGGTGGATTAGTATTATTTGTGTTTGCAGGTATCACTGGCATTACCCTCTCCTCTGTTCCTATTGATGTCCACGTCAACAACACTTACTATGTGGTGGGTCATTTTCACTATGTTCTGTACGGCACAGTAACGATGGGGATGTTTGCTGCTATTTACTTCTGGTTCCCCAAGATGACTGGACGTATGTACTACGAAAGCTTGGGTAAATTGCATTTTTGGCTGGCGTTCATTGGCATTAACCTCAACTTCTTCCCAATGCACCCACTAGGATTGCAAGGAATGTTGCGTCGAGTTTCTTCTTACCCTCCAGAGTATGAATTTTGGAATATTGTTGCCAGTGTTGGAGGATTTTTGTTAGGTGTGTCCACTTTGCCTTTCATTCTTAATATCATTGGTTCTTGGATGCATGACCAGCAAGCACTGAAGAATCCTTGGCGGGCAATTGGACTTGAGTGGCTAGTTTCTTCACCACCTCCTGTAGAGAACTTTGAGGAAATTCCAGTTGTTGTAGGTGAACCCTACGGCTATGGAAAATCTGAATCGTTGGTAGCCGAGCATTAGAGAGTATACCAAATGTTTGATTTTTAAACGCATAGGCGCTGAGTCGCAAAGCGACACGCTGCGCGAACGCCTTCCCGTAGGGTAGGAGCGCAGAGATTTACGCAGAGGGACGCAGAGAGTTTGAGATGAGGTATTCGCGATCGCAAACTAATGTTTGTTTTGCTCTCTTTCCTTTCTCTGATCTCTGCATTTGGAGCGTGAGACAAATATAGAGGAGTTTTAAGCAATGGATAGTTCCATTATTTCAGAAGAATCACAGCATTCCGCACATCAACATACTCATGATGAAGAAGGCAACAAGATATTCGGCTTCATTGTGTTCTTGCTTTCAGAGACTTTCATTTTCCTCGGTTTTTTTACAGCATATATTGTCTACAAAACAACAGTTCCTGATTGGTTACCTCCTGGTGTTTCCGGGCTAGAAATCAGAGATCCTGCAATAAATACGGTGATTCTTGTTTCCAGTAGCTTTGTTATCTACTTGGCAGAACGCGCCCTTGCACGCCACGACTTAATGAAATTTCGCCAGTTTCTTTTGTTAGCGATCGCTATGGGAACTTACTTTTTAGTCGGACAAGCGATCGAGTGGAGCAACCTTTCTTTTGGATTTACCACAGGAGTCTTTGGTGGGATGTTCTATTTACTGACAGGCTTCCACGGTTTGCACGTTCTTACTGGCATTTTGTTGCAGATCATTGTTTTTGGTCGCTCTTTCATTCCTGGTAACTACGATACAGGTCATTTTGGTGTAAATGCAACCTCTTTGTTCTGGCACTTTGTTGATGTCATCTGGATTGTTTTGTTTGTCCTTATTTATATCTGGCAATGAAAGAAAAGTGGGAGAAATGAGGAAGATTGCTATTTATGGAAAAGGGGGAATTGGCAAGTCCACAACGACTCAAAATACAGTGGCTGGACTGGTTGATATGGGTCGTAAGGTGATGGTTGTGGGATGTGACTCGAAAGCAGACTCTACCAGGCTTCTCTTGGGGGGATTGCACCAGAAGATAGTCCTCGACACACTGCGTAAAGAAGAAGATGTGAATCTAGAAGATTTCCGCAAGGAGGGATGGGGGAAGACGCTTTGTGTGGAATCGGGTGGACCCGAACCTGGTGTGGGATGTACAGGTCGAGGTATCCTGACATCAATTGGGTTGCTCGAACAACTTGGTGCCTACGATGAAGAAGTTAGACTTGACTATACTTTTTATGATGGTCTAGGTAACGTGGTGTGTGCTGGATTTGTCATGCCCATTCGTGAAGGCAAAGCTCAAGAAATTTACATTGTCACTTCTGGGGAAATCATGGCAATGTATGCCGCCAACAACATTTGCCGAAGTATTCAGAAGTATGCTCTTATCGGCGGTGTACGTTTGGGAGGATTGATCTGCAACTCTCGCAATGATGATCACGAAGACAATCTGATTGAGGCTCTGGCAGAGCAACTGGGTACTCAAATAATTTACTCCCTGCCCAGGAACAACATGGTACAACGGGCAGAGTTCTACAACAAAACCGTCATTGAATATGCTCCTGAGTGTCAACAGGCACAGCACTACCGCAACCTAGCAATGGCGATTGATCAAAACACAAACTTTGTGATTCCGAAATCTATGTCTAATGATCAGCTTGAGAAACTGCTCGTGAAGTTTGGGTTGTTTGACTAGGACGATGCAACCCGATCATTATCTGATAAATCGGCGTTCTGAACCACGCCAACACTTGTTTACCTCATTGAAGGAGTATAACTCATGATGTTGACTGAAGAGATTTTAGTTCAAAAATTTACCACCATACTCAACGAGCGCTGTCCCGAACTCGGTGGGTTGCTCGAGTACAGCCACGTCGAACTCGTAAATTCCTACTGGGGCAAGCCCCCAAAACTTTCTCAACATTTTGTTGTATACTCCCCTGACCAGCTGTTTGCCTCAGTCAATGCCTACAAAGACATTTTCAGAAGCGTTGCCAAAAACCTGGGTATTTCGGAAGCTATTTGTATGAACGCCACACGTATTCTCCGCGATCCCGCCTCAACGTTGAAGCAAAAGAACCCTATCCTGTGGTTGGAACTCCTGTGGGTGGTAACACTGTTTCTAGAATGGTAGGACTTACGCAACTAGCACTAGTTCAGTGCGCTAATTCTATGATTAGACCACAAATCGTAAGGTGGGCATTGCTCATAAAAGCTTATCTGATGAACATTTGAGATATCAGTGAGCAATGCCCACCCTACACAGAACTGCTGTAAAGTTCAGCTCTCAAACAGAAGAGAAAAAAGCTTTATTGTTGTATTGAAATTGCATAAGGAGCAATAAGTCATGGCATTGAAATTACTGAAGTGCGACGAAGCCATACCCGAACGTGAAAAGCACGTTTACATCAAAGAAAAGGGAGAAGATACAACACAATTTCTCCCAAGTTCCAACGTAGAAACAATACCCGGCTCCTTATCAGAGCGAGGATGCAGCTACTGTGGAGCGAAACTGGTGATTGGTGGTGTCCTTAAAGACACCATCCAATTGATTCACGGACCAATCGGCTGTGCTTACGACACCTGGCACACCAAACGCTATCCCAGTGACAACGGTAACTTCCAACTCAAATATGTCTGGTCATCAGACATGAAAGAGTCGCACGTTGTCTTCGGTGGTGAAAAGCAGCTCAAGAAATCCATACTAGAAGCGTTTGCCGAATTTCCCGACATCAAACGGATGATTGTCTACAGCACCTGCGCCACAGCACTGATTGGAGATGACATCAGAGCCGTTGTTAAAAGCGCAGAAAAAGAACTTGGTGATGTAGACATCTTCTGCGTAGAATGTCCAGGTTTTGCCGGTGTCAGTCAATCTAAAGGTCACCACGTTCTCAATATTGGCTGGGTGAATGAGAAGGTAGGAACGTTTGAGCCAGAAATCACTTCTCCTTATACCATCAATGTCATCGGCGACTACAACATTCAAGGTGATACGTTTGTCCTAGAGAAGTACATGGAAAAAATGGGTGTGCAAATCATCGCCCATTTTACCGGCAACGGTACTTATGACTCATTGCGAGGCATGCACAGAGCGCAGTTAAATGTCACCAACTGTGCACGTTCTGCTGGATACATTGCCAATGAGTTGAAGAAAAGATATGGTATTCCCCGTCTGGACGTGGATACTTGGGGCTTTGACTATGCTAAAGAAGGGTTGCGCAAAATCGGTGCTTTCTTTGGTATAGAGGACAGAGCGGAAGCTGTGATTGCCGAAGAGGTGGCTAAATATGAATCCAAGTTGGCGTGGTATAAGGAACGCTTGACAGGCAAAAAAGTCTGTATCTGGACAGGTGGACCAAGATTATGGCACTGGACCAAAGCCCTGGAAGATGATTTGGGTATGAGAGTTGTTGCCATGTCCTCGAAGTTTGGTCACCAAGAAGACTTTGAAAAGGTGATTGCTAGAGGTCAAGAAGGTACTATCTATATTGACGATAGCAACGAACTGGAATTTTTCGAGGTGCTAGACATGGTCAAACCCGATTTGGTTCTAACTGGACCGAGGGTGGGAGCATTGGTGAAGAAATTACACCTACCTTATGTCAACGGACATGGATATCACAATGGTCCGTATATGGGATTTGAAGGTGCTGTGAATATGGCACGCGATATGTACAATGCGATTTACTCGCCTTTGATGAAATTGGCTGCACTTGATCTCCGGGATGATGAGACCGAGAAAGATACATCAAATCAGGAAAATAATGAGAGTTTGAAGGAGAAATCTGACGAAATCATTAATACTATTCTCAACAAGAATGCCGAAATCTTGTCTGTAGAAAAGGTGGTTCGGGAAACTCCTGCTGATAAGAGTTTTGATGCGAATGCAAATATATTTACACCTGAGGTGTCTTATCCTCCTACACAAAGCGCAAAACCCTTGACTACACAGATGGAAACTGTTGTCACCCTTACGGGTTCGCCACTTCCTACAACGGGGGGAACCCCCGCAACGGAGTGGCTCACTGAACAAAACAGGAAACTTATGGAGAGCAAAGTACAACAATCGAAATTTGTTGATATTACATCAACCGAACCTAGCGCAGCACTTGAAAGTTCAAAACCTGAAACTCAGCCATTGCCACCACCTGCTAGTGAATCATTACCCCAATGGCAGCAAATGAGCGGAAATTTTTCTGATTTTTTGGAGCAATTGCCTAAAGACTTGGGTAGATTTTTCACTGAATACCAACTACCAATTATTTGTTTTGCTTCAATTGTTGCAGCGACTGTTGCAATTAAGATAGTTCTAGCTGTATTAGATGTAATTAATGAAGTTCCGCAGTTACAGTTAGCTTTTGAGTTAACTGGAATTGGTTACGCAATATGGTTTTTTTACCGATATCTACTCAAAGCTTCTACTCGGCAAGAATTAGCTGCAGAAATTCGCTCTATCCAAAAAGAAATTGTTGAGGGACAAGATTCAGAAGTCAAATAACACGCTTGTTCAGCTTCTGATTACATTCATGCTTTCTGAGGTGACACAAAGACTACCATGAAAGAGATTTCCAACACATAAATTACCAGTTATACCATTTCACAAAATTGGTGATACTAAGCACTACCTTTCTTAGCAAAATACTCCTCTCGTTTGGCAAAAGCAACCTTGAGAACCAATCGAGACTGGGGTGCATACGATACAATAGGATTTACGGCGTTGCATAAATGCGGGATGAATTGAGATTTTTGACTAAGGCTAAAGATAGATTCTTTGCGCCGCCAGATACCTACGGAGGGAAACCCTCCTGCAGTACTGGCTCGCCTTTGCACCTACTCTGCGAGAACGGCTCCGCCGAATGCGTGAGGAAAATTCATCCCATTAATCAGCAACGCCGGATTTACATTGTGCCAAGCTTTGTCTGAATTTACCAAGATAACAGAGGTATTAAGCAGTGGTGGAATTTCTTAGTGCTTTATTTTTCTCTCTGCAAAGTGATGGAAGAGCGATAACACCATAGACCTGTGGCTGAAGCGAGGGGAGAAAACAGGAGACTACCGAGCCAAGGCACTTACAAGTAATAAAATATCCAGCCGTGTCCCAGCCCTTTGGGCGCTTGACAGCCTCAACGCAAGGATTTGGCAGAATCGATAAATTAGACGGCTGGATATTTTATTTTTTGGATCTCCCCAAGCCAAATCAACCTCCAGGCAATGGACACAAAATCACAGATTGGGAGAAATTCCGTGCATTTGCGCAAACCCACGGCGAGAAGACTTAATTGACTATCAGTTTGATTGTCTTGTTAAAAAAAATTAAGGCAGGGGTTGAGGCGATCGCCTACGGTACGTTACGCGATCGCCACTACCAAGCGGCGTGCGCACCCTGCCGAATTTAACCTACTTGTGCAATTTCACCCCAAAAGAGTGCATTCTTATTTAGTAAGAAGTTTCCGTGAATGTTGCGTTATGTGGTTTGGCTGTTCCAGCAAAACCGCGATCGCCGGGCCATTTATAGGTACTCGGTCGATTGAAGTTGACACCGATCTCACCAGTCAATTCGTCTTTGAATTCTTGATCTAACGAACTAGCACCGTCCTTTTTGTTGAAGTTGGCGATGTAAAGTTTTAAGTCGCCACCCGATCCCGTTCCTGGTAAGCCGAAGCTGTCTAGATCGACAAAGTAGTTAGTAGCTGCGTATCGACTGTCATCTTTATCAAACTCAATATAGTGAGTTCCACCATGTGTTCTAAAGTTCTCCGCTGAGTCAACGTTGACAACGGAAACTTCGACAGGACAATCCGGAGCATAATTGTTATGACCTAACAACTTGGTCGTGAATCCTGTAATGGGGTTATTGATAACCAGTGGTGCTCCACATTTAATTTTACTGGGATCCTTGTTAACGAGTTTTTCAATATCTAACACAACAATCCGCCGTGAGTGTTCTCCTGGGTAATCCCGGTTATAAGGATTATCACCGGGATCGTTAGGCGTAAGAATTCCCGAAAATGGCAGAACTAAAAACCGATCATCTTCTGTAATATCAAAGAAAGATGCACCAGTGTTGGGTCCTCCATCATAAACTTCTATAAACTTCGCATCGTCAGCTGTCAGGTCCGGTGAATAATACAAGGTGCCGCCAGTTACACTTGACACAAAACCTCCCTTATGGTTTGGCTTGTGTAAGAGTTTAAGAGTCATCAAGCCTTCTGGCTCTTCATAAAACCGATTTTTTTCTTTCCTGGGTCCATCTGGTACCTGAATAATTTTTTTCGGACCAGCTGCTAAGTTAGATAAATCCCACACTCGAACAGTGGTACCAAAATCATAATTCTGCTTACTGGGGTCATACAGCAAACCGCTCGCCAAAGTGAAAGGATTGGCAAAATCTGATGTTACTAATATACCCAAATCTGGTCGAATTTCCAGACCGTGGGGGTGTGACAATAAACCGGTATCCGTCTCACCATTAATACTAGGAACGTAACGTGTTGGTCCACCAGCCTTGTTAGAATCATGCTCTTTTACGACTTTCCAATCCGGCGAAAATTCGACAAGCCCTCCCGGAGTCGTCAGCCCTCTAGAACCCATGAAGGTTGAAACGAAGTTACCGTTGGGAAGTGCGTGAAAGTGATCAGTACCAGCAAATTTTTTGACTTGGGAAGAAACGATCAACTCTGCTGGAGGAATGTTTAGTGGATCGGTGACATCAAATTTAAAAACGTTGGCACTAATGAGTCCCCCTGCAAATACGTATTTATGGTTGTTGGCAGGATCGGTGTATAACTCTGTAGTCAGGTGGTGAGCTTCATTTAAAATCGACGATGGAGTGTTCGGTCTCAGACCAAGTTCAGTTAGAAGGTTGGCATTCGGAACCTCGGGGACATTCGCGGTGTTAACGACTTTGCCGTAAGTCGGTGAACCTTTGGTCGCGTCAACAACTGCGAGAAAGTCAGGGTCTTGTTTACCATCGTCTGTACCTTTGTCACTAGACCAGACTAACAAGTATTTGCTACCACCGTTCTGTGGTCGTGTTGCTGAGGCTATTTGTTGTGTGAATCCTTTGTTCAGTGGGAGAGGTATTTGGGTGAGTATAGCCCAAACAAATCCAATGAGAAACAAGCACAGGATGAAATATTTTCTCATTATTAATTTTCCTTGTTGAAGTGTCTGAAACAGTCTGTAAACATCCTCATAACTCGTTTGATTATGTCGATAAAGATTGCAGTAATTCTGTTACACAACAATCATGAATCCCACACAACTAAAGAGGGTTTGGATTTAACAGTGGTGCAAATACAGCCATAAAACATGAGTGACTGCAAATACACGTCTACGGAGCTTTCCAAACAAAACTGTAAGTAGCAGGCTAGGGCTTAAAGCTACAGTGGTAGCCTTTATCTCTGTAGCGATGCTTTGAAGAATGTTGGTGTAATCGAAGCAAAAATGCTTCCAATACAGCCTCTAAAGCTTCTTATATTTTACAGTTTGTCGTACTTTTACAGCTTGTCATAATAGTATAAAGTCTAACTCTTATTTTTGAAAGTATGTTATCCACAATAATCTATAAAAAAACATAATTTTCAGATAATAAATTTCAGCATTTTTTTTATTATTTAATATTTTTTGTATGAGAAACTATCATGCGGCTTTTTTGTCACCACATGTCAATACATAAAGTTGTTTTGTAAGCAGATATTTAAAGACATCTAACTTCTAACTTTCATCTAAGTCAGCAATCTAGCAGTAGAAACATGGGGCTTATTTTTCAGGCAAGTCTGTTTTGGTTACGGTTTTATAGGTTCATGAGAGTGATGTTAATGTCACCGAAGAGGATGCACCAGATGGAAAGACGCGGTGAGACAGTACTGTGGAAGAAAAGCCACTGTGTTAGTGAGGCAATACCCACTCTTGCAAGTGGCGTTTCCCCCCTGATACTAACTCTGCACGGCTCTTCCGAAAGATCCACGCTTGTGCTTCGCGTCTTTGTTCGTGTAGTCTGTCCTAGTTCTCAGCCATCCTTTTTTGTCCCTGTAGCGACATTCAAGAAGGATATCAGCGCTCTGCAGAGCAAAACAGACAAACTTACTAGATCGGTCTGCCAATCTCCGTTGCTCTAGGAACCTCGTTTAACCTCCCAGTCTTGACATCGTAAATATAGCCATAAATAGGAATGTAGCCCGGTACCAATGGGTGGGTGCGAATCCGTCTGACGTCTCTTGCAACACTTTCTTCCTGCTTCTCGATAGTCAACCATTTAATGTAGTATCCTTCGGTCGACCCCGTTCCAGGTGTTCCTGCAGGAGTAAAAGTGCCGTCTGCATTCAGAGTTGCGGTATCGAGATCCTTCTCCAGCAATTGACTAATAATGTCGTCTGTGAAGAATTCCATGCCACAGTTGGTGTGGTGAATCACGAACCACTCCTGAGTGCCGAGTAGTTTGTGGGAAATCACCAGCGAGCGAATCGCATCATTACTGACACGTCCGCCAGCATTACGAATTACATGGGCATCCCCTTCAGATAGTCCTGCATATTTAGCAGGATCGAGTCGAGCGTCCATGCAGGTGAGAATTGCGAACTTTCTAGCCGGAGGTATAGCAAGATTACCTTTGGTAAAGGTTCTAGCATACTCACGATTGGCTGCCAAGACTTCTTTTACAACTGAACTCTTGACAGTGAACGGTCCTACTTGAACGTCAATATTCTGTGCCTGGACAATGCCCCCTTTCGTCACGGAAGAGAGCAGAGGAGACATGATCCCCGCAATAAAGCCAGCAGCAGTCAACACACCAGCGCGACCAAGAAATGAGCGTCTACTGAAACCACGTAGGAATAAGCGCTTACGACTTCCATCAGCACCAGTCTTGCGATGTGTCATTTTGCCTTGCTCTTGTTTATCTCTTTGAGAATTGGAATCAAATTGCATGCCTATTTTTCTCCTTATAATCTAGGAAGTATAAAGATGGAATTGTGCTATAGGAAGTAAATACCTGTAGACATTGAGTGCTACGATTCAGAGCTGGATTGCATGAGTGTTAAGCTAATGATCGGGCATCACCAACAGTGCGATGGTCTACTACGCCACGCTCTTTTGGGCAATTGGACAAAGAACAGCCCTGCTTGCGATCCTTGCAAGGGAACGCAGTGCTCTCACGTATAGTCTGGGTTCAAGTATCGCAAAGCTGCAAACAATCCTTAGCTATGCCTTAAGCAAACCGCTACCCACCTTGCAAAGAAGGTGTCTCTTCATCTTTGCCATCCCTATGTGATAGCTAAAAACAGACGCACTCAAAATAGTCTTGGTTTGCCAATATCCGTTGCTTTTTGAACCTCATTTAATTTCCCGGTCTTAACATCGTAAATATAGCCATAGATAGGAATATAGCCCGGTACTAATGGGTGAGTACGAATCCGTCTGACGTCTCTTGCAACACTTTCTTCCTGGTTACTGATAGTCAACCATTTAATGAAGTATCCTTCGGTCGATCCCGTTCCTGGTTGTCCTGCAGGAGTAAAAGTGCCATTCGGATTCAGAGTTGCGGTATCGAGATCATTCTCCAGTAATTTACTGATGATGTCGTCTGTGAAGAATTCCATGCCACAATTGGTGTGGTGAATCACAAACCACTCCTGAGTGCCGAGTAGTTTGTGGGAGATCACCAGCGAGCGAATCGCATCATCACTCAGACGTCCACCAGCATTACGGATCACATGGGCATCCCCTTCAGCCAGTCCTGCATATTTAGCAGGGTCGAGTCGAGCGTCCATGCAAGTGAGAATTGCAAACTTTCTAGCTGGAGGTATGGCAAGGTTAGCTTTATCACCAAAGTTTGCAGCGTAAGCAGCATTGGCTGCTAAGACTTCATTGACAACTTGGCTGCTCATGAATTTCTTACCTCTAAAAATAAATACGGTATATCCGATAACTTACTGAGCAAGGAATGTTATTTTCTTGCGGTCAGTCATTCTGTTAAAAGAATACCACGGCTATCAGATAAATATTCTGGGTTTTAATATTTTTTGTCTTGCTTTTTTCAAATGAGCTATGAGATACTACTGAAATCCAACGGCAAAAAACTTAATATCAACAATTTAGTCATTTGGGAGCATCCCAAATAACTATTCCCCTCAAATTGCAAGTCTAGTCGGCAGTTCTCAATATTTTTGCAAAACTGGGATGTTCCCTAGAGCGTCAGTCCACTAGAAGTATTTGACGTAAAATGCAAAATATGCATGTTGTTTAAATTGAGCATGTAGGCTTTCTGTTTTAATGCGTAGGCGTAGCCCGTCGTAGACATCGCTAAAAACCAAACCTAAATATTTAGCTCAAAATAGGTGTTTTATGCTAATGCATATACTAAAGTTTTTGTCAATCTATATTAGTGGACTGGCTCTCTAGTCATTCAAACCGTTATCCAGATTTCTCTCAAAGCAGGTAAGTATGGTGGGAAAACAACAGTGAAAGCTTGGTTCCTTTCACTGTTAGCTTTGAGAAGAATGACAGCAGCTATCGTGTTTTTTATTGTGTGAGAAGCAAATTATGAATCACTCCAGATTGTCATTTTTTGAAACCGTCAGTTGGCTGTGCTTACTTATAAGTTCCATTTTAATGAGAGCACACTCAGTAGCTGCTGAAACTCATAATACACAGGTACTGAGAACCTAGAAAGCCTTTATTCTGACACTGTAGCAAATGTTGTGATCGCCAGTGTACCACCATCCTTTCCTTCACAAACTAACTCTCGCAGAACACTATAGTCAATTCTTGATAGTCTCTCAGAAACTAGGTGACCAATCTCCAGAGTCAGATTCAATGGCGCAGGTTACCTCTGTCTCGCAACTATCTGATGTCAAGCCGACGGACTGGGCATTTCAAGCACTGCAATCTGTCGTGGAGCGCTATGGCTGCCTTGTCGGTTACCCTGACCGCACATATAGAGGGAATCGAGCCTTAACCCGCTATGAGTTTGCTGTTGGCTTGAATGCTTGTCTTGATCGGGTCAATGAGCTGATAGCCACTAGCACGGCTGAGATAGTTAAGAAAGAAGATTTAGCCACCTTACAGTCTTGAGAGCAGAAAGCCCATTAGACAGTGATCAATACTTCAGACGGACGACGAGCTTCAATCTCGCGCCCTAGCAAAATTACTGTCCGACTAAATCCTAGGGGGAAAGCAAACCTTTATTTTTTAAAGTACGGTAATTTGGTAATATGTAAGGGACACTTTATCATACCCGTCTCTAAAAAATCAACAGATTAATTCTCCACGCAGAACGGTGACTGCTTGTCCACTTAAATAGACACGAGAACCTCCGTCATAGCGAACCTTCAATACACCGCCCCGACTAGATGTTTGATATGCCAAGAAATCATCTTTCCTGAGGCGATCGCGCCAAAAGGGAGCAAGGCAACAATGAGCAGCTCCAGTCACAGGATCTTCATTAATTCCGACTCCTGGTGCAAAAAAGCGAGAAACAAAATCGTATTCTGAGTCTTCGTGTGTTGAGCTAGTGACAATGACATTGCCAAGGGGTAACGCTTTTAGTAGCTCGAAATTCGGCTGTAGTTGTCGTACTAAATCTTCAGACTCCACCTCTATCAGATAACCCAGAGAATTTTTCATCACCGTTTGTATAGGCACACCCAAAGCGTTATCGAGTTCTAGAGAAGCGGTTGTTTCTTCTGAAAGATTTACTGGAAAATCAAGTTCAATCCAACTTCCCTGCTTCTTCGCAATGAGCAGTCCGCTTTTCGTGTGGAAACGAGCGACTTCATCTGGTAAAAGATGCCCCTGTGACCAAAGGACATGAGCGCTAGCTAGGGTAGCATGACCACACAGTGGCACTTCTGTTGTAGGTGTGAACCAACGTAGATGAAAACCATCCTCCTGCCTAACTAAAAACGCAGTCTCTGATAAATTCATCTCTTGCGCCACCTTTTGCATCCAATCTTCGGACTGAGGAGCAGGTAAAACGCAAACCGCAGCGGGGTTACCTGCGAAAGGTGTGTTGGTAAATGCGTCTACTTGAGTAATCGTCTGTCCCATATCTCGAATCTGTTTTAAATATAGTCGTGAAACTTAACTTTTTGGTGAGTATTGGTGGTAAATGGTCTTGTTGAGGCGACACTGCTAAGGAAGGAAGTGATTGAGCCGCCATTGATGATAATATTCACTTTTACTGGGATAATGTTATAAAATTTACCACATAAGCGCTAAGTCATTTAAAGTACTGCTTGAACTAGCTTATGTATTACAAAAAACTATCAGCTGCCAACATCCTCCACCTGGGTGAGCTACAGCAGTTTTCAATTGAGTAGAACATAGGTTTTCTGTAGGGGCACAGCAATACTGTGTCTCTACTATGTGGTTTGTAGTTTATGCTCAGGAAAAGCGCTGTATGTTAACCTTGTAACTGCCTTGCACATTCAATAGTAGACTTGAGTAGTTCATTAGCTCTGGGATCATTCATCGCCATGCGAATACCAGCCGTATTCGTGAGATAAGCACATCCCAAATCTAGTTCAGGTACGAACCGAACCATTTGTCCTCCAGCACCGCCCCAACCGAAGGTTATAGTTTTTAGATCATCCCAGGCTAACAGTTGTGCAAAACCACCTTGTGTAAACTGAACCTGTGTCAACATCATGCCATCACTGGCATAAAAATCAGCACACTGGGTTGCCTGTTTAAGCGTATCAGGTTTTGAAAAGACCTTTTGTTTCTCTAAAACCCCATAACCTACCGCCAATGCTGCAAGCTTTGCTAAGGATTCTGCATTACCAACACCATTAGAAGAAGGGAGTTCACACGCCCGAATTTTTCTATGGTTTCCAATTTCATCTGGGGGAACATTATCGGGTGCCAGACAATTGAGTGCTCGATGTGGAATAGAATTAGGTTGTGTTAGGAACTGTTTGAAGAATTGAAGTTCGTAATCGAAAAGCTGATAACGTGGATCATTAGGCTCAAGATCAGTATTTGCTTGGTTCTCAAGAAGTTTCATAATTATCGTTCCAGAAGCAGGATGTATTGCAGCAACTCGATGCTCTTCGCTTTCAGGTAGACCAATCCAAAACTGCAAGCCAAGTGGACGTGCAAATTCATCCTGAAAAAATTGCCCAAGAGTGCGATGCTTTGGATCAACACGTCTTAAGAGTTGCGAAGCATAAAGACCACGAGATACTGCATGATACGCTTGAGGTGGTGCTGGGTTTAGAGAACGCCAATTTTCATCTACAGGCTCAGGTTGAAAGAGTTCTGAAATCAGCTTTTGACGTTCAAGAAATTTTGACTGAACCTCGAGGTTGAATAATTCAGCATCGGTGAGCGGGCGCTCAAACACTGGCAATCCTGCCCGATGCATCATAAGCTGACGAACAGTCACTTTAGCTTTTTGAGCATCATCGTTGGCGAACTCAGACCAATGGTCTACGATTGTGTCGTCGTAACATAGTAAGCCTCGGTCAACAAGAAGCGCAATACACAAGGATTCGATAAATTTGGTATTGGATGCCACAAGCTGAATGGTGTCACTATTATATGGCAGCGAATTAGGGATGCTTTTGTCACGAACACCGCCAAATAAATTAACAACTGGTTTCCCATACATGAAGACTGAAAACGCAGATCCAATATCCCAGCCACGAGTCAACAGAGTTTGAAAAATATGACGAACTGGTTCAAAGCCTGGCGCAACTGTACCACGACACTCTAAGCTCATAGTTTAAGAACCTTAAAAAGGAGTTGTAACAGAGATTTGTAAGTTGGTAATGCTGCAACAAACTGTAAAACTACTGTGGATGGGAATGATGAGTTGATGAAACAGCAAATTGGTATCAAAACCGTGAGGCTGTTAGCGTTACATCCCTATACTTACAGGCTTGCTCAAAGCGCTCTTGCACTATCAGAGCTTGCCGAGTTTTGCCTTGTTGATGCAAACTGTGTGCTAGTCCAAACAGTGACCAGCCATTTTCAGGATAGCGTTTTAAGTCCTCTACGTACACAATCTCAGCATCTGGAGCACGATTAGCCTTAAGTAAAACGGCTCCTAATAATTGCCGAACTGGAGAATACCAAGTTGCAGGCTCATCATACTTCAGATTGTCTTCCAGAGTAACAGCCGTTTTGAGGTGAGCGATCGCGTTCTTCATCTTGAACGGAAAATTATCCTAACATCTGAAATGTCATTTGGCTCAAGGTCATCAACAGTCCTTTTATTGATGTAAGACTTCTGAAGAATAGGTTCTTGTATACTAAGGTAAGCCTGTTTTGCAGTAAGCTCCCTAACATCAATAGAACTACCTTGATGACGATGAGAATGAAAATTGGTTTTACTAAGAGTATTTTTCAGTCCCCTATCACTAACCGATGATTCGGAGATATTATCAGGTTTAGAAATAATGTTCAGAGCACCAACTGTTAGCAAACTGAGAATAAAAATGTGAATATTCATGATAGTATTATTTCTATTGACTATCGGCAATTCAATTTATCGTTAAGATAATGTTTGACATGAATCAAATTTAGATACTTTATTCATTTATTGCAGTCTGAAAAAGTCTTGAAAGGTTAGAAGATGACAAAAAATATGTTTTGTGAAAAATATAAAAAGTCTAAAAAGGTTAGTTTTTGTATTTTTTCTATACAATGCAAGTTATCGCGGAGTAAACTTCAGATTATGGCATGGCTGCCATTACAATTTAACTCGCAATCATTCCTGAAAACATAATGATGCAAATACTCTCCATCGACAATAATGAGCGGTTACAACTTTCACCCCTTACAGTACCATACCGCCTTCTGTTGGGACCAGGACCGTCGAATGCCCACCCCGCAGTTCTGGAGGCGATGAATACCCCACCAGTTGGGCATCTTGACCCAACTTTTCTGACACTGATGGATGAAATTCAGTCTTTGCTGCGCTACGTGTGGCAAACAAAAAACCAGTGGACTATTGCAATCAGCGGTACAGGATCAGCAGCAATGGAAGCTGCGATCGCCAATACAATAGAACCAGGAGATATAGTTTTGATTGGTGTTGCTGGATATTTTGGCAATCGCCTTGTTGATATGGCTTCTCGATATGGTGCTGATGTCCGAACCATCACAAAACCTTGGGGACAAGTCTTCTCGCTGGATGAGTTGCGAACTGCTATAGAAACTCATCGTCCAGCTATTTTAGCTCTCGTACATGCAGAAACCTCCACAGGAGCACGTCAACCACTAGAAGGAGTCAGTGAGTTATGTCGTGAATTCGGCTCTTTGCTGTTGATAGATACAGTAACGAGTTTAGGTGGAGTTCCCTTGCTTTTAGATGAGTGGGGAGTTGATATATCATATAGCTGTAGCCAGAAAGGATTGGGTTGTCCTCCTGGTGCTTCGCCATTGACAATAGGTCCTCGTGCTCTTGAAAAATTGCAGCGGCGTCAAACTAAGGTAGCTAACTGGTATTTAGATATGACGTTGTTGAGCAAGTATTGGGGCGAAGAACGCACCTATCATCATACAGCTCCCATTAATTTATATTATGCTCTGCGAGAAGCACTGCGTTTGATTGCCCAAGAGGGAATAGAAAATTCTTGGCAACGCCATCAAAAGAACGCAGAGTATCTTTGGGAGAGGTTAGAGAACTTTGGACTCACTTTGCACGTTGACAAACAGTTCAGGTTGCCCACTCTTACCACTGTCCGCATTCCACAAGGGGTGGATGGTAAGGCAGTTGCACGGAGGTTGCTCAATGAACATAATATCGAAGTTGGAGGTGGTCTTGGCGAACTCGCAGGTCAAGTTTGGCGTGTTGGACTCATGGGTTTTAACAGTCGCAAAGAAAGTGTTGACCGACTTTTAGAAGCGCTGCAACAGGTTTTGCATGAGCGGTAGTAGTTGATGCGGTTATACCATTTCACGAAATGCCCGATACAAATGGGCAATGGGCAATGGGCAATGGGCAATTCCCATTTGTATCAACATTAGAGTGAAATGGTATTAGACAAGAAAACAGTGAATTTACTTTGCGCGATTTATTTATGGGGTTCTTAATTTTGAACTTTGAATTTTGAATTTTGAATTGTTTTGACGACTGCTTTTATCCACAAACAACTTGTGTTAGGAGTTATTTCGGTAAAACATGATATGGAACGTGAGTCCCACTCCAAATCCCACCCCAAATCATTGATCCACCAGTCTTTTCGCTATTTGCGATCGCCCTTTGGCGGGCGCTCTGCGCCATCGCTGGACGAATATTGTCGTACACTTCAGGGTACTTCGCTTGTAGTTGAGTATCGCTCAGTTGAGCATCCAAGATAGTACCGTTTTGAGTGCTGAGTGTGTATGATAATCCATGTGGACTATTCTTGATGGTAATTACGCGATCGCGCATTACTAAGGTAGTTAAGGGTTGATGCTCAGAAGCTTCTGTTGCAGTGGTAAACACAACACTCAATCCTAGGATGAGGAGAGCAGCTACTGACATTCGACGCATAAATACATCCTCCGGTCAAAGTTTTAGAAACTTATTCTGATAAAGCGCTCGCAGGCAAATATATTAAACTTTCTAAAATTATCTATCTAGGATAGCATAAAAAGGTTTCGAGCTTCCTCTAACTGTGAATCACGAAAAATTACGGAATAGCTCTAATATCCTCTGCCGTACCCGCTGTATAACCTCTCTCTCTTCAGGAGATAGTCCATCAAATAAAATCTCATATGTCAATGGCACTCCCAACTCTAACTCTTCCAAAAGCTCACGTTGCATAAACACATCCTGAGGTTTGCCTTCTAGTAACAGTTGTCCTTGATTTATAACAAAAATCCAGTCTGCCCAGCGATAAACTAGATCCAAATCGTGAGTTGCCATCAACAAAGTAGTTCCATCTCTGTGAATTTTTTTAAGAGTTGCCATCAAGTTACGAGTATGCTTGACGTCTAAGTATGCAGTTGGCTCATCCAACATCAACAGTTCCGGTTGGAGTACCATCACATCTGCTATAGAAACTCGCTTTTTTTGACCTAAACTGAGATGATGCACAGGTCTTTGTGCCAAGGCTGTCAGCCCAAATTCTACTAATGCTTGCTCGACTCGCACCTGAATTTCTGCTGTAGGTAAACCCAAATTACATAAGCCATAGGAAATATCTTCTTCTACAGTAGAAGCAACCAGTTGTTGCTCTGGATCTTGAAATATTAACCCGACTTTTTGTCGTAAGTTACTGAGGTAATCGCGGTTATAACGTAACGGTTCACCACGCCAATATACAATTCCAGAATCAGGTTTATATAGACCATTGGCTAACAAGAATAGCGTCGTTTTACCACAACCATTCTGACCAATTAGCGCAGACCTTTTGCCATTTGGAATCCTTAGTGTTAGACCATTGAGAGCCGATTGCTGTGAGCCGGGATAGGTGTAATAGACCTGCTCAAATTCGAGTAAAAATTCCTGCATTCCGCCACAATTCTATTGCTATTAATACTACACAGCCAAAAATTGCTTCTATGAGATATCGCGCTCGTGGACGATAGCGACGAGGATGCCAAACTCGAAATTCACCTCTAAAGCCCCGTGCTTCCAGTCCAACAGAGAACTGACTATATTGTTGTAAGGTTCGCTTTAATAGTTGTCCGATTAGTAGTGCTAAACTTTTCATGGCAGTGCGCCAATTACGGTAGCCATCACGAGATTGTTGAGCAGTCCATAACTCGGTCGCTGTTTTCAAGAGGATAAAAATAAACCGATACATTAGCAGTAACAGTTCAGTCAATAGTACGGGAAATCCGAGTTGGCGCAGAGTTTGTAAGACTTCAGTAAAGGGGACAGTTAACATTAGGAAGTATAGGCAACAAACAGAAGCTAATGCTCTTGTTAAAATTGCTAACGCCTGCTGATATCCACTGCGACTAATGTAAACATAGTAGTGTCCGAGAGTTAGTCCTGACCATGAGTCGGGTAGCACATTTGGCAAGTCAGCAACAGAGACACTATTGAGTATCAGTGCCGGTAGGCTTGTCAACCAAAAAAAGCTGGCGACTATTAACAATCTCAAATAAATACCAGCAGGAATTCTGGCATAAATAACTGTCCAAACACTCATCCACAACGCCATCAAAACTTGTACTAATGGATGGGTAGAAAGGGAGATAACAAGAGTGGCGATCGCAAAAATTAGTTTCTGTTCTGGTGGTATTTCTCTGAGTTGGTTCGTGTAGGCTAAAGTGTCTAATTGCAAACTCATTCATTATCCCTTTGCTGTTGGGAACGTCCTCTATATAAGCCGATTGCATAACCAATGACTCCAGCACCCAAAGCTGCTTGCAAGGCAAATAATAAACTTTCTATTTCACTACTGGGCGGTTCAAACAGGGGTTTAAACCAGGGTTTATATCCGGGTTTTACTTCACTAATTGCTTTTTCGGCTTGGTCATCCGAACCACTAAATTCTGCACCGCGCACAAATATTAGCGGCGTGACTGCTAAAGCTAACACTGCTACCACCAACAGCCAGTTACTCAATCCTTTGTTAGATTGACTCATTGCTTTGACGCTCCCGCTTGATTAATTGCAACAGTTCCATTTCTTGAGGATTATAGGATTGTAGCCAATTCCACACGAGTACAGTCAGAAACCCTTCACTAATTGCCAAAGGAACTTGAGTAATGGCAAAAATTCCAGCGAACTTGATGAATGAAGCCATAAAGCCACCAACGGGGGCGGGAAAAGCTAAGGCAAGTTGGATAGAAGTAATGACATAGGTAAGTAAATCTGCTAAGGCTGCTGCTAAAAAGATGGCGATTCTTTGCTTACCACTGAGGCGCATCGTAAGGTTATACACCCAGTAAGCCATGAATGGTCCAGCTATAGCCATCGAAAACGCATTCGCCCCCAGTGTTGTCAAACCACCATGTGCGAGTAACAAAGCTTGAAATAACAGCACCAAGCTACCCAAAACTGACATAGTGAGAGGACCAAACAGCACCGCGCCTAACCCTGTTCCCGTAGGGTGAGAACAGCTACCTGTGACTGAAGGCATTTTCAAAGCTGACAGCACAAAAGTAAAAGCACCAGCCAAGCCCAGCAGTAGTTTCAGTTCCGGATTAGCTTGGGTGATGCGAGTGAGCGATCGCAGTCCCAAGATAAAAAATGGTAAAGCTACTACCCACCAAAAAATCGCCCACTGCACTGGTAAAAAACCTTCCATAATGTGCATTGCATAGGCGGGTTTAGGTAAGCCAACTATGAAGTACAAGCTTACTAATGCCAACAAAACTAGATTAAGTTTTACTCGTTTTTTTTTCATTTCGATGCCCTAGCAGATTTTAGCTAGTATACAAATTCTGAAAATGTCTTTCATCTTAATGATCTGGCACAGATGGGGATGTGCGCCATGCTATGATGCCACTTATTTGGCAGCACAATTGAATGGCGTGGGCGACGACTGAAACTGACAAAAGGCGGTAAGCTAGTGGAAATTACAAATAATTTTGCAAAGGTATTATCGAATTAGCTGTTCGGATTTGTGGAGTGAATGCAATGAATGGTTACGTGATGTCTTTAGAGAAGCCGGTTTTTGAAAAGACGACTCAGCACACTCGCTACATTCCGCGCCATCATCGACGCATTCTCTGCATCTTTCCCAAGTACAGTCGATCATTTGGAACTTTTCACCACGCCTACCCCCTAAGAGGTCGTGTCCGGGCTTTCATGCCACCACAGGGCATTTTAGTTGTGGCTTCCTACTTACCTCAAGAGTGGGAAATCCGGTTCCTAGATGAAAATGTCAGCCCAGCAACAAGGGCTGATTACCAATGGGCAGATGTGGTGATTGTAAGTGGGATGCACATCCAGCGATCGCAAATTAATCTTATTAATGAACTTGCTCATCGAGAAGGCAAAATCACAGTTGTGGGTGGTCCTTCAGTGTCTGGTTGTCCTGAATATTACCCTGAGTTTGATATTTTACATTTGGGTGAATTGGGGGATGCAACTGACCACATGATTGAGTATTTGGATCGACACAGCGATCGCCCCCAACAGCAAATTCGCTTTGAAACTAAAGAACGATTGCCCCTCAACGAGTTTCCGATTCCAGCTTATCACCTGCTCAATTTCAATCAATATTTCCTTGCCAATATTCAATTCTCCAGTGGTTGCCCTTATCACTGTGAATTTTGTGATATACCTGAGCTTTATGGCAATAACCCCCGTCTTAAAACTCCACAACAAGTTCTCGCTGAACTGGATGCAATGTTGGAATATGGGAATCCAGGGGCAGTGTATTTTGTCGATGATAACTTTGTGGGTAATCGTCGTGCTGTCATGCAGTTGCTTCCTCACCTCATTGACTGGCAAAAGCACAATGGCTATCCTATTCAATTTGCCTGTGAAGCCACATTGAATTTGGCGCAAAGTCCTAAACTTTTGGAAATGATGCGTGAGGCATATTTCTGTACAGTTTTCTGCGGTATAGAAACACCGGAACCTGTAGCTCTCAACGCTATTTCCAAAACTCACAACCTCAGTATGCCAATTCTCGAAGCAGTAAAAGTTTTAAATAGCTACGGCATGGAAGTTGTCTCAGGAATTATCATTGGGTTTGACACAGATACACCGGAAACCGCAGATAGAATTCTGGAATTTATTCGTCTTTCTCAGATTCCTATGTTGACAATTAACTTGCTTCATGCATTACCGAAAACTCCATTGTGGCGCAGGTTAGAAAAAGAAGGGCGACTCCTGTTTGATGAACATCGCGAGTCGAATATCGAGTTTTTAATGCCTTACGAACAGGTTCTTGAGATGTGGCGTCGCTGTATTACAACAGCATATGCACCAGAAATCTTATATCAGCGATATGCCTACAATATGGAGCATACCTACTCTAACCGAATCAAGGTTCCTAATAGTCCTGCTCGGACTTCTTGGGCAAATATTAAAAAAGGTTTAACAATTCTGCTCAATATCTTACTGCGGATAGGTATATTGGGCAACTATCGCAAGACTTTCTGGAAAATGGCACTACCAGCATTGAAAGCTAGTAAAATCGAGCAATTAATTCACGTGGGACTAGTCGGACATCATCTGATTCAGTTCACACAAGAATGCGCTAAAAATGAAGAATCAGCTTCTTTCTATTCCCAAAGAATACGCAATACCGTTCACAGTTGACTATACCTATGACCAAAAAATCTTGGGATGCCCAACTTGCTTACTGGTTAGTTAGACCTTTGAAAGACAGTTGGATACATCCCAACCATCTCACCACAGTCAGGCTGGTGACTGGACTTTTGGCAACAGCAGCGTTAGCGGTTGGCAAATCTGGCTGGGCTAATATTGGGGCTTGGCTGTTTGTATTATCAAACTTTTTGGATCACACGGATGGTGAACTGGCTCGGATCAGCGGAAAGAACAGTAAATGGGGACACCAGTACGATCTTGCGAGTGACGCGATCGTCCACATTCTGTTGTTTGTGGGTATTGGGTATGGTCTGATGAACAGCGAACTTGGAAAATGGGCATTACTCATGGGTACAGTGTCTGGCGTGTCTATTGCTTGTATTTTTCACTTGCGAACCCAAATGGAACAGCAACTCGGTACAGATGCAACCCGTCAACCCAATTTCGCTGGTTTTGATATCGAAGATGTGCTGTATTTCTTTCCGGTTGTGATCCTACTGGATGAACTAGTACCGTTGCTCATAACAGCCACTATCGGTGCGCCAATCTTTGCAGTATGGTTTTTTTGGCAGTACCGCTCGCTCCTACAGTCTGAACCACAATAATGGGAAGCTCATGCAGTATAAGAAATATGTTGAAATTCTTTTCTGAAAGCGAACTAGAAACCTTTAAGCAACAAGGATTTCTAGTCGTCAAAGGTATGTATGAAGGCGCAGAAATAGAGCAACTCAAAACCTGGGTGGATGAGGTTCAGTCATTACCAGAGGTTCCAGGGAAATACATGATGTATTTTGAGGACAGCTTGCTCGCTCCAGGAAAGCGGGTGCTGTCGCGCATTGAGAATTTCTGTCCCTACCATGAAGGTTTTCATGCCTTGATTAATGGGGAGGAAATGCTGCAGCGAGTATCAGAACTCTTTAGCGAGCCAGCTGTTCTGTTTAAAGAAAAAATTAATTTCAAAATGCGTGGTGGTAATGGCTTTACGCCTCATCAGGATGCTCAAGCTGGGTGGAATGATTATGCTAGTCTGTTTATCACAGTTCTGATTAGCATTGATAAGTCCACAGTAGAAAATGGCTGTCTTGAGTTAGCTGCGGGTCATCATCAACGTGGTCTAATTGGAGAGCTTTGGAAACCGCTCACAGAGGAAAACATCAAAGGTATGGAATTCATTCCTGTGCAAGCGTTACCGGGTGATGCTGTGTTCTTCGACTCCTACACGCCCCATCGTTCAGGTCCAAACTTGACTCAGCATGCCCGACGAGTCCTTTATCTCACCTACAATCGTCGTTATGAGGGGGATCATCGCCTCCAGTACTATACCGATAAGCGCAAAAGTTACCCGCCAGATATAGAGCGGGAGCCTGATAAAAAATACGTGTTCAAGGTCTAGCAATTTTAGAGTGCGATAGAAATTCAAGTTAAAACCCAAGAAAATTGGAGGTGAAGATATGAGTGGCAATTCTTGGACACACCGTCTCGCTCGTCCTTTGATACGACCACTCATTGGTACAGCAGTGACCCCGAATCATCTTACTACACTACGGCTGCTCACTGGGCTGGCAGCATGTGCAGCCTTAGCGCTGGGCGATCGCTCAACAGAAATATGGGGTGGGGCAATTTGGGTTTTCTCTGCTTTTCTTGATCGCGCCGACGGTGAACTCGCCCGTATCAGCGGTCAAACTAGCCCTTGGGGACACACCTACGATTACTGGTCTGATGTCGCAACTAGCGGACTATTCTTCGTCGCGATCGGCATCGGTTTGCGGAGCAGTATGCTTGGTTGGTGGGCGATACCAATGGGGTTGGTTGCAGGTGCAGCTGTGATGGCAACATCGGTTATTGCCGAAGAACTTGAGCAGCGCGACGGGTTGGGGAAAAAGGCATTTTCTGGTATCGGTGGATTCGATGCTGATGACGTGTTCTACCTTTTTGGTCCTGTTGCCTGGCTTGGCTTGCTTCTCCCCTTACTCGTCGGAACAGCGATCGCTGGGACGGCGATCGCTCTTTTAACATGGTGGCGGCTTCTGCGGACGCCCAACCAATCGTCTTTACCGCCAAGCTGATATCTGTGGATGTTGCGACTCTAGCCCACAACTTTATGATTGGATTAAGAGTTAATTAACAAATATTGTATTGAGCAAGACATTGCTGATATAAAATTCAGGAAAATCCGTAAAAATTTCCGGATTTCTTTGTGTCTTAGCTCAGTTGGTAACTTAACCATGAAGGCAATGATATTAGCTGCTGGCGTTGGACGCCGCTTGGGTAAAGACGGGCAAGTCCAACCCAAAAGCTTGTTGAGATTTAACGGAAAATCTCTCCTGGAACGCCACTTGGATTATCTTCGTGATTGCCAGATTGACGAAGTGGTCATTGTTGTCGGTTACCAGGCTGAAATGATCGAGGATGAAATCAAAGCATTAGGAGCCGAAAATTGGGTCAGGACTGTTTACAATCCGAACTACACCAAAGGCAGTGTTATCAGCCTTTGGACGTTACGGGAATATATAACCGCAGGCGATGACTTTTTATTAATGGATGCAGATGTTTTGTGCGATCGCCGCATCCTTGAGCGATTGGTAAAGACAAATATACCCAACTGCTTCCTATTAGATCGGGATTTTGAACTGGGGGAAGAACCAGTTAAGCTTTGCGTGCAAGACGGTTATCTAGTGGAGTTTCGCAAACAAGTCCCTGCGGAGCTTACTTATGATTTTTCAGGCGAGTCTGTAGGGTTCTTTCGCTTTGAGAGCGCGTTAGCGCAAAGTGCGGCTCCCTTTGGGAGCATCGCTCGCCGTCTTGCCAATCGTACAGAATACTACGTCACCGCCGGACTGCATGAAGAACCTTACGAGGAAGCGATTCGGGATCTGCTGTTGGAAACTCCGGAAGCATTTGGCTACGAAGACATTACGGGTTTACCTTGGATCGAAATCGATTTTCCAGAGGATATGAAACGTGCTCAAAACGAGATTATACCTCAATTAGGAGCAGAATAGATGTACCAAATATCTGCACCTGTTGTCACCAGTTCAAAACCAAGCAAGTGCGCCCAGTTGCGGGAGTTACTCGAATCTCCACAACTCGAATTCATTATGGAGGCACACAATGGTATTAGCGCTCGCATTGTGGAAGAAGCCGGATTTAAAGGGATTTGGGCGAGTGGATTAGCTGTTTCTGCTCAATATGGCGTACGAGACAATAATGAAGCCAGTTGGACTCAAATTGTTGAAATGCTGGAGTTCATGTCCGACATCACCCAGATTCCCATCTTGTTAGATGGGGATACTGGTTATGGCAACTTCAATAATATGCGTCGTCTGGTCAGGAAGCTAGAGCAGCGAGGCATTGCGGGAGTCTGTATTGAAGATAAGCTTTTCCCAAAGACCAATAGTTTCATCAACGGCGATCGCCAACCCCTAGCTGATATCGATGAATTCTGCGGCAAAATTAAGGCAGGCAAGGACAGTCAACAAGATCCTGATTTTTGCATCATCGCCCGTGTCGAAGCTTTGATTGCTGGTTGGGATTTATCGGAGGCATTGCACCGAGCCGAAGCTTACCACACAGCAGGAGCAGATGCAATCCTAATTCACAGCAAATTATCCCGTCCTGACCAAGTGCTAGAGTTTGCTAAAGAGTGGGCGGGACGTTCTCCCTTAGTCATTGTGCCAACAAAATATTACAGCACCCCAATTGATGTCTTTCGCAAAGCCGGGATTAGTTTGGTCATCTGGGCAAACCACATGATTCGAGCTGCTGTTGCCAGTATGCAAGCGATCGCCCGCGAAGTCCACACCAACGAAACCCTAATCAACATTGAAGACGATATTGCTTCTGTCAAAGAAATTTTCCGGCTACAGGGAGCAGATGAACTGCAAGAGGCGGAAAAACGCTACTTTACCAACGGACGTCACAAAACCCATGCGATCGTTCTTGCTGCGACTAGAGGACAAGAATTCGCTGGGTTGACTCAAGATAAACCCAAAGTGATGTTACCCCTCGGAGGTAAACCCCTACTCAGGCATTTGGTGGACAAATTCAAAAAACTTGCCATCAACGATATTACCGTTGTCGCGGGTTACAAAGCAGAAACCATCAATGTTCCTGGGACTAAAGTTATCTGTAACCCAGATTATGAAACCACTGGAGAATTAGCATCCTTAGCCTGTTCTCAAGCCAGTTTTAGCGACGATATGCTGGTAGTTTACGGCGATCTACTTTTTAGAAGTTACATCTTACGGGATTTATTAGACTGTCCCGGAGAAATTGTTGCTGTAGTTGATTCTGCGATGAACAGCAAATCAGTGAGCGGTTCTCCTGACTATGCCTATTGCTCAATAACAGACGACCTTTCCCTGTTTGGACAGGATGTCAACCTTTTGTACATCTCCAAAGCAACGCAAACAGAATCGGGACAATCCTGGGGACGATGGATTGGGATGCTAAAATTCCGGAGCCAAGGCAGACAGTGGCTGGGTGAAGCACTTGGTGAGTTACAAACAAGACCAGATTTTAACAGCTTGGGTATGCCAGAATTATGTAATTACTTAATTGAGCAGGGGAAACCGATTAAGGTTCTGTATATTCGTGGTAACTGGCTAGATATCAACTCTTTGGATGATCTTGATCTTGCTTTTCAATTGAAAAAATAAGTATGTAAATTGAAAAAGGAGTCAGAAGCCAGAATTGGTGAAATCAGCAATCTTGAGCGTGGGGGATTGGTGACCCGCCACTAATTGTAGACCGCTAAATTTTCAATTGTTGTGGGGGTCTTAAACCAGCCCTTTCAACGCGAACAAATGAACTACTAAATCAAAGGCTGAAACCCGCTCCCAAACTAGAGCCAAAAATCATAGCTCTAACTCATCCATAGAACCTGAAGCGATCGCAATATCAAATCCGGTCAGAATATTGACCCTTTAGTTGAGTATTTTATTGAAGAAAATCCCGTAAGGATGATAACACAAGGATTAATAAAGGAGCGAAAAATATAGTACAAATGAACGCGTTGAAAGGGCTGGGGTCTTAAACCCACTTATTCCTCCCTTGCGTCGTACTCCGAGCCATTCTGACTCCTGACGACTGACACCTTCATTCTACTTGGATAAAAAAATACATGTTGTACTATAGCAGTCCTAAATCATTCGTACACACAGAGAAACCCGGTTTCTTGGAGAAACCGGGTTTCTGTGAAGGCTGGATTTTTCACAACCTATTTAGGATTGCTATAAGTGAGGAAATGCAGTTAGTTAAAACAGATTTGGGCATCGCACTAAATAGCGCGATCGCATATTACTGAGACGATAAAGCTGAAGGTATTTTATTCTGATGATCCAAGCCGAGGAATTTGTAGAAGCTGCTCGCAATTTGGGCTTTCAATGGTACGCTGGTGTACCCTGTTCCTTTCTCACGCCTTTTATTAACTACGTTATCAATGATGTTCAACTCACTTATATCTCCTCAACTAATGAAGGAGACGCTTTAGCAACGGCGGCGGGAGCAGCAATTGGTGGCAAAAAAGCCGTGGTTATGATGCAAAACTCTGGTTTGGGCAATGCAGTTAATCCACTGACTTCTCTTGCTTATATTTTTCGCATTCCGCTGCTGCTCATTTGTACACTGCGGGGTGATCCGCAATTCCAAGATGAACCACAGCATCAACTCATGGGACAGATTACAGATAAATTGTTAGAAACAATGACTGTCCCTTGGGAATTTTTTCCCACAGAAGCAGCAGAGATAGAAGCTGTCTTGCAAAGAGCTCAAGCTTACATGAAACAAGAACGCCGACCCTACGCCCTAATCATGCGAAAGGGAACGATCGCTCCTCATGCGCTTATCCGTGCTTCTATCCCATCTCGGAACCAAGGGGGGAGTGCTCATAATGGCGAAGAGAAAAGCATTTTTAAAAGCAACAACGAGCAGCAACGCGTCTCTCGTTATGAAGCACTGGAGCGAATTGTAGAACTGACTGACTCACAAAACACAGTAGTCATTGCGACAACCGGATATACTGGACGAGAACTCTTTGCTAGTTGCGATGCCTACGGCGGGCTACGCCAACGCTCCTCACATCTCTACATGGTAGGCTCAATGGGCTGTGCTTCTTCTATGGGATTGGGGTTGTCCTTAGCACGTCCAGATCTCAAAGTCGTGGTGATTGATGGTGATGGTGCTGCACTTATGCGTATGGGAAACTTTGCGACCATTGGAGCTTATGGCGGTTCTAACTTAATCCATATTCTTTTAGACAATGAATGTCACGATTCTACTGGCGCTCAAGCTACCGTCTCCAGAGGTGTATGCTTTGCCAAAGTTGCTGAAGCTTGTGGATATGGCATCACATTAGAAGGAGACGACCTTATGCTTCTAGATGCCCTATTTGCAGCAGATTCTAACCACAGACCCAAATTCGGACATCTAAAGATCCGTCCGGGAACGCTCAAAAACCTTCCCCGACCGAGCCTATCGCCAGAAGCAGTTTTGCAACGCCTCATGACTCATATTGGTTCAAGTTTTTAACCCCATGATGATTCTACTCAATCCCGGTCCCGTTAATCTTAGCGATCGCGTCAGAAATGCTTTGTTGCGTCCAGACTTGTGTCATCGTGAAGTTGAGTTTTCCCAACTTCAGAGCAAAATCCGCGAAAAACTACTTCAAGTCTACAACCTGCAGGGGGAACACTGGGCAGCAATTTTGCTCACAGGTTCTGGTACAGCAGCGATGGAAGCGATGATCACGAGTTTGGTACCAAAGAACGGGAAGTTGTTGGTGCTTGAAAATGGCGTGTATGGAGAACGACTCTCCAAAATTGCCAATATCCACGGGATTGAATATTTAACACTGCACCATCCTTGGGGTGCCCAAATCGATATCAAGGGTTTGGTAACACTTCTAGATGAAAATGATGATATCACTCACCTCGCTGTCGTTCATCACGAAACTACCACAGGGCGTCTGAATAATTTGACTCAACTAGGTACAATTTGTCAGAAACGAAATATCCAACTTTTGGTAGATGCGGTCAGCAGTTTTGGTGCTGAAGAACTGAATTTTGAATCTTGGGGAATGACAGCTTGTGCTGCTACAGCGAATAAGTGTCTGCATGGAGTCCCTGGAACATCTTTTGTCATCGTGCGGCGCTCTGCACTAGCACCAACAGACACAATCCAACGCACTTTATATTTAGATTTGGCAACCTATTGTCAACAGCAGGACAAAGGCGGTACTCCTTTTACCCAATCAGTTCAAGCATTTTATGCTTTAGCAGAAGCTTTGCAAGAACTTGAAGAACAGGGGGGTTGGCGTGCGAGACATAGCCATTACAGCCAACTCGTCAACTTAGTACGGAACGAGTTACTCGCAATGGGAATTGAACCCTTACTTCCTGCAACAAATTCATCTGTCGTCTTGAACGCCTTCTATCTACCAAAAGGTTTCAGCTATGACGAGTTCCACGACCAACTGAAAGCGCAGGGCTTTGTGATTTATGCTGGTCAAGGAACTTTAGCCAAATCTATATTCCGAGTCTCGACAATGGGAGCGATCGCCCGTACTGACATCGAACGCTTTCTCGCTATTGTGAAGAGTGTTATTATCGTTCTTTTATGACTCTGGCTAGAGAAAATAGTAAATTTTTATCCAGAGTTGATGGGCAGCCTAGCCGGGAAATTCATTCAGAATTTCGATGAGAAGTAAGAAGCCAAACTTGAGGCATTGAATATCAAAAACTGCTAGTACAGAGCGGCGTAAATAGGGCAACCCTTCTCCTAAGGGAGACGCGCAAGGGACGGGTGAATCCTTGTCCTGCGGACACGCTACGCGAACGGATACGCTTCTCTACGAGAGGCTCCGCCAACGCGAGCACCAGTCGCCTCTGTCGGGAAAGCCGTCATTCGCGCTGGTTCACCATTTAAAATCCCTAAAAAGCCCATTCCATAATACTTTTGACTTTTGACTTTTGACTTCCGCCTTGCGGTACTAGCCAGGGTTGAATGAGATTAAAGAATGCGATCGCTCTCAATAATGCCCCCTAATTCTCTCTCCCTAATTGCTTTGTCCAAATACCAAAATAGCTCCTTTTTCTGCTAACTCTTAGCAAAAGCTTGATGTTGTGGATGATTCGCACCAAAAATAGTCACCACTGGATAGGGGTTACCATTAGCAGGAAAAATCGACTTAATCCAAACATAAGAAAGCACAATAACATGCTTATCCAAAACTTTGTTAATCTAAACAAAGATTTAGACTTTAAGGCAAACGGGCACCATAGAGTCCCGCCACACTTGAGGTGCCCACCTACTAGTATTGTTCAAGCTTTGTCTATTCCGTCTATGCTTACCCAAAAATAGGTATTGATTGAGTTTGACAAAGGCATTACGGACCAATGGAATAGCCATCCATAACGAATGTGGAAACTATTCCAAAACCCAAATTATAGCAAAAAAAGTAAAGTTTTGAATAATTAGTTACTATGCCTAAGTCTCATACATCACAACACAACACAAGTGATGGCGCAAAGCACCGTACCCTTAAGGACGATGCTCCCTTTGGGAGCCGCGCTCCGTGCGATTGTGCGGAGCGCAGCGCCGCAAGCGGCGATTGGGCAAGCGAACGTGTCAAAGGCAATCGCCCAGAAAATCTGGTTTTTGGTCTAGTTACTTCTATTCTGCTGCACTCTGTTCTATTTCTTAGAAATGATTATTGGCTTCGAGCTTTTGCGCCTAAGCAGAAGCTCTCCGAACCAATACCAATTGAATACGTTGAAGTTCCTCTTAATGAGAAGACAAAAACGCCCCCGGAAACTTCACGACGGGCTGCTTTTGATTCTGTTGCAGGTGGAAAAGCAAAACCTCAAAGACCTGTTTCTGCTGCTAAGTCGGCACAACCAACTGCACCCAAAGCCTCTAATGCTTCTAAGGTATTCCTGCCAGAACAGACGCAGCAAAAAACAGTATCATCAAATCCACCTCCTCAAAAACTGCAACCCAAACCCCAGAAAATTACGATTGCACCGACATCCAAACCACCAGAACCCTCCCCAACGGCAATTTCACCGACATCCAAACCATTAGCACTGAAACTGCGACAAACAGCAGTTGCACCGACATCCAAACCACCAGAACCCTCCCCAACAGCAATTTCACCGACATCCAAACCATTAGCACTGAAACTGCGACAAACAGCAATTACACCGACATCCAAACCACCAGAACCCTCCCCAACAGCAATTACACCGACATCCAAACCATTAGCACTGAAACTGCGACAAACAGCAATTACACCGACATCCAAACCATTAGCACTGAAACTGCGACAAACAGCAGTTGCACCGACATCCAAACCACCAGAACCCTCCCCAACAGCAATTTCACCGACATCCAAACCATTAGCACTGAAACTGCGACA
>JAHHHH010000026.1 GCA_019359415.1 Iphinoe sp. HA4291-MV1 | reverse complement strand
AAAACCCGCATCGAAGATTTCATCAACTACTTTAATCGCACTATGGCGAAACCATTTAAGTGGACTTATAAGGGCAAGGTTTTGGCTGCTTAATGGTAACTCTATTTCCGCCGTGTTGTACTAGTTGTTTGGCGCTCGGTGCGGCTGTGCCGCACTGTCGCTTGTGCTAGTTGCGTAAGTCCTGATGAGAGAATCTACTGCACTTGAGTACCGACATTCTCACTGTGTTGGCAGCTTGCGGTAAGTTCTAAATTGTAGAAAGTTCCTGCCTCGGGTTTAATTGAACGCAACTCCTGGATAAAAGCATTAAATCTTTTGTTGCTTATGCCGAAGCCAACTTCAGCACAAGCAGATAAACCTCCTTCGATGGGAATAGGAGAACCTGCCGTGGGACTATATACAATGAATTTATCGACGGTGCCAGTGCCAACCGCAAACCCTATAACCTGGCGAATTGTTCGCAAAGCGGCATTATCTAAAGGACCACCAATACTGCCAATACTGATATTAACCGCACGACTTTCAGCAAAGGCCGGCGCACTCATCGATAATACTACCCCGACAATCATCAAACAGGTGAACTTCTTCATTTTCCTCTCCTCTACAAAATTGAAAAACTAATACAGAGGTTCCGACATGGATGAGGTAGATCACAGACTTTGCTATGTAGGAATTTCACAGACATCGTGTTGTACCTGACTCGGTTCAAAACCTATGTAAGTAAAAAAACATAGACTAACTATTTATTATACGCAAAGTAAGTAGGCGTCGATAAAATCATTTATGTCAAATAGAACACTCTCGGCAACGCAACGTGCATTTAACTTTCTGGTTCATTTGATGACTGGTTTGGCTACTTACACTTATTTGACCAAAAAACCTTCAATTGACATTTACCCAAAAGATTTACCCGCATTGTCTTTTGCTGTTTTTTAGTTCCATCGAACTCACGTTGTTTTAGCTAAAATCTTTCTACTCCCTCAAACTTTTGGGCAATCTCACCGATCGCATTTGCAGCTTCACCACAAGTGCGCGGTGTAGGGAAAATCTTGCCTGGATTTGCCAAACCTTTGGGATTAAATGCTTGCCGTACCCATTGCATAGTTTCTAAATCAGTGGCAGTGAACATTTCTGGCATATAGCATTTTTTATCTGCACCAATGCCATGTTCTCCAGATATACTACCACCAACTTGAACGCATAGCTTAAGAATTTCTCCGCCGACTTCTTCGACCTTTTCTAATTCGCCAGGAATTGAATTATCGTAAAGAATCAATGGGTGAAGATTGCCATCGCCGGCATGAAATACGTTAGCAATGCGATACCCATATTTTTTACTTAACGCTTCAATTTCTCCTAGTACATAGGGTAACTGAGTACGAGGAATCACACCATCTTGTACATAATAATCTGGACTGACATGACCTGCTGCGGCAAAAGCTGCTTTCCTTCCTTTCCACAATTTTAAACGTTGTTCTGGGTCACTTGCAGTTGTGATATTCCGCGCACCATTCTTTTTACAAATTTCAGCAATACGCTGTTTATTTGCCGCGACTTCCACTGCCAAACCGTCAATTTCTACTATTAAAATAGCTGTAGCATCGCGAGGATAACAATTCGTTGCTACCACATCTTCAACAGCATTAATGCTGAGATTATCCATAATTTCCATACCACCAGGAATAATCCCTGCACTGATAATATCAGAAACACTTGCACCAGCTGCTTCAATACTAGTAAAGTCTGCTAAAAGTACACAAATTGATTCAGCACTTTTGAGAATTCGTAGCGTAATTTCTGTGGCAATTCCTAGCGTCCCTTCAGAACCAACAAACAAACCTGTTAAATCATAACCAGGCATTTCAGGAATTTGTCCACCTACATCAACAATCGAACCATCAGGAAGGACAAGCTTCAATCCTAAAACGTGATTAGTTGTGACACCGTATTTGAGACAATGTACCCCACCAGAATTTTCTGCGATATTACCACCAATAGAGCAAATGATTTGACTGGAAGGATCTGGAGCGTAGTAAAAACCAGCACCGCTCACAGTTTGCGTTACCCAACTGTTAATGACTCCTGGCTGAACAATAACTTGCTGATTTTCTAAATCAACCTTAAGTATTTGTCGCATCAAAGAAGTGACAATCAACACGCAATTTTCAACTGGCAATGCTCCACCAGATAAGCCCGTACCAGAACCACGTGCAATGAAGGGGACAGAGTAGCGATCGCATATCTTCACCACTTCTGCGACTTGTTCTGTCGTTTTTGGTAACACTACCACAGCAGGACGTTGGCGATAGCTAGTCAGTCCATCGCACTCATATGTGATGAGCTCCTCGCGGCGTTGCACCACGCCATTTTTGCCAACGACAGCCTCAAATTGTTTGAGGATGGGTTTCCAGTTGCGTTGTTGTTTGTCTTGGGTGAGCATAGGTGGTTCTGAGTGGAGATGCGACAGTTTATGGGGGTGGGGCAATGGGAATTGGGCAATGGGCAAGGGGTAATGTCCATTCCTTTACCAACAGGTTTTGACCACACCCGTTTATGGGGGAGATTTATAGAATATTGTGACACCTCAGGTAGTTCGTTCGCCTATCAAGCTGAATTTTCTCTCCCGGAGTCATGCATGGGGGCTTGCACCCTAAGGCGCTGCGCTAACGTGGGAATTGGGCATTGGGAACTAGGAAATGGGAATCGAGTATTGCCCCTTACCCATTACCCATTACCCATTACCCATTGCCCATTGCCCATTGCCCATTGCCCATTGCCCAAATCACGCAATTCACATGAATTGGGTCAAAGGATGGTCAACCCAACGCACTGGGAAGCGATCGCCTGCTTCTTCAATAAATTGATCAAGCTGCTCTATTGCCAATGGTCCTGGTACCGGGTATCTTGCAGGAATTATTCGCTTTAACTGAATCGCCGTAAGTCCCCATCTGAATTTGGTACTCCAAGTCAGTGTGGGTAGTTCACCTCATCATATAAAGCGTGAAGCATCTTTCATTTTTGCCACAAAAGATTGCTGTTTCATAAGAAGGATTGCTCAAACGGATGAAAAAAGTAAAAATCTGTCAAAAGTCTGAAAACAATGTATGCAAACCTTGACAAGTTGAAACACACCACAGAAACTAGTGCTCATGGTTGAGGTGCATTGAGGTCATGTAAAACCTACGCTAACAGCGCTAAAGGTTAACAGAGCAAATGAGGAATTTGTGGAACTTATTTTTGTTTTAGATGCTGAACATTAAATAAACCAACTGGTAATTTGCAATGCTTTAATTGAAATATGTAGATCAATTAGCTTCTTTATAGTTAAAGACCTGTGTTATTTCGTAGTATTGATTCCTACACTCTATTCGAGTGCTTCAAACAACTCTTCAAGACAATCTTGCAGAAGGGTGGCACTATTCAAAAAGACATATCTCTATTTGCCTCATATTGGCACAGTGAGAGTAGAATGCTGTGCTAGAGTGACAACACTGACGCTAGCATGAGGGATATTGTCGAGTTCAAAGGTGCTTGGGGTTTATTCTAAACCCATTCCTCGTCTTCACAAAGAAGGAGAAAGCCTTTGGGACGTGACGAAATAAGAGTTTTGCCTCAGTAAAGCACAAAAAGCTATAGCTAAGTGAATGACTGGCAAAAACGTGCTATTTGCGTCATATTTATGCAAGTTCCTCTGCTGGAATAGCTATATTGATAGGACAGAAATTCACAAATCCTGATTATGGCAAGTAAATTAGTCCCTGTTAGAGAATACACTGTTAAGGCACATAAACGACTGATTCATACACGAGTTTTCAACTTTGTCTGTAAGGAATGTGGTATTCCCACAAAGCGCGAGACTTACGGACCTCGACCCTTGTATTGTGAAAAATGTCGTCCTCCACAAGCACCTAAAAAATCATTAATGAAGCCTCAAAAGGCTAAACCTAGACCGATGATCTATAAATCTAAAACTGATTTGGATTGAACTGAACCCATATGACTACTAAGGGAAAATTAGAGCCGCCACCGCAAGCCTTGCTGGAGCCACTCTTGGAATTACGAGACTATTATGCTGCTCTTACCGAAGAGTATGAGCGTTTATGGCAAACGGCGCGATCGCAACTTGTTCATGTAGAAGCCTTGTTATCTAACTGGTCTGCTGTTGATGAACGCGACAATCTAACGGCTGTCGTTGAGACATTGTCTTTTGCACCCACTCCTCCCCAACAAGACTCCCTGTCACCACAACAGCCGGATAAAATTTCCAATGTTGAACAACAAGAAGCTATTGAGTCTGAATTCCAAGACGATGAGGAGCAAGAGATAGATTTAGATGATGTTGAACAACAAGAAGCTATTGAGTCTGAACTCCAAGATGATGAGGAGCAAGAGATAGATTTAGATGATGTTGAACAACAAGAAGCTATTGAGTCTGAACTCCAAGATGATGAGGAGCAAGAGATAGATTTGGATGAAGAGTCATCCGACGCAGAAAATACCGTAGTTACAGCACCTACTCCATCCCCACAAGAGGAGACATCAACACAGAACAACGATTACTCTTTTCCTGGGACAGATATTCCAATGCTGCCCAAATACCACATTCTGACTCGAATGCAAGCTATTGCAAAAATATTGCGAGACAATGTTGGGACTGTCTGTCATATAGACTTCATTGTGCGCTCACTTTTTGGCGATTTAGAGCCAAGTGTGTTCAAAATCGTCAAAAGTCGCATCCAGTCCTCTCTGACACACGGCAAAGAAAAGAGTTACTGGGCAGCCGTTCCCGGTGAGCCTGGATGTTACACCCTGGATTTAAATTTGGTAACACCACTAAATGGTAATGGTAACGTCAAATCCAAGACAATCAAACCTAAAAGGAAGAAACCCTTCCTGCTCCCCAAGGCAAAAAGGGTACCAATGCTACCTGAGTATGAAGGGAAGTTTTTGATTGATGCCATCTGCATACTGTTGCAGAGAAATTCAGGGAAAATTTTCAGCGTAGCTGACGTCATCACAGGACTTTATGGAGAACTCAATGCTGAACAACTAAGAGAGATAAAAACTGCGGTGCATAATGAACTTTCTAGAGGTCATCGGATAGGAAGATTCTCTAGAGTTCCAGAAAAAGTTGGTTATTACAGTTGGAATTTAAATAAAATCCAGACAAAATAGCGCTGAATTCGCAACTTGAGAAGTCAAAAGGAGCCAGCGCTGTAGTGAGCGTAAGCTCCTTCCCTCATACTGGCTCCAACGAAAGGGTTTCCCGACTTGTAAACCACTCTTCGGCTTCTGTGCAAGCGGTGGCGACTGACATTCAAAAATAAAAGTCAAAAAAGACGCAGAGGGTTACACTTCATTCAACAACAAACAATAGCTACTTACATTTTTGTTTCCTTAGAAGGAAGCGGGAAATGGTACAGTATACAAAAATAAAAAAGATAGCCATACACAATATGTAAAAATTGTGAACGATGGTGTGCCTAATACCACCTGTGAAAATGATGAGACTCAAGCATAAGTCATGAAGCTACTGCGTATCTGCTGGAAGCGGTCCAAGTTGTACTGTTACTTGCAAAGTCTTGTCATTGCGTTGCAGTTGCATTTGTACATTGCTACCAACACCACTTTTTTCAACTATCCGCAGCACAGTATCCGCCGTGGTCACAGGTTGATTGTTGATTTGTTGGATGACATCTCCTGGACGTAGTCCGGCTTTGTCAGCTGGAGAACCGGGAACAAGGCGGACAATAAGAACACCTCGGTCTGCTTGCACTCGGATGTTAGTGTTAGGAAGGCTGTTAATCCGTTGCTTAACTTCAGGTGTGAGGGGTCTCATCACAATACCTAGGTAGGGATGTTCAACTTTGCCCTGAGTAATTAATTGTTGGGCAATTCGTTGAGCGGTATTGATAGGAATCGCAAAACCTATTCCTTGAGCGCCCTGGATAATCGCTGTGTTTATCCCAATAACTTGACCGCGAGCATTTAGTAGTGGTCCACCGGAGTTTCCTGGATTAATGGCTGCATCAGTCTGAATATAGCCAACGCGGCTATCAGATGAACTGATATCACTAATAGAACGATCAGTTGCACTAACAACGCCTACTGTTACCGTTTCTTGCAAACCTAAGGGATTACCTATTGCGATCGCCCATTGTCCTGGCTGTACCTGCTCAGATTTTGCCAGTTCTACAGTTGGCAGATTATTTACTGGAACTTGCACAACCGCAATATCAGTCAATCTGTCTTGTCCCAAGACTTTTCCTTGAACAGTGCGACCATCGGAAAACGATACTGTCACTGTATCAGCATTATTGACAACGTGAGCGTTGGTAAGAATCTGACCATTAGAATTAATCACAAAACCAGAACCAAGACCACTCACGACTCGCTCTTGAGGCTGCGCTGGTACTCTTTGACCAAAAAACCGTTGATAAAATGGGTCATTAAATATTTCTGGTACTTGGGTTCTTACAGTTCTGGAAGTGTTGATTTGTACGACCGCAGGTTCTACCTTATTAACAACTGCAACCACAAAATTAGTATCTTCTGGAGTTGGTACCAGAGGACGGTTATTTGGAGTAGCTGACTCTTGGACTGGTTGAGCATTAGCAGTATTAGTTTTCTGTGAAGGTCGCACGTTTCTGGATAAGTCTGTTGAGCAGCCACTCAAAAATGCCATTCCTACTCCAATAAGCGGTAGCAATAAGTGAGTTATTGGTTTTTTTCCAGAGAATTTATCTACCATATTAATTTTGCTAACTAAAGCACCTATCTTCAGCTTGATTAGCTTTTGATTATTCTTCAAGTGTATTTTTTTCATAAAACTTTATATATCTTAGACCTCAGTGTATAGGTAAAAATTCATCTTTATTATGATTAGACTTTGTTAATGCTTGTTGTCATCTGCCGTAAGAAAGTTCTTGGATAGCTGTTTAACACTATTCAGTGTTAGTAAATCTTCAAAAATCGTTTGTTGTTTCTTAGGTTTTTGAGCATCAAACTTCTGATATAAATTCAAACCACGCACGCTTTTGAGAGAAGCTAAGTTAAATACAATTACCTAACTATATGATTAAGTAATTAGTAAGTAAATATAGCCAACTCACTCAATAGTAGTCCTAGTTCTCAAAAGACCATGTTCATCAGCACAATCCTTCTTAAGCTTGGCTTCGTAATTCGTAATTACCAATGTAATTACGAATTACGAATTATGAATAACAAATTAATAACTCTGCGCTGGTTGTGCTTCGATGTTTATGGCTGCATTCTCCTGTTGAGCATCCTCTAAAGTAATAGGTACAGACTTAACGTGCCAAATGTCTTGGGCGTACTCGCGAATTGTACGGTCTGAAGAAAAGTAGCCTGTGCGTGCTGCGTTGAAAATTGACATCAACAGCCAGTTTTCTTGATTACGGTATGCCTCGCTAACTCGTTGTTGACACTCAATGTAGGACTGGTAATCGGCAAACAGTAAGTAGTCGTCTCGGTTTTTTAGAGATTCTACCAGTGGTTTAAATAAATTACTGTCACCTTTAGAGAAATAACCAGATGCAATTTGGTCAACTGCTTGTTTAAGTTGCAGATTGCTGTTAATATAATTCCACGGGCGGTAGCCTTGAGTTTTGATTTGTGATACTTGTTCAGCCGTCAGTCCAAAGAGGAAGAAGTTTTCGTGTCCGACGCGATCGCCCGTATCACGCCCGCAGGGCTGTCCTCCCCCTGTGCTTTCGGCACAGGGCAATCCTCCTTCGGAGGATTGGGGCACCAGCGCCGCTACGCGATCGCGAATTTCAACATTCGCCCCGTCGAGTGTACCAATGGTCAATGCCCCATTCATCGCAAACTTCATGTTACTCGTGCCAGAGGCTTCCTTACCAGCAGTCGAGATTTGCTCAGAAAGGTCAGCAGCCGGATAAATTCGCTGTGCTAGCGCTACATTATAGTTTGCCAGAAAAACGACCTTCAGGCGATCGCCTATATCCGGATCATTATTCACCACATCCGCCACTGAGTTGATCAGCCGAATGATCAGCTTTGCCATTACGTAACCAGGTGCAGCCTTACCAGCAAAAATCACAGTTCGCGGCACAACATCCGCATGGGGATTCTGTTTGATATAGTTATAAAGTGTGATAACGTGCAGCAGGTTCAAATGCTGGCGTTTGTACTCGTGCAGTCGCTTCACTTGTATATCAAATAAGGAATTAGCATCAACATGAATACCAGTCGTTTGCAGAATGTACTCTGCTAAATCCTGCTTATTTTCCTGCTTGATTTGCCGCCAATTGGTACGAAATTCCTGATCATCTACAAATGCTTCTAACTGCTTAAGTTCCTCCAAATTTTTAATCCAACCCTTGCCGATTTTATTTGTTATCAAGAGGGCTAGCTTAGGGTTGGCAACCAAAATCCAACGACGAGGGGTGACTCCATTGGTTTTGTTGCTGAATTTTTCGGGAAACAGTTCGTAGAAGTCGCGAAACAGTTCGTTTTTCAGCAATTCTGTGTGTAGTTCTGCGACACCGTTGATAGCGTGACTGCCAACACAAGCAAGATGAGCCATCCTTACCCGTTTTTCTGCACCTTCTTCAATAAGCGACAGTCTAGCAACTTTTTCATTATCTCCAGGATACTTAGTAAGGACTTGATCCAAGAAACGTTGGTTAATCTCAAAAATCATTTCCAAGTGTCGAGGTAGAAGTCTGCCAAACAAACTTAAGGACCAACGTTCCAGTGCCTCAGACAGCAATGTATGATTAGTGAAACCAAAAGTCTTTTGGGTGATGTCCCAAGCTTTGTCCCATGCTAGCTGGTGTTCGTCTACTAGGAGTCGCATCAGTTCGGCTATGCCAATTGCAGGGTGGGTGTCATTAATTTGGAGGGCAAATTTATTGGAGAAATAATCAAAGTTGTCATTGTGTTGCAGGTAGTTACGGATGATATCTTGCAGAGAACAGGAAACAAAGAAATATTGCTGCTGTAAGCGGAGTTCTCGACCTTGGTAGTTATTGTCGTTGGGATAGAGGACTTTGGTAATATTTTCGGAGAAAACTTTATCAGCAACCGCATTAATAAAGTCTCCGCTGTTGAAAATTTGCAAGTTAAATTCATCACTGGCTTTGGCACTCCACAAACGTAGGGTGTTTACGGTGTTGGTGTTGTAACCTACCATTGGTATGTCGTAGGGTGTCCCCAAGACGGTTCTTTCTGGAATCCAACGCACTTGGTAGCGTCCATGCTCATCCGTGAAAGCTTCGGTGTGTCCACCAAATTTGACTTCCATTGTATAATCAGGACGGGGGATTTCCCAAGGATTGCCGAAGCGTAGCCAGCGATCAGGAACTTCCACTTGAGCACCATCGCGAATCACCTGCTGAAAGATGCCGTATTCGTAACGGATACCGTAGCCAATAGCAGGAATATCTAAGGTTGAGAGAGAATCCAGAAAGCAAGCAGCGAGTCGTCCTAACCCGCCGTTGCCTAATCCTGGTTCATCTTCCTGTTCCATCAGATCGTACAAATCAAATCCTGACTCTTGCACTACTTGACGAGCTTGTTCATGAAGCCCAACATTAGTTAAGTTTTTGCCTAGTTGGCGTCCAATAAGGTATTCGGCAGACAGGTAGCAAACGACTTTGACATCCTTTTGAAAGTGGGTTTGCTCAACAGTCTTAAGCCAGCGGTGCAGCAGGCGATCGCGTACAGTATACGCTAGTGCCATATAGTAGTCGTGTGCTGTTGCCCAACCTCTATCTTTTGCCTGGATGTAATAGAGGTTATCGAAAAAAGCACGTTTGAGCGTTTCGATGTCCATCCCCGTGCGATCGTCCTGCACTTGGACAACTGCGTGTTCTGTACGACAAATGTGCTTTTTCCTATGAGGAATATGCTTGCCATTGTGTTTTTTTAAGCCGTTGTCATTATTCATAGTTGCAATTTCCAAAGAGTTATGACGACGTGAAGTCACCACAGTAGTTCACTTTAGAATAACGGCTAGATTTTTTACCTCTAACCAAGGAAACAATAGCAGAGCAAAGTGTCAACAAAGAAGAATTCAGAATTCAGAATTCAGAAGTCAGAAATCAGAAATCAGAAATCAGCAATGCTTGCAGTGAGGGCTTGTGATCTGCCATGTTATTGGTAATATCTTAAGCTTTTTCCTCAACCTTGGATGTCGGGAAGTACTTTTCTAATACCTCCCCAACTAACAAAAAGAAAACCCCACATAGAATTCCTATTCCCATAATGTTCAATTCAACACTATCAAATACAGCCACATTAGGGTTTATCAGTGTTATGATTAACAATGAAATAGACGAAAAACCACCTATCATTAAAGACAGCTTGACGCTGCTTTTTGAGAAGTTATAACGTCCTGTCTGAGTAACCAAGTAGGCGACAAAAGGAATAAATACTGCTCCTACATATGCTGCATAAAAAGATACAATCAAGTTAACAATCTCTCCACCTTTCAAAGCAACGCCAAGACTAAATAACACATTCGCAACCGTAACGAGTACCCGACTCCAGAGAGATACAGGTAGAATGTTGAAGTCCAAAACAGTCTTGCTTTGCACTCGCAATATGCTGCTACCAAGACCTAGTGCAGGAAGCAATAAAGACACAATCAGAGCAATACCCAAAGGCTTCTGGGTGCCACCGCCAATCCAAGCTAGGATAAATGGTAGAGTTTCTTTACCATCAATGTCAGCAGGCAAAATTCCTGCGTTGTGTGCCGCTACTACAACTGTCGAAGGCAACAAAGCAAGCAGTAGTATCAAAATTGCTGCTAACATACACCCTCGATATAGGCTCTGCACATCTTTTGCCTGGACAACAAACTGCTGATGCTTCATATCTATAGGTACCAGCAGAATTGTAGATACCGAAATGCCCATTATGGTTGGCAAATTCATCTGCTGGAGTGAGACAGCAAACTCTATAGGCGATCGCAAATAGTCACCGAAAGCGTGTAACACCCACAGTCCATAAAGCAGAGCCAAAAGGTTCACAAGCAGTAACCCTCGCAATATCCAGCCTGCTTTTTCCACTGGGAGTAGAGAAATCGTTGCAAACAGGATAGCCAAAACAACCATTGTGGGGAGAGTGGGTATTCCGAAGACTTTGAGGATAAACGCTCCAGAAATCAGCTGCACAGCTTCAATCCCAATCAGCGATGACCAAGATATCAGGCTCACGAAGATTTTTACTCCACTTCCGTAAGCAGAACCTAGCAATGTCCAAATTTGCTCTGTTCGTCTCCAGTAAAACTTTGCCAGTCCTAAAAGAACTATTGTACCCAAGCCAAGGGAGACAGTATAGAGACTACCACCAATCCCTAAAGTTAGAGATTTCTCAGCGGTTCCCAAAATAAACCCCAAGCCGTAATGCGCGGACACCAGCAAGGCTGCTAGCGAGAAGGTATCCAGTTTGCGGTCAAAAGCCATATTGGAGTCAAATGAGGAGTTCCCAAAGAAAATTGTAACCCTCTTTCTTGGAAATTCAAAATAGCGTATACCTGCGGCACGCTTTGTGCTTAGCGTCCTGAGCAATAGCGTTGAATCTCAATTCAAAACTAAAAAAATCACTTTGTTCGCGTAGCGTGTCCGCAGGACATACTTTGAATGTTTGAGTAGCAAGAGTCACGGCTTGGGTAAATCTGCTGCCAAAATTTTAATTTAAATTTCCCCATTAATTTTGACAGGTTCGTGGCTAAACTTCATTAACTCGTAGAGGTCATAAGCATATAAATCTTCCTGACTAGGCTCGTCAGTCTGACTTGTTGCCACAATTGGGTCGTTGTATGCCTTAGTTCTACCGATCAATAAAAGTTTTTTTCCTGCACACTCTCCAATTAACCGGAACTGATGCTCTGGAAAAAAGTTTACTTCATCAGTATAGAAAGAAGTTTGATTTTTTATAGCCATAGTTTCTCCTCAATTCTTAGAAAATAAACCTCATCACAATTGATTTGCAACCTTGATTGAGTAAGGTTGCTTGTTCTTTTTAGTAGAGCGAATTACTGAAGACAGATGCACACAACTCTTTTGTTTTTTGACTTTTGAATCCACAAAAGATACTGGATATCCCCCGAAACCTCAATCAACAGAATGTATGTCTACACTGCCTGTGATGACAACAACACAAACTAGGAGGACCTGAGAACATTTTTCATAATTAGTCAGAAAGAGAAGTTTGACACAGTTGTAGTTTTCTGATACTTTAGTTTAGTGGCTGAAAACCAAAGCCCAAAATCATCTGGTTTGTAAACCACAGCTGATTCAAAACTAGCAAGCCTGTAAAAAGGTCGAACGGGAGACCACGATTCGTTAAATTTGCTGAAAATAATGGATGAACAATAGCTAAAAGCTTCAAGAAAAATTGCTCCAAGTCAAAAAAAAATAGGGTGGGCTACACCCGAATTTACGCTTGTGGACAAGTAGGAGCCGACTCCCTTGGTAGAAGCAAGAAGCAGACCCTCTGAAGGAAACTTTCGTTGAATGGCTAGCTTTGAACAAGTTTAGTCAAGTTCTGTATAGCAGGTGATAGCAAGTTATAAGAAAACATTTCAACAGGAATCAGTTCTGCGGGTAACTAGCACTGTTAGATTATCTTTTTGAACTTTAGGAGAGCCAGATGCCCACGGTTCAAAGTAGCGTCTGGGCTACTGAGAGGGAAACGTCGGTGCAGCAATGGACTCACCGCTCAAACAACTCTTGGCACCGCACTGGCTCCCCTACGGACAATTTATATTTCTTCATATACATTGAATTTTTCTCGCCGACTTACTTATGTAAGATTTCTCTTATCGTTTGAGGAGTCCAATTGAAATGAGCAGCTATTTTTTCCACGTACCAGCCATGTGCGTTTAATCTAATGACCTCTGCTCGGTCTTTAACTTTCTGTGGTACATCCGCAGTTCTTAGGTTTAACAGGGTTTTGTCTTGCTCATGGGTTAGGAACACCCTTAGACGAGCGCCCATACTCAGTCACCTCGGTAGATACATTCTCCGTATTTATTTATCTTTACATAGTTTGGTTTTTTCATGCCGACTTACTTAATACGACCAAGTAGTCATGTAACAACTACTAATAAGTCAATAATTAAATATTTCTTAACCAAACAAATGGCAAAATACCCATTCCATAAGTTGCATCTCGGCTATATTAAGACCAAGTTGCAGTCTAATGTCCAATGTAAAATCTAGAACTGAGAGTCTCATGAATAACGCAAGCTTATAGTATAAGGTGCTCATGTCCGTAGGCAAAATGCATATCGACGAGGTGGACACCGACGTATCTCTCGTGGGCCGGTTGCTCGCGGCGCAGTTCCCGCAGTGGGCAGACCTTCCCATCGAGCCGGTCCACTCCGCTGGGACTGACAACGCGATCTATCAGCTCGGCGACGACATGGCCGTGCGATTACCCCGCATCCATGGGGCCACCTGTCAAGTGGACAAGGAGCACCAGTGGCTGCCGAGATTTGCCCCGCTCCTACCGCTTGCCATCCCTGTCCCTCTCGCGAAGGGGACACCCGGCGAGGGCTATCCCTGGCATTGGTCCGTCTACCGGTGGCTCAAGGGCGAGAACGCAACCATCGACCGCATCGCCGATCCAGGCCAAGCGGCGACCGATCTGGCGCAGTTCGTAGCCGCCCTGCAGCGTATCGATCCCACGGACGGGCCGCCCCCTGGACCACATAACTTCAATCGCGGCGTGCCGTTGGCAATGCGAGACTCTCCCACTCGTGCCGCGATCGCAACCCTGCACGGCACGCTCGATACCGATGCCTTGACTGCGGCCTGGGAAGCAGCCCTCCAGGCCCCCGCGTGGCACGGCTCGCCCGTCTGGATCCACGGCGACCTGCAATCGGGAAACCTGCTGGCCGTACAGGGCCGGCTCAGCGCCGTCATCGACTTCGGGGGTCTGGGCGTGGGCGATTCCGCATGCGACTTGCAAGTTGCGTGGAATCTCCTGTCCGCCGAAACCCGAAACGTATTCCGCGCAGCACTATCGGTCGATGACGCGACCTGGGCGCGAGGTCGCGGCTGGGCTTTGTCCGTCGGGCTGATTGCCCTCCCCTACTACCAGAGCACCAACCCTGTACTCGCCGGCATCTCTCGACATGCAATCGATGAGGTTCTTACCGATCATAAGCACGCCGCATGACGCGGTGGTCCGTCCGTTGGCAGCCGCGTCGTGTCCGGATGCGAGCGGGTGAATGCGGGGATTCGGTCGCGCCATGGCGAGAATCGGATCATACCAAGTTGCAGTCTAATCTAGAATCTAGAGCCGAGAGATATCTCTCAAGACAGATGATTTTTAAGCGACTAAGTGGTTATGAACTTGCATCAACAATTCATTTGTCCAGTCATTGACAAGTTCAGCGGCTTCAGCTTCTACCATCACTCGGATGAGTGGCTCTGTACCAGAGGCGCGGACTAAAACTCTGCCTGAGTCTCCCATTGCTGCTTCCGCACGTGCGATCGCTTGTTGCAGGGGTTGGCATTCTTTCCATCCTAAACGCTTGGTTCTGTCTTCGACTCGTACATTCCGTAACAGTTGCGGATATGTTTGAAAGCTTTGAGCCACCATTTCTGATAGGGGAACGCCAGCTTCTTGCACCAAAGCCGCTAAATGTAAAGCTGTTAACAAGCCATCTCCAGTAATACCATAGTGACGGCAGAGGATATGACCAGATTGTTCGCCTCCAAGCATTCCTCCAGTCTTCAGCATTTCCGCCTGGACGTATTGATCACCCACTGCTGTGCGAATAAATTGACCACCAGCTTGCTTCCATGCTTTCTCAAAACCTAAGTTTGCCATAACAGTGGAAACAATGAGGTCACTTGGCAGTTGTTGCTTTTGCTTTAGCTTTTGTCCCCACAGGTAGAGGATGTAATCACCATTGACTTGTCTTCCGGTGTTGTCTACGGCTAAAACGCGATCAGCGTCGCCATCAAAGGCAAAGCCCAAATCAGCATTGTGTTCTTGGACTGCTGCTTGCAGAATGTCTAGGTGAGTAGAACCGCAGTTGACATTGATGCGATCACCATCTGGTTCGTTATGCAAGCAGATGATTTCTGCCCCCATCTCGCGAAATACGGATGGTGCTAAACCAGCGACGGCTCCCCATGCCAAGTCTAAAACAATTTTCATACCCTGAAAATTCAGGTTTCCGTGCAGCGGTTTCTTCAACCCCTCAACATAATTTCCTACTAAGTCCAAGCGCGAGTAATACCGTCCACAATGACTACAGTTAGCAGAACCGACACCGCGTAGTCCTGCTTCTATTTCTGTTTGCAACTTTTGGGATAGCTTCATACCATCCGCGCCAAAGATTTTAATGCCGTTGTCTTCTGGCGGGTTGTGGCTAGCAGAAATCATGACTCCACCTATGGCATCGGTGACACTGATGAGATACGCAACGCAAGGGGTAGGACATAGCCCCAAATGCCAAACTTCTAACCCCGCTGCTGTTAACCCTGCACTCAAGGACATCGCCAGCGTATCGCTAGAGTTTCTGGAATCCTGTCCGAGGATAATTGCTCCTTGGTTGGGAGCATGGCTACGCAAAACAGTACCTGCCCAAAAGCCCACTTGCAATGCCAAGGGTACACTTAGCAATTCTCCCACTCGTCCCCGAATACCATCTGTGCCAAACAGGGGTGTTGCGGGAAGTGATATTAAGTTAAACCCAAAACCGCTCTCATTAACTTGCTTTTCCAATTCATCTACTTCGGAAGCTGAACTCCCACAGATGTCACCTTGAGTTCGAGTTATGTATGAAACCATAAATAGAAAAACCCCACACAATCACACAGGAGAATACCACTTTAAACTTTAATTCAACAATTCCGGCTGTATACTTTTTAATCGGGACAGTTTACTATTTTTTGTTTTTACCAATTTATTCTGATTCTTCAATTTTGGAAGTACAAGCATTTATAAGTCTTCTCTTGTTTTTATAAAGATTATGTAAAATAAGCATTTTTACTTAATTCTGCGTATACTCTTTAGGAGACGCCTGAAGGGCGTTTACGGCATCTCAAAATTCTTTTGGTCGTATAAACTTAAAAATTTTTAATATAAATTCTCATCGAATCGTTCTACTGTAACGTCTTAGTGGCTTTTGTAGCCGTTTGTAAATTAGAACTTCAGCAGTTGACATTTTAGAGTCGAGCAATTTAGCATGAGCAACAATTTAGCAACAAAATTGCGTGTAGGAACGAAAAAAGCCCACACAATGGCAGAAAACGTTGGTTTTGTCAAGTGTTTTTTAAAAGGAGTCGTAGAAAAAAACTCCTATCGGAAGCTAGTCGCTAACTTCTACTTCATCTACTCAGTGATGGAAGAGGAGATGGAGAAGCACAGCAATCATCCGATTGTTTCAAAAATTAATTTTCCTCAACTTCACCGTGAGCATACCTTAGAGCAAGACCTCAACTACTACTATGGGGTAAACTGGCGCGAGCAAATCCAACTATCTCCAGCTGGTGAAGCGTATGTGCAGCGCATCCGAGAACTATCTGAACAAGAACCGGAACTGTTAGTTGCTCACTCCTACACACGATACCTTGGGGACTTGTCTGGTGGACAAATTCTCAAAGGCATTGCTCAAACTGCGATGAACCTTTCTGATGGACAAGGTACCGCCTTCTATGAATTTGATGACATTCCTGATGAGAAGGCGTTCAAAGCGAAATACCGTCAGACTTTGGATGAACTGCCAATAGATGATGCGACTGGCGATCGCATTGTCGATGAAGCAAACGCTGCTTTTGGCATGAACATGAAGATGTTCCAAGAGTTGGAAGGCAATCTCATTAAAGCTATTGGGCTAATGCTTTACAACAGCATCACACGTCGTCGCACACGCGGTAGTACTGAACTAGCAACTGCCGAGTAAATTTCGCACAACCAACATTTTTATCAATTATCAATTGTTAGGGGCAGCGTCTCTAGGATTGCCTTTGTAAAAAGGGGAATCACGGGGAAGCTGCCCCTAGTACTCTGTCATGAATTGACGAGTTTAGGTGAGACAAGAAGGAGCCGACTCCCTTGGTGGTTCGCGCAGCGTCTCCGCCAGGAGAAGCAGGAAGTAAAGCCTCTCAAGCCTTATAGATAGATTTGAGTAAGTTTTATGTAGCGGCTGGCTATTCTGGAAAAACAGGCTGGGCAACAAAGCGCTTCACGAGGCGATCGCTCTCCTGAAGTGTATGTAAAATCTACATATTTTTGATAATCTTATAGTATTTTATTTTACTTTTATAGTCTTTTTGTTCTTAGACATCACTGTACATTGTATTATGATACATATATTTTATACATGTAGCAAATATCACTTATATTTTAAACAGCACAACAGTTTTTTATGGTACTCTATCAGAAACGTCACTGATACGAGTAAGCGTCCAGAAAAGTGTAAACACTGATTGAATATATTAAGTAAACTCAGATGTGCTTCATACTGCTAGTCAGTGAACTAGCTTTTGTACTTAGAATCCTATGCAGCTTATCAAAATCAATACATTTTTATGTAGTTGGTCATCTAACTGTTCTTTAGAGAATGATAAGGCGGGGTGTCGTGGTAAAGCAGGTTAGTCTTCAATCGCAGATAAAGTCAACCACTGAAGACTATGAATTCTCTCTTAACAAATTTAATTCTAAAAATCAAAATGAGGCTCCAGCTTCGCATGATCAAGTAGAAACAGTTGTTGACGACGAAGTAGTATCAGTACCTAAGCGCATTTACTTAACTTTGGAAGATTTAAGATCTTTTGAAGCAGTGGAGCGACAGTATGAGCAATGGGGTGTCATTTTTAATAATTGTATAGCAATACAGCCATCAAACCCAGCATTTCCCACTCATTCTGGTCTCGTAGTGTTAATGGGAGCGCCTAAGAACGGATATTTAGAAGCAACTTTTCTGCATCCTGTCCATTTTGTCAGTGCCTTTGTCACCAGTTCTCAGCGGCTTGTGCTTTCAGCATACGATAGCGATCACCAACTGCTGACACAAACGGTACTACCAGGAGCAAATCTTGCCAATTCTGACTCTGCTGTACCTCCTAACACCTTATTATCTGTATCAGCAAACGAAATTCACCGTATTACCTTCTGCGCTTTTGATAGTCAATTCACCATTGATGACTTTAGTTTTTGTTATTAAAAATGATAACTAACCACTAATACTTAACTTTTTCGCTCAAGCCGCCATTCTCGCATTTGCACTACTGGATGATTGCACCTGCGTACTAACTGTTCATCGTGGGTTGTGACAATCACTGTCACTCCAAAAGAGTTTAACTTCTGGAAAATCTGGATCACCTGCCAAGAATTATCCGGATCGAGGTTTCCAGTTGGCTCATCAGCCAAAAGAATAGGTGGCGTTCCCACTATTGCCCGTGCAATACCGACTCGTTGTTGCTCTCCACCCGAAAGGTACTCTGGAAAGCATTCTGCTTTGGAAAGTAAACCCACTAGTTTCAAACTAGGTTCTAAACGTCGTTGAATTTCTTGACGGGTATACCCTTGAGCCTTCAGCACGACACTAACATTTTCCGCCACTGTCCGCCGAGAAATAAGTTTGTAGTCTTGAAACACAACACCAATGCGCCGCCGAAAAAATGATAAGCGATCGCCTCTCAAAGCTGCCACATTGCACTCATTAACAATCACATCTCCTTGTGTTGGTGACTCATCGCCATACAGCAGCTTCAAAAGCGTGGATTTACCAGAACCACTTGGTCCTGTGATAAACAGAAACTCACCCTTTTGTACTTCCAAGTTTATATTTACAAGAGCATGACAGCCATTGGCATAGGTTTTTGACACAGAATCCAATTGTACAATAACCGCTACACTACGATTGTGCTGTTTGGTTTCGCTGTTCTGAGTCAGGACAGACTTGTCAGTTGCTTTTTGTGTGGTTAATACTACCATTGCTCAAGAGAAGTTTAGGTTCTAGATTTGAGATTAAATACAATCAGTATTCCCCGGCGAAATTTGGGAATCCTAAACCCAAAAACAAGAATTTTTGGTAGTAAAAAATTTATCGAATCGCTATAGTTTGAATAACTTAATTGAAAAGTAACTATTCTTCCATCAGTATTGCTAACTGTCATTTTGGTTCGTTTTCATCGTACCCTGACGTTTAGCTGTTTATCCCAACGGAGTGGCTGACTTTGTTTCTGCAAAGGAGATTCCGCAATCTGACCCACTGACACGCCGTATTTCCAATCTGGCGGACAGATAGCAATATAGCGTGCGTAACCTCCTAAACCTCCTTTGAATTTGGGATACCCGATCGCCACCAGTGCGCCTGTCTCAGGTACCTGATCCAAATTCGCCACAGCCTCTGCTTGAGTATATCCGTTCTTCAAGAGCCAAGATTCTGCTTCCAGGGTCGGCGTACTATCCGCATCGAGGGGTTCATGTCCGTGGAACAGAATCTTACGTTGCAAGTGCAAAAACTGGAGAGCTTGCAGCGACACTCCAGGAAACTTCTTTCTTTTGGGAAGTTCAGGGTTTGGCCATTCTTTAGACCAGTCAGAGCGAACAAACACAACTGAGCCTTCAGGAATCCTACCATGACGACTTTCCCAATTCAGAATATCCTTAACACTCAGGTGATAGTTGGGATCACGAGTAACTTTGTCCTGGATGGGAATGACGACTAAGGGACGAACGGCAAAGGTTGCAGGCAACTCATCAATAGCTGGATAGTAAGGGTTCCAGTGAGCAGGTGGATCTAACTGAGTTCCAAGCTGATCAGTAGACAGGTCGTAATGGGTTGCTTCAATGCCATCCTGTTGATAAGTGTATGGCTTCCCTGTCTTTGGGTTGATGGTCGGTTCAAACTTCGATGAACCAAACCCTGACCATACAGGAATTGAAGGAGTGATAGTGTGCGTGAGATCAACGTACTTGGCTTTTTTGAGTGACTGCTGATAAACCTGCCACAGGGGAGGTTCAGGGCGTGACTGTGCTGCGTTGATGGATAAGCAAACAACAAAGCTCAGGAAGATTACTAAACACAAAAGTGCGAATTTTCTCATTATGGATACAAAAGTGCGAATTTTTTTATTATGGGGACAAACGCACAATTTTCCAACTACCATCATCTAAGCGAGTATAAAGTAAGCGATCGTGCAGGCGGTTGGAACGTCCTTGCCAAAATTCGATTTCTATTGGGATCACACGCAAGCCTCCCCAGTATCGTGGTCTAGGAACATCTTGGTTTTGATATTGAATTTGGAGTTCGTGCATCCGTTGTTCCAACACTTCTCGGCTTTCTATCACCTCACTTTGACGAGACGCCCATGCACTCAAGCGACTGTTCAAAGGACGGCTATAAAAATACTCATCTGACTCGTTTTCTGAAACTTTTTCTACACGCCCAGAAATACGGACTTGGCGTTCTAGTTCCACCCACCAAAAAACGAGAGAGGCTTGCGGATTTTCTGCTAACTCTTGTCCTTTATGACTGTTGTAGTTGGTGTAGAAAACGAAGCCCCGTTGGTCAAAACCTTTGAGCAACACCATTCTTGCCGAGGGCTTACCGTCTGGTGTAGCGGTGGCAAGAGTCATGGCGTTTGGTTCTGGCACCTGAGTTGCTAATGCTTGGTCAAACCATTGTCTAAACTGTATAAAAGGGTTGGAGTTAACATCCGAGACGCTAAGACCTTCCAAGGTGTAGTCTTTGCGAAGGTCGGCTATCGTTTTGTCCATCGTCATTTACTTCCCTATTTTATTGTCATCAGCTTTAACCAAGTTGTACCTAATGTGTCAAGGCGTTTTTAACACAGATAACATAACATGCACCGTTCAGCCTCGGTTCAACGTTTGTTAATATACGGTCTGAGCGGTCCGATTATCGCTCTCAATCTCGCTTTGCTGTATCTGCTTTTTCGTTTATTCCAACACCCAATCACTATTGTGAGCATTGCAGCAATTCTGGCTTTTTTACTGAATTACCCAGTCAAGTTCTTTGAACGCATTGCCCTAACCCGTCCTCGGGCAGTTATCATTGTTTTACTGGTAACTCTGACGCTTTTGGTCATCCTTGGTGTGACACTCGTGCCAATGGTCATTGACCAAACAATACAACTTTTAAATAAAATTCCAGATTGGCTAACCACCAGTCAAGTAAATTTGGAGGATATTGAAGCTTTAGCCAAGAAGCGGCGTTTGCCCTTAGATTTGAGGGTAGTCAGCAATCAAATCAATGCAAATATTCAGAGTTTGGTGCAACAGTTGGCTTCCGTTGCTGTGGGATTTGCAGGGACGCTGCTATCAGGTTTACTTGATATGATATTGGTAGTGGTACTGGCATTTTATATGCTCTTGTATGGCGATCGCGTATGGTCTGGTTTATTCTACTTCTTACCGCCTCATATTCGATTCCCCTTAACCACATCTTTGCAACTTAATTTCCACTACTTTTTCCTCAGCCAGATTTTGCTCGCGTTGTTCATGGTAATTAGCCTCACCCCTATTTTCTTAATTCTCAAAGTACCTTTTGCTCTGTTATTTGCCATACTCATAGGTATATCCCAACTCATTCCCTTTATCGGGGCGACTTTAGGGATTGGTATGGTTACTTTTTTAATGTTGCTGCAAAATTGGTGGTTGGCAGTTCAAGTTGCTGTCGCTGCTATTGTCATGCAGCAAATCAAAGACAATCTGTTAGGTCCCAAGTTACTTGGTGATTTTATTGGCGTTAATCCTATCTGGATTTTTGTGGCTATTCTCATGGGATTTGAGATTGCTGGTTTATTAGGAACACTGGTTGCGGTTCCAATTGCTGGTACCATAAAGGGTACTTTCGATGCTATCAAAAGCGGTAACACAAGAAAAAATGCAATTGAGTAGGAGTGTTTTGAATGATTGCTCAAAAATTTAACGTATAGACCATTATTTATATAACTACGTGTATCAAAATATCATATGTTATACTTGACGAGATAGATTCATTCTTCTACCATTTGACTATAGATGTGCAACGCTAACGTTTTCAAAATTCCTTGAATAGTAAGGTTGCGCAATCTTTAAACAAAATTCAAAATGGTATTAGACACAATTTTCAGGGAAGCATTGAGCAGAAACAATTACCTAGTCTTTAGTGTTCAATGAAACAAATCAACTTTGTAATAATTTTTATCTTGTGTTTAGCCTTGGCTTTATTTAGCCTTGAGAACACCCAACCTGGAACAATAAATGTCGTTCCAGAAGTGCAGGTGCAGGCACCAATTGCAATTGAGTTGCTTTTGGCAGGTGGGATAGGAGCAGTTTTGGCTTGGTTGTATAGCATCTGGACCCATTGGCAACGACTGCTACTTTCTAGTCAACAAGTGCGGCAGAAAAATGTCCAAATTAATGAACTAGAAAGCAAAGTTGAACAGTACCAAGCAGAAGTTCAATCTTTGAAACTTGCTTTACCACCAGTGAATGATTCTTTAGTAAAAGAAGCACAAGCAGTCACTCAATAAGGGAATTCATTAGTGGTGATTTAGTAGTCATTAGTGAAACGACTAACGACTACTAAATCACCAAAAACAACTAACAATAAATAGTAATTGTTAATACAAATTCTCAAATCCAATATCCAAAGAATTAATGGATGCTTCCGAGCTATTGGAAAAAATTACACTCCTTATTCATCAGGCTGAACAAGGGGAGATAGACCCTTGGGATGTCAAGGTGATTGAGGTGATTGACCGTTACTTAGAACTAATGTCACCGGAAGCGACTACTAGTTGCTCTGAAGCTGATTTATCCCAATCAGGTCAAGCTTTCTTGTCGGCATCCAAGCTTGTGTTATTTAAGGCAAATACTTTGATGCAATTGCAATCATCCGCAGAACAAGAAGCTGTGGAAGATGATGCATTGCCGGAGAGTGAAGACGGGGTAATCTATCAAGCTCAACGCTTACCATTAGAACGGCATTTGCGTCGTCGTCCAACAGCAATGCCACCGCCAAAGCGTCGCGTCACTCTGCAAGAGCTGATTGAGCAATTGCAAGTCATGGCGCAACAATTGAAATTGGTAGAAAAAGTTAATAAACCTGTCCGTCATAAACGGCAACCTAGTTTGCAAAGTATGCGGACAGCATTAGAGTTAGCTCACCAGGAAAACCTAACAGAGGTGGCTTTTGAACTGGAGCAGGTATTGCAAAGTGTAGCAGGAGAACTGAGTTTGCAGAGCAATTGGCTGAATCTGGAACAGCTCGTCCAATTGTGGACTCAGACAAAGCAACCACAACAGAATGATGCACACACATCGCAGCATAGCCATTTGGTTGTTAGTGTTTTCTGGGCGTTACTACTGCTTTGTGCTCAATCAAAGGTGGAGCTATTTCAAGAAGAATTTTATCAAGATATTAAAATCAGGTTACTGACAGATTCGGCTAACAATAAATCCATAGATACTCCTCTGAATTCAGAGTATGCAACATAGGAAGATTCATGATTTTCAGAGTTGAGCTTCAGTAAATTCCAAAATCCAATTAAATTGAGAGAATAACCCATTGAAGAATGTAGACGCCTGTAGATCGGCTCTTCTTAAAGAATAGGGTAGGGTAGGATAAAGAATGATAGAAAGTAATGAAGTGTCAAGCTTAAAGGCTAGAGTATGAAAGTATAAAACTTTCATACTTCACATTTTATACTTTCTTCATACTTCATACCTCACGCTTTAATGTGGTTATGCCTATGGTTGCAGCAGGTCTGTTGATTTCTGTTATCCATACTTTCACTGGATAGCTTAGAGCGAAAATAAACTCATGATGAAGTATCACTTGATGACAGTAAACTGGCTTGTGGTTGAGGGATAAAGACATATGAAGGCGATGATTCTCGCGGCTGGTAAAGGTACTCGTGTACAACCGATTACCTATACAATGCCCAAACCGATGATGCCCATTCTGCAAAAACCAGTGATGGAATTTTTACTAGAGCTTTTACGCCAGCATGGGTTTGACCAGATTATGGTCAATGTGAGCCATTTAGCAGAGGAAATTGAAAGTTATTTCCGTGATGGTCAGCGGTTTGGCGTGCAAATTGCCTATTCTTTTGAAGGTCGCATTATTGAAGGTACCCTTGTGGGGGAAGCCGTTGGATCTGCCGGGGGAATGCGGAAAATCCAAGACTTTTCCCCATTCTTTGATGATACTTTTGTGGTATTGTGCGGTGATGCCCTGATTGATCTGGATTTGACAGCAGCTGTGAAGTGGCATAAATCTAAGGGGTCTCTTGCCACCATTATCATGAAATCCGTGCCCAAGGAACAAGTTTCTAGCTATGGTGTCGTCGTCACTGACGGAGATGGTCGCGTTAAAGCTTTCCAAGAAAAACCCAAGGTTGAGGAAGCTCTGAGCACTAATATCAACACAGGTATTTATATTTTTGAACCAGAGGTACTTAATTATATCCCCTCTGGGGTAGAGTATGACATTGGTAGCCAGCTTTTCCCCAAACTGGTAGAAATCGGTGCACCCTTCTACGCTATCCCAATGGACTTTGAATGGGTGGATATTGGTAAAGTACCAGACTACTGGCGGGCAATTCGTGGTGTTCTTTTAGGGGAAATTAAAAACGTGCAAATTCCTGGACAGCAAGTTGCACCTAATATTTACACTGGCTTGAATGTTGCCGTAAATTGGGACAAAGTAGATATTACAGGTCCAGTTTACATCGGCGGTATGACCAAGATTGAAGATGGAGCCAAAATCGTCGGTCCTACGATGATAGGTCCAAATTGCTGGATATGCAGTGGTGCCACGGTAGTGAACAGCGTCATTTTTGAATGGTCACGACTAGGTCCGGGAGTACGGCTTGTGGACAAGTTGGTATTTGGTCGTTACTGCGTAGACAAGACCGGAGCAACGATAGATGTCCAAGCAGCTGCTCTAGACTGGCTCATTACCGATGCTCGTCAAGATCCGCCATCCCATACCCCAGTTGAACGGCAAGCTATTGCTGAATTATTGGGAAATAACGCTAGTTAGTCATTAGTCATTAGTCATTAGTCATTAGTCATTAGTACTAATGACTAAGAACTTTTAGCTATTCAGGTAAGTGTAGCGTCGCAAACTCTGCTCATAGGTTTGTAGCAGTCTTTGAGCTTCCGCCAAAGTGATGCAATTTTCTTCTAAAGCATATTCGCAACGCTGGCGGATGCTTTCCACCATATCCTCAGAGTCATACTGCACGTATCCCACCACTTCGCTCATGGTATCACCTTTAACAACGTGTTCAATTTGGTAACCCTTTGGAGTCAGTTGGATGTGAACCGCGTTAGTGTCGCCAAAGAGGTTATGCAAATTGCCCATAATCTCTTGGTAAGCCCCGTTGAGGAACATTCCCAGATAATAAGGTTCTCCTGATTTGAAGGTGTGCAGTTCTAAAACTGACTTCACATCCCGCAGGTCTATAAACCTGTCAATTTTGCCATCACTATCACATGTCAAGTCTGCCAAAATTCCTCGCCGTGTTGGTTCTTCATCTAAACGGTGAATTGGCATGATGGGGAAAAGCTGGTCAATTGCCCAACAGTCAGGTGCAGACTGAAACACAGATAGATTGACATAGTAGATGGAAGCCATGATTTGTTCTAAATCTTCCAGGTCATCGGGTACGTATTCCTGCTTTCTCGTTATCTCAAGAATTTTTTGACAACAAGCCCAGTAGAGCCTTTCAGCTTTGGCGCGTTCCGTAAGACTTAAAATTCCTAAGTTGAAGCGACTGATGGCTTCTTCTTTGAATTGGGTAGCATCGTGGTAGAGTTCTTGGTAATTATCCTCATTAACAGATTGGTAAGTTTCCCACAGGTAAGTAATAATCGGGGATTCGCCCTCTTTTAGCGGTTCTGGTAGGTCCAGAGGAACAACGCTGGTACTGAGAACGTCAAAAATTAACACCGATTGATGGGAAGCGATCGCTCGTCCACTTTCACTTATTAGTGTTGGTACAGATATTTTCCGTTCTGCACAGGTATCTTTTAACTCTGCCACGATATCGTTAGCATAGTTTTGCATATTGTAGTTTTTCGAGGCGTAGAAGTTGGTTTGCGAGCCGTCATAATCTACACCCAAGCCACCACCTACATCAAGATACTTCATGTTTGCCCCCAGTGCCGCTAGTTCTACATAGATACAGCTGGCTTCTTGGATCGCATCTTTAATGACATTAATGGCGGAGATTTGTGAGCCGACATGGAAGTGTAATAGCTGTAAGGAACCAAGCAGGTTAGCTTCGCGTAACTTGTCAACTGCATGAATAATTTCGGGGATGGTTAGACCAAATTTAGCGCGATCGCCACTAGAGGTTCCCCAGCGTCCCATACCTTGCGTACTCAGTTTAGCTCTCACGCCGACAATTGGGTCAATCCCCAATTGTTTGCTCACCTCGATCACCAAATCAACTTCTTCGATTTGTTCTAGGACGATAATCGGCTTTTGCCCCAGTCTTTGTGACAGCATCGCTGTTTCGATGTATTCTCGGTCTTTGTAGCCGTTGCAAATTAACGGCGCTCCCGGTGTATCCAATGAAGCTAGGGCAATCATTAATTCTGGCTTAGAACCAGCTTCTAAGCCGAATTGATGAGGTTTGCCAAACTTCACCAAGTCCTCAATTAAATGCCGTTGCTGATTGCATTTGATCGGAAATACACCACGATAAACACCTGGGTAATTGTAGCGAGCGATCGCTTTGGCAAAACAAGCGCTTAACCGCTCAATCCTGTCTTCCAAAATATCCGAGAAACGAATCAGTAGGGGCAGTCCTAAGTTACGCTGCTTGAGGGCGTTGACAAGTTCATATAAGTCCAAAGAACCACCGCGATCGCCTTTAGGAGAAACAGTGATATGACCTGCTGCGTTGATAGAAAAGTAAGGCTGTCCCCAACCTTGTATCCGGTAAAGTTCTTCACTATCTTCAATAGTCCACGGATGGGATGCATCTGATGTAACTACTGGTGGCAGCAGCTTTTTTTGTTTGTTACTTTTCAATTCAGTTTTGTGTCCATTGGACGGCAGTTTCACCACCTCGTCTAATGTCTCAGTTGACTCAACACGCATTTCTTCACTGACCTCTATGTTACACCCACGAAAATACAATTTATCGCATTCGTCTTTCAGTGCATATGCACTCTTGAGATACTTTCTGAGATATTCTCAAATTGGTCATAAGTTATAAGTCATTTGTCATTAACTCTTGGCAAGGGACAGAGAACCCTTCGGGTATGCCTTTGGCTCACAAAGGACAAAAGACGAATTCAGTAAATTTGAGGAGATAGCTTTGGAACGCACTTTTTTAGCAGTTAAGCCTGATGGCGTACAGCGTGGATTGGTAGGTGAAATTATCCGTCGCTTTGAAGATAAAGGCTTTACCCTTATTGGTTTGAAGTTTATGAAAGTCAACCGGGAATTGGCTGAACAGCACTACGATGTTCACAGGGAAAGACCTTTTTTTGCTGGGTTAGTTAGTTTTATCACTTCTGGTCCAGTCGTGGTGATGGTTTGGGAAGGCGAAGGCGTTGTCGCAGCTGCCAGAAAAATCATTGGGGCAACAAACCCACTCTCGGCAGAACCAGGTACAATTCGAGGCGATTTTGGCATCAATATTGGTCGCAACCTCATTCATGGTTCCGATGCTATTGAAACAGCGCAACGGGAAATTTCCCTATGGTTTCAAGAAGAAGAATTAGTCTCTTGGGAACCAAGCATAACACCTTGGTTACACGAATAATTTAGGAAGTGAGAGGGGATGGGGGGACAAATCAATTCAAAATTCAATCCGGGACTGCGTCCCGCTGCGCTAACAAAATTCATGCATTAGGAGTCTCTCCCTTATCTCCCTCATTTCCCTCACTCCCTACTCCCTTCTACAACTTCGATTTTCTCTTGTTCTTCTATTTTTTCTGAGTGGGTTCGCTTAGAAAATCCCCATGCCAAGATAAGAGCGATCGCAGTAATCATGAACCATTCTGGCGGAACAAAAGAATCGTTCACGACTTTGAGGAGCAAGCGCAAACCCACCAATGCTACAGTGATATAGCCTGCATCTTCCAAGTAAACAAATTCATCTAACCAACGAATAAATAAACCTGCCATGTAACGCAGAGCCACAACACCAATGGTTGTGCCGGTAATGACAAGCCATATTTCATTAGAAACAGCGATCGCCGTGGTGACGCTATCGAGAGAAAATGCTAAATCTGTGAAGGCGATGATGGGGATTACTTGTAACAAAGAGGTAAACCTCGGACCATGGTGTAGATGGTCTTCGCCTTCTTCAGAAGTAAAATGTTGGAACACTAGCCACAGGAGGTAGGCTGCACCTAGTAACTCAAACTGCCAGAACTGTTGCACCCAGCTAGCTGTCAGGAGTAAGGTGATTCGCAGGACATAAGCAACTACCAAACCAATGTTCAGCGCCTGACGTTCGAGCTCCTTGTCTTCTAGTCCTTGAGCGATCGCAGCGAGAGCGATCGCGTTGTCAGCAGACAGCACCGCCTCTAGAAAGACGAGAACCAGCAGGACTATGGAAGCTTCAACGCTGAAGTGAAAGTGAAGGTAATCGAATATTCTATCTAGCATTCCAGTTTTCTCAAACAGCAAAAATTAAAAATTAGCTTCAAATAGCAAATTTAATATAAAAGGCACAATAAAAAGCTACTTTTATCCAGCTTAACCTGTAGATGTCGAATTCTGGAAGCAAATTAGGATTGGAGATTAAGGTCTTGAGTTCTGACAAGTTATGAGTGCTAAGTTGAAAGTGTTGAATTTTAACTTAGCACTCAGCACTCATACCGCTTTACTTTAAGGTTGATACAAATGGGAATTGCCCCTTGCCCAAATCGCTCCTATAATTAAGGACCATCAGAAAACCATGCATATCCTGTTCGTCGAAGATGAATCGAGAATAGCAAACTTCGTTCGAGCCGGACTGAAGGAACAGGGATTTGTCGTTGACTATTTCGATAACGGCGATGATGGATACATCCGGGCAATGGAAAATGAGTATGACGCGATTGTACTTGATATCATGATTCCAGGGAAGGATGGACTGTTTATCCTCAAACACCTGCGACGAGCTAGACGTAATGTGCCAGTGATTTTGTTGACTGCTCGTAATGAACTGGATGACCGACTCGAAGGTCTCAATCTTGGGGCGGACGACTATATTGCGAAACCGTTTTTTGTCGAGGAGTTGGTTGCTCGCATTCATGCTGTGGTGCGTCGAAGTACGGGCGATCGCCAAAACCTGCTGTGTGTTGGACCGCTCAAATTGGATCGGATCACGCGGGAAGTCACCTGCAATCAGCAGATTGTGGAACTAACCACCCGTGAGTTCAATCTCCTAGAATACCTGATGCGCTCTCCCGGACGAGTCTTTACCCGTATGCAAATCCTGGAACATGTCTGGGGTTATGATTTCAACCCTAATACCAACGTGGTTGATGTATGTATCCAAAGAATTCGCAAAAAGATTGACCTCATTGGTGGAACGAGTTGGATTGAGAGTGTGCGGGGAGTTGGATACCGTTTTTCTAAGCCAGAGTCTTAATTGTGAAACTTCGTTCGTTTCGACTCCGAATTGCCTTGTTGTCAACTGCACTAGCAGGCAGTACACTCATAGGATTTGGGTTAATCTCTTGGTGGCTGATTTATGATGCTAAAATCAGTGGTCTTGATGCAGAACTAAAAAGTCAACTGATGTGGACAGGTCGCCCACGATCGCTAGAACGTTGGCAATCTTTTGAAGCTTTGTTACTTCGTCAACTGGGGACAAATGCACAAACATCTGTTGGACTTCTCGTCATTGACACAAATGGCAAAATTCTTTATCAATCTGAGTACTGGTCTGATGAGCTGAATGTGAATGGTCTGTGGTCTTCGCGTCCGCGACCATCTCCTACGACCTCACCCTCTAGCCAACAAAGTCCTTCCTCAAAGGCAGAACAAGCATCTCAAGAACAGTTGCAACGTCGCTCTAAGCGTCCTCGTATACCACCACCCCCTCCTCAACTTGACACTCAGTACACGACAACAGGTAGTTGGCGCGTTGGCGCGATTACTTTTTCCCATGTTCGGGCTGCGATCGCCGTTAGTTTAAAAGCCATCGATCAGGAAATGGCTGTTATCCGCAATATTTTTCTGATTTCAATACCTGTGGTGCTTCTCTTGGTTGCTGGAGGTGCCTGGGGACTGTCTGGCAGTGCATTATATCCTATTAGGCACTTAACTAAAGCGATTCGACAAGTGACAGTTCAAGGGTTAGACCAACGAGTTCCCATTGATGCAATGGATGTTGAATTTGCCCTGTTGATTCAGGTGTTTAACCAGATGTTGGAACGCTTGGAACACAGCTTTAAGCAAGCGTCTCGTTTCAGTGCTGATGCTGCTCACGAACTCAAAACCCCGCTTGCGATTTTGCAAGGTGAAATAGAACAGACTCTGCAACAGGCTAAACCTGGTTCGCAGATGCAACAAAGCCTGAGCAATCTGCTTGATGAAGTGCGCCGCCTCAGTGGGATTGTGCGTAAACTCCTGCTGCTTTCTTTGGCAGATGCTGGACAAATGAGTCTGTACCGAGTTGAGGTAAATCTATCTCAACTATTAATCGAGATGGCTGAGGACATGGAACTTCTTGCACCACACCTAAACCTTCAAACAGAAATTGCCGACCGATTGTATGTATGGGGCGATCATGATTTGCTAACCCAAATTTTACAGAATCTGTTCAGCAATGCCATCAAATATAATCTCCCAGAAGGTTGGATAAGAATTCACGCTCGCCAGCAATCAAGAACTGTGTTAGTAAGAATCAGCAATTCCTCCAAAGATATTCCCGTCAGCGATCAAGAACGGATTTTTGACCGCTTCTATCGCAGTGACCCTGCGCGATCGCGTAAGATGGACGGAGTAGGGTTAGGACTGAGTTTGGCGCGGGAAATCGCACGCGCTCATGGCGGTGACTTGACGCTTGACCCGACACCATCCGGTCAGACTGCGTTCACTTTAAGCTTGCCGAAATAACAAATCAATAACTCAGTGCCAACAAATCTCTTAAACACCACGCTTACTATCCTAGTACCGCAAGGCGGAATTCGCTCATTCAAAATTCACGCATTCAAAATGAAGACAGCGTAAGCGTTTCATCGATTTGGAATGGGTGGTTTATTTACGCCGATCTGTACTAGTCACGAGTTCCTGTGTAAGCGGCTTGGGAGATGAGGGGAATTTCAGCGTAAAGTCCTCTTACAGCTTGAACAATACTATATATTGATGCACCTACAACTGCTAGAAAAATCAAGGTGTTCATCACATCTCCAAACAAAGGTACTGATATTGACGCACCCTGTTGCACAATACCTATAAGTTGTAGAATTGCCATGCACAAATAAGCAAATATAGATAGCAAAAGAGCTTGCAAGGTATGGAACCGAATAAAGTGTTGAACTTTTTCGTTTCTTACCACAAGAAGATACAGAGCAAAGAAAATGACAAAATCTATGCCGATAAATGGTATCAATTGATTTAAGTATGCCTGTAGTTGTATAAAAGGGATTAGGGGTACATACAGCAATCGCAAAAAGGGGAACTGTGAGAATAAGAAGATACCAAATGCAGAAACTTGAATTAAAGGCAAAATATAAGGCAAGCAAGATAAAAGACGATGTTGAGTTGTGGAGCTTCCGCGCCAAGTCATCTTGATTTCTCCTGTTGTGAAAGATTGATGTTACTATGCCAAGGATAACGCAGCTGAGTAGGCAGGGAAAAATTAAAGTAACTGTTAGTAAACGTTAATGCTCAGAATGTCTATTGTTGTTTATTTTGTCTCAAAAGAGAATACCAACAGTGAATCACTACAAACATAGCTCCTAAATTATTCAATATTAGCAACTCGAAAACCCATAAGACACTCATACTGGTCTGGCTGCTGTTCCGTCAGTTTGCGAATAGCGTGACCGCAGTGCAGTTTACCTTGACGCCAGCGAGGTTGACCACTCCCATCAGCAAGTAAACAAGATTGGCATACTTGTTGAGGAGCAAAAATTTGGTTGTCCATGAGAATCACTAGCATCCAATCCCTCCTGTCAATCCTAAATCGTGATCCACATATATCCAGGGGGAGAATACTGGTAAGGATAGCAATGAATGTTGTAGCGGGTGGTTCCTCCGTTATACTATGATCCGTTGTCACATCCGTTACATTTCTGTCTCTGTCATCCTTTGCCCAACCTCCCATGCTCACTTTGGAAGAACGTGGGTCATTACAATCCAAATTCCTGTGTGGACTTTAGTTTATTGTACGTTGGCTTTTTGGCTTTGTAGTAAAAAGTAATACATAAATTAATTTATGAACCATGCCATCACCCCCTTGGGGCGTTTCCTAAAGGAGCATAGCCCAGAACTTCAAGTCATTTTCACTGGATTCTGTGGGAATTTCTCTAAAATATTTCTGTTTATTGACAGATGTTAGCTGATATAGGCGTTTGAGTAGCAATTGGCGGGAGTTGATGGTCTGGTGTTTACGACGAAAGTAAAAACGTCAAAGTTTTGGCTAACCATTTCTTGGGCAGGCGTTCAATAATTAAGTAAGTCGGGGTAAATAAATGTCATGAGATATGAGTCGTTAGTCAACAACTCTTAGACTATGGACTCATAACTCTAGACAGTTACCGACGATTATGTAAATTTCCATAAGGATGGCTCAAGTGACTTTGACCAATTCAGATTTTCTTGCCTCCTCTGACCCGACTGTAGCGGAGTTAATCAACCAAGAACTACAGCGTCAACGCGATCACTTGGAGTTGATTGCAAGTGAAAACTTTACCTCTGCTGCTGTACTGGCGGCTCAAGGTTCCGTACTGACAAATAAGTATGCAGAGGGATTGCCTGGTAAACGTTACTATGGTGGTTGTGAGTTCATAGACAAAATTGAGCAACTGGCAATTGACCGTGCTAAACAATTGTTTGGTGCTGCTCATGCTAACGTACAGCCCCATTCTGGCGCACAGGCGAATTTTGCAGTGTTTTTAGCACTGCTGCAACCAGGAGATAAATTCATGGGGATGGATTTATCTCACGGGGGACATCTAACCCACGGTTCACCTGTCAATGTATCTGGTAAGTGGTTCCAGGCTTGCCACTACGGTGTTAATCAGGAAACAGAACAACTAGACTATGACCAAATCCGGGAGCTGGCGCTTAGGGAGCGTCCAAAGCTCCTGATTGCTGGTTATTCAGCATATCCCCGCATCCTTGACTTTGAAAAGTTCCGCAGCATCGCTGATGAAGTCGGTGCCTACTTATTAGCAGATATTGCCCATATTGCCGGATTGGTTTCTAGTGGTCTTCATCCCAATCCTATTCCCTATTGTGATGTTGTGACCACAACTACTCACAAAACTTTGCGTGGTCCAAGGGGGGGCTTAATCTTAACCCGTGATCCAGAACTGGGTAAAAAGCTAGATAAAGCTGTTTTCCCTGGTAACCAAGGTGGACCATTGGAACACGTGATTGCTGCTAAAGCAGTTGCATTTGGAGAAGCCCTCAAGCCAGAGTTTCAAACATATTCTGCTCAAGTGATTGACAATGCCCGCGCCTTGGCTACGCAACTGCAAAACCGAGGTTTGAAACTAGTATCTAATGGCACCGATAATCATTTAATGCTAGTAGACCTACGATCTATTGGTATGACAGGTAAACAAGCAGATCAGTTGGTAAGTGGTGTGAATATTACCGCCAACAAGAATACAGTACCATTCGACCCAGAGTCACCATTTGTGACCAGTGGTCTAAGACTGGGTTCTCCAGCAATGACAACGCGGGGCTTGGGAGTCGAAGAATTTACAGAGATTGGCAATATTCTTGCCGATCGCCTATTAAATCCAGATTCAGCAGACATTGCCCAAGATTGTCGGCGACGAGTCAAAGCGTTGTGCGATCGCTTCCCCTTGTACCCTCATATAGTGATTCCGGTACCAGCATTAGCATGACATTGTAGTTAAGAGCTATGAGTTAGGAGTTATAAATGAATAATTCCTAACTCTGGTTCTTCAGCACTTAGTGTTTGACGTAAGACGAGAGCAATTTGTGGTTAGTCGTTAATGATATATTTTGACGACCAATAACTAACAATCCTATATTTTATGAGTGCAGAAATCATTTGTGTTGGGACTGAACTCCTGTTAGGAGATATCCTTAATAGCAATGCTCAATATTTGGCACAGCAGTTAGCCAAGCTTGGCATTCCCCACTACTATCAAACTGTAGTAGGAGATAACCCAACAAGATTAAAACAGGTTATAGAAATTGCTAGTCAAAGAGCACAAATCTTAATTTTCACCGGAGGTCTTGGTCCCACACCAGATGACTTGACTTGTGAAACCATTGCTGATTTCTTTGGCGTTCCTTTAGTAGAACGTCTAGACATAATTGAAGATATTACCAGAAAATATGTTCAACGCGGTCGAGTTATGACCCCCAGCAACCGCAAACAAGCTTTGATACCTCGAGGTGCAGAAATTTTACCAAACCCCACAGGAACAGCACCCGGTATTATTTGGCATCCTCGTCCAGAATTAACGATTTTCACCTTTCCTGGTGTACCAAGTGAAATGCACCGGATGTGGGAAGAAACAGCTATCCCCTATCTCAAAAGTCAAGGTTGGGGCAAAGAAATTATTTACAGTCGGATGTTAAGATTTTGGGGTATTGCGGAATCGGCACTAGCAGAAAAAGTTGCAGCTTATCTCAACTTACCTAACCCAACAGTCGCACCTTATTCCAGTAGAGGGGAAGTCAAGTTACGAATTTCCGCAAAAGCTGCTTCCCAAGCACAAGCACAAGATTTGATAGCACCCATTGAGAAACAAATCAAAGAGATTGCTGGATTAGATTATTATGGTGCAGATAATGACACCCTTGCCTCAGTCGTGGGTGAGTTGTTGCGTAACACTGAGCAAACCCTTTCCGTTGCAGAATCTTGCACCGGTGGTGGACTAGGGCAAATGTTAACAGAAATCTCTGGAAGTTCTGACTACTTCTGGGGTGGAGTCATCTCTTACGATAACTCAGTAAAAGTAAAACTTCTAGGAGTCAACTCAGAAGACTTGACAAAACACGGAGCAGTCAGTTCTGTTGTAGCAGAACAAATGGCTACAGGAGTGCGATCGCGCCTTTCAACCACTTGGGGATTAAGTATCACTGGTATCGCTGGACCAACAGGAGGTACAGAAACTAAGCCCGTAGGTTTAGTTTACATCGGATTAGCTGGACCAAACGAAGAAGTGCAAAGCTTTGAATATCACTTCGGTGCAGCCAGAAGTCGGTCTTTCATTCGCCATCTCAGCGCGTGTAGTGCATTAGACAATCTGCGAAGAAAATTGTTGAGTTAAATCTCACGCCAAGACGCTAAGACGCTAAGAGAAACTTTGCGCCTTGGCGTCTTTGCGCGAAACTATTCCAAATCAAGCACCTTCTCGCAACTTATCCAACACACCCCTATCTTCCAAAGTAGAAGTATCGCCCGACACCTCTTGTCCCGCAGCCAAATTCCGCAGCAAGCGCCGCATAATCTTCCCAGAACGAGTTTTAGGCAAAGCGTCCGTAAAGCGAATTTCTCCCGGACGAGCGATCGCACCAATTTCTTTGACAACGTGCTGCTTCAGTTCTTTACTCAGTTCTTCACTGGGATTTTGACCACCTTCTAAAGTCACAAAAGCAACTATGTCTTCCCCTTTGAGTTCATCAGGCTTACCTACCACAGCGGCTTCAGCAACGGCGGGGTGGGACACAAGGGCTGATTCAACTTCCATTGTACCGAGACGGTGACCTGACACATTAATCACGTCATCAACACGTCCCATAACCCAGAAGTAACCATCTTCATCGCGTCTTGCTCCATCTCCGGCAAAGTAGACATACTGTCCTTCTTTCGGGGGGATGTGTTCCCAGTAGGTGCGGCGGAAGCGATCGGGGTCGCCGTATACTGTTCGCATCATACCAGGCCAAGGATGCCGGACAACAAGATAACCACCTTCGTTGTTGCCTACAGAGTTGCCTTCTAAATCCACCACATCAGCTAAGATACCAGGGAAAGGACGAGTCGCAGAACCAGGTTTCGTGGAAATTGCTCCTGGTAACGGTGTAATCATAATACCGCCAGTTTCCGTTTGCCACCAAGTATCAACAATCGGACAGCGTTCGCCACCAATCACTTTGTGATACCACATCCAAGCTTCTGGATTAATTGGTTCGCCCACGGTTCCCAGTAAGCGTAGGGAAGACAGGTTTCGCGCTTTAGGTAGGTGTTCGCCCATCTTGATAAAAGCACGAATGGCAGTTGGTGCGGTATAAAATATATTGACGCCGTGTTTCTCAATGATGTCCCAAGTACAACCTGGGTTAGAGGCGCGAGGCGCACCTTCATACATCACTGTTGTTGCACCATTGGAAAGGGGACCGTAGACAATGTAGCTGTGTCCCGTAATCCAACCTACATCAGCGGTACACCAGTATACATCTGTGTCTTGTAGATCGAAAATCCATTTGGTGGTCATGTGAGCGTATAAGTTATAACCACCAGTTGTATGTACAACACCTTTAGGTTTGCCAGTGCTACCAGAAGTGTAGAGAACGAATAGCATATCTTCGCTGTCCATCGGTTCGGCGGGACAATCTGCGGAGATACTCTTTTGCAAATCATGCCACCATTGGTCGCGTCCTGGTTCCATGTGAATTTCTTGACGTGTACGCTGTACTACCAAGACGTTCTCTACAGTGGGAACAGCACCATCAGCCAAAGCTTTGTCTACCTGCTCCTTCAGAGGTACAATTGCATCTTTGCGCCAACCACCATCAGCAGTGATGACGAGTTTTGCTTGAGCGTCAATTAGCCTGTCGCGCAAGGCTTCCGCACTGAAACCACCAAAAACAACACTGTGAGGTGCGCCTATTCTGGCACAAGCTAGCATGGCGATCGCGGCTTCGGGAATCATGGGCATATAAATGCCAACTCTATCTCCTTTTTTTACTCCCAGTTGCTTGAGCACATTAGCAAACTGACAAACTTCTCGATGCAGTTGAGCATAGGTGAGGGTGCGTGAGTCGCCTGGTTCTCCTTCCCAAATGATAGCAGCTTTATTTTTGCACCATGTAGTGAGGTGTCTGTCAAGACAGTTGTAAGAAATATTAATCTTGCCGTTAACAAACCACTTAGCAAAGGGCGGTTGCCAGTCTAGAATTGTGTCCCACTTCTGGAACCAGTGCAACTCTTGTTCTGCCAATTCCGCCCAGAATTTTTGGGGATCAGCTTTAGCTTTGTCGTAGAGGCGCTGGTATTCTTCCAAGCTTTTGATATGGGCGTTTTGAGAAAATTCAGAACTTGGGTGAAATAGACGCTTTTCTTGAAGGATTGATTCTATGGTTGCTTGGGACATGATTATTTCTGTAATTAGCAATGTGACTGAAAACTATTGTGTACGCAGATTTGCGAGAAAGTGTTTTGATTTTCGTTAAGATGTGCGGGAATTGCAAAATGAAAAATTAGACAAGATACTTACAGAAACTGGAGGTACTAAAAGTTACACTCTGATTGAGTTCCTTGATGCATTAGATTTCCAGATTGCCGTTTCTCTCAAAGATTAATATCGTAAATTGCATCAAGACTTTTTCATAAAATAATACTAACTAATATTAACTAATATTAATCCTTCCGAAATTCAAATTGTCAAGCAGGAAGTTACCAGTATAGTAGGGGGTTTTGGCGAGGAAGTTTGTAGCAAGTTGCTGTCAAAATGTCATTCTGAGCGGAATGTTCACATCAGTGCTTAGAACTCCCTTGATACTTAATCCTTGCGGGACACGCGACAGCTTAGCAAAGCTCTTTCTTTAGAAAGTACGCTCTACTTTGTTTCGCTCAGTATGACATTTTCAACCTATGAACGTAACTACGCGCTCATCGTATCGACCTTAAGACTATGTGTATCAAGCCTAGTAGGCTTAATATGAGGGTAGCAGGCAATTTTTGATTTTCATAATGCAAGATGTAGATAGTACTCAAAAACACTGTCAGCAGCCATGCCAATTACTGTAGAACCCAGTAGTTTATCTCTCAACGATGTTCATCGCCTGCTAAAACTGCAAAAGGAGTCTAACGCTTCATTTGTAGACTTCTTAAGTCTAGAACTCCTGACCGATTTTGAACAGCAAGATTTATTGAGAATTAGGAGCGACCTTGAGCGTTACTTGAACACAGGTAAAATTTCAGAAGGGCTAGTAAAATTTTTGACACTAGCACCATTAATGCGAGCAGCAGGATTCTACGATATTCCAATCCGCTTGACGATGGAAGATGTGATAGCCATAGCCATCGAAGACGAGGATACATGTATTAGAGGACGGATGGACATTTTAGCCGTCAACAATGCTCAAACCATGACTGCGCCACCTTTTTGGATTTTAGTGATTGAGACGAAAAATAGTTTAGTTGAGGTATTTGAGGGTTTACCGCAATTACTCACCTATGCTTTTAAGAGTTTAGAGCAGCAAGCATCAGTTTGGGGGCTGGCGACAAACGGACTGCGTTATCAGTTCGTACATTTAAAACAGGGAACTCCCCCAACTTATCAATTAATGCCGTCACTCAGCCTGAATGAGTTTGAAGATTCAATTCGGTTGTTGCAGGTTATGAAAGCGATTTGCCAGTTAGAGAATTTTCAGGTGCGATACGCGTAGCGTCAAGCCGGAGGCTTATCGCCTATCTCGCCATAGGAAACATTTGTCACATTCACATAGCGACTGAAGAAGCTTATTGATTGGTTATTTTGGCAAGCTTAAAGTGAACGCAGTCTGACCGGATGGTGTCGGCTCAAGTCGTATTTGGTTGCAAAACAGACGGTTTTTGGTAGAAACCGGGTTTCTTTGCGTAAGTCCTGGGAAAGAGTCGGTGAATGTTTGCAAGCCGATACATTAACAATGTAAGCCGATGCATTAACAATGTAAGCCGATGCATTAACAATGTCAGTAGACCGAAAAGATTTCTAGAAGGCTTACCATTGGGGCATTCTGGCGGATTGTATACAATCCGCCAGAATGCCCGTATCATCTGCGTTTTGAGCAATAGGGTTGTAGATGAGTTCTCCTGCTAAGGTAAGCGATCGCTCGACCCTGTGCCCAAAACATCGCCCCAAACCCTCATTCTTGCGTTGACTGACAAAAGTTTTCGGTCTACTGAATGTAAGCCGATGCATTAACAATGCGAGTCGATGCATTAACAATGCGAGTCGATGCATTAACAATGCGAGTCGATGCATTAACAATGCGAGTCGATGCATTAACAATGTAAGTCGATGCATTAACAATGTAAGTCGATGCATTAACAATGCGAGCCGATACATTAACAATGCAGGTCCGATGCATTAACAAGGGAACATCCCAAATGTGTAAATTTATTTTATTTTGTAGTGTGGGCATCTTGCCCGCTTCTGTAATTCACAGTCTTCTGTGATTACAGCTATTTTCAGTTCATTAAACCACAGCATGCCGTGCCCCTACCCCCGTGGTACTATCCTTTTAGCAAAATTGGAATGCTCCCCTGACGCACGCGCTACGAAAAACAGCAGGTTGTAATTGTATGATCACGAAGTGAGAAGTGCTATAAACATTTTCCACGCCAGCATATTAAACTCTAAGTATAGCTCTCAAACCGCAAGCTAGAACAATGCAAAGTTGGACACCCAATCAACCACTGCAAAACGGACGCTTTATCATTCAAAAATACCTTGGCGGGGGTGGCTATGGTGTCACCTACAGAGTTATCGAACAGCATACAGGTAAAATCTTTGCGATCAAAACCCTCAACTCCAATCGACAAAATGAACCAGATTTTCAGCAACTACAGGTAAAATTTATTAACGAAGCTTTGCGGTTAGCACAATGCACTCATCCTCACATTGTCAAAGTTCATGAAGTGATAGAGGAAGCTGGACTGTGGGGCATGGTGATGGAATATGTTGATGGGGTCAATTTATGGCAATACATTCAAAAACGCGGACAATTGCTAGAGGATGAGGCTCTACGCTACATTGACCAAATTGGGCAAGCTTTAGAATATGTCCATGAAAAAGAGTTTTTACATTGAGATGTTAAGCCCGAGAATATAATCCTGCGTCAAAGTACGCAAAAAGCAGTATTAATTGATTTTGGTCTTGTCCGTGAATTCACCCTTGAAAGAACAGGAAGTATGACCAATGCAAAAACTGAAGGCTATGCACCCATCGAACAGTATGAAAGACATGGGAATTTTGCTCCCTGTATGGATGTTTATGCTTTAGCCGCAACGCTGTATTGTTTGCTGACAACTGAGGTTCCTTTTCCTGCGGATTGTAGCAGTTGGCGAGGAGCATCCCAATTTTGCAAAAATGTATTTGTCATTGCGTTCGCGTAGCGTGCGCGAAGCGCTTAGGTAACGAAGTGAAGCGTTCGCGAAGCGTCTCGAAGAGAAGCAATCGCAAAGGTTTTGGGATTGCTTCACTACGCTAACGCTCCGTTCGCAATGACAATCTACTATCTTAGTAAATTTGCATGCATTGGGATGCTCCCCTTTCCTTTAGCTTTCATTCGGTGCTAACAACTTACTTCCTCAATGACTCTTGAGTTTCTGGTTTTGGTTGAGGGCGGTATTTTTTGCAGAAACCCTTATCGATACTTATGTGACACTATTATATAGATAATGATTTTGCACAGCGTTATAGGTCAATTTTCTCCTAGATTTCACTATGCCTGCAAAAGATATCTTTCACAACGCAGTCAAACATGCTCTTGAAAAAGATGGATGGTTGATTACAGACGATCCAATATATTTAGATTTCGGCGGAGTTGAAATTTATATTGATTTAGGTGGAGAAAAAATAATTGCAGCAGAGAGAGAAGGAGAAAAAATTGCGGTTGAAGTCAAAAGTTTTATTGGAAGTTCAGCGATTTTTCTATTCCACACAGCGCTGGGACAATTTATTAACTATCGAACAGCCTTGAGTCGAGAGCAACCAGAACGAGAATTATATTTAGCTGTTCCCAGTACAACATATGAAACATTTTTTAAACTAGAGCTAGTTCAAATTGTTATCCAATCTCAAAACCTCAAGCTGCTGATTTACGAACCAGAACAGGAAGTGATTGAACGATGGATAAGATAACTCAATATCGGGAAATTCTCAAAAGATTGATTACAGATTACGTCAATGAAGCTGCAACCAGAAATGACGTAGAAAGACAAATGATTTTTGATACAGAACACGATCATTATCAATTAGTTAATGTTGGTTGGCGAAATCACCATCAAGTGTACGGTTGTGTGCTGCATTTTGATATTCAGAATGAGAAAAGTTGGCTTCAATATAACGGTACAGAAATTGATTTTGCAGAGGAATTAATCAAACAAAATGTACCAAAGGAAGATATTGTTCTTGGTTTTCATTCGCCTTTTATGCGGCAGTTTACAGAATACGCTGTTGGTTAAGTAAGACACATTGATTTGAATAATAACGTATGCGATAGAATGATGAAAATTCCGGAACATCCCAAATTCTGTAAAATTAAATTACTATAAAATGTAATAACCACCAGACTATATTCCAACGAACGAGGTTAGCGGTCATGTTGAAGTCAGTTGAAGGAGTTTATAAAAACGGTACGATTGAATTATCTGAAGTACCATCCGACGTAGTATAAAGCTGTGTTATAGCAGTCATAAATCATTTGTGAAAAATTAGAAACCCGGTTTCTGGCAGAAACCGGGTTTCTGGACTCCGCGATTTTCACAACTCATATAGGATTGCTATATTGTTACTTTTTTAGAAGCAAAGCCAGTTCAATTCACTCCACAAATGATGTACTTTGGTATGTTTGCTGGTTTAAATCAACAATCAACTGAGGAAGATTTCAAAATTGCAGAATTTCATGGTGATTTTGGCGATAAATTAGACTGGTCTTAGATAAAAGTGAAGTATGTTATCGATACCCATGCTCTCATTTGGTTTCTAGAAGGTAATCCCCGCTTGGGAAGTAACGCGCAAACAATCCTTTCAAATCCTGAGAGCCAAATAATTATACCTGCTACAGCTTTAGCTGAGGCTGTTTGGATTGTAGAACGTGGACGAACATCAATTTCTTCAGCAACTGCTTTACTTTCAGCAGTAAATGCGGATACTCGTGTCATAGTATATCCGCTAGATACAAATGTCATTCAACAAACTATCGGTTTATCTGCAATAGGAGAAATGCACGCTCGACAAATTGTTGCAACTGCTATAGTTTTGGCAAATCAAGGAGAGACGGTTGTCTTGTTAACCTGCGACCAAAATATTATCGCATCAGGATTGGTAACAATTGTTTGGTAACTTCAAAATTAACCAATTATAAATACACGATTTTAGTGCGGTTATAGTATCATCCAACTCTTAGGAAAAGATGGTTGTGGCGAAGTTTATTTAGCACAACATAATCAAACCCAAAATTTTGTTGCCGCTTCATTAAACTTCCTCAAAGTTGCCCAACCTTATTCACTCTAGATAGGAGTGATTAACCTTAGGGGGGCAAAATGCCCAACCAAACTCAATAACAACCTCGATAACGAGTATTCAAAGTTGGGCATTTTGCCAAGGTTGGGCAACTTTGAGCAGGATTTTCCCAACCCTGAAAGTCATGTTACCTACAGTTGCTGCAAATGACAGTACGATACAGGCGCCATAACGCACCACCCTACAGGTTGGATATTTATTTTTAGGATCAGCCATTACACCCCTAATTCTTGACTCCAAATTACAAAATTGTAATTCAGACATAGGGCAAGCTGTCATTTTAGGCTGATGTAATAAAAAGTATAGACATCCTGATGCTTCTAACACAGAGAAGTTAATTGTTTATGAAAATTCATCAGTTGTTAGCTATATCAGCTATTCCATTTCTGATTGGAGCGTGTGGTTTGGCTAAAGCAGATTATACAACAGCCAATCAGCCTGACGTAGTAGCACAAGATTCATCGCAATCGAGTGGGGAACAAAAGCCACACAAAGGAAAGCGACGCCGCCCAAATTTTGCAGCCGCTGCTCAGAAACTGGGAGTGACTGAAGCGCAATTGAAGGAAGCCTTGGGAGTTCCAGCCCAACCGCCAAGTAATTCCGGTGAGGGTCGTCGTCCTCGTCGCCGTCTTGATATCAAAGGTGCAGCTGCAAAGCTGGGTGTAACCGAACAACAGTTGAGGGATGCTTTGGGAATTCCACCTCGTCCTTCAACCAGTCCTTCGACCAGTCCATCAACCAATAGTTCTACAGGTCAATAATCTTGACATCACTCCTCACACAAACACAACACAAAGGGGTTTATTTTTTATGAAACTTAATCGAAAGCACTTTACTTTTGCTGCTATGTGTGCAGCGACAGCAGTTTCCTTGCCTACATCTGCCTTTGCTGGTGAAGTCTAATGAATGCGCTTAATTCCACAAGTCTGCAATACAGCAGCTTGCATCCTAACTTGATGCCTTACTAACAAAAAATTCAGCAAAGTTCTTTGCTAGTAAAGCATCGATTGATGGTAATTACTCTAAATCCTTAAAATTTTTCCCTGAAGCGACATCCACCCTCTGATACATCTAAAGAACAGTGTCTGTTCAAGATTCCAAAAATCAGCCTAAAAATTCATAAAAATTTCACGCCTTCTGCCAACATGTCTTTTACGCTGGACTACTGTAGTAAGTGAGTAAGCAGCTCAGTCCGATATAGTAAAGCCGTTAACTCAGAAAAACCGTGAAAATTCCAAGTTCAGTCTGGACGTTACTTATTGGCATTGGGCTGACCCTAGTCAGCCTTTGGTACGGTCAAAATCATGGTCTACTACCAACAGCAGCCTCTGATGAAGCTTCCTTAGTAGACGGTTTATTCAACACAATGATGATCGTCTCTACAGGTATATTTCTGCTCGTAGAAGGTGTTTTAATTTACTCTGCTATCAGATACCGTCAGCGTGCAGGTGACAATGCAGATGGTCCGCCAGTATATGGCAACGTACCGCTAGAAATCCTTTGGACAGCGATCCCAGCTGTTATCGTTATCGGCATTTCTGTTTACAGCTTTGATGTTTACAACGAAATGGGCGGCTTCGATCCCCATGCCATCCATGATGCTCCGGTGACGCCACAAGCGATGAATATGCCTGGGGCAGCTATAGCAGCAACTTTAAGCGATACACCCCCCAGCACAGAACCTAACCTCAATCAGGAAAAATCTGATGAGGCAATGCAAGACCCAGCCACAGCATCAGTTCGCAATGCTGACCAAATTCCCCAAAAGCGGAATGCTCCTGGTGTAGGAAGTGTTGCTCCTACCATTGGACCGACTCCCGAAAATGAAGGGAAACCACCCGCATTTGTGGTGAATGTTACAGGTTTGCAGTATGCCTGGATTTTTACCTACCCTGAAACTGGCGTCACTTCTGGTGAACTGCACGTTCCCATCGGGCGTGAGGTGCAATTAAATATGACAGCGAACGATGTTATCCATGCCTTTTGGGTACCAGAGTTCCGCCTGAAGGAGGATGTGATACCTGGTCGGCAGAGTGAGATTCGCTTTACACCCAGCAAAGAAGGTGATTATACTGTCATCTGTGCCGAACTGTGTGGTCCTTATCACGGTGCAATGAGGACACAAGTTGTTGTTCAAAAGCCAGAAGAAGTTGAACAGTGGATGCAAGAACAGCAAGTTGCTAGCACTGAAGAACTCAAGCAAGCAGTTGCTGTCAATCCTGCAGATCTATCCCCAGATGAATTTCTCGCTCCTCATACCAGCCATATGGGAATTCATCCAGAAATGCTACATCAAATTCACCATTAGTCATGAGTTATTAGCAATTGACTCCTGACTCTGGGTGTGGTCAAAACCTGTTGGTAAAAGAATGGACAAGGAGGATGAGGGAGATGAGGGAGCAGGGGAGAAGAATAATTTTTGCCCATTGCCCATTGCCCATTGCCCATTGCCCATTGTCAACCAACGACTTTTGACCACACCCCCTGACTTCTGACTCCTGACAACTAAATTTTTATGACACAAGCACAGGTACAAGAAACAGCCAATATCCCCGCTCAGATTGAAGAACCGGGGGTAAGACATTGGCGAGACTACTTCACCTTTAACACCGACCATAAGGTGATTGGAATTCAATACCTAGTCACAACTTTCATTTTCTACTGTATTGGTGGGGTTTTGGCTGACTTGGTTCGCACAGAACTGCGAACTCCAGAAACCGATTTTGTCAGTCCTGAAGTGTACAACAGTTTGTTTACACTGCACGCCACGATCATGATTTTTTTGTGGATAGTGCCAGCAGGCGCAGGGTTTGCTAACTTCGTGATGCCCCTGATGATTGGCGCAAAGGATATGGCATTTCCACGCCTCAATGCTGTTGCTTTTTGGATCATTCCCCCTGCTGGGTTGTTGCTGATCGCCAGTTTACTACTGGGCGATGCACCAGATGCTGGTTGGACTTCCTATCCTCCCTTGAGCTTGGTAACAGGTCAAGTGGGTGAGGGAATTTGGATTATGAGCCTCCTGTTGTTAGGTACATCTTCGATTTTGGGGGCACTCAATTTCCTCGTCACCCTCATCAAAATGCGTACCCCAGGCATGGGCTTCAATCAAATGCCCTTGTTTTGTTGGGCGATGTTTGCGACTTCAGCGCTGGTTTTGATCGGTACGCCAGTGCTAGCAGCAGCTTTAATTCTGCTTTCCTTTGACTTATTCGCAGGAACGACATTTTTTAACCCGAGTGGCGGTGGTGATCCGGTTGTGTATCAGCATATGTTCTGGTTCTATTCCCACCCAGCCGTCTATATCATGATTTTGCCCTTCTTTGGGGCAATTTCCGAGGTGATCCCAGTTCATTCCCGCAAGCCGATTTTTGGATATAAAGCGATCGCCTACTCAAGTTTGGCAATCAGCTTCTTAGGACTCATCGTCTGGGCGCACCATATGTTTACCAGCGGTATCCCTGGTTGGTTACGAATGTTCTTCATGATCACCACCATGATCATCGCCGTACCCACCGGGATCAAAATCTTTAGCTGGTTGGCAACAATGTGGGGTGGCAAAATTCGCCTCAATAGTGCGATGCTGTTTGCCATAGGTTTTGTCGGTACCTTCGTCATTGGTGGAATCAGTGGCGTAATGCTAGCGGCGGTACCGTTTGATATTCACGTTCACGACACATATTTTGTAGTGGCACACTTGCATTACGTCCTGTTTGGTGGTAGTGTTCTGGGCATTTATGCAGCGACATACCACTGGTTCCCCAAAATGACAGGGCGGATGCTGAACGAATTTTGGGGTAAAGTTCACTTTGCCCTGACAATTGTCGGTTTAAACTTGGCCTTCTTGCCCATGCACAAGCTGGGGATGATGGGTATGAATCGTCGTGTTGCTCAGTACGATCCCAAATTTACGTTTTTGAATGAAATTTGCACGATCGGTGCCTATCTACTGGCAGTTTCGACATTCCCCTTCATTATCAACGCGATTTGGAGTTGGATGTACGGACCCAAAGCAGGTAATAATCCTTGGAATGCACTCACCCTAGAGTGGATGACGACCTCACCGCCAGCGATAGAGAATTTTGATAAACTACCAGTCTTAGCGACTGGACCATACGATTATGGTTTAGAGAACACGGCAAAGGGTGTACCCCTATCTTCTGGCGATCCAGTCTTGTCTGCCGGTACTAACTCGGTGTTACGCGCCGAACCTGACGAGCCATATCCTGCTATCACTGCTGAGAAAGAAGAACGCTGATTTTAGATGAATTATGATTGATGAATGCTAAAAGACTTCTTCATTCATAATTCATAATTCTTAATCCATAATTCAACGGAAAATTCATGCAAAGTCAAACAATTGACCCAGCAAAAACAGCCCTGAATCATCATCACGCTGCTACCGCAGAAGCCCATCACGAAGAACATCCAGACCATCGCCTTTTTGGACTGGTTGTATTCCTGGTTGCGGAAGGGATGATTTTCATGGGGTTGTTCGGAGCTTATCTGGCTATGCGTTCTACAGTACCTGTTTGGCCCCCAGAAGGCACGCCAGAGTTAGAACTATTGCTACCCGGAGTCAACACTATCAATCTGATTGCTAGCAGTTTTGTCATCCACAATGCTGATACCGCCATCAAAAAGAACGATTTGCGGGGAATGCAAATGTGGTTCGCGATCACTGCCGCAATGGGTATTATTTTCTTGGTGGGGCAGGTGTATGAGTATACCCATCTAGAATTTGGCTTGACGACAAATGTGTTTGCCAGCGCATTTTATGTTTTGACAGGATTCCACGGTTTGCACGTGACTATCGGAGTTTTAGCAATTCTTGCCGTATTGTGGCGATCGCGTGCCAAAGGTCACTATAGCAATGAACATCACTTTGGTATAGAAGCCGCTGAACTCTACTGGCACTTTGTTGACGTGATTTGGATTATCCTCTTCGGCTTGCTGTATCTGCTTTGAGTATGAGTGATGAGTTTTTCGCTCCACTCAATTAGCTAACTAACCCCCTGTAGGGGGTTTTATTTTTTAAGGTATCTAAAGTAATCTCATTCCTAAGGGGGATGACATATGAAAGATAATACCAAGACAAATAACGGTTACCCTGTAGTATCACGTCTGCTACATAGTCCGTTACACTCTTGCGTCTGGTGCGTCTTGGCGCGAAATTAATTTTTCGACAATCAATCAGCGGAATTTTTTGGGATTTAGGCGATAGTCAGTTTGAGATTGAGACTGCTGACGATCTAATGACACACCATTACGGAGTTTTTCTCCAGTCCCGCGATCAGCACGATCCAGGAAAGGTTTAAGATTAATGGGGTCACGAGAAGAAGCAGAGGGTTTTTTGCCACCGCCAAAAATTGTTCGCCCTAAATTGGATAGTTCGTCATTACCACTTGTATAAGTGTTAACACCAATAGTTTGCTGTCCGCTATCAGCAGATGCTAAGTTTTGGAAGACGCTATTGCGAACAACATAAGGATCTGATTCGGGAGGTACTGTCAGCACAATGCGACAGTAAGGATTCGTTTCAGTGGTAACGCACAGAATATTCTGTCCGTTCTCTACTGCTGTTTTCAGTTCCACTAAGCCATCTGGGCGATACGTTTCCAAACGCTGGGCAATTGTTCCGCAGCGCCTTTGTGCATCCCAACCACCACCTAGAGTTCTAGGAGTCGCCCAAGCGAAGTATTGACCAGGTCGGCTTTGTGGCTGGTACATAACGGTATACTGACCGTTATAAAACTGACAGAAAAACCGATTACTGCTATCAACAGTTGTTGAGGAATTTGTTGTCGTTGTTGTTCTTGAGGAGGAACCTGCTCCTGTTGTCGTTGTGGTCGTTGTTGTACCATTTCCTGCTGGTTCTGTTGGTACGACAATATCACCAGTTCCACGAACTTGTCCGAATGCAGCGCCATGACCCAGAACAAAGGATAAACTAAAACCACTCAAAAAAAGAAACTTCAGAGGTTGAGATAGCATAGACTGTTCTAACAAAGCGTGAATTTAAAGTATGAAGTTGATAATTCCAATGACGAATAATCTTGTGATTTGGATTCATCGACGGCGTTCCTTTTTGTCTTTTCTTTCCTTTTCCTCTTTGAGTATTTGTTTCGACTTTGCTTTAATCTCTGTATGACGCACTACTCTTTCGTAGGCGTAGCAGTTGTATTTGTACCGTGACTTCCCGTCTAATTAGCTAACATTGTGAGGTTGCTCACAGACCTCTTACACAAATCTATACTCTGACAGCGTTTTCTTGCGATAATTCCCAAGGGATGTGCCTTTGTGCTATCGCGCTCTACATTGGTTTAGTAAAGGGAGGAGAGATGACTCTCAAGCGATTGGGTTTAATCATACTGACGCTGGTTGCAATCTTGTTTGCAGGTTCGTCTTTATTACGTAGTTGGCAGGAACCTCAGTTTCAAAGTCGTTTGGAACTCTACCAAACAAATATTGTGCTACAAGCTGCTTCTTGGGAACCGCTAAATGACAACGACGCGAATTTCAAGTCATTGCAGGATGCACTCCTTGGCGTCAAACCTTTTGAAAGCGCTACGGAGCAATATCAAGAGGCGCGCAAATCAGCTCAAACTAATTTGGAAAAAGCTCAAAAGCAACTGGAACAGCTTCAGTCTAAACCCGCTACAACTCCTACAACCCCGAAATCTCAATCGGAATATCCTCCTGTTACTAACACCTCTCGTCAGTTACAGCAGCAACAGTTGCAGCAATCATTTAAAGGACTGCAAAAATTGATTGCTGAATTAGATTTGCGGCTAGGAATTTTACAAGCGAATCAAGGAAAGATAGATGCAGCTTTGAAAAGTTGGAGTCAATTGCAGCAACGCTCAGGCATTAATCCTGAATTTGACAAAGCTGCTGCTGTGTTGGCGGGGCTTTGGAGTGATTCCCAGCGTATTTTGCCAAATGCTGAACAACTGATTCAAAATAATTTAGAAGGCTGGTTTCGCTACACTGCTCTGGATCAGCTATACCAGCTTCAACAACGTCAAGATGCTTTGGCAAACCTCGAAGCCACTCAACAAGAAGCTGCTGAACAAGCTATTTTGAAATTAGCAGTTATTGGTACTGTTCCTGCCTTGACTGCATTTTTTGGTGTAGGGCTGCTGATTTTTCTCATAGGGCAGCGCGTTGTCCAAGGGAAAACATCTCTATTGGCTCTAAATTCAGATGGGCGTTGGTCAACACCTTGGGATGGTGAAACAATTATACAAGTTTTTGTCGTGGGCTTTTTCTTGATGGGACAAATTGTTGTGCCCCTGGCAATCGGACTGCTTCCCATCCCGCGTTCCACTCAGAATTTCAGAATACAGGCATTATATGTCTTGGTAAGTTACTTGTTAGTGGCATTTGGTGCCCTATCAGTCCTGTATTTATCTATCAAACGCTTTTTTCCTCTACCAGAGAACTGGTTTCGTTTTCGGTTACAGGGTAGGTGGTTTTTATGGGGGTTGGGTGGCTATTGCGTAGCTTTGCCCATAGTGGTGATCGTGTCTTTAATTAATCAACAACTGTGGCAAGGACAAGGTGGTAGCAATCCCTTGTTGCAACTGGCGTTAGAAAGCCAAGATACTGTGGCGCTTGCTATATTCTTCTTTACCGCTGCCATTGCTGCCCCAATTTTTGAAGAAGTTTTGTTTCGTGGCTTTTTGTTGCCCTCCCTCACTCGTTACTTATCTGTGTGGGGATCAATTCTTGCAAGTAGTTTTCTGTTTGCAGTTGCTCACCTCAGCTTGTCGGAGATTTTACCACTATTCGCCTTAGGTATTGTCTTGGGTGTCGTTTACACGCGATCGCGCAACCTCCTTGCTCCCATGCTTCTCCATAGCCTTTGGAATAGCGGCACTCTGTTAAGCTTGTTTGTCTTGGGCACCAGTCAATAACAATTCACGCATTCGCTCATTCAAAATTCAAAATGAAAGACACTTTGAGCCCTTGGATTTAAACCCTAACTCAAACTGAGACTACGTGCAATACGGTTCGGTACGGTTCGGTTAACGGTGAGCCGTCATCCTCGCCGCGTGCGCGCCATTCAAAGCGGGGCGTGCAAACTGCGTCAGGAGCGCGCTCGCCTGCGGAGTTATCCGAGCCATATTGCGAGTGGATGAGTATCAAACATTCGTTCACGGGTATCAAATACTCGTCCACGGGTATCAAACACTCGTCCACGGGTATCAAATACTCGTCCACGGGTATCAAATACTCGTCCACGGGTATCAAATACTCGTCCACGGGTATCAAACACTCGTTCACGGGTATCAAACACTCGTTCACGGGTATCAAACACTCGTCCACGGGTATCAAATACTCGTTCACGGGTATCAAACACTCGTCCACGGGTATCAAACACTCGTCCACGGGTATCAAGAGCTTTAAGAGCTTATCCGAACCGTATTGCTGCGCCTCCTGCTCCTGTCCCAGAGGCTGCGCCAACGTGCTGCTTCTCTACGAGAGGCTCCGCCAACGCTAACGAAACAATTCTTTTTCTTCTTTCCATTAACAATACTGAACATATACTAAGATTTTTTACAAAAATTTACCAATCAATTATTGGTATTCAAGGCACATCAATGCTAGCTTTGATACACACATGTCGCCAAAGGTAAAACTTACAAAAAACTGCGTAAGTCTAAAAGCCTAAACCCTTCACAAAGTGGAATAAAAGGCGAATTGGGAACTCCACTTTTCATGAATCGTCAAGAGGCGTGTAACGCGGAGTACATGAGAGCGTCTGCTTATGCAGGACAGTGAGCGCGAAGACGTATCTGTATATTAGTGAAAATTAAAAAATTCCGGAAATGACACTGCTTAACTTGTGAAAACTACTGGGGTTCAGTTTGATTTTTCGCTTATTACCGAGAATTCCTAATCAAAGTCTTTTCGAGCATGAGATTTTGCAAAATTGCTTTGCTGAAATTTCTCGTTAAAGTAAAGAAAGAGGGGTTATTAAGGAGTGCAGTTTCAGACGTTGCCTGAAAATCTGCTTGCTTCTGCATTTTAGTGTTCCTTGTCAACGAGTGGCACGCTATTTTTGCATATTTGTTTTTGTGTTTCAGTAGATACATTACTGAAACACAAGAAAGTATGAAGACTAAGTAAGCAGAGAAACATAACTTATCTGATAGAAATATAGGTCCTTAATTTTATACATCACTGAAAAAGTGAAGGAGCTTGATGCATATGGCAAATCTTACTCCCAGTCACGCCACCAAACAACTTTTGGCTGGATACTGCGGCATTATTTTGGGAGGCTTTGGTATTCATAAATTCATTCTTGGGTATGCACCAGAAGGATTTATCATGCTAGTCATTTCTTTAGTCGGTGGTTATTTCACCTACGGATTAACATTGTTGATTATGCAGCTTGTAGGTTTAGTTGAAGGGATGATTTATTTGAACAAATCCCATAATGAATTTGTTGATACTTACTTCATTAAAAAGCAGGGCTGGTTTTAGAAATTCTTATCTCAGTATTGAATTTCTATTTTAGGGTTTTATCCTAAGTGTATAAAGTTATAGTTTTACAGTAGTAGAATGGGCACTGCCTATCCTACTATTCCTTATACCTTTATCATTTGCCATAAACCGGAAAATTTCATCTCTGTTTTTATTTACTCACCTTTGAGTGAATTTATTTTTCTAGTAAGTTCAATTTATTATTAGTTATGAATAAGTTAAAAGTATGTCACTGACTCTCAGCAGCGCTTTTGTTTACTGACAAATAACCAACAATATTTTATTTCCAGCAATATGCTAACGCGTAAACGTAAAAAGATAACCTGGACAATACTTGCCGTATTGGGATTTATGTATTTCTACACTATGTCTAATATGGCAATAAATCCTTTCTGGAGAAGCGAAATAACCTTAATACCACTACAACTGCTTGCACTAATATATGTGACTTATCTACGTTGGACTCGTCAACCCCTTCTCTTACGGAGACGCTAGACAAACGAGAAATTCGCACAGTGAGAAAAATTTTTTTTCTCACTGTGCGAATGAGCGAATCCGTTTTGAGCGTGCTCTTGCACAGGAGCTAACGCACTTCGCGTAGCACGGAAAGACGCGCCATGTGGCTCTCTGCTCTGAGCACTGTAAGGGAATGACAGCGCTTTTCAACTAAGTGAGGTACAGTGGCAGAGGATACAAACCTGTTCCTAAACTTTCCTAACCTGGTTGACTGACAAAAGTCCTGAAACTCAATATTTCCCGTCTCCAGAGCTCGTTCCCAGATAGAACCTGGGAATGCCAACAAGCGGGCTGCTGCCACCTGATTATAGGAGTCAGCAGCCCAGGAACGAGATTTGTCAGTCAACCAGCTTTCCTAGCTGTACTTCGTCCAGTTGCAAACCGCTATAAATTAGAAATTCAAAACTCAAAATGTTTTCCCATAACACATACACAACAATACTCTGACAAACTCATAACTTCATAAAATTTAACAAATTTGACATTCTGTCAAAGCTCTGGATTTCGCCTACGCTCAAATTAGAAACGCTTTTAGAGAGGCGTTAAACAAGAAAGAAAACGGCAACAGATGATTAACGGATATAACAGATAAAACATCCGCGACAACATCCGTTGCTTTACATCGATCCTCTTCCTTTTTGTTAAGTTTCATAGCAAATCTAAAAACTTTCCATGCAAATTGTCTCGAAAACTAACCTTTCCCCAGAATCAGCTTTGACGACGACAGAGAAAATGACTTTGGATGTCGGAGGTATGAAGTGTGCTGGCTGTGTGAAGGCAGTAGAACGTCAGCTGACTCAGTATCCTGGAGTCAAGAGTGTCTGTGTGAACTTGGCTATAGAGGTAGCAGTTGTAGAGTTGGAAGCTGGTACAGTAGATCCAGATGCACTGGCAAAGCAATTGACAGCAGCTGGGTTCCCAACTCAACCTCGGAAACTTGGCGGGAAAGTAGCTCTTGAGACACAATCAATACAAGATCCAGCAGAACGACAGCGCCAAGAGATGCAAGCTGCAAAACGGCAATTGATCATTGCTACAGTCTTGCTAGTCCTATCATTTATTGGTCATTTTGGTAATATTAGTGGTTATGTGATACCAGTTTTGCATAACATCTGGTTCCATTGTGGATTGGCAACGGTAGCGCTTCTCATTCCTGGTCGCCCAATTTTAGTGAATGGCTGGCTGGGTTTACGGTACAATTCACCGAACATGAACACTTTGGTGGGATTGGGAACCCTGACAGCTTACACTGCTAGTTTGATTGCTCTACTGTTTCCCCAACTTGGTTGGGAGTGCTTCTTTGATGAGCCAGTGATGATGTTGGGCTTTATCTTGCTGGGACGGACACTGGAAAAACAAGCTAGAACTCGCGCAGCAGCAGCATTTAAGGAATTGCTTGCCCTTACGCCTATTGTTGCCCGGTTAATTGCCAAGCCTAAGACGAGTGGATCGACTCCCTCGTTCTCTTCCAATGCAGGAGTCGTAGAAATTCCAGCTGAGTTTGTGCGTGTTGGTGAATGGTTGCAGGTTTTGCCAGGAGAGAAAATCCCGGTTGATGGTGAAGTTGTGGATGGGCAAACAACAGTCAATGAGTCTATGCTGACTGGAGAAGCAGTTCCAGTGACAAAGCAACCAGGAGATTTGGTGACAGCAGGGACACTCAATCAATCAGGGGCGATCGCAATTCAAGCGACTCGTACGGGAAGCGATACAACTCTGGCTCAAATCGTCGCCTTAGTGGAAGCTGCACAAATCCGTAAAGCGCCCGTGCAAAAATTAGCAGATACAGTAGCTGGGTACTTCACCTACGGTGTTTTGGCAGCTGCTTTGTTGACATTTGTCTTTTGGTACTTTTTCGGCACCCACATCTGGCATCACGCGGTTATGGCGTATGCCATGCAAATCTCTCACCACTCCTTACTGAGCACATCTCATACTCCACACCTCACAATCTACACACCACTCCTAGTGAGTTTAAAGCTAGCAATTGCCGTCATGGTAGTGGCTTGCCCTTGTGCTTTAGGACTTGCCACACCAACAGCAATTCTCGTAGGAACAGCTCTTGGCGCGGAACGAGGTTTGTTAATCAAAGGTGGTGACGTTTTAGAAAAAGTCCACCAGTTAAACACGATCGTGTTTGATAAAACTGGTACGCTTACCACAGGTCGTCCCGTAGTGACAGATTGCCTACCTTTTGAAGCAGAGGAAGAAAATGCTTCCCTTACCTCTATTGCTCTTCTTCAACTAGCAGCAGCTGTGGAAAGCGGCACTATTCATCCTCTAGCAACAGCAATTCAACAAGAGGCGCAACGGCAAGAGTTCTCCATCCCAAATGCTGTGGACTTTCACACAGAACCGGGGCTTGGCGTCTCGGCTGTCGTAGAAGGTACTTTAGTGCTTTTGGGGAACTGCGACTGGTTGCAATGGCACGGTATCTCTGTCAGTGAAACTGCACAAAAACAAGCTCAAGAGTTAGCAGCAGATGGGAAAACAATAGTTTTTGTGGCAGTTGGAGACACAGTAGCCGGACTGATTGCTGTTCAAGATACCCTAAGATCAGATGCTAAAGCAGTGGTAGACAAATTGCACCAAATGGGTTTACGAGTCATCTTGCTAAGTGGAGATACACAAGACGCAGCAAGTGCAACAGCAAAACAACTAGGACTTGATAGCGCTGATATTATGGCAAGTGTACCTCCTGTCAAGAAAGCTGCTGCTATACAAGAATTACAAGCACGGGGAACAAAGGGCAGTACTCAGCACTCTGTTGTCGCAATGGTAGGAGATGGCATTAATGATGCCCCGGCTCTATCCCAAGCCGATGTGGGCATTGCTTTACACTCTGGCACTGCTGTTGCAATGGAAACATCGGAAATTGTCTTGATGCGGGATAACTTAACTGATGTTGTGGAATCCATACAACTTAGTCGTGCAACTTTGAGCAAAATTCGTCAAAATTTATTCTGGGCTTTTGTGTATAACACTCTTGGCATTCCTTTAGCAGCTGGTGTTTTGTTGCCAAGTTTCGGTTTTGTCTTAAGCCCATCGGGTGCAGCTGCACTTATGGCTTTTAGCTCTGTTAGTGTCGTCACGAATTCCCTTTTATTACGACGTTTTACTCATCGCTTTTAATATCCTCCTTTCGAGGTATTATTTGTGAGCGTAAATATTTGGTTTTGCGACTCTCAGGTTTAGCTGCGTCAATAGATAAATGTTTTGAGACTCACAAAACCTGCCCCAGACTGCTACAACATCTGTAGTTGTGCGCAAGAGTAGAACAGCTTGTTCTACTCTTGCGCACAACCAAGCAATTTAAAAGCATATAAGATAATTACCATAGACTTTTACTCAGAGAATGGCAGCAAACAATACTAAACAAATCTTGATTAAGAATAGTTCAACCAACGAATTTAGTAACGATTTGTCAATGGCAGCAGAAACAAATGAAAGCCATCTACTGATAATAGAAGATGATCAAGGACGCAAAGAATTTACTCTTGATCGCCCTATTTACTCCATTGGTAGGGATCGCGACTGCGATATCCGTTTAATCTCACAGTTTGTCTCGCGTCGTCATGCCACACTTATTAGGCTGTCGCGCGATGGTAAGAAGCATAGCTATTATTATCGAATTGTCGATGGTGATGGCAAAGGCAAACCGAGTTCTAATGGTCTGATGATTAACGGGCGGAAGATACCAACTCATGACCTAAAAAATGAGGACGAAATCGTTTTTGGTCCTCAAGTACGTGCTATTTATTACCTGCTGCGAAATAGCATACGGACAGGAGGACAAACGGATTCTAGTGAATATGACATTACACTAATAAACCCCGGTATGACAGAGGATATGGAGGACTGAAGGCATATTGATTCTGGAATATTTCTACTGTCAGCCTGCACATTTTTTGAGGAGCGTTTTGCTACAAACTAGCTAGCCTTGTTATTGAGCTAGCCCAAGCAGACGTCTTTTTTTACAAACGCCAATAGCTAAGCTGCTAGTACGTGACAGCGGAAATAAGCAGCCCCATTGAAAACAGCCCAAAAGGTTTAAATAAAACTCTTTTAACTCTTGATCCTTACGGGTATCTTCTTCCACTAGACGCTGCTTTGTATTAGCACAAGACTCAGCAGGACTTACGCCAATTGCTGTAGCCAGTGGAACTCTAACGGAGGTTCCACTCAACGTTCAAAGCAGCATCTCCGACAGGAGAGCAAACCTCCAAGAGCAAACTGCTTACACCTTCCCTTGTATCTTCTCCACTCTTTGGCTGCGCCAGGGTTACTCTCCTGCAGCGCTGAACTCTACCGCACTAGCTCACTTTTGACGAACACAAGAGCGGTACTAGCCTGCTATGCTTTCAATAAGATGCCAATGGCGGCCATCCTCAATAGCCTGCTTAACGTATTCAAATATTTGTCGGCAGTGATTATCTCTTTGAAGTGGTAGTTCCTCGTTTTTAATCACAATACTCATTCGGGTTTCTGTTTCAGTAGCTGTACTTTTATCAATTAGTACTTCTACTGTAACTAGCTTGGAGAAGGATACGTATCCAAGAAATTCTCGTGCCATGATGTAATCCGATGTATAGTATTGAACATCCAAATTACAATCTTGTAGAAGTTCTATAAGTAAGGGTTGAAGTTGATCTATGGGAACAGAAAGAATAAATGAACAGGTATAGCGAGCCATAAAGCCCCACGCCTTTTAACACTCCGTCCATCCTATAATATCGAACCACCGAACAGCCAAGTCATTATAGATTCATTAAAGAACCAAAGTTTTGAGTTAGCTAACTCCGCAGGAGGTACAGGACTGTACTCACAACATACAAACAAATTTCTTACTCAAAACTGTAGTGGCGAAACCAAAAGTTTCATAAAAAACTTTAAAATGACTGTCTGGGGGAAATTAATCATGAAAATAGCAATTGCTGGAGCAACAGGATTTGTAGGTAGTCGTTTGGTAGAACGATTACATGGAGAGGGTATGGAAGTATTAGTGTTAACTCGTAACACAACCTATGCCCAAAAAGTTTTTCCACCTACCGCTTTTCCAAATGTAGAAACTGTTATCTATACACCGAATACACCCGGTTCTTGGCAAAGTGCCATCTCTAGTTGTGATGGTGTTGTCAATCTCGCAGGTGAACCCATTGGCGAAGGACGTTGGACAGCCGAACGCAAACAGGAAATTTTAAACAGCCGCAAGTTCGTTACGCAAAACATCGTGGACGCAATAGTCAACGCTAACCCCAAGCCTAGTGTTTTGGTTAACGCTTCGGCTATTGGTTACTACGGCACAAGTGAAACGGCTACCTATGATGAAACCAACTCACCAGGTCACGATTTTCTTGCCCAAGTATGTCAAACTTGGGAAGCAGAAGCGAGCAAGGTAACAGATCCAGGCGTACGACTCGTCATTTTACGATTTGGTATTGTTTTGGGTATGGGTGGCGCTTTGGGTAAAATGATTACACCGTTCAAACTCTTTGCCGGTGGTCCTCTAGGAAGTGGTAGGCAATGGTTTTCATGGATTCACTTAGATGATGTCGTTAACTTGATTTTACAAGCTTTAACTACACCCCAAATGCAAGGAGTCTATAATGCCACTGCCCCCCATCCTGTCCGAATGACTCAATTGAGCCAAACTATGGGAAAAGTCATGCATCGTCCTTCCTGGTTACCTGTTCCGGCATTTGCTCTCGAAGCTCTTTTAGGAGATGGGGCAATGGTCGTTCTAGAAGGTCAACAAGTGCTTCCCAAGCGCACTTTAGAAAGTGGCTTTGAGTATAAGTATCCTAATTTGGAACCAGCACTGGCAGAGATTTTGAAATAGAAAATTATGGGTGGAGGGGTAAAAAATTACCCATTCCCAGTTTTGATAAATTTTCGAGAAACCCAATTAACAATGCCACTGAGGATGGCACCAGCCATAAGGATGCCAATAGCAGGGTTAAATACAGGTTGCCAAAGCTTTTGCCACAAATCCAAGCCTAGGGGGACTCCAACTGCTTGACCAATAACTGCAACAGCTAACCACCCAAAACCAAACAAAACTAGGAACACATCTGCCACTAAAACCAAGTTTAGTCCGCTTAAAAATTTATCTTTCATAGTCATTTGTTATGAGTCATCAGTCAATAGTTTAAAGCTATTGACTGTGGACCTGGGACTGTTTAGCAATTATTCCTCTGAAAACAGCCAGCTTTTGACTTTTGTCAAACTTTGCCAGTCTGGTTTTCTACTGAAACCGTCTTCAATGCTGTTTTTGAGTTCCTCTCGCCAGTCTGGGTTGACAGAAATCAACTGTTGTGCATAGTCAACGTGTTGTCGCAAACCTTTTTGACCTGTTTCCAGCATCGCAACGGCAAGATTCACACGTGCTTGAGGATCTTGTGGATTGAGTTTTACAGCTTTTTGTGCAGCCTTGTAAGCAAAGTTGGGTTTGTCATCTAACAGATACAACCACGCCAAACAAGTCCAAGCAGGACTACTTCTAGAAGCGCGATCGCAAACCTCTTGAAACACAGGGATTAAATCCGCTGCTGGTTCTCCTGCTTTATAACGTTCTAAACCCGTATCAAATAGAGATTCAACTGTATTAGTCATTAGTCGTTAGTCGTTAGTCATGAATCATGAGTCCTTCGTCGAATGACGAATGACAAAGGACAAATGACTATAATTACACTCCAAATGATTTGCCACAACCACAGGTTTGACTGGCATTGGGGTTAGTGAATTGAAAACCGCCGCCAATCATAGAGTTGCTATAATCTAGCATCAAACCGTAGAGATATAATAAACTTTTGCGATCGCAGACAATTTTGAAGCCATCATAATCAAAAACTTCATCTTGAGGGGTAATCTTGCTGGGGTCTTCAAAATCCATCATGTAAGACATTCCGGAGCAGCCACCTTGACGCACTCCAACCCGTAAGCATAGGTCTTGACCTTGCTTATCTTGCAAGAATTTCACCTGCTGCAATGCTGCTTCGCTCAACTGAATTCCCCGTTGTAAAGACTGAGTTGCTTGTGTCATCTGCTGTTTCTACTCCTTAGCTGGTGTGAGCTTGACTTTGTAGCAGCAAGCTCTTTGATTCACACTCCAAGCTTACTGCCTAGTGGCTCCAAAAGTTTTTGTCTCCATTCTAGCGACATTAATGTCTCAGGAATGCGAATTGTAAATACCCCGTCAAAAGCACGCAAAGATTTTTATTCTAGAATTGAGAGATTCAATGTGTTTTGAGATTCGATATTTTAGAAGTTCAAGCTTTGTGGTAGCCACTAGCAGCAACCACTTCTTGCCAAGCAGCCAAAGAGAGTTTTCATCCGAGGCTAGCCCCAAGCCAAAAGTTTAATTCCATATTGCTTCTTTTGATTAACCTACCTCTATGACAAGTTTTAATCGCTCTACCAGTCGTCGGTTGAAGAAATTAACTCAAATTCCTTCTGTATGGGAGGGCGATCGCCGTCCATTGTCGTCATCACAAACCCAGAACTCAGACCCAGAATCCAAGGGCGAATGTATTCTTTGGGTGGATGGCTCGCAAGGTATTGTCCGGGGTATGGACGTAGTAGCATCAGAAACTGGTCCAGAAGCAATTGTTCGTACCCTCATGCGAGCGATGGAGCATCCTCACAGTCCCGCGAAACCCGCTCGTCCTCAAAGAATTGTGGTGAAGGACCGCGAAATCCAATTTTATCTGCGCGGAGTACTACAGGATTTGGACATTGCGATTGACTATACACCAGAACTCCCTTTAATTGATGAACTGTTTCGTGGATTTACTGAAATTTTAGATAGCCAAGTTCCCGATTTACCTCCACAGTATGCACAAGCGCTGCGAGAAAAAGCATTTGCAATTTGGCAAGCAGCACCTTGGGAGTTATTAGAAGAACAGCAAATTTTGTCCATAGAAATTAATCAATGGGATGTTGGTACACTCTATGCCAGTGTCATGGGGATGCTGGGGATGGAATATGGAATTTTGTTGTATCGTTCAGAAGAGTCTTTAAAGCGTTTTCGCGCAACTGTTTTAAGAGAAGACGAATCACAAGGGCATTTAGAAGAAGCTTTTTTAAAACAAGATTGTCTGTTTCTAACCTTTGAGCGTGCTGACGATCTTGAGGAAGACGAGGACGAATTCGATGACTTAGCAGATTTGCCTTTATCAGAACTTGACCCCACTTTCGGTAATATCCATCCTTTAGAAGGACTGCGCTCTGTGTTGTATGAGGAAGAAGCACTTGTCGTCTTTGTGGCAATAGAAAGCCTTTGCCACTTTATACGTGATTACCGTCATCAGCTTGGTGGTGACACATTCCCCACCCTGAGCCGTCGCTATAGCATCTCGTTACCTGAGTCGTCAGATGAACCAACAGAATCACTGTCTATCGCTGTCTCTTCGATGCCAGAGTTAGCAGCCGAGTTAGAGGAATTAGGAGGTTTTGACACTTCAGAAGATGAGAGTGACTCGCAATCGCTACCAATCTTTCGGTCATTACGAGATGATTTGATACCAGAAGACTCATTTCTCAGTTTAGGAGTTGTGTCATGGGAGATGTTGAGTTACTTACGTAAGGAGGCAAAATATCAGACAACAGGGGACATCACACAAACAGGAGATGGTTTGCCGGTGATTTTGATTCAAACTTCCCGTCCTAAGGCAAAGACTGTGATTGAGAATATTGAACAAGCTGGAGGACTCAAGGCAATTTGTTTTAATCCAGGTGCTGACCCCTTTGATGGGACGCGCTACGACTTAGGTTTGTTACAAACCGAAAACGGCGAATTGTTCCTGTTTGGTGAGTTTGAAGATGACGATCCAATACACGTAGAAGCTCGGAAAAAATGGAATCAGCGATGTAAAAATACCAAAGGATACTGTGGCTTGATTATTGCTAAAGGATTGACAGGGGCTTCTCGTGGTAATCCTCAGTTACGAGATATGATGGCTTTGTTTGAAGCGCAGTTCCTCTCACCCAAAGATTTGGGCATCGGCACTCTTCAACTCATGCCTCAACTTTAATTTGAATAAACGTCTAAGCAAAACTATAAAGAATCATATCCATTCTTGTATTAAATATATCTTTTTTCGGATGGGCATTTTACTCACCCTGTGTTTATGATTGGTGCCAGATACAAATGCAGTAAAACAAACAATAAAGAGTGTTGGAATGGTATAGGGTTAAGCTCATCCCACGCATAAATGATACCAAGTTGCACTCAAAGAGCGAATCTGTCTGCAGCGTTCGTAAGAGCGTGTCCATAAGGACTCAGAGCATACGGAACGGAGTGAAGCGTAAGTCCTAAGGGAGGCTTGCGCCAACAAAGCAGCGTGTCTCTTTGAGACCCAGCAATCAAGAGCTACAGTAAGTTCTCCGTTAGAACGCAACTTGGTATGACGTGGGATTTCGGGGTAATGGGTAAGAATTTCCTATCTATTAAGTACTTAAACAGAATTAATTACACACATCGTTTTCCTGTTCCCTGTCTCCACAAATAAATTTAATTTTGTCCAACTACTTACCCATTACCTAAATCGTTGGGCGTCCTTCCTCCCATCTCGTGCGTGGAGTGAGCTTCCCAACGATTTTCTGTGAAGGAAAAACATTGATAGATTCCTCACTCAGTCTTAGTGGACAAGCCTAGTGTGTCTTTCGTACTACTTGTAGTTTGAGTAGTGCAGATGTGAAGTGTTTCATCTCTTTAAGAAAAATAAATAAATTTTTATTTTTTAGTTTTTAAACTTTTAAATCTATAAAAAAGATAAAAGAGTTATGTACTGCCAGAGTATTATTTAGCTCAAATGTAGAACAAAATATAGATAAGGGAGGCTTTATATTTTGTTATTAAAATTTCAGTACCTTCATAGTAAATTTATCTTTGTTGTTGGTGCTAATGCATACTTCATGTGCAATATTCATATCAAGATTGACAATTTAAGAGTTACCTAAGGTTATCTTCAATTTTCTTTTAATCTATCATCAATAGGATTGGTAAACTCCTGATATTTGGGATAAGAGTAATGGAAACTAGAAGTGGCATATATAGGAGATGTGAAGAAATATTTTCAAAGTTCTCCATTCTCCGTATCCCTATTTCCATTTCTTCTTGGACTCCTGTGCAACTATCAATATCTTCTTATAGATGCAGATTTCGTGTATAGCTAGTTAGGAAGTTAGTTATAACTTCCATTCAGATGACTATACGCTATCGTACATCTCATTGATAAATTTCCTATCAGCTTTAATCATTGCTGACAATAAAGTTTTCATGAATCTAGTTTAGAAAAATAATAAAAAGCAGAGTTGAAATTTTTAAAATAGCTTTAAAAATATTTTATATATAAAGTAAAAACAATGTTTATAACAAAAATGATAAAAAGTTAGTAAAAAATAATTTTTCCTCAAGGGAATGATATACAATCCAATCAATAGATGTTTTCATTCATGTAGTCTTATGATAATAAATTGAGTTTTTATGAAAGGTTTTTGTTGATAAGTTAGATTCCTTAAAAGACAAAGAAAAGTATGATATTGTTAAATTTAAAGGCAACTGTGGTTTCAAAGCTATTGACAGAATCCCAGATAGATGCTGATGAGATAGAAACGAACTACATGTTGAACTTCATTAAGGTAAGTAGTACTACAAGTAGGATGAGAAAAAGCAACCCGAAAATGAATAGAACTATTACGGAATGTTAATACAAAAGTCTGGAACAAAATGGAAATCCCACTGTCGATGGAACTCAAACAGTATTGTATAAATCCTTAGGCTTGCCAGACAGTTGTGGATGTCTACACCTAGCAAAGCACTTCTAACCTCTTTTCTTTGGTAATGAGACTAGCCTTTGAAGGTTATCTCTCTTATGAACACCAGGTGAGAACTCGACACCAGACAGATAGCTCCTCATTTAGTTGTCAAATACGGAGTAGTTTAGAAGTGGGGGCGATTAAGAAAAAAATGCACAAGTTTTGAGAGCAAAGTAATCAACTTTTTGAGTATGCGTTTTGATGACACTAGCCAAACGTTCACAAAACAAGTTTCGTTTTGGAAGCAGTTTCTTGTTAGTGCCAACTTTAAAGTCGTTGATGACCACCTATAGATGCGATTAGAATATGCATACAAGGTAGCTGTAAGGTATGACTATGATTTGAGATCTAAAATGTTTGGTTGTCTTGGGCTATAGACAAAGTGGAATACTTTGTAACCACAAACATTGAAATTCGTGATTTGGTTAACAGAAGAGATCTCAACTAATTTTATAAAATTTATACTCAGGGTTTGTTCATCTTGTTGCTGAGTTTATTCTCATAGCAACGAGTGTGCGCTATTTTTCCTGTACCAAGAGCAATAAAAGGAGTTATCTTTTTAAACTTTATCCAAGAATGAAGCATACTTTCACAAAACTGAACAAATTTTTAGTCTCAACGAAATGACTTGTTTCCTGACAAAAACTCTGATAATCTTATCGTTTTCATCTCTAGTTAGTTTCTTTTGATGATGTTAACAACCAGCAGATAGTAGAATTAAGATGACAAATAAGAAATGGGCTGTAAAACGTATCACTGTGAATTTAGCAGCACAGGAGGCAGAAAAACTGGAGGGGTATTGTCGGCAGACGGGTAGACCAGCAACGGATGTTATCCGAGAGCTGATCCGTGGACTGCCGCTTTCCTCTGAGGAGGCTACAGAAGCAAGCAGGTAAGTGGGAGTGGTTAGTAGTTAGCAAAACAACCACTCATAACTGACAACCCAGCACTTGAATTAAGTAGCCAATTCCGACACCAACCCAGTTACAATTTGTAATGAAACTGAAAAGGAAAGACGGAATGCGCGTTGCGATCGTAGGAGCGGGACTGGCTGGGCTAGCAACCGCTGTCGATTTATCAGATGCTGGTTGTGAAGTCCACATTTTTGAGTCTCGTCCGTTTATTGGAGGAAAAGTAGGCAGCTGGGTTGATGGCGATGGCAATCATATTGAAATGGGGTTACATGTCTTCTTTGGCAACTACTACCAGCTTTTGGAATTGATGAAAAAAGTGGGGGTGCTGGAAAACCTGCGTCCAAAAGAGCATGCTCATACCTTCATCAATCAAGGGGGAAAAGTTGGTGCTTTAGATTTTCGCTTCATCATGGGTGCACCTTTTCATGGATTAAAGGCGTTTTTCACCACTTCCCAACTTTCGTTAGTGGATAAGTTGCAAAATGCTGTGGCATTAGGAACCAGCCCGATAGTACGCGGTTTGGTGGACTTTAACGGCGCGATGAAAAATATCCGCGACTTGGATAAAGTCAGCTTTGCCGACTGGTTTCGTAGTCATGGCGGTAATGAGAGTAGCATTAAGCGGATGTGGAACCCCATCGCCTATGCCCTCGGTTTTATCGATTGCGAACATATTTCTGCCCGTTGTATGCTGACAATCTTCCAGCTATTTGCAGTGAGAACCGAAGCATCGAAGCTGCGAATGCTGGAAGGTTCCCCCTATGAGTACCTGCATAAACCAATATTGGAGTATCTGGAAGCGAGAGGAACAAAAGTTTACACTCGTAGGAGAGTACGAGAAATACAGTTTACTGAGGAAGAACATCAAACCCATGTCACTGGTATGGTTATAGCTGATGGTGATACAGAAAACGTGATCACAGCTGATGCCTATGTCGCCGCTTGTGATGTTCCAGGAATTCAGCGTTTGTTACCTCAACAGTGGCGCAACTGGTCGGAGTTTGACAATATATACAAGTTGGAATGTGTACCAGTAGCAACAGTTCAGTTGCGGTTTGATGGCTGGGTAACGGAACTGCATGATACTCAAGAGCGCAAGCAGCTCAATCATGCAGCGGGAATAGATAATTTGCTTTATACTGGGGATGCTGACTTTTCTTGTTTTGCTGATTTGGCATTGACTAGTCCTGGGGATTATTACAAAGAAGGGCAAGGTTCACTATTGCAGCTGGTGCTGACACCAGGTGATCCGTTTATTAAGCAAAGTAATGAAGCGATCGCTCAGCATGTCCTCAAGCAAGTGCATGAGTTGTTCCCCTCCTCACGAGAGCTGAACATGACTTGGTACAATGTGGTGAAACTTGCTCAGTCTTTGTACAGAGAAGCACCAGGAATGGATATTTATCGTCCTCGCCAGAAGACGCCGATTTCTAATTTCTTCCTAGCGGGGAGTTATACACAGCAGGATTATATCGATAGTATGGAGGGGGCAACAATTTCGGGAAGGCTTGCGGCGAAGGCGATTTTGGAGAATGTGAAGAAGTAACGAACCACGTTAGCGCAGCGTGTCGAAGGACAAGGACATAGACGCGAAGGACGCGAAGGAAGAATGGCAGATTGGTTGGAGCATAGTGTGCAGGTTGAGGTAGAGGCTCCCATAGAGTTAGTCTGGAGTCTATGGTCTGATTTGGAGCAAATGCCCCGCTGGATGAAATGGATTGATTCGGTGAAGGTTCCGGAGGATAATCCAGAAATATCGATATGGAAACTTAATACTGGGGGTTTGGAGTTTACTTGGAAATCCCGTATTCTTAAAGTTGTTCCCAATCAAATCATCCAGTGGGAGTCGGTGGATGGTTTACCGAATCGGGGGGCAGTGCGTTTTTATGACCGCCACGGTAATAGTATTGTTAAATTGACTGTTGGCTATGCCATCCCTGGTATTCTGGGGAAAATAATGGATAATTTGTTTTTGGGACGGGTGGTTGAATCAACTCTCAAGGTTGATATGGAAAAGTTTCGAGAATACGCTCTTCAAGCGAAATTGAATGCACCCCAGTAGGGTAGGCAGTAATAAGCAATTCACGCATTCACGCATTCAAAATTTAAAACGAAGAAAACCAGTAATAGCAAGTTGTTCAGCCCCTGGTTGTGTGTAAATGCAATGCGTGACAGTTTATCGTTGTAGCTTCTAAAAAATTTTTAGTCTACGCATAATTTGCCCCTTGTGCTGAGTTATATCAATTAGAGAACTCAAAGCACAGGGGGCTGATTCATGGTGAAATTCTTGTGGGATGGGCGTTTCGCCCGTCCAAGATTAGATCTGTCTGTCTTACCCCATAATAGCTCTGACTTTTCCCGTTAAGTCGGAAACCATCGAAATAGCAAGGGTTTCACACCCAAGCCTCTTGTCAACAAGTTAATTTTAATGACAATTAATCACGAGAGAATAGGACTTTGGGATAGGGGCAGCCGTAAGCGATCGCTCCGCCAAAAAGATAACGGGAAAAGTCAGATAATAGCTGTATCCATTACAACTAAGAGCTATTATTATCTATAGTGTTTTACACTTACGTATTCGTTATATCTGCTTATCGCTAATCGTACAAAACACAATTTAGTGATTGGTTATTTGGTAATTAATGATCACCAATTAGCAAATAAGTAAAACAAATCGCTTTATGGATGAAATTGACAAGCAATTGCTAGAGCTAGTTCAAGTCGTTCAGCAGAATTCACCGGAAACGACGGATAGAGTAGAAACTCTGGATGCTAAAATTCGTAAAAGAGCCAGAGATAAAGCATTAACACTCCTAATTCATACTATTCAAAAATCTGGCAAGTTGTTTTGTCAAGGCAAATCAGATTTTCCCCGCCAAGTTTACGCTGAAGCACTCCAAGAAACTTGGTTGTATGTTTGCCGTAAAGTTCATCAATATGATCCAAAAGAGGGCAAGGTTATAACCTGGGTCAATTTCATACTCGATAAGAGATTTAAGGATGCGATTAACAAGTACCTTAAGGAGCAGCAAACACGGTCGTTAGATGCTCCGCTGAAAAATTCCTATTCTGCTGATGGTTCTGAAATGATGCTAAAAGAGATAATTGAATCACCTAAATATACCTTTTGTGAATATGAAGAAGTGCGGCAATTTATTGCTGAAGATACCGATGGAGAGTTCAAAAGGAGACACGTGAAAGGACATCCCCAGGCAAACTTTCAAGAAATCGCTTTACGCAGATTAGATGAACAATCCTGGCAAGCGATGTCAGATGAATTGGGTATTACTTTGGTTACTTTGTCGAGTTTTTATCAACGATCTATAGAGCATTTTGCCCTAAAATTTAAAGAATATTTTCAAAAATAGGAGTCAATTAACTATGAGCAACCTGATAGAATCGGTGAAGTTTACAGTTCCTCTGACAGCGGATGCTTCTCAACTTGCTGAACAGTTCAGTCGCTGTCAGAAAAACAGCGAGAAAGCACAACAAATTCGCTTCAACACTTTGGCAGTGTATGCGGTAAATTTTTACTGCCAGTGTATGGAAATAGAAACGGAATTAGATAAAAGTTACAGCTGGAATTCAGTTTCACGGGCGCTGATGAATGTGGCTGATTTACAAATAAAAGATATAGGCAAGTTAGAATGTCTTCCAGTATTACCAAATGCAAAAACTTGTTATGTACCACCAGAAGTTTGGAGCGATGGGCTACGCCCCACCGTCGGTGATTGCCCAAGGGGCAGTGGCAAAGCCAATCGCATTGGTTATGTCGTAGTACAAATTGATGAGGAAGCTTGGGAAGCAACACTCTTAGGGTTTGTCGCAAAAGTGACAAAAGAAGAATTATCTCTGAGTCAGTTGGGTTCATTGGAAGATTTGATTGATAGTCTAGAACCCCTAAACGGGGTTTCTCCTGTCAAAAATGTCATTTTGGGACTCGAACAGGGGTTAGTGCGCTTAAATCAATGGTTTGACGGCTTGTTTGATGGGGAATGGCAACCGGAAGAATTGGTATTTGCTAGTTCTGTTCGTTCTACCCGCAGTGCTGACGAATCAGAAGTCAACGCTGCTAAGGTGATGAGATTAGGGATACAAATGCCCGAACACAGCGTTACTTTGATTGTTAGGCAACGAAAACTTTCGGAGGAAGAAATCGATATTCGCCTGCGGCTTTATCCGGGAAATGATTCCCTTTATCTCGCAGATGGAGTAAAGCTGAGTGTACTTGATGAATTTGGTGAGCCAATTCCCAGCTTGTCAGCTCAAGCAAGAACAGATAACTGGCTACAACTCCAGTTTACGGGTTCTCCTGGTGATAAATTCTGTATTAGAGTTACACTAGCAGCAGATAGCATCACCGAACATTTTGTGATCTAATTCGCCTCGGCTGTATTCCGCCCCTTGTTCCCTTGTTAGAGGAAAATTCTTAAACCTATCCAACATGTCATGGATAAAATAGTTGTCCTCAACTTCGTGGTTGGAGATTTTCAGCGAGGTTTTACCGTCACCCTTCAAATAGGTCAAGAGGATACATCCCTATCAGCAGGAATTTCCGGTGAATTACCTCCATGCCCAGAATTGCCCCAATATTATCAAAAATGGCAACAGGCTCATCACCACCAACTTTCACGAGCAATTCAACCAAAAATTGGAGTCACCAACGCTTCCATCAACACAGAACAGGCGGTGGGTGCAGCTGAGGCGTTGCGAAATCAGATCAATTCTTGGTTCAACCAATCCCAGGAATTTCGCCGGATTCGTGAAAGATTGAAAGAAATATTACACCGCGATGACACGATTAGGGTACTCTTGCAAACAGAAAACCCAGAGTTACGGCAACTTCCCTGGCATTTATGGGACTTCTTTGAGCGTTACCCCAATGCTGAACTCGCTTTAAGCACGACAACTTTTGAAGCAGCCACTACAGTAAAAAATACGATACCCAGAGAAAAAGTCAGGATTTTAGCTATTCTTGGCGATTGCACAGGAATTGATATTGATACAGACCGCCAATTATTACAAAAAAATTTACCCAATGCCGAAATCGTCTTTCTGGTTGAACCATCTCGCCAAGAATTAAACGAGAAACTGTGGGACAATACAGGATGGAGTATTCTGTTTTTTGCTGGGCACGGCGAAACTGAAGGGGACACAGGCAAGATTCAAGTTAACCCAAGGGAAAGTTTAACCATTCCCGAATTAAACTACGCCGTCACCGCAGCAATACAACGGGGCTTACGCTTGACAATTTTCAACTGTTGTGATGGGTTAGGATTAGCACGGCAGTTGGCGTCTTTGCAGCTTCCGCAAGTGATAGTCATGCGGGAGCCAGTCGCAGATAAGGTAGCACAGGAGTTTTTAAAATACTTTCTGGCTGCCTTTGCCATTGGAAAACCTCTGTATTTGGCAGTGCGACAAGCACGGGAACGCCTAGAGTGGTTAGAAAATGAATTTCCCTATGCCAGTTGGTTACCTGTCATTTGCCAGAATCCCGCAGAATTACCACCAAGATGGATAGATTTGGGAGGTACTCCTCGTTGTCCTTACAAAGGGTTATCCGCTTTCCGAGAAGAAGATAAATCGGTGTTTTTTGGACGGGAAGCTTTTACACAACGGCTATTAGAGGCGGTGAATAAAAAGCCGCTAGTGGCGGTGATTGGACCAAGCGGTAGGGGTAAGTCTTCGGTGGTGTTTGCTGGACTGATTCCCTATCTGCTTAAGGAGCCGGATGACTGGCAAATTGCCCATTTCCGTCCTGGAAAGCGTCCGTTGGATGCCCTAGCTGCAGCACTTTTCACTTTGCAATCAACTCAGGCGGGTGCTGGGGATGAAGGTGAATCTCAGACAAACCAAGCTAATCGCTTCTTGCACATTCACCAACTGGCAACGAAACTGCGCTCAAACAAGAATGCTTTAACTCAATTCATAGCCAGGATATCATCAACTAATCCCAAATCGATTTTGTTAGTCGCTGACCAATTTGAGGAACTCTATACCCTCTGCCCAGATTTTGAGGAACGCGAGAGTTTTCTGGATTGCGTGTTGGGGGCAGTGTACGATGCGCCTCATTTCAAACTGGTGCTGACGCTACGGTCTGACTTTTATGGCTATGCTCAATCCTACCGCGCTTTTAACGATGCCTTGGAGAATAACTGTTTGAACCTGGGACCGATGAATGAGCAGGAATTAGGGGAAGCGATCGCACGTCCAGCAGACTCCTTGGGTGTCACACTAGAGACAGGACTGATAGAGCGGATTCTCAATGATGTTGGCAAAAAACCACACAAGGAAGCGGAAAATTCGCAACATAAATCGCCACCAGACAAACTACCTTTGCTGGAATTTGCCCTGAAACAGCTTTGGGCAGAAGCAACAAAACACAGAACTCGCCAACTCACGAATCAAGCTTACGATGAAATTGGCGGTATCCAAGAGGCACTAGGAAAACACGCAGAGGAAGTATACGACCAGATAGCTCAAGAGTATCAATCAAAACAGATACGGCGAGTTTTTACACAACTGGTGCGTCCAGGAGAAACAACGGGAACAGAAGATACCCGTCGTTTAGCCACGCGCCAAGAGATCGGAGAAGAAAACTGGGAGTTGGTGACGCACCTCAACAGTGAGGATATGCGTCTAGTGGTGATTGGTTATGAGGAAGCAACCTCCCAAGAAACAGTGGAAGTCGTGCATGAGGCTTTGATTCAAGGTTGGGGACGCTTGAAAGAGTGGATGAAGAGCGATCGCACTTTTCGCACTTGGCAAGAGCGCTTACGGGGAACAAAACGTCAATGGGAGATTACCAATAATGATGAGGGCGCTCTATTGCATGGTATATGTTTAGCGGAAGCTGAGGATTGGTTGCAACAGCGGCGAGAGGAAGTCAGTCCATCTGAGCGGGTGTTTATTGAGTTGAGTTTGGGGTTACGCTCTAGTCTGCGGCGAGAAGAAGAAGAACGTAGACAAAGAGAGCTAGAGCAGGAAAGGAAAGCGCGTCAAGCAGCTCAGACCAGGACTAGTGTAGCCATTGCTTCTACTATACTTGTGAGTGGAGCAGCTATTTTTGCCTTTATAAAATCGACAGAAGTCCAAAAGCAGAAGACAATTGTTGAACTCAAAGAAGAAAGCGCCTCTGGCAGTGCGATTTTTGGCTCAAATTTACAACTTGAGGGGCTCAAAGAAAGCTTAAAGGCAGGGAAAAAACTGCGACAATTACAACAGTCAGGCAAAGTAGAACCTGACACCCGAATGCAGGTAGTGACGGCGTTGCAACAGGTCGTTTACGGCGTAAGAGAGCAAAACACCCTAACTGGACATAGCAATGAGGTTTACGGTGTCAGTTTCAGCCCGGATGGGCAGACGATTGCTTCTGGGAGTTTGGACAAAACCGTCAAACTCTGGCGGCGAGATGGCAGCTTGATTATCACCCTCAAGGGGCATAGCGCTGCGGTTTATGGCATCAGTTTCAGCCCTAATGGGCAGATGATTGCTTCTGGGAGTTTGGACAAAACTGTCAAACTCTGGCGGCGAGATGGCAGCTTGATTACCACCCTCAAGGGGCATAGCGATGAGGTTTATGGCGTCAGTTTCAGCCCGGATGGGCAGACCATCGCTTCTGGGAGTTTGGACAAAACCGTTAAACTCTGGCGGCGAGACGGTAGTTTGATTACCACCCTCAAGGGGCATAGCAAGGGGTTTAGGAGGGTCAGTTTCAGCCCTAATGGGCAGACGATTGCTTCTGCAAGTTTTGACAAAACTGTCAAACTCTGGCGGCGAGATGGCAGCTTGATTATCACCCTCAAGGGGCATAGCGCTGAGGTTTATGACGTCAGTTTCAGCCCGGATGGACAGACGATTGCTTCTGCAAGTTTTGACAAAACCGTTAAACTCTGGAGAGCCAGTGATGGCAGGTTAATTACCACCCTCACTGGGCATAGCGCTGAGGTTTATGCCGTCAGTTTCAGCCCAAATGGGCAGACGATTGCTTCTGCAAGTCGGGATAGGACCATCAAACTATGGAGAGCCAGCGATGGTAGCTTGATTACTACTCTCACTGGACATAGCATTGGGGTTAATGACATCAGTTTCAGCCCAAATGGGCAAACCATCGCTTCTGCTAGTGCTAACGGTATCGTCGAACTCTGGAAGTGGCATGACAACTCGATGACCACCCTCACTGGGCATAGCGATGAGGTTCGGGGAGTCGCTTTCAGCCCAAATGGGCAGACGATTGCTTCTGCAAGTAAGGATAATACTGTCAAACTCTGGAGAGCCAGCGATGGCAGCTTGATGACCACCCTCACTGGGCATAGCGATGAGGTTCGGGGAGTCGCTTTCAGCCCAAATGGGCAGACGATTGCTTCTGCAAGTAAGGATAATACCATCAGACTCTGGAGAGCCAGCGATGGCAGCTTTATTACCGCCCTTGCTAACCATAGCGATGAGGTTCGAGGAGTTGCTTTTAGCCCAGATGGGCAGACGATTGCTTCTGCAAGTAAGGATAATACTGTCAAACTCTGGAGAGCCAGCGATGGCAGCTTGATGACCACCCTCAGGGGTCATCGCGATGCAGTTCGGGCAGTCAGTTTCAGCCCAGATGGGCAGACGATTGCTTCTGCAAGTTGGGATCATACCGTCAATCTCTGGAAGCGCGATGGCACTTTGATTACCACCCTTAAGGAGCATAGCGCTGAGGTTTATGCCGTCAGTTTCAGCCCAGATGGGCAGACGATTGCTTCTGCTAGTATGGACAATACTGTAAAACTCTGGCGGCGGAATGGCAAATTGATTACCACCCTAACTGGGCATAGCGCTGCGGTTTGGTGGGTCAGTTTCAGCTCGGATGGGGGGATCATCGCTTCTGCAAGTGCTGACGGAACCGTCAAACTCTGGCGGCGGAATGGCAAATTGATTACCACCCTAACTGGGCATGATGCTCCGGTTGCTAGCGTCAGTTTCAGTCCGGATGGTCAGATGCTTGCTTCTGCAGGTGCAGACGGAAAGGTGATTCTGTGGAACTTGAATCTTGATGATTTGTTAAGGCGCGGTTGCTCTTGGGCGCGAGACTACTTGAAAAACCCTAACAACGGTATGAGTAAAGATGACCCCCAGCGGCGGATTTGTGATGATGTTTAAGAACGTGGAGAATGGGGAGATATAGATTTAGACTGAGAAAATTACAATTTAAGCGAGAAAGGGGACAATTTATATGTCGTATAAAGTCAGCATTGTTATCGAGCAAGATGAATATGGATATTATGCTTATTGTCCTGAACTTCCAGGCTGTCAATCTCAGGGCGATTCTTTAGAAGAAGTACAAGCAAACATCAAAGAAGCAGTTGAACTCTACATAGAAACTTTATCAGATTCAGAGAAACAGGCGCTGCTTAGCAAGGAAATTGTAACAATGACCTTGGAGGTACAAGTTGCCTAAACTCCCGCGCCTGAGAGCAAAGGAAGCTGAAAAACTATTATTGGATGCTGGTTTTATCCAGATTAGAAGTAAGGGTAGTCATAGAATTTATCGCCGAGAAGACCAGAGAGTTGTGATTCCTTTTCATTCAGGAAAAGTTCTACATCCAAAAATAATTCAACAGCTTATGCAAGCCATTAATCTTGCTGTAAGTGATACGACTGAAGAAGATGAACAAACAGATACGACCGAATAGTCTGATAACTGGCTTGTGATAAGTGCTTAAGCACCACTAATAACGCATTAACTATTACCAAGTTGGATCACTAAACAAATTTATCGTCAACTCTTCGCGTCCTGGTGGTACTGCTGTAATGCAAGCGCGGATGGTGTCTCCATCCTCAACTTCCACACTGCAAGCGTGACACGACCCCATCAAACACCCAGTGGGAATGAACACACCAGACCGATCTGCTACATCCAGCAGTGGTTCTCCTACTTCGGCATTAACTGTAACATCATCTGGTAGAAAGCGGACGCGAACAGTCATGAAAATTACCTTCAAGACAAAATCTTCAAGACAAAAACGGTGTTAAGTCCAAATGGCGTTCAATTTCAGTTGCCAGAGAGTCTAAAATATGCTCTCTTTGTTCCCGGTAATTGGCAACACCTGTAGGCAAAGATTTTAAACCCCGCTGTTGACGTAAGTGATTTAACCAAGCACGTCTCCAAGGACCGTTGTCAAAAATACCGTGGAGATAAGTACCCCAAACTGATAGACAACTATCCACCAAACCTAAGTTAGCATCATCGAATAGAGTATGGTAGTTTTGAGTTTCTGTTGTAGGAACTTCTATACGCGATCGCCCTTGGTGGATTTCAAATCCTGTTACGGGTAAGCCCGTTTGTGGATAATACGAGGTAACTTGGCGTTGACGAGCGATTTTCTGTCCTGTGATCACAGTTTTTAACGGTAATAACCCTAGTCCTTGATATCTGCCAGCTTGTCCCTCAAGTCCCTCTGGATCAGCTATCATCTGACCTAGTATTTGATAGCCACCGCAAATACCTAAAACTGTACCACCTGCTGCTGCATAGTGTTGAATTGCTTCTGCCATACCGCTTTTTTGCAACAGAATCAAATCAGGAATTGTTGTTTTTGTACCAGGAATAATCAGTGCATCAGGATGTCCGAGTTCTTGCTTAGGACTTATGTATTTTACGGCAACTGTAGATTCTGATTCTAATGGGTCAAAGTCGGTAAAGTTAGAAATTCTTGGTAAGCGGATGATACTGATGTTGAGTTCAGTTTGTAATTTTTGTACTCTGTGTTCCAACAAGTCAAGGGAATCTTCCGCCGGATAGAACTGTTCCAAGTAAGGGATAACACCGACAACAGGAATACCAGTGCGTTCTTCCAACCATTTTATTCCCGATTCTAAGAGCGATCGCTGTCCACGGAATTTGTTAATAACTATACCCCGAATTAAAGCGCGTTCTTCTGGCTCCAGCAACTCCAGGGTTCCTACGACATGAGCAAAAGCACCACCTCTGTCAATATCAACAACCAGTAGAGTTGAAGCATTCAAGTGTTTTGCCACCCGCATATTAGTTAAGTCTCGGTGCTTGATATTAATCTCTGCAGGGCTACCAGCACCTTCGCAAACCAACAAATCAAATTCTGTACTCAAATGCTGTAGAGATTCTTCAATTGCTCGCCACCCCAAGTCAAAATATTGTTCGTAGTACTCTACAGCACTGACTCTACCCACAGGTTTTCCCTTGATAATGACTTGAGAGGTCATATCTCCTTGTGGTTTGAGTAAAATAGGGTTCATTTCTACCCAAGGGGTTACTCCCGCAGCCCAAGCTTGTACCGCCTGGGCGTAGCCAATTTCCCCACCATTGGAGGTAACATAAGCATTTAAAGCCATATTTTGACCTTTGAAGGGAGCCACTCGCCAGCCACGGCGCAACAAGATGCGACAAATAGCTGCGGTTAACAGTGATTTCCCTGCATGGGATGTCGTTCCCACTACCATAATTGCTTTCATAACCAAATATCTTTTTTCCAGCTTGGGTCTGTTAATTCAAAGGGTGAAAGGTGTCATTAGTCATTAGTCATTAGTCATTAGTCATTAGTCATTAGTCATTAGTCATTAGTCATTAGTCATTAGTCATTAGTCATTAGTCATTAGTCATTAGTCATTAGTCATTAGTCATTAGTCATTA
>JAHHHH010000025.1 GCA_019359415.1 Iphinoe sp. HA4291-MV1 | reverse complement strand
AAAACCCGCATCGAAGATTTCATCAACTACTTTAATCGCACTATGGCGAAACCATTTAAGTGGACTTATAAGGGCAAGGTTTTGGCTGCTTAATGGTAACTCTATTTCCGCCGTGTTGTACTAGTTGCTTTGATGGATATGTATTTTTGGATCATATTAGCTGGGATAACTTTAATGAATCAGGAGACTTAAAACCACAAATAGAAGCATATAAGAATTACACGGGTTATTATCCAGAATCCGTTCATGTTGATAAGATTTATCGCACACGAGAGAACCGAGCTTGGTGTAAATAAAGAGGTATTCTCATGAGCGGACCTCCTTTGGGAAGACCTCCAGCTGATGTAAGTAAAGAAAAAAAGAAACAGGCTTTAGAATCCGAGAGGATTCGTAATTGTATTGAGGGAAAGTTCGGACAAGCTAAAAGAAGATTTAGTCTGGGTAGAGTGATGGCTAAACTTTCTCATACTTGTGAAACTGCAATTGCTATTACTTTTTTAGTCATGAATCTTTCTACTCAGATCTCACGTCTATTTTATGCTTTTTTATGTTTATTTTTGAAAACCACACCCTTTTTACAGTCTCCTATCATTGAAAATTATAGTTTGTCTATATACAGATAATATAAATTTATTTTCTCTCCTTGTTGAGCAGCTGATTAATTCCTGTCTTGCTTTTTTCTGACTTTTTCAGCAAGCCCTACTTAAAAATTTTAGCAAAAAACTGCTTCATTGCTTCCCAGGACTGCTTATCTGCAGATTCATTGTAAGCTACTCCCTTAGAAGAGTCATTGCCTGCTTCTGGATTGGTGAAGCCATGAACTGCACCCGGGTAAGGGATCAATTGCCAGTTTACATTTGCTTGTTGCATTTCTTTTTCAAAAGCTTTAACTTGTTCGGTGGGAACTAAGGGATCATTCGCACCATGCAACACTAATACCTTTGCCTTGATATTTTTGGCATCATTAAGGTTTGGAGTGTCAAGGTTACCGTGAAAACTGACAACACCTGCAATGTTGGCACCACTACGAGCTACTTCCAATACTGTACCGCCACCAAAGCAGTAACCAATAGCAGCAATGCGTTTGGTATCGGTTAGCGCATTTTTTTGTAAGACTTCCAGCCCAGCTTTCGCACGTGCCCTCATTAACTGTCTATCCTTGCGATAAATTGATGCCTGTGCTGCTGATTCTTTTGGGTTCTTAGGTCTAATACCTTTGCCATAGATATCAGCCGCAAAGGCGACATACCCAAGTTCTGCTAATTGCTGAGTACGTTTTTTCACGTAATCCTGCAACCCGTTCCATTCGTGAACCACTAAAACACCAGGACGCCTACCACCGATAGCGTCGTCGTACGCTAGATAGCCTTCTAAAACTGTGTTCCCCTGTTTATACTCAATTACCTTAGTTTGAATAACTGCTAATGCGTGTGTTGAAGTTAACAACACAACTACAGGTGTCATCATAACAGAAAAAAGTAATTTCATAAATGCAAATCATTTACCCTTCAAAAGAAAGTTTAGAGCAAGTAAAACGTGTTTCACAGAAATTATCTAATGTACTGGGTGTGTTGGTGGTAATCTGGTTTATTCCGTGGATCGCTCGTTTGCTGGAACGGCTAATTCCTGATGGAAAGAACTGCAACACGAAAGCTGAAGCGAATTGGTGCGGGTTAGTTCAAGGCATTTATGCAAGAGATCTATTATTTGAGTGCGGTTGTTACCACCTTTAACTTGCGAAAATCCGCAATAGAGAAAGCGATGCCCGTATATGCCCGGAGGGTTTCCTTCAGAAACCCTCCGGGCATATACGGGCAGGCGAAGCGATCGCTACATTAGATGATAGATGAAGAGAAATCGCTTTTTACTGCGTATTGATGCGCTACTCACACGAAACCTATGAGTACAAATGCTATTATTTCAGATAATCCCTTACTCAAAGGCTCTGGTTTGCCTCCCTTTAAGGAGATTAAAGCAGAGAATGTGGTACCAGCATTCAACCAACTCCTGACAGAACTAGATCAAGAACTTGCTACTTTAGAAGCTAATGTAGAGCCGACTTGGAGCGGTTTAGTAGAACCTCTGGAAAAGCTAACAGAACGCCTAAATTGGAGTTGGGCGATTGTAAACCATCTGATGGGTGTGAAAAATAGCTCCGAACTTCGCGAAGCATACGAAACCATACAGCCACAAGTGGTACAATTCTCTAACAAGCTCAGCCAAAGCCAACCAATTTATCATGCTTTCAAAGCACTCCGTGCTAGTGAGACTTGGGCAAAATTAGACTCGGCTCAACAGCGCATTGTAGAAGCAGCTATCCGAGATGCGGAACTTTCTGGTGTTGGCTTGCTCTTTGAAGCAAAGGAACGTTTTAATGCCATTGTGATGGAGTTGGCAGAACTGTCTACCAAGTTTTCCAACCATCTGCTAGATGCAACCAAAGCCTTTAGCATGACATTGACAACTCAAGAAGAAATCGACGGTTTACCTTCCAGCTTACTGAGTTTAGCAGCACAAGCGGCACGAACTGCGGGAGAAGAAAATGCGACACCAGAAAATGGTCCTTGGCGCATCACTTTAGATTTCCCTAGTTACAGTCCCTTCAGGCAGCATAGCACCCGACGGGATTTGCGAGAAAAACTATACAAAGCCTTTGTCAGTCGTGCTTCTTCGGGTGAGTTGGATAACAACCCGTTAATTGAACGCATTTTGGAGTTGCGTCAAGAACTAGCAGAATTACTTGGCTTTAAAACATATGCTGAATTGAGCTTAGCCAGTAAAATGGCTCCTAATGTGCAAGCAGTAGAGTCCTTGTTGGAAGAACTACGCTCCCGCAGTTATGATGCTGCTGTGAAGGAATTGCAAGAACTTAAAGCCTTTGCTGCATCTAAGAATGCACCAGAAGCAAACGATTTGCAGCACTGGGACATCAGTTTTTGGGCAGAACGTCAACGAGAAGAAAAATTTGCCTTCACTGCTGAAGAATTACGCCCTTATTTCCCACTTCCTCAGGTGTTGGATGGCTTATTTGGGTTGGCACAGCGGCTGTTTGGCGTCACTATCAACCCGAATGATGGACAAGCCCCGGTTTGGCATGAGGATGTGCGTTACTTCCAAATTGCTGACGAAACAGGTAACCCAATTGCCTACTTTTACCTTGATCCCTACAGCCGTCCAGAAGAAAAGCGTGGCGGTGCTTGGATGGACATCTGTATTAACCGTGGCAAAGTCACAGAAAATGGAGTCACGACTACTCGCTTACCTGTGGCGTATCTAGTATGTAACCAAACTCCCCCAATAGATGGCAAACCTAGCCTCATGACTTTCTATGAAGTAGAGACTTTGTTCCACGAGTTTGGTCATGGCTTGCATCATATGCTGACCAAGGTAGACTATACAAGTGCAGCAGGTATCAACAATGTTGAGTGGGATGCGGTGGAATTGCCCAGCCAGTTCATGGAAAACTGGTGCTACGACAGACCAACTTTGTTCGGTATGGCGAAGCACTACGAAACTGGTGAACCTCTACCGGAGCATTATTACCAGAAGCTACTGGCAGCAAAAAATTACATGAGTGGCAGTGCCATGCTGCGACAAATCGACTTTAGCAGCCTTGACATAGAATTGCACCACCGCTATCGTCCAGGCGGCAATGAAACTCCCAAGGATGTGCGATCGCGCATTGCCAAGACTACAACTGTTTTGCCGCCACTACCAGAGGATTCCTATTTATGTGCTTTTGGGCACATTTTTTCTGGTGGATATGCGGCAGGTTACTACAGTTATAAATGGGCTGAAGTTTTGAGTGCTGACACGTTTGCCGCTTTTGAAGAAGCTGGCTTAGATGATGAACAGGCTATAAAAGCTACAGGAAAACGTTATCGTGATACAGTACTGGCTCTTGGTGGTAGCAAGCATCCAATGGAAGTGTTTCAATTGTTCCGGGGTCGCGAACCCAGTACTGAACCTTTGCTCAGGCATAATGGGTTAGCAGTTGCGGCGTAACTGAGCAGATGAGGGGGAGCAGGGGAGATGGGGAGATGGAGGGAAAAGAAATAATTGTCTATTAACTCTTTCTTCCCCTTGTCCCCCTATCCCCTTGTCCCCTTCGGTGACAAGGCTAGCAATGTCCACCCTGCACAAAACTTAAAGTTTTTTTAAAATAGAAAAGTAAATTTATCTGCTATGTTCAGTCCTTCTTTGCAAGACTTAACCTAGTTCTAATTAAAAACAGTAAACATAGATTACAACTAATAAATTTAATAATCATTCGTTAAATTTATCGGTCAAAATCGAGAGTAAGCTGAAATCAATGAAGCCTAGCTACCTAAAGTTTCAACTAGGCATAAATAAACTTCAACGTCATTTGTCATTTGTCGTTTTTTTCATCAGTGTGCTAATAACTCTTGACTAATGACCAATGGCTAATTCCCAAAGCAACCTGAACAACGAGACGTGATGATGATAGAAAAGATTTTGCTAGCTGTCTCTGGATTGGGGCATGCAGAAGAAATGCTCAAAACTTTGGCAGATGTACCCTCAATCCAACGGTCAAAAGTTACAGTTTTGCACGTTGTTCCCGACCGATTTTCTGCTGAAGCCATGACAGCTAAATGGGAAGAAGGCGGCAAAATTTTAGCTAATGCAATCCAGTATTTGAACTTAGATCCCAGCAAAGTTTCTTCGATTTTGCGGCAAGGTGATCCTAAACGTGTTGTTTGTGAAGTAGCGGACGAAATCGATGCTGACTTGATTATTATGGGTTCACGCGGACTCAAAAGGTTGCAATCTATTTTAGCGAACTCAGTTAGTCAGTACGTTTTCCAATTATCTTCTCGCCCCATGTTGCTGGTAAAAGATGACATATATGTCAAAAAAGTTAACCGCATTATGGTGGCAATGGATAACTCTGATGCCGCAAAACATTGCTTGAGTTTGGCGTTATTCCTCCTACGAGATATCAACAGAGGAGAATTGATTCTGGCTAATATTAATACAGATTTACGCGGTAAGGAATCTGTAATAAGTGAAATTAGTCCAGAACATAATTCGGTTTTAGCTAAAGCTTATGCAGAGGCTAAAAAATATGGCGTACAAGCTCGTTGTGTGACTAGTAGTGGTAAACCAGGTGAAGAAATTTGTCGTTTGGTAGATGAGTGGAAGATAGATTTATTATTGCTCGGTTCCCCAGATCGGCGTCCTTCAATTGCTAAGGATTTTGTCGATATAGACCGACTTTTGGGAGCTTCTTTATCTGACTATGTTCGAGTTAATGCAACTTGTCCAGTATTGTTAGCGCGGACGGTAGATTAAAGTCACTGCGGTTGATAAACAAAACCCCTACACTTATCATGTAGGGGTTTTCATTACATTAACAAAATAGGTCTTAACTATCTTTTTACCCTTCGCGGCTAGCTGTTTGAATGTAAAGAATGATTAAAAAAACAGCGGGAACTAAAACGAACAAAATGCTCGCCACGAATCCCAGATCATTAACTTCCATGGAAAGAAAGCCTCTCAATGATGTCCAGTAAACAATCTTAGGATACCATTATCCCGGCTTCAACGAGTTATGTATTACAGGTTCAAAATCCAAGTTCAATATCTTTTTTGACCCTTGACTTTCAACTCCTAATAATTTACCGTTAAGGCTTTGTTACCACACTAACTGGACCATTAACTAAGGTTTGACAAGCAAGACGGCAGTTTTCAGGCTTTTTCTTCAATAATCGATTTTCCGCATCTGTGCGGGATGAGAGATTTTCCATTCCTTCGACGACTTCGACAACACAACAGCCACACTGACCGTAGCCTCCACAATTCATCATCTTACCAAACACTTTATATATATCTATGTTGTTTTGCAGGGCTTTCTGGCGTAGATTTGCACCATCTGCCGCTATGACTTCTTGGTTTTCTTTAACGAATGTGATGTTACCCATGCCTGGTACCTCTTTTACTGTAAGCCTGATTGGGAAGATTAAGTTTTGACCTGCCTTGAAAGTGGGTGTAGGGGAAAGCCAGATTTTCATGCTTGGCGGTGTTAGCGCAGCGTTAGCGACGTAGGAGCGTCGGCAGTCGCGAAGAGGGGGTTTCCACGCCAGTTCCTTCTCCTGTCGGAGACGCTTCGCGAACAACGGGGGGAACCCCCTTTCTCCTAACCGAGACGCTGAGTCCTCCGGACACGTGCAAGGGACGCAAACGGGTGAATGCTTCTCCGATAGGAGAAGCACAAGGACATACCCGGAGGGTGAAATTTTTTCATCGGGACTGCCTTGAGAATAATGTATTACCTATTATATTAATTCATTACGTAATGTTAAGAATTATAACTTTAAGAATTATAACTTTAGTAAGACAAACAGTGTTATTAACCCACTTCAGGATGCTTGCTAGTCCTGAACTCTGAACCGAACGATGAAACAGGCTTACGGAGAATAAACCAGTGTCGTTTGGACAGTACCGACCTTAAACTGAAGTTCCCTCAAGAAAAAATGTTTAAAAGCCTCAAAAGCATACCCAGTCTTGCTATCAGCCTTAGGCGCAGTTATTGATACTAAGTACACTTTTATTGATAATCTGTAAATCCCTTGCCTGATAATTATTTCAGCGATTTTAACAGAAAATTTCAGTATTAGACACGTTTTGTTTTCAGTATAGACCATTCAGTGGAGGCAGAGCTTATTTTACATAATTTCTAATTTTGAATTCCTCTCCAAGGGGGGTATCTTGCTTTTAACAAGTAAAAAGTAAAAAGTAAAAAGAGAATCCCCAACTCAAGTAAAAAGAACTTAGTGGGGGCTTGAACCCTTTGGTTCCGAGAAGGGGAGCCACTCCGAAGGGAAACGCTCTGCCGACTTGTTCGCATGATTGCGTCTCCCCTTCTCAGTAGCCCAGACGCTGCGCGTTCGCCCTTGGCGTCGCCCCTTGGGCGAAGGGAGAAGGATGTGGCATTGTACAAAGCATACATTTTTTCTTACCCCCCTACACCCTAGTTTTGGTCAAGTCCTTTTTAATTCGCATAATAAAACGTATAAGACATATGCACAGTCAAGTTATAGTAATCGAGCATCCATTGATTCAACACAAACTAACGCTGATGCGTAAAGCCGAAACTAGCACGGCGACATTTCGAGTTCTCCTCAAAGAGATTAGCCAGCTGTTAGCTTATGAAGTCACGCGAGATTTGCCTGTGAAATATGAACAGATTAAAACTCCTCTTGCGCCAATGAACGCCCCAGTGCTTGCTTCAAATAAAAAGTTGGTCATTGTTTCCATCCAACGCGCAGGACAAGGGATTTTGGATGGGATGCTGGAACTCATACCATCTGCAAGAGTAGGACACATTGGATTGTACCGTGATCCCAAAACCCTCATTCCTGTTGAGTATTATTTTAAGGTGCCTCAGGATATAGATAAGCGAGATGTGCTAGTGGTTGATCCGATGCTAGCGACTGGTAACTCAGCTGTAGCAGCAGTTGAACAGCTGAAATCAGCGAATCCAATGTCTATTAAGTTTATTTGCGTACTCGCTGCACCAGAAGGTATTGAGCATTTCACCGAAGTCCATCCAGATGTACCTCTTTACACTACAGCTATTGACGATCATTTAGATGAAAACGGTTACATTATTCCAGGATTGGGAGATGCAGGAGATAGATTATTTGGGACAACGTAATTTACTTATTCCCTAACTGCCACAACAATCTCGCGATCGCGAGATTGTTCGGTGAAAGTCCGGTAGTGGATATGAGTATAAGAGCATCCGTATCAAACTAGATCAAACGAGAAGATATGAAATATTTCTTCATCTTTGCGTGTAGTTATCGTCACACCAGTAAATTCATGTTTTATGAGTCAATCATTTATATTCTCATACGATTAACTATTTTTACACCATTAGCAGAAATGTCTAAACCGACTATTGGACAACTAGAAAGAGAAATCGCAAATCGTATCCGCTCTCTATACAGTAAACAGCTTGGGCACCGTCCTGGTAAAATTATCTGCCAATTTTTCGATGTAGAATTGGCAATCTCTATAGAAGATTCTGTGACTCTCCTGGAACAAACTCTTCTGAGTTCGGGATATGATATTTTAGCTGAACAAGTGAGATTAGATTTGAACAAAATCATGACTCTACAAATCAAGGATTTGATTGAGGAGATTGTTCAAAAACCAGTAGTAGACTTGTTGAGCAATACAAGTTTAACAACTGGTCGTACGGGTATCATTGTTTTCTTAGAAGCGTTGCCAGAGGTTCGTAATCGGGAAATTATTCCTAAGGCTAACTGTAAGAGTGTACCTGATTGAGATGGCAGTGGATAGCAGCTTTTAATTGATGATGATGATAGGGTTTGGTAATGCAGTCATCAGCCCCTGCTAGAAGAATGGAATTACCATCTTGTTCCTTTGTTAAAGTCGTCACTCCAATAATCGGAATCATTCTCGTTTCTGGGTTACGCCTCAAATAATGAATAACCTGTAGACCACTTAAATCAGATATTGAAATATCTAGCAGGATTAAATCTGGTTGATGTGTTTGTGCTAAAATTAAAGCCCTAATTCCTTGCTTGGCACAAATACACGACACATTTAGTAACTTAAAGTAGGAATTAAGAAGTTCTAAATAGGATGGATCTTGTTCTACAACTAAAACCAATGGCTGTCTACACATAGATAACTCGTCGCCTTTATAGAAGGACCATACATCAGAACTCTCTTCACTAAAAACTCGTTTTTAGGGAGGTCATCACGTCAGCAAGATGTACGAGGTTTCTTTCAGGCAGCTGGGCTGCAGCTTGAGATAGATCGACTCGTCTGTAACTCACCAGGCAAGGTGTCTTCGCTAATATCCAGGAAAGAACACGATGAGCTAGTGCAACATCAAGCAAATATATTCACGTGATATATAGATTTAGTCAAGTGCAAATAGAAAAACTTTAACTTTGGTTCATCTTGCTCTCGGTTTTCTTTGCTGTCAACAGCTAATCCAACAAGAGCAAACATACCGTTTCACTTTAAGGTTGATACAAATGGGCAATGCGCAATGGGTAATGCTCGATTTCCGAGTTCCTTGTTCCCAGTTCTGGGTTCCCAATTCCCATTTGTATCAGCAATTTCGTGAAATGGTATAACGCCAATGCGATCGCTCATTGCCATAACCTGTTCATTTTTCTCACCGTTGACTGAGGACGGAATGATACCAGGCAAAGACACTGAAGGAGTGGACGTAATTATACAGTCAAAGGTAACAGATGAACAATATCAAGGAAATCTTTCGTGTCATCCTTGCCGTATCTATAATTGTAGCCGGAGTAACGCACTTTACATCTGCTGACCAATATGTCAGAATCGTGCCGCCGCAACTCCCCTACCCTCTGCAAATAGTTTATCTCAGTGGCTTTTATGAAATCTTGGGAGGTATCGGGTTATTAGTCCCGCCTGTCAGTCAAGCTACTGCTTGGGGGCTTATTGCTCTTTTTATTGCTGTTTTTCCGGCAAATATCAACATGGCGGTTAATAATATTCCGATTGACAATATACCTAATTCACCTTGGTTACAGGTGATAAGACTTCCTTTTCAGGCGGTTTTAATTGCTTGGGCTTGGTGGTACACGCAACCTTCAGATTTAGACAAACAAGCCTCTATCATTTCCAAGTCACTCATTCCCAAAAAACTACAGAAATTGGAGTAAATCCTTTTTACAGACCTCTGTCTTGCCCTCTCTTAATCAAGAGAGGGAACAAAGTTAAAATAATGAGGGTGCAAGCGGATTGGATATGACGACATCAAAAACGGTGCAACAACTACAGGCTAAATGGATAACCCCAGAAAATTTTCGTCGATATGGACAAGTGATTTTTTCTAAGTTAGACGGCAAATCCTTTGATGTAGAAGATGCTCAATTAGTACTTGACAAAGGTACTCCCCGCTTTTACATCATGAGGCTGCACCGCAGAGGACGCAGATTTCACACCATCACTCGTCATGTACAATGCACTCAGTGCTTAGGTTCATTGGAAGGGAAGGACTGGCTAATTGCGGTTTGTCCTCCTAATAATAATATAGATAAACCATCTTACGAAGACATCGCGGCTTTCCGAATTCCAGGAAATTGCTTTATCAAGTTAGAGGTAGGAACTTGGCACGCTGGACCTTATTTTGAGTATGAAGTTGTAGATTTTTACAATTTAGAATTGAGTGATACGAATGTGGTAGATCATTTTACTCACAATTTTCTCAACAGTCAAAATTTGGAGTTTGAGTTTGAGATTTTGTAATTCAGATAGCTCTTTATTCAGTTATAAGGCTGGCAATCTTTTACGTATAAGACCCTCGTGAGGCAGAGGGCATATTAGCTTCAGACTCTTTTGTGGGAATCGTCAATATGCAATCATACTCCCTTGCCGGTGTAAGATTACCTTAGATTACCGATGTAATTTCTTCTCCTCTGCTCCTCTGCTGCTTAAACGGTGATCTACCCTACGGGTTCTCCTACGGAGTACGGGCGGGAAAGGAGTAAGTATTTAGCGGTAATGCGTGGCTATAATATATTGGGTCGGTTCTCCCTTCTCCAGTAGGCGCGAGAAAATATCACTATTTTCAGTAGTGCAATTCGCTATCGCATTCCTTTTGTAGTTACCATGACCACTTTATCCCGTCGCTATCACATCACTACTTTCGGTTGCCAAATGAACAAAGCCGACTCTGAACGTATGGCTGGCATTTTGGAAGATATGGGCTTTGAGTGGTCAGAAGACCCAAATCATGCAGATTTAATTCTCTACAATACCTGCTCTATCCGAGATAACGCTGAGCAAAAAGTCTATTCTTATCTCGGTAGACAAGCAAAGCGCAAGCATGAGCAACCAGACTTAACTATAATTGTTGCAGGTTGCGTTGCTCAGCAGGAAGGCGAAGCACTGTTGCGGCGTGTGCCAGAATTAGACATGGTGATGGGACCTCAACACGCTAACCGCTTGAAAGATTTGCTACAACAAGTGTTTGACGGTAACCAAGTTGTGGCGACCGAGCCAGTTCACATTATCGAAGATATCACCAAGCCGCGACGAGATAGTACTGTAAGTGCTTGGGTTAATGTGATTTACGGTTGTAACGAACGCTGCACTTACTGTGTGGTTCCCAATGTGCGCGGTGTCGAACAGTCCCGTACACCCCAAGCAATTCGGGCAGAAATGGAACAACTGGGGCGGCTTGGTTTCAAAGAAGTTACCCTACTCGGTCAAAATATCGACGCTTACGGGCGAGATTTACCAGGAGTGACGCCGGAAGGTCGCCATCTGCACACTTTAACTGATTTACTTTACTATGTTCATGATGTACCGGGAATTGATAGGATTCGTTTTGCGACTTCTCATCCCCGCTATTTCACACAAAGGCTCATCAAAGCTTGTGCGGAATTACCCAAGGTGTGTGAACACTTCCACATTCCCTTCCAATCTGGGGATAACGAAGTCCTCAAACGCATGAGTCGAGGTTACACGCACGAGAAATATCGCCGGATAATCGATACGATTCGACAGTATATGCCAGATGCGTCGATTAGTGCTGATGCTATTGTGGGTTTTCCAGGCGAGACAGAAGAGCAATTTGAAAATACTCTCAAACTAGTAGAAGAGATTGGCTTTGACCAGTTGAATACAGCGGCGTATTCTCCACGTCCAGGAACACCAGCTGCAATTTGGGATGAGCAATTGAGTGAAGAAACCAAAAGCGATCGCCTGCAACGGCTTAATCATCTCGTTGCGATAAAAGCAACCGAGCGATCAGGGCGTTACATGGGACGTGTTGAGGAAGTGCTAGTGGAAGACCAAAACCCCAAAGACAAAACCCAAGTGATGGGACGCACGCAGGGTAATCGTCTGACATTCTTCACTGGTGATATCAATGAACTCAAGGGCAAATTGGTGAAGGTAAGAATTACCGAAGTTCGCGCTTTTAGTTTGACTGGTGAACCCGTGGAAGTGCGCCAAGTGGTGCACAGTCTTATATAAAGAGAACTCATTCAACATGTAATTTGCTTTTGAAATTTGCAATTACAAATCTTTATCAAAATTGTAAAGTTCTTCTATTTGTTGAGAATAGCGTCAAGAAGTGACGATTTGACAATACTTTCGGCGATTGGTATGATTTTCATAATCTCGGCGGCGTATAACTACATAAAAAATCTCTACATAGAAAAAGACAACAACTTTGCTTAAGTGTCCTACGTTATCTGAGTTTGATATGTAAAAGAGGTATTTCAGATGACAAAGCTGCGGGTAGGTAACTCTTTGATGATTGTTCGGGAAAACATGAAGTTTTTATAAGTTCAGTAGGGGTGATTGCTAACATCTTAAGGAATTACCCTTATCAAGCCGCAGAAATTCCTCTTTTAGGATCAGGTTTTGTATAAGACGACGTAGCATTGCTACGTTTCTTATATGACACAACAAAATTGAAATTGTGTATGGCGTCTATTTCACATCACTTTCTGAGTATTGCAGGAACACCAATAAAACCTCCACAGCTCGATGAGTTCTTTTGTGCTAACGAAGCAGAACTGCGAGAGAATGACTTTCACGAGCTTGGTTTTTCTGAGCAGGAAATCTGGGGTGTCAGCACAGACACTGATTCTAAGATGCAATTTACCTGAGTGCTGGTGGGCGATCGCAAAGAACTTCTTAATGAAAAAATACAGCAACTTCGCTCAGATGTGCTACGCTATCTGAATTTGACGTGTGTAGAGGTACTTCAGATGACAAAGCTGCGAGTAGGGTTGCTCTTTGGTGGTCGTTCGGGAGAACATGAAGTTTCTATAAGTTCAGCACGAGCGATCGCTAGAGCCTTGAATGCAGAGCAAAATACTGATAAGTACGAAATCTTGCCTTTCTACATTCACAAAGATGGACGTTGGCTAGCAGGGGATGTACCGCAACAAGTCTTGGAATCAGGAACACCACAGCAATTGCCAACTACATCTGATCATCAATTATCAGTTGCCAAAACTCAAGCTCTCAACCGTTGGCAATCTCCTTCCCAAGTCGCAGAAGTGGATGTTTGGTTTCCCATTCTCCACGGTCCCAACGGCGAAGATGGCACAATACAAGGGTTACTCACCTTAATGCAAGTCCCCTTTGTTGGTTCTGGAGTATTGGGTTCTGCGGTGGGAATGGATAAAGTTGCCATGAAAACAGCCTTTGCCCAAGCGGGATTGCCACAGGTAAAATACAAGGCGTTAAATCGAACGCAAATTTGGTCAAATCCTTGTGTTTTCTCGAAAGTATGTGATGAAATTGAGGCAACTTTGGGTTATCCGTGCTTTGTCAAACCTGCTAATTTAGGTTCATCGGTAGGCATTGCCAAAGTGCGATCAACAAAAGAATTAGAAGCAGCATTAGATAACGCCGCCAGCTATGACCGAAGGATCATTGTTGAAGCTGGAGTTGTCGCACGAGAATTAGAGTGCGCCGTTTTAGGAAATGATAGTCCTAAAGCTTCAGTTATTGGTGAGATTACTTACGCAAGTGAATTTTATAATTATGAAACTAAATATACGGAAGGTAAGGCAGATTTACTGATTCCTGCACCTGTTTCAGAAGCTGTCACTCGTCAAATTCAGGAAATGGCGTTGCAAGCCTTTACTGCCGTTGATGCTGCTGGATTAGCAAGGGTAGATTTTTTCTACCTAGAAGCCACAGGAGAAGTTTTCATTAACGAAATCAACACTTTACCAGGTTTTACAGCAACAAGTATGTACCCTCTACTCTGGGCGCATAGCGGTATCTCTTTTCCTGAATTAGTTGACTCCTTAATCCAATTTGCTCTCGAAAGACATTCTACTTTCTCAACAAGGGAAGAGGTGAAATGATTTCCAGTCGTTCATAGTTACAAGTCATAAAAAATACAAATTTTCTAGTAGAAAACATCGGATTGAGCAACCTGTATTTCAGATAAAAGTTACTTACATCTGGTAATTTTCTACGGATACATCATAGTTAACCCTTCAGTACAATCAAGAACTGGAGGGTACAAAGATTCGCAAAGCAATCATGGAAAACAGCCAAAGTGTACAGCAGCAGTCATCCCAATCGGAAGCACCTATACTCGAGTCGGAGAAGAAAATCTCAGGACGAACAGGGAGCAATAATTCTCTGATACATCTGCTTGTGCATCATCCTTGGCTATTGCCGACTGGGTTGTTATTAATTTTTCTAGGTACTAGTGCTCTTGCCCTGTACAGCTTAGGTTATGTAGGGCGTATGGAACAGGAAGAACCAGAAGTAGCAGAAGCTGAAATTGTCAAACTAATCAAAGCACCCTCTAAGACAACCAATCCTACACCCTTATGGATGGTGGCTGCTATTGCTCTAAGTTGTGCCAGTGGTAGCTTGATATTATTCCTACTACTAAACCGTCCAGCACAGCGTCAAAAAGTCAAAAATCATATTAACCGCTATCAGAAGCGCCTAGCACAACGTCACCCAGGATTAGAACCTCGTGCCAAGAAAAATTTGCCAGTTTTCGTACCATCACAAGCAAGGACGCCCGTTGTAGTGATGCCAAGTCAAATAGAACCTGTCATCACAGTTTTACCACCAGAGCAAAGCGTCTCGCAGAGTCAGGGTAAAGAATCTCTGGCGAATCTGTTAGATATACGCAAACACACTCCATTATCTACAATTTTACGTAAGAATTAATACTGTATACAAAGTGTCTAGACATTATCTCCCCTGACTTTTCACAGTTCGTCCTAAAACTCTTGTAAAAACGGGGGAGCAGGGAGTAGGGGAGCAGAGGAGCAGGGGAGCAGGGGAGCAGGGGAGAAGAATAATTTTTGCCCATTGCCCATTGCCCCCGAATTAAGTTAAAAGTTAAAAGTCAAAAGGCAAAAGAAAAATTCTTTCTTTTTATCCTTACGGATTCGCCAGTTGCTTTATGCCGGGGAACCCGTCCACCGCACTGGCTCACTTTTTACTTGGTTCTTTTGACTTGTTTTGCCCATTGCCCATTAACGTTCTTCAATCACACGGTCAATCAAACCATATTCCTTTGCCTCTTGAGCTGACATCCAGTAATCACGGTCTGTGTCTTTTTGAATTTTTTCTAAAGGCTGACCCGTGCAAGCAGCTAACATTTCATTAAGTTGCTGCCGCATCTTCAGAATCTGCTTAGCTTCAATCTCAATATCGGTCGCTTGACCTTGAGCACCGCCAAGAGGTTGGTGAATGAGAATTCGGGAATTAGGCAAGGCAAGACGTTTGCCCTTAGTGCCAGCTGCTAGCAGGAACGAACCCATGGAAGCTGCCATCCCCACACAGATTGTAACCACATTTGCTTTGATGTGCTGCATGGTGTCATAAATGGCAAGACCTGCTGTCACCGAACCTCCAGGGGAGTTGATGTAGATACTGATATCCTTGCTTGGATCTTCGGAATCCATGTAGAGCAGTCTGGCAATGATAGCATTAGCCATGCCGTCGCTCACTTCTCCACTTAGGAAAATGATGCGTTCCAAAGCAAGGCGTTCGTAAATATTAATCCACTGGGTATAAGGTTCCCCAGGAAAGCGAAAAGGGACTCTAGGAATACCAATCGGCATAAGATTCTCTTGTTTTTAGCGAAAAATAAGATTTAACTAACTAGGAATAGCAGCAGCCAATGCTAGAGGAAGTTCTTTGGTACTTTCTAAAACCCGGTCAATCAAGCCATGTTCTCCATATTCTTTGGCTTCTTGGGGTGTCATGTAGAACTTGCGATCTATATCTTTGGCGATTCTCTCCACAGGCTGTCCTGTATTCCGTGAGAGAATATCTAGAATCATTTGCTTGTTTTTCAGCACTTCTTGTGCTTGAATTTGAATGTCTGTTGCTTGAGCGTAGCCAGTACCACGTTTTGCTTGGTGGAGAACAATCGTCGCATTCGGTAAACTGGCACGGTGTCCCTTCGTTCCAGAAGAGAGAATCATTGCCGCTGTACCCATAGCGTAACCAAGACAGATGGTATTGACTGGCGGCTTGATGTATTTAATGGTGTCACAAATGGCAAAAGCTTCTGTTTCAGAACCTATGGCATCACCAGTGTACCAAGAAGTGCCTGTGGAGTTGATGTAGATAGAAATGGGCTTTTCTGGATCTTCGTATTGCAGGTACAGAAGTTGAGCAATAATGAGTTCTGTTACGTCTACTCCCAGTTGCTGTTTATACTCATCTGGTGAAACTAAGGGCAAGCCCAGATATATAATACGCTCTTTTAACAATAGAGAAGGTAAATCAGGCGGCGGTGTTCGGTAGAAGCTGTCGCCGTAGTAAGGCGCTTGCACGGCCTTAATGATGGAATTTTCCATAGCAACTGTTGCCTAAATTCATGCCGTTAACTGTAGTACATCCTAGCGCGATGTTTACTTGCTTGGAGGTGTGGATTTCTCTCTAAGGTGTAGAAGTGTAAAGAAGTCAGAGTATAGGGTAAAGACAAAAAAATATTTCCCATTTCCCTATTCCCCTATTTTCTGACATCCTTATATTAGTAGGAATATTATTTAAAGTTATTGTCAGACAACTTTTCCGAAGTGCTGATACTGTACTTTGAAGTTATTTATAAATATGTATAGCCTGTGTAGGAATCCTGGGGGGTTATGAAGGTTAGCTTACAGCCTGCTCTCAATGATGGCAACTTAGATGCCAATCAATCGAACAGTCAACGTCAGTTGGCAATTTCCATTTCTGCGATCGCAGAAAATCTGGACCGCAACGTCCCACTGAATTTATGCCTAATTCTCGACCATAGTGGTTCGATGAGTGGGCGCTCTTTAGAAACTGTCAAAAAAGCAGCGACTCGTCTTGTTGACAAACTTAAGCCAGGGGATCGCCTGAGTATTGTTGTTTTTGACCACCGTGCAAAGGTTTTAGTCCCCAATCAAATTATCGAAAATCCTGAGCGAATTAAACAGCAAATTAATCGCCTTTCTGCTGATGGTGGAACGGCTGTAGATGAAGGTTTGCGCTTGGGTATTGAGGAACTAGCGAAAGGAAAAAAAGAAACTGTTTCCCAAGCCTTTCTCTTAACTGATGGTGAAAATGAACACGGTGACAATAACCGTTGTTTGAAATTTGCCCAGTTGGCAACTGGCTATAATTTAACTTTAAACACTTTAGGATTTGGAGACACTTGGAACCAAGATGTTCTGGAAAAACTTGCAGATGCTGGTGGTGGCACTTTGTCCTACATTCAACAACCAGAACAGGTAGTAGATGAGTTTAGTCGTCTTTTCAACCGCATTCAAACAGTAGGATTGACGAATGCTTATCTACTATTTTCCTTAGTACCTAGTGTACGGTTTGCAGAACTCAAACCTATTGCCCAAGTTGCCCCAGACACAATAGAATTACCAGTGCAACTAGAAGCTGATGCACGTTTTGCTGTGCGCTTGGGAGATTTGATGAAAGATGTGGAACGGGTTATTTTGGCAAATATCTACTTGGGACAGTTGCCAGAAGGTAGACAGACTATCGCGAGGTTGCAAGTCCGCTATGATGATCCGGCGCAAAACAAAACAGGGTTACTTTCAGAAAACATCCCTATTGAGGCGAATGTGGTACGAGTCTACCAACCTTCTGGTAATCCTCAAGTACAGCAACATATTTTGGCACTAGCCAAATATCGGCAAACGCAACTAGCAGAAGCAAAATTGCAACAGGGCGATCGCGCGGGTGCAGCAACGATGTTGCAAACTGCTGCCAAAACCGCGCTGCAAATGGGAGATAAAAGTGCAGCAACAGTGTTGCAAACTTCTGCCACTCGCTTACAAGCTGGCGAAGAGTTATCGGAGGGCGATCGCAAGAAAACCAGAATTGTGTCCAAAACTATTTTACAGGATTCTTAGTTTGTGGGGCAGGTTTTTTGCCTGCCCTTAAAAGAAACGAACCGCCCTTCGCCCAAGGGGCGACGCCAGAGGCGTTGGCGCAAGCCTGTCCGCAGGACTTACAAAGCAGCGTTCCGCAGGAAAGGCGCATGCCCAAAGGGCTTTAGACGCAAAGGACGCCAAGAAAGAGAATGAGAATTACTGGGATTCACCATGTAGCGATTATTTGTTCTAATTACGAGCGCTCAAAGAAGTTTTATACAGAAGTTTTAGGTTTTTCTATTATTAATGAGACTTTTCGTACTCAGCGAAATTCTTATAAGTTAGATTTACGAGTAGGAGAAAATCACCAAATTGAGTTATTTTCTTTTCCCAATCCTCCTCAAAGAGTGAGTCATCCAGAGGCTTGTGGTTTAAGACATCTGGCTTTTGAAGTTGATGATGTTGAGCAAACGATTAGTTATTTAAAATCGAAGGGTGTAGAGGTGGAAGATATTAGGATTGATGAACTGACTGATAAGAAATTTACTTTTTTTAAAGATCCAGATAATTTGCCTTTGGAGATTTATGAAAGTCAGAAATAAGATGAGCGATGCCTGGGGATTGCGATTTGAGTTGGGGTTTAAATCCCCAACTCAAACTGTCTTTAATTTTGAATGCGTGAATTTTGAATTGTTAATCCGGTAATCCCTCAACTCTCATCAAATCTAATCCCCGCTCAAATATCTCATCAATTGGCAACATTTGCCCATCAGTCGTCATAAACTTATGGTCTTTCGTTGCGCGAATCACAGAATCATCTTCGAGACAATATTCAAAAACTTCTTGCTGTCCACGATTATGCCACTGGGCGATAGGTTGCGTATAGATATTTCCCTGATTATCAACTGTATACACACTGCATTCAATTCTTTTTTCGACAATCTCCCCAATCGGCAAAAATCCATACTCTACCGTCAACACTTCCGTATCATAGCTTAAACAATATTCAGCAAACTTCAACATTTGCTCGAATAATTCTTCCGCAATCTGTTTTTTCACTCCATTTTTTGCTGCGCCATCCACAAATTTCTCTCGCTGCTTCATCATCTCATCAACTTTCTTTTTCCCCATCGCACGGCGCAGCAAATCTGCCTGTCCTAAAGAATATCCAGCCATATCTTGAGCAATTTTCATAATTTGCTCTTGATAGACCATAATTCCATAGGTTTCATCTAATATTGGTTCTAAAATTTGTGTTTCATATTCTATCTTCTCTCGACCATGCTTACGGTTAATAAACTTGGGAATCAGTCCCGCATCTAATGGTCCCGGTCGATAGAGTGCTAAAATTGAGGAAATGTCTTCTATATTAGAAGGCTTTAAATCGCGTACTATTTGACGCATTCCAGAAGATTCTAATTGAAAGATGCCTTCTAATTCACCTGCTTCTAAAAGTTCGTAAGTTTTCCTAACGTCGTTTGGCAAGGTTTTATACTCGCCTTTTGCTAATATTCTCTGAGCTTTTCTCTCTTGAGTCGTGATGTCGTACGGGTCAATTCTAAATCCTTTACTTTGCTCAATCAAATCAATGGTTCTCTGAATCATTGTTAGGTTTTTTAAACCCAGAAAATCCATCTTTAACAATCCCAGTGATTCCAAATCTTCCATGAAATACTGGGTAATCACAGAACCATCGTTATTTTTTTGGAGTGGAACAATTTCATCTAATGGTTCAGCAGAAATTACAACACCGGCTGCATGGACACCAAATGTTTTATTTGTTCCTTCAATCCGAATTGCCATGTCCACCCAGTGCTGTACTATCGGATCGTTATCATATTTTTCTTTAAACTGTGGTTCTGGTGTTGCATCGGAAATCATCACTTTGAGTTTAGTAGGTTTTCCTCGCGAAACAGGAATTAACTTTGCCATTTTGTCTGATTCCCCATAGGGAATATTTAACACTCTGGCAACATCTTTTAAAACCGCTTTAGAAGTCAAGCGGTTAAAGGTAATGATTTGGGCAACTCTTTCTTTACCATACTTTTCTGTGACATAATCAATCACTTTATCCCGTTGTTCGATACAGAAATCTGTATCAATATCAGGCATGGATTTCCGATCTGGGTTGAGAAATCTTTCAAATAGAAGCCCGTGATGCACAGGGTCAATGTTAGTAATTCCCATAGTATAAGCGACTAATGACCCCGCTGCAGAACCTCTTCCAGGTCCAACAGGAATATTATTATCTCTAGCAAATTTGATGTAGTCCCACACAACTAAAAAGTAGGTGGAAAAACCCATCTTCTGAATCATTTTGAGTTCATATTCCAGCCTATCTTTATAAACTTGGTCAACTTCATTTCTAGATTTGCGATTTAGTTTTTGTAAGAGTCCTTCCCAAGCAACTTTTTCAACAAATGTGTCAGCAGTGTAACCTGATGGAATGGGATAATTGGGAAGACGAGGCGTATCCAGAATTTGGTAGGGTTCGACTTTATCTGCAACTTCGACTGTGGTTGTTACAGCTTCCTCAATGACATCATCTGGCAAATGGTCACGAAATAGCAGCTTCATTTCCTCTGCAGATTTGAGATATTCTGTACCGCTATAACGCATGCGATTATCTTCAGCAATCAATTTGCCGGTTTGAATGCACAGCAAAGCATCGTGCGCTTCAACGTCATAACAAGAAATAAAATGTGAATCGTTAGTTGCGATAATTTTTATATCTAGCTCCCGCGCAATTTTCACAATTTCTACATTCACAATCCGGTCTTCTTGGGAACCGTGGTCTTGAATTTCTAAATAATAATCTTCACCAAAGACTTCTTTGTACCACCGAGCAACTTTTCGTGCAGCCTCTAATTTCCCGCTCAGAATGGCTTGGGGAACTTCGCCACCCAAACAAGCACTCGTGACAATTAAGCCTTCATGGTATTCTTTTAATAATTCTTTATTGATACAAGGACGGGAAAAAATTCCTTTACCCTGTACACCTTTGAGATGGGAAAGAGTTGTAATTTTAACTAAATTTTTGTATCCTTTTGTATTTTTGGCTAAAACAACTTGATGATAGCGGGGACGGCGTTCTTGTTTTGTAATATCGCCGTTAATAATATACATTTCGTTGCCGATAATTGGCTTGATATTTTTATTGCGGCAGATTTTAATGAGTTCGATCGCACCATACATGACACCATGATCTGTGAGGGCTATTGCCTTGATCCCTAGTTCGATGGCGCGATCGGCTAAATCTGGCAGTTGACTTGCTCCATCAAGCAGACTGTAATCACTATGAATGTGCAGAGGTACAAAGGACATATGCGTTTCCAGCCAGCAGTTAAAAACACCAAGCGTATATTAGGGTAACGCAGTTTGTAGGCAATGAAAATGGGAATTGGGAATTGGGCAATGGGCAATGGGCAATGGGCAATGGGCAATGGGCAAAAATTATTCTTCTCTTCTACCGGAGCATCCCAAATGTGTAAATTATCCCCCAGACTGGAAGTCACTGGCTCACAAACAAAGCCTGCCTCCGCAGGCTAGAATCAGTCCACGTAGGCGGCACGGCTGAGTGCTGAGTCCTTCTCCTGTCCCAGAGGCTGCGCCTATTACTGTGCGTAAAAACTGGGTTCAAGCAGGTTGGCATCCGCCAAGTTGACCTGTGCCGAAATAGGTTTTGTACGGGGAGCATCCCAATTTTGTAAAAAAAACGGTAGTGGGAGCATCTTGCTCCCTACTTTCATTACAGAAGCGGGCTTCTAGCCCGCACTACAAAATAAAAGAAATTTACACATTTGGGATGCTCCCTTTTGTACGTTCCCATTGTTTACAGAAATCATCTACATTTTTGCAATGGTAGACTTTGAAGAAAGCAGCGGTGACACCGTTTTGTAGAGGATAAGGATCCGTATCATGGATTTAGGGCTTAAGGAGAAAGTTGCACTTGTCCTAGCAGCCAGTAAAGGGTTGGGACGAGCGAGTGCCACCGCACTTGCAGCAGAGGGTGCAAATGTTATCATCGGTGCGCGGAATCAGCAGCAATTGGAAAAGACAGCACAGGAGATTCAGCATCACAGTGGAAGCCGCGTTTTGGCTGTTCCTGTCGATGTCACCAAAATCGAAGAGGTCGAAGCGATTGTTGCTGCAACGGTACAGGAGTTTGGTCGTATCGATATTCTCGTCAATAACGCAGGAGGACCTCCTTTTGGGAAGTTTGATACATTTGATGACAGGCATTGGCAAGCTGCATTTGAACTGAACCTTCTGAGTACCGTGCGGTTTAGCCGACTGGTTCTACCGTATATGCGTCAGACGGGAAGTGGTCGCATTATCAATATTGTTAGCGTGTCGGTGAAAACCTTACTAGAAGATTCAGTCCTCTCCACGAGTTTTCGCATGGGAGTTGTAGGGCTTGCGAAACTGCTATCTGATGAACTAGGTCCTTACAACATCACTGTGAATAACGTCGCTCCTGGGATCATCCTCACTGAGAGAGTACGTTCAGTAGTCCTGAAAGAAAAGCTAGCTCAAGGAATGAGTGAGGAAGAGGCGCTTAATGACACTGCAAAAACTATCCCTTTGCATCGAGTTGGCAAACCAGAGGAATTAGCAGCACTCGTTGCATTTCTGGCGTCGGAACAAGCAGGATATATCACTGGGACGACAATTCAGGTTGATGGAGGTCTTGTGAGAAGTATATACTGAGATTTCAAGGTGGTATATAAACAATTCTGCTGTAGTTATTAATAAGATTCTCCTTGATTTTTGCAAGAGGTCTAATATCCAAAGTGATGCTTTAATAGTGACATTGCTAACTGAGCGTCCTGCATGAACGAAACAGACAGCACCGACAACCTTGAAGCCAAACCTCGCCACTGGTGGCAACGTATTCCTCTCACTTTACAAATTGTCATCGCGCTCATTCTCGCAGTTGCATTGGGCGTTGCATTAGGTGCAGGAAACCCCAGTCCAGCAAATAAAAACTTCATAGAGACTTTAGCAATTCCCGCTGAATTAGTGCTCAAGGCTCTCCGCGCCCTTGCAACGCCGCTGATTTTGATGGCAGTATTGCATACTTTTATGACAACCAACATCCCTGGTACAGCAGGAAGGCGTTTAGCGGTGCTGCTGTTTACTAACACGACAGTCGCTATTATAATAGGACTTTTCGTGGCAAATGTCCTGCGTCCTGGTACGTGGGGAAGTTTGACTGCTGCAGAGGGTGGAGAAACAGCCAGTAAAAGTTTTGACCCTTGGGGATTATTGAAAGACGCTGTACCACAAGCCGTCCTTCAGCCTTTAGTTGATAACAATGTCATTCAGCTTATCGTTATTGCTCTTTCTTTTGCGATCGTCCTGCGGGCAATAAAATCAGAGCAACTTGCTCAAGGTAAAATAGGATACCAACCCATAGAAAACATCATCAGCATTCTGTTTGAATCTATCGTCCGTATCCTCCACTGGGTTATTGCCCTGGTGCCATTGGCAGTTTTTGGAATTGTGGGTAAAACTGTTGCTGAAAAAGGCTTTGAGCCGTTTAAATCGCTAGGCGCATTCGTCATAGCAGTATTGGTGGGATTGGCGTTACAAACTTGCTACTACCTGACTAGGGTGAAATTTGGTTCTTGGGTGAACCCTCTAAACTTTCTGCGTGGCGGTTCTGATGCCTTTTTAACAGCTTTCTCAACTGATTCCTCAGTAGCGACGATGCCTATTACTTTTGAGGCTTTGCAAAACAAAATTGGCTTACGAGAATCCTCTGCTTCTTTGGGGGCGTTAGTTGGCTCAAATTTCAACAATGATGGTACTGCGCTTTATGAGGCAACATCTGCGTTGTTTATCTCCCAAGTGCTTGGGTTACATCTGAATCTTGGGCAGCAGTTTGTTGTCATTCTGACATCGATTTTTGCATCAGTAGGTGCAGCAGGTATCCCAGAAGCTGGGTTAGTCACGATGACACTGGTGTTCACTTCCGTTGGCTTACCCACACAGTATATTGCCTTATTGATCACAGTGGATTGGTTTTTGGATCGCTGCCGTACTGTCATCAATGTTATGGGAGATATGACTGTGAGTGCTTTACTGGATGGCAAAAAGCCCCATTCTGTTGATGAGGGGTAATTCATCACTCGTCATTCGTAGTTGTATTTGAAAAGAATTACATCCCAGCCTATAGAGAGATGGGATGTAAGTGAAATTAGTTAAAAATTAGCCTCGTCGGATAGTAACGAGTACTACGAGGAATATTTTATGATTATTGTCCATCATCTCAACAATTCGCGATCGCAGCGAGTCCTCTGGCTGCTTGAAGAATTAGGTATCGAATACGACATCAAGTTCTACGAACGCGATCCTCAGACAATGCTAGCACCAGAGTCGCTGCGCCAAGTTCATCCGCTCGGCAAGTCACCAGTCATCACAGATGCAGATCTCACGATTGCCGAGTCAGGTGCTATCATCGAATACCTAGTGGATCACTACGGTAACGGTAGGTTAGTCCCAGCACCCGGTACACCCGAGCGTCTGCGTTACACGTATTGGCTACACTACGCTGAAGGCTCTGCAATGCCGCCGCTGCTTCTTAGGCTCATCTTCGAGCATTTTGGAATAGGAGACAGTAAGGCGATGGACGCATTCATCGCGCCCCAAATTAAGCTTCACTTTGACTACATCGAAGGCGAATTTCGTAAGAGTACGTGGTTCGCGGGTTCCGAATTCACCGCAGCCGATATCCAAATGAGCTTTCCTCTCGAAATGATCGCCATGCGACCCGAAGAGGTCGAGAGCCGACCAAAACTCAAGGAATTTCTTGCTCGGATTCATGCGCGACCTGCTTACAAACGAGCGCTTGAGCGTGGAGGCAAATACGACTTCTCGTGAACAATTGATAAAGCAGCTACTCGGTGAGGTACGGAGAATTTGCCCGCCTCCCTCTCCATAGGAATCGTCAATGTGAATCATGGGCAACTTTGAACCGCAGACAGACGCAGATAATAGTTTAATCTCATCTCTTGTTTATCTGCGTGCATCTGCGGTTTCAATAAAGACCCTAATAGTCTTAGTTTAATCGGAGAGTGCATTCCAAAATCAATTTTTGATTCACTTGAGAATACGGTTGAATTTCCAAAGCACGGTGAAATACTCTGATAGCTTCAACATACTCTCCCATAGCGGCAAAACACAAGCCCATACCGTGAAGTGCGCCGAAATGTATTGGATTGAGTTGAACAACCTTTTGACAGTCCGCTAGAGACTTTTGATACTTGCCGTTAGTATAGTAAAGAAAAGCACGGCGATTCCAAGCTTCGGCAAAATCTGGTTGGTCGTTAATAAGTTCTGTTAGCACAGCTTCGGCTTCAGTAATTTTTCCAGAATCCATTAACTTTTGACTGCGTTCAATTACTTCCAGTCCATGAACTCCCTTTTGCTGAAACCAAATGCGCCAGATTTTCCTGGTCGCTTGATCGCGGACTGTTTCATCGGGATTTTTCAAGTCTTCAAGTAAGGAATTGATAAATAAAGAATCCATGAATTCGAGGTCGTTGATAGTTGCTTTGGATCAAATTTCGCACATTCTTATTATCTAATTAGTTACTAAAAAGTGCAGATTGCTAAGTAAAATTTCAAAAATGAAATAAAAAATACTCAGCACTCATTGCTCAAAACTCAGAACTTTCGAATTAAAAATTAGCAATTAATTTGCTATTTTATGTAGTCTGCAATACGATTAATCCTTGGTTCGATATTTAGAGTCATTAGTGATTAGTCATTAATATGTCATACTTTTACAAGTCATGACTCCAGTGATAGTTGTACAGAAATCGTTAATGACTAAGAATTATAAAAAGTAAGAGAAAAAGAAACGACTATGCCAAAGCAAAAAAGCGTTTCCGGGCATATTGTTCTCACTTCGCATCCCAGTCGCTTTGGTCCCAAACCAATTTCCATCCAATGGGGAGCAGCCGATCCGATGCAACGCGGACCAGTAATTGCCACGCTGACCAAGCAGGCACACCGCAATGTGATTGGTACTCACTCTGGTGGTTATGCGATTTATCGGGCATTAGCGGTGGCTAGCGGAGTCCTTCAGTCAGATCACAGGGCGGATCTTACCAACACATCTCCAATAGAATATATTGGACCATACCCCAGCTGGGCTGATCCAGAGAAAATTGTTTCGCTTGATCCGTTTGGAGGGATTGTTGGTGAGGTTTTTGCATCATACTACGCGCAGGGATATGACATTCGTCCCACGATCGCCATCACAAAGGCGCATATCAACATACTCGAATTACAAGAAGCGGTGGTCAAAGGACGCTTGCATATTGATGGCAAGGTTATGAAACCTGGTGGCGATTTAGTGGTCACAAAAGCCGCAATTGAACCAGTTTGGTACTTACCAGGAATTGCCAAGCGATTCAATATCACAGAAGGGGAGTTACGCCGCGCCCTATTTGAACAAACTGGAGGAATGTTCCCAGAATTAGTGACGCGACCTGATTTGGAGGTGTTTTTGCCACCAATTGGCGGGGTGACTGTCTATATCGTTGGGGATGTAGCAGCTATTACTGACCCTGATAAGCCTGTAGCAGTGCGGATACATGATGAATGTAACGGTTCCGATGTCTTTGGGTCGGACATTTGCACCTGTCGCCCCTATCTGGTACACGGTATTGAGGTTTGCGTACAAACAGCGCAAGAGGGTGGTGCTGGTATCGTTGTGTACTCTCGTAAGGAGGGACGTGCTTTGGGAGAGGTGACGAAATTCCTGGTTTACAACGCCCGCAAGCGTCAAGAGGGTGGCGATCGCGCTGATGCCTATTTTAACCGCACTGAGTGTGTAGCTGGCGTGCAAGATATGCGATTCCAAGAATTGATGCCCGATGTGTTGCACTGGCTGGGTATTACCCGTATCGACCGTATGATATCAATGAGTAATATGAAGTACAACGCCATTACTCAATCAGGAATTGAGATTGTGGAACGAATACCACTTCCAGAAGAGTTGATTCCCCAAGACGCGCGGGTGGAGATAGAGGCGAAAAAGGCAGCCGGTTACTACACGACAACAGAGGTATTGGATACTGACGGTTTAGCTACTGTTAAGGGACGTTCCTTAGCTGATTGAGTTTAAGAGGACAAGGGAAAATGGGCAATGGGCAATGGGCAATGGGCAAAGAAATAATTGTCCATTAACTCTTTCTGCTCCTTGCTTCCCCATCTCCCCCTCCTCTTCTAGGGTGTAGCAATACAGGAGGAGTGAGCAGAATGGATATGGGAACCGCCAAAACACCAAAAACGCCAAGAACAGAGGGCAAGGAGTTGGTTGCTTATTTGCGATCGCCTAGTGCAATTCGGGAACGTTGTGGGCAATTGTTTGAGTTGGCTATTGAAGGTAAGTTGCATTACTTTAGTTGCGATTTGACACACTTGCCAAAAGTGGCGGAGTATGTTATTGAGGTTATGCGGGAACAATACCCAGATTTGCAGATTCCTTTTCACAGCCGCTGGCGACATTTTGAGGCTGGGGATGTGCAGCGTCTCTTTCTGTTGGATGAGAGGTTAGCGGGACTCACGCCTCTAGAAAAAGCTGCTGCTAAGTTTGATTTGGCGATTATCAGTGTTTTACTAGATGCGGGTGCGGGGGAAAATTGGTACTATCACGAGCGAGAGACTCAGCTAGATTTTAGACGTTCCGAAGGTTTAGCAGTTGCTAGTTTTCAGATGTTTTGTGATGGAACTTTTTCTAGTGACAAGCAGACAGCACCTTTGCAAGTTGATGCTCAAAGACTGCAAGCCTTAACAGAAAAAGAGTTGGCAGATGGGTTTGGTGTCAATGCAGAAAATCCCTTAGTGGGTATTGCTGGACGGTTAAAATTGTTGCAAAAATTGGGTCAGTCCCTACTTTCTTCACCTCATTTATTTGGGAAACAAAATCCCCGTCCGGGCAATCTGGTAAACTATCTCATAGAAAAATCTTGCAACAAACAACTCGCCGCTGCAACTGTGTTGACTGTAGTTCTGGAAGGACTTAGTAATATTTGGTCTGGACGAATTGAGGTTGCTGGAATGAATCTGGGGGATGTTTGGTTTCATCCAAGTGTTGCTGATGATGGCTTAGTGCCATTTCACAAACTGTCCCAGTGGCTTACCTATTCTCTACTTGAACCTCTACAGGAACTTGGTTTGGAAATAACTGGTTTGGATGCTCTCACTGGATTAGCAGAATACCGCAATGGGGGATTATGCCTTGATTTGGGACTTATTAGCCCTAAACGCTCAGAAATTTTGCTACAGTCTCATTCAGTTGCATCAGAGATTATCGTTGAATGGCGTGCTCTCACTGTGATTCTCTTGGATCGCATCGCCGCTACAGTACGTGATAAGTTGGGCATGAGCGCCGAAGAACTACCACTAGTGAAAATTCTGCAAGGTGGAACTTGGACAGCTGGGCGAAAAATTGCTGCTGAACGTAGAAAAAATGGCGCACCCCCCATACAAATAGAAAGCGACGGTACAGTATTCTAGCTGTCAGTAGTCATTAGCTGTGGAAAAAGTAACTGAAATAACAAAAAATATTGCTATTGCGGTAGTGGTAGGTGAACAATTTGGTTTTGATATTCACCATCAAAAGACACTTCAGCAATTAAAATTAACTCATTAATGTTCTGCCCAATAGTCAATTTATCATTCAGAATCAAAATACCTGGTACATGACGACTTTGGTTAATATGTTCAACCAAATGTACTGGCATAGATCTACGGTTATTTGTAACCAGCAGGAAGTCATGCTCCTCACACCAGCATAATATCTCTGGGTCTAGGGTGCTTTTAGGAGGAGTACCAGGTTCTCCAACTACCCAGACAACTAAATCAGGCTTTTGTCGTCGAAGTTGAGCTTGATAAAGAGGAGCAACATTTTCATCCAGCAGATATTTAAGAGTCATTTGCTTTTCTCATTGCTTCTCTTTGCGCTTTTAACTTCATCAATTTGACGACAACTGGTGGAGGATTACGTCGCTGTTCTTCCTGCATCCTGTGACTCCACTCCAACCAATCAGCTATATAAGCGCTTACAGCTTCTTTGTTATGCAGGTAGTAAAGAATTGTTGCATAAACTTGTTCTAGAGTTAATGATGTGTAAATGTTTGCAATCTCCTCAGGAGTTCGAGCGCGATGAATGTACTCGTAAAGGATAGTTTCAATTCCTACCCTTGTACCTTTGACTCGAATATCATCGGGACGCTGAAAGTCGAAGTAATCTTCTAGTTGCATGATTTACCTCATTAAAAAATGACTTACACAAGTTACCACTTTGGTCGCTAAGCCCTGTGGTAAATTTTATGGGGCAATCCTCCAATTTTTACAAAAGCTGCTGGAATTCCTCGATAGTTAATCCAGCATCTTTGACAATTCCAGCCATTGAAACTTGTTGCTTTTGTTAAGATTGGGTCATTGTTGCGAGAAAATAGGAAGTCAATGAAAAGTTTATTAAAAAATATTATTCCCTATTCTACTACAATTGTTATGACCAACATCTCTAAATTCTCCTTAAGTCACTACTACCAAAATACTGCCCATTTCCACCCACAAATTGTCGTCAGTCACCTTGTAAATGAAATTTCTCTCACCATCCTCGCCTTGAGCATGAAAATAACCAGATAAATTCAATTTCTTTGCTATTAATTTATTTAGCGTATTCTCAAAAAATTCCAAGCCATCCTCAGTGACATCTGCACCATAAAATAAATAGTGCGTCCAATTAATTGGTTGTTCCTTCCAGCACCAGCCTTGTAAATATAAACCTGTTTGCGTATCCTTTGGATAACTCTCTTGTAGAGATTTGACGACATCAATAGCACTAGCAAAGTTCTCTGGCTCAACTTCCAACCAACCACGAATAGAATAAAAGTATGCCATTTTACTCAGTTTCCTTATTCCACACTATAACGATTCCTTCTTTATCCTCAATATATTGACGGACATCAGAATGAGGTTCTTGTTTAAACCAGAATTCAGCACGTTTCCCTAGTTCTTTGGCTAGCCTAATGGTTTCCTTGATTTGAGAGCGTGTTTTCTTGTTCAAAAAGTTATGCGGTTTGGTAATTGCTGTCTGAGAATCTTTTGCTTGAATAAAAATCTCATCAGTAACACTATCAATTTCTCTCCCTTCTATAATTTGTGAAGTTCCACCTGTGAATTCTTGAATATCCCGCTCATACTGTTCACCTGGTTGTTCAGCCGCTTTACCAAATCCCTCTGTCACCGAACAAATTTCCTCACACTCACTATCACCTCCTATACTTCTTTATATAATCGTCCCTAAAAGACCGGCTATGCTAACTTGATTGAGAGCTTTGTTGGTACACTTGAACGTCATATGCCCAGTTAAATAGCGCGATGGTTCATATAAAGCGCGTAGAACTCACTAATTTCAAATCCTTCGGCGGTACAACATCTGTCCCTTTACTGCCGGAGTTTACCGTCATTTCTGGACCTAATGGTTCTGGTAAATCGAATATTCTAGACTCGCTGTTGTTTTGCCTGGGGCTTGCTAGTTCTAAGGGAATGCGTGCTGATCGCCTCCCCGACTTGGTAAACAACACTCAAACTGCTAGGGGACGTTCCGCGATCGAAGCTAGCGTTACGGTAACGTTTGATTTGTCAGACTTGGTTATAGATGTGCCAACGGATGATGTAACGGATGTAACGGATGAAGAAGAGAACGTAGGGGAGGAAGAAAACGAAGAGGACAAAAATCGTATAGCAAAAATCCGCCCACAATTAGGTAGCGAGTGGAGTGTCACCAGGAGACTCAGAGTTACTAGCCAAGGGACTTACACATCGAATTATTACATTAACGGTGTCTCCTGCACACTCACGGAATTACACGAGGAACTAGAGAAGCTGCGGGTTTATCCCGAAGGCTACAACGTCGTGTTGCAAGGGGATGTCACCAGCATTATCTCAATGAACACCCGCGAAAGACGGGAAATTATTGATGAATTGGCAGGAGTAGCGGCGTTTGACCGTAAGATTAATCAAGCAAAAGAAACTTTAGATGAAGTTAAGGATAAGGAAGACAGCTGTCGCATTGTTGAAACAGAATTAATCGCACAGCGCGATCGCCTCTCCCAAGATCGCGCCAAAGCTGAAAAATACCAAAAACTCCGCACTGAATTTCAAGACAAACAACAGTGGGAAGCGGTTTTATCATGGCGTTCTCTACAAGCACAACAAGAAAAGTTGGCGACGCAAATTCAAAGTGGCGATCGCACCTCAGCTGAACTCACAAATCAACTCACCACCCTCAATTCAGAAATCGCTCAAAAAACTGCCGAACTTGAACAGCTCAACGCCCATGTGAAAGCATTAGGAGAAGAAGAACTTTTAGCAGTACAATCTACCCTTGCTACCCAAGAAGCAGAACGCAAGCAGCTTCAGCGTCAGCAAACAGAACTCGAAACAGCTTCCCAAGAAACCGTAAAGCGCCAGCAACAAACTCAACAGGAAATTCAACAGCATCAGCATTCTTTAGAACAACTCGCACAACAACAAATTGAACAGACGCAATTCATCGCCTCACGAGTCGCAGAACGAGATGAAACGCGACAAGAATTAGAAAACTCCCGCGAAGCAGCAGCCCAAATTGCTTCCGCTTCAGAAGCTTGGGTACAACAACAAACAGCGCTGAACCGCCAAATTGAAACTTTGCTGCAAACCGTTGAACCTCAACGTACGGAGCAAGCGCAACTGAGAGAACGTAATAACCAACTCCAGCAGCAAATTCAAGAACAAACTGAGATCGCTCAAAATTTAGAATCTCAACTAGCAGAAAAACAAGCTGAATGTACACAAGTTGAAACAGAATTTAACACTTCTGGTGAACCTATTCAAAACTTAGCCGAAACCTTATCAGCTACAGAACAAGAACTGCACATCCAACAGGAAACCCAAAAGCGCCTCTTGCAGGAACAACGGGAGAAACAACGCTTCTTGGATAAACTAGAAGCGCAACAAGCAGCACAGCAGGAAGTCCAAGGAACACAAGCGAGCAAAGTCATCCTACAATCAGGAATGCCCGGAGTATGTGGATTAGTCGTGCAGTTGGGACGTGTGGAACCCCGCTATCAGCTGGCTTTAGAAATTTCTGCTGGAGCACGTCTAGGGCATATTGTTGTGGAAGATGACAGCATCGCCGCCGCAGGAATTGAACTGCTGAAACAAAAACGTGCAGGTAGGGCGACTTTTTTACCGCTGAATAAAATTCACGCCCCCAAATTTACCCAAGATTTTACATTGCGTTTTGCCAACGGCTTTGTCAATTATGCTGTGAATTTGATTGAGTGCGATCGCCGCTATCGGGATGTGTTCAACTACGTTTTTGGTAACACGGTAGTGTTTGCAAATCTCAGTCAAGCGCGTCAGCATATGGGATTGTATCGCATTGTCACCTTAGATGGAGAATTGTTGGAAACTAGTGGTGCAATGACTGGTGGTAGTATCACCCAGCGTTCGTCGTTACGGTTTGGTACGGTGGAAGCTGCGGAATCTGAAGAAGTTTCTGCTTTGAAAAGTCGGTTAACTGATATAGAGCGAATTTTAGAGCGTTGTAGCTCGGCAATCAATACTCTCTCTACCAAGACAAAACAACTGACACAAGAAGTGACGGAAGCACGACAGGCGCGACGAGAACAACAACTGCGCTTGGAACAGTTGCACAAAGAGATGAAAACTTTGACAGCGCAATTGGAAACAACGCGATCGCAGCTTTCGCAAAACAGAGAAAAATTAGCCACTGTCCAATCTCGCTTAGAAATATTGGATCGGGAATTACCACCTCAAGAACAGCAATTGCAACAACTGCGACAAGCTTTGACTGAGTTGGAACAGTCTCAAACTCCCCAAGAATGGCAACAAATCCAAGCAACGATAAAAATTCAAGAGCAACAATTGCAACAACGGGAATCAGCGTTAAGGGACGCAGAGCAAAGATTAAAAGATTTGGAAAATCAGCAGCAGCGGTTGCAAGAAAAAATTACTGTTGGTGAGCAGCGTATTGAAGAATATCATCAAGAGCAAATAAATCAGCAAAATCAACGTATAGCGCTCAGCACTCAACACTCAGCACTCAGCACTGCGATTGCTGAGATTCGTGCTGCTTTGAGTCAGATGGAACAGAATTTGGGAGAAGAAAAACAAAAACGCGACGCAACAGAACAAGAATTGCGATCGCACACCACCCGTCAGCAACAATTGGAATGGGAACTGCAAAAACTGCAAGAAACCCAGCAGACGCGGAGGGAGGAACTCGCTGCATTGCAAACCCAATTGCAAACTATGGCGGCGGAATTACCTAATCCTCTACCAGAAGTGCCAGATAAAGTAAATCTAGAAGAATTGCAAAAAGAATTGCGCTCTCTTGCCAAACGCCTGCAAGCAATGGAACCTGTGAATATGCTGGCATTGGAACAACATGAGCGCACGCAAAAACGCCTTGAAGAACTCAGTCAAAAGTTGCAAACATTAGAAGCAGAGCGTACCGAATTACTGTTAAGAATCGAGAACTTTACCACCTTACGTCAACGCGCATTTAGAGAAGCCTTCGACGCCGTCAATGAAAACTTTCAATCAATTTTCGCCATCCTTTCTGAAGGCGATGGCTACCTGCAACTCGACAATCCAGAAGATCCCTTCAACAGCGGATTGAATTTAGTTGCACATCCCAAAGGTAAACCTATACTGCGACTTGCTTCTATGTCCGGAGGAGAAAAATCTCTGACTGCATTGAGCTTTATTTTTGCTTTACAACGCTACCGTCCATCCCCATTTTATGCATTTGATGAAGTAGATATGTTTTTGGATGGAGCAAACGTAGAACGATTAGCTAAAATGATTAAACAACAGGCGCAACAAGCACAATTTATTGTTGTCAGTTTGCGTCGCCCAATGATAGAATCAGCCGAACGCACAATAGGCGTCACTCAAGCAAGAGGAGCTCACACCCAAGTTTTGGGTATCAGACTACAATCTGATCAAACGACTGCTTGAGTTTTTGTTAATAATAGTGTATAGATAATAAACCGGATTCGAGATCAGGACTCGGTACAGAATGACCTCTGAACAAAGTATTAGACGTTCCGATATTTTAAACACCCAGGTAATCACTCGCGACAACGGCAAGCGATTAGGAATCGTGAGTCAGGTTTGGGTTGATGTAGATCAGCGAGAGGTTGTGGCTCTTGGCTTGCGAGACAGCCTGATCTCTATTTCTGGAGTGCCACGCTATATGTACCTCAACAGCATCAACCAAATAGGTGATGTCATCCTTGTGGATAACGAGGATGTTATTGACGATGTTGAGGTTGAAGCCTACAGCAACCTGATAAACTGGGAGGTCATTACAGAAACTGGTGAAGTCCTAGGCAAAGTGCGGGGCTTCAAATTTCATGGGGAAACAGGAAAGCTTGACTCAATTGTCATCGCCTCTTTCGGACTACCACAAATTCCCGACCAATTTTTGAGTACCTACGAGTTTTCAGTAGACGAAATCGTCAGCACAGGTCCCAACAGATTGATTGTTTTTGAAGGAGCCGAAGAGCGGGTTACCCAATTAACCGTTGGTTTACTAGAGCGCTTAGGTATTGGTAAAGCGCCGTGGGAACGCGATGTTGATGAAGAATACTCCACCTACACCCCTCGTACAGTAACACCAGACAAGCAACTGCCAAGCGGAGTGCCATTAGAGCAACCTAAGCCAAAAATCATTCGCACACCTGAACCTGTAGTGCAAGAATGGGATGAGGACTACTACGAAGAAGAACGTCCTGGGCGTCAAGTCATGAAAGCGCAGCAGTATGAGCCTGTTCAGTACGAAGACGAGGAAGAAGACAACTGGAGTGAGGCAACAGGTAAAGACAAATATCAAGCACAACCAAAGTATGACTCCGGTTCCTACAATAATAAGCCATACGCCGAGCAATACGACGATTATGACGACGATTTAGCCCGCGATGCCTGGGCTGATGATGAGCCGCCAAAGCCAGTAAATATTCCCAAGAAAGTCAAAGAGAGACAGCCAGAGTACGAAGAAGAGGGTGGATATTAATAAAAATCCTTGTTCCCAGGCGTGAGCCTGGGAATGCTTTGCGAATGCGCGGATGGGTAGGTGTTAGAAAAGAGGTTGTGAAAAAAATGGCTAAACCTCTCACAGCACAAGGCTTTACGGGAAAAATCGCTCGTTACCCATCCGCGCTCCTTGTCCAGACTGGATTTCAGCGATTTGTCTTTGCATCAACCCAGGTTTTTTATGCTATGATTAGGACATCCGCGCTAAAGAACCTTGAAAACCTTATACAGAGTACTTCTCAGGATGCCGCAGTTGAAATTTCTCTTACTCCCTATTAGGGATTGAAACGTCGCGTTGGCGGCAATAACCACACGGTTAGCGGGTTGAAATTTCTCTTACTCCCTATTAGGGATTGAAACGCCACCTTCTTAATATCCCAGTAATCCTGAGCGCGGTTGAAATTTCTCTTACTCCCTATTAGGGATTGAAACGAGGGGAATCGGTAAAACCATATAGCTTCTTGATGTTGAAATTTCTCTTACTCCCTATTAGGGATTGAAACTTGTAAGTTCTAGGACATCCTCTAGAACTTGTAACCGTTGAAATTTCTCTTACTCCCTATTAGGGATTGAAACGACCTGCATATGATGCAGATTGATGGCAACTGTTGAAATTTCTCTTACTCCCTATTAGGGATTGAAACTTAAATAACTCACCTCTGCAAGAATTTCTCCTCGTTGAAATTTCTCTTACTCCCTATTAGGGATTGAAACGGCATTATTTCTCGTGGCACTGCACTTTTGGGTTGAAATTTCTCTTACTCCCTATTAGGGATTGAAACGGCATTATTTCTCGTGGCACTGCACTTTTGGGTTGAAATTTCTCTTACTCCCTATTAGGGATTGAAACTCTACATGAAGATACGCGGAAATGGGCAGGGAAAAATGTTGAAATTTCTCTTACTCCCTATTAGGGATTGAAACTTCAACTGCTCACGCAACTGCGCCAACTCCGGCGTTGAAATTTCTCTTACTCCCTATTAGGGATTGAAACGCCAAGCTATCTTAGACAGATTGGCGAGTACGTAGCGTTGAAATTTCTCTTACTCCCTATTAGGGATTGAAACAAGTTAAACAAAAGCCCTTGCACTCGTTCATGTTAAGGTTGAAATTTCTCTTACTCCCTATTAGGGATTGAAACTCGAGCTGAAGTGCTTCTGATATGCGGCATGCGGGTTGAAATTTCTCTTACTCCCTATTAGGGATTGAAGCATCACTCGTAGTGATACCGACAAGCTAAAAAATCAATCTGGCTATTTCCTACCCGATAGATAAGCCGATGTTCTAAATCGATTCGCCGTGACCAGATATCTGCATCCAGATACTTCAATGGTTCTGGTTTACCAATACCCTCAAAAGGATTTTGCATGACGGCTGTCACCAAATCCAAAATTTTCGATGCTTTATGAGAATCTTGCTTAAACCACCAAGCTAAATCTTCTTTGAATTGAGAACTAAAACCGGGAATGCGATTAACTATAACAGGTTTTATTTCATCAGATTCAGATTTCTTTTTCTTCTTCTTGCTCAATCCCCAACTCCTGCTGAAGTTCTACGATAGTTTGAGGTTGAATTTTTCCGGTTTTCGACTCCTCCATTGCATCTAATAACCGACGCGCATTAGCTCCTGAGCGCAAAAGATAAACTGTTTCAACCAAACTTACCAAATCTGACTCAGCAATCAAAGCTACATTTTCATCATCACGACGGTTAATGATATACACCTGATGATTTTCTACTACCAGGTCTAACAACTTAAAGAAGTCATTTCTTGCATCAGTTGGGGATGTTATTTTGTAAGAAAACATTAGTACATGTACACTTTCTTGTATATGTATTATAAAACAGTATTTATTATCTTGCAAATTATCTATAGTAGGGTGTATTATGCCGAAGGCTAACGCACCTTAAACGATTGATGGTGCGTTACACTAAAGCGATAACGCACCCTACAGTTTGATTTTCTTAACAGAGTTGGAAATATTCTTTTGTTTCTCTTGACGTCAAGGACGTCCTTGACATTTTGGTGGTTCTTTAATTCTCTTCACTCCTGAACTTAATCTGCTAAAAATTTAAAATATCTAACGATTCTTCTATTTCTAAATCTAAAATTCTTTCCCGTGCATTTTTATGCTCCTCTAGCTTACCTTCTTTTCGATAAAAGTCTGCGCTTTGCTGAAAATCATCAATGACGCCTTGCTTATCTCCAAGGTTATAACGAGCCTGACCACGATTGTAATATGCATCAGCATCGTTGGGATTTATCGTGATAACCTGAGTGTAATCCTCAATCGCTCCCTCATAATCGCCTAATTCATAACGAGCATGACCACGGTTGTAATATGCATCGATATCATTAGGATTCATCTGAATGACTTGAGTATAGTCCTCAATTGCTCCTTGATAATCTCCTAAATCAAAACGAGAGTTACCACGGTTTTTGTAACCAACAACGTCATTAGGATTCATTTCAAGAGACTGACTAAAAAGCTCAATTGCTTTCTTTGAATCTCCCAAGTTAGAACTATTTGGATTAATCTTTATTGCCTGATTATAATCCTCAATCGCTCCCTCATAATCACCCAGATGATAGCGAATATCAGCACGGTTTCTGTAAGCGACTGCATCATTAGGATTCATTTTAATTGCTTGAGTATAATCTGCAATTGCTCCTTCGTAATCTCCTAGCTGATATCGAGCCAAACCAATTTTGTTGTAAACTTTGCCGTAATAAGGATTAATCTGTATTGCCTGAATGTAATCTGCGATCGCTCCTTCGCAATCTCCTAAGCGATATCGAGCTAAACCACGTTTGTAATAACTCTCGGAATCTTTAGAGTTTAGTTTTAAAGCTTGATTGTAGTTCTCAATTGCAGTGTTATACTGTTCTTTCTCAAAACATTCATCACCTAGTTTTACATAGAGCAGATTCATATCTCCATTATGGAAACGGAAATAGTCATTTTGCTCACCAGAAAAGTTGGTTTTGATAGGCTGTGGCTTGTTTTGCTGATAACTGGGTTCTTGTTGCTCAGCAGACAAGTTGGTTTTTAAAAACTGTTGCTTCTGTGGCTGATAGCTGGGTTCTTGCTTAGGATTAGATTTTTCAATTTGAGGTTTTTGGTTATGAGAGTTAAGAGGCGTTAAGGATTCTAACTGTTCTAAATAACACCGCAAACCACCACCATACAGTAATTGTTCTATCCCAAATGAAATTTTTCCAGTTCTCAGCTTAATCATTTGGGTAGGGAGAAAACCAGCGAAGAAAAGGTGATATTCTGGTTGTGCCTCATTCACTTCTTCTTGAATCCAAATGCAAACTACGACGGCATTTTTTTGAACTTCTTCTGAATTCATTGACCATCTGACTTTATCAAGACTACCATGACGTGATTTCACCGCAATACCAACTGATGGATCAAAAGTCAGCGTAAAATCAACTTTGCCATCGCCAATGCCGAATCGTTTTTCATAATCTACTTCAGTCACAAAAGCAGCCAAACGTTCTTTGACAACTTCTTCACCTAATTTGCCTTTCAAATTACTGATAAAAACATCACGGACTGGTGAAGTGCGCTTATATTTCTCAGCCATTTGCCAGCAAAACTCCCGTAGTGCTTTTAACCTCTCTCCCGATATGAGCGTTAATTCACTATATTGCCCTTCTGTTTCACAATGCAGCAGACAACCAGATGTTAACCTTTTGATGAAATCAGACTGTAGCGATCGCAGTAGGGTAATCCAGTCCATTTATAATTCTGCGAATCTTTTTGTTTATCTTATTAAAATAGCAAATTGGCGTAAAGCTGTCTTTATTGTATTTAATTTAATAACGCCAAAGCTCGCGAGAAATTTGCTTGGCAAGCGTAGCATTAAGCTAAAACACATTTAACTTGCATATTGTTAATTTTGGAGAAAAAGCGCGGAGCCGGAGACGCTCCGCCTCCGGTCAATCCTTCTCCCCTGCTCCTGAAGCTCCTCCGCCCCTCTGCTGTCTAAATGTGCAAATTAGATGCGTAACAGCTTACCTCCTGGGAGTAGGATTGGTTTGTCCGGAGGGTGCTTTGGGCAATACAGGAGAAGTTCCTGGATCTACTGGGGTTACACCTTGGTTATTTTGAAGTGGATTGGGTGCTGGGGGGAGATTGAAGTTAGGGTTAGTTTGTGGATTGATGGGAGTGATAGGTGAGGTGTTAGGTAGAGGTGATGTTTCTGACTCAGAACCAGATGTAGATTGATTAGAGAAAGATGGTGTCGTCACAAAAGATATGCGATCGCCTCCCTCTTGTCGCCACATGTCTATCATTCCTATCACATCATTATATGTTGCTGTTTGACTGACTTTCAAAGCCAAAATAGCATTGGGAGTTTGTTGGAGATATCTCTTAAAAGCTTCTTTGAGCTGTTCCCGTTTTACTGGATCATTCTCTACGTAAGTCTGACCAATAGCATCGATAGTCAAAGTTAATATTTGCCGTTGAGCTTGTGCGTTAGCTCCAGCAGTGGTAGATGGTGTACCAGTAGTTGATTTAGGTAAATTAATACTAATTTCCTCTTGGCGAGTAAATTGCAAAGCTGCCAAAAGAAAAAATGTCAGTATACAAAAAATAACATCTATTAAGGGAATGATTTGAATTTGGACTTCTTCTACTGGAGTGTGCAGGTTAACTTTCATTTTCTTGCTCTCATACCTGGGTTAGGGGCTTTTTTATTCAATATCTTTTGGTTCTGAAAAATCAGACTCTGGGGAGGGTTCAGGTGTTTCAGAAAATCTGGATTTGCCTTTTTTTCGAGGAGAATTCAAGTTATCTTGTGGAGAGTCCCCTATGATTGTTACAGGTGGTACAATGTTCTCAGGTGTCATCTTTGTGTAGTCAGGTGGAGACTGCCGATACAGCAACTCCATGTCATTCCCTGCTCTACGAAAAATTTTAACTTGGTTAACAACAAGACCTTGAAATAGGCGGTAGAAAGCTAAACTGATAATGGCAACAATTAGTCCTGTTGCTGTGGCAATCAGCGCTTCCCCGATACCAGTGGTTACCCCAGCGGTAGATTCGGTTCCTAAATCGCCAATACGAATTGCTCGTAAAGAGTGGATCAAGCCTAAAACCGTACCTAACAATCCCAACAAGGGTGCAAGAGCAATCACAGCTTCCAGGAGTTTTTCACCCCGTCGCATTCCAGCCAATTCGTCTTCTGCTGTTGCTTCCAGTGCCAATCGGAAGGTTTCTGCATCGCTTTTGGGTAGGCTTAGGGGTGCATAGAGAAACCGTCCAATGGGTTGGTTTGTTGCCTGTCTAGCAATGTTAGCCGCTATGATCCAATCTGTACGGGCGGTGTCTACAACGCGATCAACTATTTCCTTCTCCTGGTTTAACACTCGTAACCAGAACCACAAACGCTCAAAAATGACACTTAAAGATAAAATTGATAGGGCAAGCAATGGCCACATTGCTGGTCCGCCCTTCTTAAACAAATCTACAATATCCACGCTTTGTAAGCCTCCTCTGTCTATTAGTAGTGCAACTGTCCTAAAGCACTTCAATTTTAAAAATTAAAGCACAACTTTCATAATCGTTTCACATTCAACAAGGGTTGCGATTTCGCATAGGACTAGCGAGTAGCATCTTCCAGACCAACTAGGGCGGTTATTCCCACAGGAAGTGTAGGTCATAATTTGTCAAAATGAAAGGCAACTGGAGGTTAAAATCTATGAAATTTTCAATCCAATCACTTTATACTTGGTACCGTAACTTACTGCGTAACCCTAAGTACCGCTGGTGGATCATTTTAGGAACACTGCTTTATTTTGTCAGCCCAATTGATCTTGTTCCAGACTTCTTCCCGATTGTAGGAGAAGTTGACGATATCATGCTATTGACGCTGCTGGTTTCCGAGATGTCTCAGATCTTAATTGAAGGCTTCAAAGCGCGTAAAGGTAATGTTGACGCTAAAGCCCCTAGTACTACAGAAGATTCTACCTCTAGCGCAAATACAATCGATATTGACGCCGTTTCTGTCAAGTAGTATTTGTAATACTATAAAACATAGTAACCTCCTCCTTATTTCTGATTGCTGACAAATGCACTTTTTAGAAGGAGGATATTTTTTTAGTTATTAGTCCTTGGTCATCAGTCATTATAGACTGGAGCTTCTAAGTAGTTAAAATATCTACCAAACAGAGGATGGACAATTTTGAACTATTTATTTTTCATTACCTATGACTAAGCGCCAAATCATCGGACTGCTACCTGCTGGTGGACAGGCAACCCGGATTTCTCCTCTACCACTTAGCAAAGAGTTGTATCCGCTTGGCTTTCAAGATTTTGGTGACAAATGTAACTGGCGACCGAAGGTTGTGTCTCATTATCTGCTAGAAAAGATGCAACTAGCAGGTATTAATGAAGCGTATTTTATACTTCGTTCTGGTAAGTGGGATATACCAGCATATTTTGGAGATGGCACAATGCTTTCCATGAGCTTGGGATATCTCATTATGGGTTTGCCTTATGGTGTCCCTTTCACTTTGGATCAGGCTTTTCCTTTTGTGCAAGATGCTGTTGTAGCCTTGGGTTTTCCTGATATTTTGTTCCAGCCTGAAGATGCTTATGTACGAATACTGACACGCCTTGATGTTAGTAATGCCGATGTCGTCTTAGGATTATTTCCTACTGATAAACCTCAGAAAGCAGGTATGGTTGACTTTGACGATGAAGGTAGAGTACGATTGATAATCGAAAAACCTCGCCACTCAGATTTGCGTTATATGTGGGGTATTGCAGTTTGGACACCTGCTTTCACACAGTTTCTGCACGAGTATCTTACGACTGTTAAGGCAAATAGTAACTTATCGCAGCTACCAGAAATACCCATTGGCGATGTCATTCAAGCTGCTATCAACAAAGGTTTTCATGTAGAAGCAGAAACATTTTCCGATGGTACTTACCTTGATGTTGGTACACCAGATGATTTAGTGCGAGCTGTGCGGTATTTTGCTGTTTTGGCTGATGGAGAAAGCGAGCTTAGATAATTTGCCTCAATTCATCCACACTATTCACAGTTTTAATTGCTTGCTGAATTGCCTTTAATCGCTCTAAATTAGAGATTTGAGAGATTTCTGACATTAATTGTAATCCCTCACTGCCGAATTTTAACTCTAATCCTAGTGTTTCACCACAGGAACTTCGCCTGGTAGAGAAACCCGGTTTCTGTGAGAGCGTTCAGCCTGCAAAGTTGCTTTGGTAGACTACTAGTTCAATACCCGACATTATCTCTCGTCGCTCACCCTCTCTCAAAATTTGCTGATACCAGGGAGATTCGCTTAAGACTGCCATATCCCACCTCTTAACAATTCAAAATTTGCTCATTCAAAATTCAAAAATAATTTGCTGAACTCAAGCCAGCTCTGGTACTTCAAATGAGTTGTCGTAATTCATCTAAAGTATTTACTGTCAAGATCCCCCTTTGAATTGCCTTTAATCGCTCTAAATCGGAAATTTGAGAAATTTGTGGCATCAGTTGTAATCCTTCGTTGCCAAATTTTAGTTCCAAACCCATTTCGATACTCGAGAGTCTCTCCTCTCTCAAAATTTGCTGATACCAGGGAGATTCTCTTAAGACTGCCATATCCCACCTCATAATTTGCTGAACTAAAGCACTGTCTAATACGAAGCTAGCAAAAAATGCTAGGACGGTTTCTAACTGATTTAGTTGCTCGTCTGCGCGAAGAATTTGCAACGCTTGTTGTATTGTGGATTCCTCTGCGCCATCCTTGAGAATTGGTACAAAGGGGAGCAAAGATGGGACAGGTTGTTGAAAAGCTATTTCCACATCGACTTCCCAAAGGTTAATCACACGGTAGTCTTGACGCGCTTGTAAACCTGCAAACTCTGATTGATAGCGAGTGGGAATTTTGATATCATCTTCTCTATCTCTGAGGATATTGATAAGTACCGGATAGGTAGGTAAATCGAATTTCTCTTCTGCCAGTGCAGCGTAAGCCCGCATTCGTTTAGGCATCTTTGGCTTATAGCGCAATTGTAACTCTTTGAGTACGAGAAATTCTCCGTACTGAGGACTTTCGGCGCGGATTAATACGTCACTCTCGCGGCTAATCCATTGGAATTCTGAGTTGAGAACTTCTTCGGCTGTAATGTCGGGAATTTGTGAGCCACTGCGTTGCGGGGGTTCCCCCCGTTGTAGCAAGTGGCGAACCCGAAGGGTGTTACCCATTTTACCCAGTTATTGGGTGCAAGGCTGATTAATTTTTTGGTGCTGATGTCAGCTGATTTTGGCATAGGGAGTTGATGCAGCGGATGAGATAACCAACTAAAATTGGTTATGGGTAGGCGATCGCACTTGTATTGGGCGGGTAAGATACCCACCCCACAAGAAATAGGTAGATGCGTTAGCGGAGCTTACCAAAGGTATCGCTCATTTTTTTCTACGCCTTTGCCATTGACATTTGGCGACAAGACTGGGAACAACGAATAAATGTCTTAACTGAACCGTATTGCTCTATCAGGTACAAGCATTTCATCCTAATTTCATTTGCCTTTGCAATACTAAACAATTAGTGCAGCTGTATTGCTCCCATAACAAACTGGCTATTGTACCCCGTTGGAAAATAGCACTTGACACTCCAGCTAACTGGAGATTTCAAAATAGAAGAAACTATAGTAAGTAATGAATTTCAAGTCTATGCAACGTATTTCTTGGAAAAGTGGTTTTTTTGCAATGACTTTCATAACACTCGCTTCCTTAACAAGCGGCGTGCTTACAGCTTGTTCTACAACTACTTCCCAAAACGAAACCCAAGCTCCAAATTCTACCGCAACTGAGGCTAGCGACAAGCAACAGATGGACCACGGCAGTGGTATGCATCATAGCACGGCAATGGATAATGGTCCAGCGGATGCCAACTACGATTTGCGGTTCATTGATGCGATGATTCCACACCATCAAGGTGCTACCCAGATGGCAAAAGAAGCCCAACAGAAATCAAAACGTCCCGAAATCAAAAAGCTGGCAGGCGAAATCATCAAAGCTCAAAACAAAGAAATTGCTGAGTTGAAACAGTGGCGCACAGCATGGTATCCCAAAGCACCAAGCACGGCAACGGCTTGGAATGCCCAGCAGAATCAGACAATAGCAATGTCTCCTGAACAATCTAAAGCTATGCGAATGGATAAGGATTTGGGGGCTGCTGATGCCGAGTTTGACCTACGTTTCATCAATGCAATGATTCCGCACCATGAAGGGGCAATAACAATGGCGCAAGATGCATTGAGTAAGTCCAAGCGCCCTGAAATCAAGAAACTGGCTCAAAATATCATCACCTCTCAACAGAAAGAAATTGACCAAATGAAGCAATGGCGACAAGCTTGGTACAACCAGTAACAAGAGCAAGCACGATTTCATCCTAATTTCATTTCTTGCTGCAAAACTAAAAGATGTGTGCATCAAGAGCGCCCACTAACACAAATACGCTATCGCAACTCCTTTCCTCCAGTACTCAAGGACTTTTTAAGCGCGATGCTAAATTCTCTGCGTTCCCAACAACTCACAGCAATTCGTTGTGTTTCTGGTTCACTCGTAAGCCTGCTGTTATTAGCTAATCCCTCAACTGTTTTAGCTCATGGCGGACACGGAAATGAATTTCAAGGAGCAAGTGAAGCCTCTCAAAATAGTGGCTCTATTCAAGTTGATGCCCAAACCGCAAAACGTTTAGGAATTAAAATTGAGCCAGTGAAACGTCAGCAATTAGCTGTTGGTATTAAAACCACTGGACAGATTGAAACCTTGCCTAGTCAAAAAGTGGAAGTCAATACCCCAATTTCCAAGGCGAAAGTGGTTGAGTTGTTGGTAGAGCCTGGTGCAGTCGTGAAAAAAGGTCAACCAGTTGCTGTTGTAACCAGTCCTGACTTGGTGGAACTGCGGGTGAACTCTCAAGAAAAACTTGCCCAAAGTCAGGCTGATTTGCAGCAAGCGGAAGCTGATTTACGGCTGGCTCAACAAAATTACGAAAAATATCAGCAAATAGCCGCAGCTGAAATAGCCGAAGCACAAAGCCAAGTGGCATTCGCTCAAGAGAAGTCTGACAAGGACAGGCAGTTAGCAGATTCTGGTGCTTTGCCACGACGTGATGCCTTGGAATCCCAAACCCAGCTAGCACAAGCTAAAGCCGAACTCACCAAAGCTTCAAGCCGCCGGGACGTGATTGATGCAGAAAATAAACTCAAACGTGCGAAATCAGCAGTTGAGGTAGCAAAAAAACGTATTCAACTGAGTAATACTAATTATGAGACTCGGTTGCAACAACTGGGAAACAGCGCCAATGCTAAGGGACTGGTAACGGTGACGGCTCCCATTTCTGGCAGGGTTGCTGACAGAGAAGTTACTCTTGGTCAATCATTCGAGGATGCAGGTGGCAAACTGATGACGATTGTGAATGACAGTCGAGTTTATGCTACTGCAAATATATATGAAAAAGATTTGGGAAAGGTAAAGACGGGTCAACGAGTAAGCTTGAAGGTTGCTTCTGTGCCTAATCGCACATTTACTGGACGAATTGCCGTGGTTGGGTCAGTTGTGGAAGGCGAAACACGGGTTGTTCCTGTGAAAGCTGAAATAGATAACCCCGGTGGAGTTCTCAAGCCAGGGATGTTTGCAGAACTAGAAGTTTTGACAGACCAAACATTGACTGCTACCTTGACTATTCCTAGTTCGGCTATAGTGGAGGCGAATGGAAAGAAACAAGTTTATGTGCAAAATGGTAATGCTTTTCAAGCAACTGAAGTCACTTTAGGTCAAACCTCTGGGGACATAGTTGAGGTCAAGACTGGTTTATTCGAGGGGGATTCAATTGTTACTCAGCGTGCTCCTCAACTTTATGCTCAGTCTTTACGAGGGGGTAGCCAGCCAAAAGAAGACGAACACACACTCGCTCCCTCACAGCCAACTGAAGCCAAAACACCTAACTTGCCAGTACCCCTGTGGTTGATTGCAACAGGAGGAGGAACTGCGCTGGCTACTGTCGCATTTATGGCTGGTGCTTTCTGGTCTGGTCGTCGCACAAAATCTCAACCATCAGCAGAATTTGCCTATTCATCTGAAGAATCTTCCACAGAATCGCCAGCATGGGATGACAACCACCGCGTTACTGATCAGGAATCAAAAGTGATATCAAGTTCAGATAAATACTTATAATAAACATAGAATCGTTGCAGTGCATATATGTGTACTTCTTGCACAACTACACACCAAGTTTTTGAGAACGAACGTGAGTCTTTCGTCCTAAAAGGTGTATTTTCAATTCATCAATGCTGCCAAAGGAATTGTAACAATATCCGAGACTGCTAAAGCGATATGAGAATTTTAATAGTTGAAGATGATGATCGCATTGCCAAGCCATTAGCTGAGTATTTAAGACGCCAACACCATATTGTAGATATAACAATTGATGGAATTGAGGGATGGGAATGGTCTCAATCAGGATTATACGAACTAATTTTATTAGATTTAATGCTTCCTAAATTAGATGGAATCACTCTATGTCAGCGTTTACGTGCTGCTTCATCCAACGCTCTTATCTTAATGCTGACAGCACGAGATACAACGACAGATAAAATTATTGGACTCGATGCTGGTGCTGATGATTATTTAGTCAAGCCCTTTGACCTCAAAGAGTTAGCAGCACGTATTAGAGCTTTGGCTCGAAGAAGTCCAGAAACTCGCCCACCGATTTTAATCTGCGGTGATTTACAACTAGACCCAGCTACCAACCAGATTACTTATGCAGGGAATCTTTTGTCGTTAACTCCTAAAGAATATATGATATTAGAATATTTTTTGAGAAACCCAAATCAAGTTGTGAGTCGTTCGGTAATCCTTGACAAACTGTGGGAAATTGATAAATCTTCTGGGGAAGGAAGTATCAAAACTCATATTACCAATTTGCGGAATAAACTCAGAGCAACTGGAAGTTCAGAAGACTTTCTTGAAAATATTTACGGCATTGGTTATCGTCTTAGTAACAAGTGAAATATTTTACTATAAATAATTGGCTGCTTTGCAGCAGTGGTCACGGGATAAATCTTAGTTAATAACTGATAATTTTACAGTCACAAGAATGTGTTTAAGAAAATTCGTTATCGGTTATTGTTTTCTTACTTGGTAGTGTTCGCATCGCTGCTGGGAATATTTGCTCTAGCAGTCCGAGTTGCTTTCACCCGCAGTCTGACTCAACAAACAACAGATAGACTCATAGCCATCGGACAAGGTGCGGCTGCAAATGCAGAGTTTGAAGCAAATCGCCTTACGATTGAAACTGACTTTCGCCCACAAAACTTAATTGCTGCTCATCAAGCATTACAGTGGTTTGATACCCAAGGACATTTGATTGCCCAACAAGGACAAACTGTCTTAACTTTGCCCTTGTTGCCAAGTAAAATGGTACAAGTTCAAGGTGGTGAGTCCAGCGCCCTAGACGGTCTGCGTCACGTAGACAAAGTTCGTATCCAAGGAGTGACTGTACCAATAATAGCTAGCGATAATAATCACCTGGTTGGGTATGTGAGGGTGAGTCAATCCCTAGAAGAATTTGATGAAACTCTTCAAAAACTGGACTGGGGATTAGGCGGTGGAATTATTATGACTTTGGTTCTTAGTGGAATTGGCGGAATTTTACTAACTCGTCAAGCGATGCAGCCAATCGAGGATAGTTTTCAAAGGCTCAAACAGTTTACTGCTGATGCTTCCCACGAACTACGCAGTCCATTAATGGCAATCAAAATTAATGCTGATTTGGCACTCTTATACCCAGAAGAAATAGGACCAAAAGATGCAGAAAAATTTCAGGCGATCGCTAGCGCTACTAACCAGATGACTCGCCTCACAGAAGATTTATTGTTTTTAGCACGCACAGATAAAGTTCCCAATCATAATTGGAATACTCTCAATTTAACGTTGATCTTGGAGAACTTGGTGCTACTTTATAAACCTCAAGCTGAAGTTAAGCAAATTAACTTAATATCTCAATTAGCAGGGAATCTTTACCTGACGGGTGATTCCGTTCAATTGACGCGACTGTTTACTAATTTAATTGAAAATGCACTCTACTATACACCATCAGGAGGCGTAGTTGAAATTAAAACTAGTCGTATTGGTTCTCAGGTTTATGTGAATGTGCAAGATACAGGTGTGGGAATTGCACCAGAGCATATCGATAAAGTTTTTGAGCGCTTTTGGCGGGCGGATCGGTCTCGTTCTTATTGGGAGGGTGGTTCTGGTTTGGGGTTAGCGATCGCACAAGCTATTGCCCAAAACCACGGTGGATTAATTAGTGTCACAAGTCAATTAGAGGCTGGTAGTTGTTTTACCGTGCGCTTACCGTCGGTTTCCTCTTAGTATTTTTTGTGTCCTAGACAGACGAAACTAATACAATAAAATGTGTTTACCAGCTTCTTGAATATCAAGACTTGATTAACATTACCTTTTATGCTTAGGAAAATGACGTAGCAAATACCAAAATACAGCTATATTCACTAAAAATACGATGAACTTTAGTATTGTTATCCCTTTAATTAACTCAAATATTTCTGGAGGTATGCTAATGCCAACTAGTCCAAGCACTAACAGTGTTGCCCAAGACTTATCATACCATAAACCAACTACTTCTATTGCCGTTACAATAGCATAAACTCCAATAGCTATACCGCTAAAATATAATTTTTGGGGACTAATATTCAAAAAATTATCTATTAGCCATTCAATCATTTTGAGTTTTGTTTCTAAAATATAAGATTCCGAAAATGCAGCTAAGCTTTGGTGATGTCTTAGTGCTAATAGCAAGGCGACAGAAGTAATAGCTAAGAGTGAAGCAACAAAGGCTTTATAAATTATAATTGCTAATAAACCAGGTGGACGCTTATTTTTCACATAACCTCTTCAAATTATTTCATGTCTACTTTATTCTGATTATCCAGAATTTAAAAATAAGAGATTGATGAAGTTGATCTTCAACAATCCCTATGTAGTTGATGTTTAGTTAATGTCTGCTACAGAAGTGTTTTACTTAACTCCTGATGCTTGCAACTGAGATAGCATAGGTTTTAAGTTACCTAATGACCATCATCATTGGTTTCACCATCACCATCACTGGCTTCTTGAACTTGAATGCTACTCTTGGGGCGAGTGGCTTCAATGTTTTCGTTTTGTTGATTGGTATTCTCAGTGTAGAGAACCTTGTCATTACCAGCATCGACCTTAACATCTTGCTGACCAATTTCTACAGCATAAACTAAGTTGCCATTTTCATTTTCGAGTTTGACGCGGCTAGCCTTACCTCCTACAGATGTTTCAGCTGCTTGCTGTGCTTGTTGTGCTGTAATTTTAGCTAGAGTTTGCAGTTTATTTGCTTCTTGCTGTTCTTGTGCATCGTCGTTAGTTTCACCGTCGCCATCACTGGCTTCAGCAACTTGAGTAGTGCTGTGATGCTGACGCACAATTGCTACTGGAGATTGTGGTTGTTTTGTTCCGACAACTCGTGCCAATCCAGAAATTCCTAAAGTACCAACAAAAGCTGCTGCCAAAACGATTTTTGTTGAAGTTTTCATGCTTGTAAAATCTCCGGAAATTTGGATTTGTATTTTCACCGTAGGTAATAAAAGTCCAGGAATAGTCAAGATTGGTTAGAGTTGACAAAATTCAAGATCAAATCGTGAAATAAGCCTGATAATTAGAGATTTCAGCGATTTTATGTTCATCTATATCGAGTAAATTCCGCTTTCAATCAAATCTTGACTATTTCTTGACCTTTGGTGTGTAGAGTGCAATCACTCTGCACCAATTCAAGTTATGAAAAAACCTCAGCAAGTAGGAGCAATGTTGAACAGGGTTCCAGAGGTTACAATTTACTTCTGGATTATTAAGGTTCTGGCAACCACAGTAGGTGAAACTGCGGCAGATTTTCTATCAGGAACGCTGAACCTTGGTTTAAGCGTTACATCATATATTATGAGCGGCTTGTTGCTGATTGCGCTTTTAAATCAGTTTAGGCTTAAGCAGTATATCCCACTGAGTTACTGGCTTGTGGTCGTTTTGATAAGTATCGTTGGTACGTTAATTACTGATAGATTGGTAGACGATTTTGGAGTTAGTTTGGTGACAACTACCATAGTTTTTAGTTTTGTCTTGTTGGCAGTTTTTGTGTTTTGGTATTTAAGCGAAAAGACATTAGCCATGCACTCCATCAACACAGCTAAAAGAGAGCTTTTCTACTGGGTGGCTATTTTACTTACGTTTGCCTTGGGTACTTCAACAGGAGACCTCTTAGCAGAGGCTTCGGGGTTGGGTTATGCACAATCAGCATTAGTATTTGGCGCTTCAATTGCAATGATAGCGACTGGTTATTATTACTTCCGAATGAATGCAGTTTTGGCATTTTGGTTAGCTTACATCTTGACTCGTCCGTTTGGAGCATCGATAGGTGATTTACTATCCCAACCAACTAAAAATGGTGGTTTTGGCTATGGTACGGTTGGAACCAGTGTGCTTTTTCTCTCTATAATCATCAGCCTAGTGATTTACTTAAGCCTTAAGCGGAAGAAACCAGGCTTACTGCCGATTGACCAAGAAGATTGATAATTGATCGCCTTATCGAACTTGGGCATTTTTCTGTTTGTGAAGAGGCGATTTGGTTGGCAATTTGCGCTCGCCTGACCCATCCCTTCACTGTTCAATAGCTTTTAAAGCTATACGTAGTGCTTATTCCACATAACTTAGAACTTTTCAAGCGTATCATTTAGTTGTTTCTATCAGACTGCACTAATCTGAATGGATTCATGATGACTTACTATTTTTTCTTGTGAAAAAGAAATGAATAAAAATAAAGTTGCAAAAGTCACAATTTTCTTCTGGATCATGAAGATTATCGCCACGACACTCGGCGAGACGGCAGGTGACTTCATCTCAATGACCCTTGGATTGGGGTATTACGTAGGCTTTGCCGTAACGTTCGCCATCCTGGCTATTCTCTTGTTTTTTCAAATTCAATCTGACAGATATCGTCCAGCCCTTTACTGGGTGGCCATCATTGCCACAACTACAGCCGGAACCGAAGTTTCAGACTTGATGGATCGATCTTTTGGGCTGGGCTACGCAGCGGGATCGCTTATCTTAGTAGCCAGTCTCTTGAGTGTTCTTGCCATTTGGTACTACCGGGATCGAGATCTGAGCGTTTATCCTATCATCAGGAAAGACGCAGAGACCACCTATTGGCTTGCTGTTGTGTTCTCCAATAGTTTGGGAACGGCCTTTGGTGACTTTCTAACCAGCAACTTGGGACTGAGCTATATTCAGGGCGCATTGGTGACAGCCAGCGTCATCGGTGTTGTCATCGCCCTTCACTACATGACAAAGTTGAGCGATATTTTCCTATTCTGGCTCGCGTTCATCTTCACGCGCCCCTTTGGAGCCACCTTCGGAGATTTTCTTACTAAGCCAGTCAAAGATGGCGGTCTATCACTGCCAAGGGAATATGCTTCGGCGATCGCTTTTATCCTGCTGGCAGTTGTCCTATTCTTTTCAGTGCGAAAGGAGAAAAAAGTGCGTCACCCAATTGAGTGATGCGTTTAAACAGACAGTGCTTATCCGATAGGATTATTATCTGACCACATTGGACGTTTAGGGCTGCTAGTGGGTGGATTTTCTGTGTATGCTTTAATATACCTCGGCTTTGCATTTGTTGATGCTCCTTGGCAAGTGTGGGGGCTGTTTGCATTGTATGGACTACATCAAGGAATGAGTCAGGGTGTGTTATTGGCACTAGTAGCAGATAGAGTACCGTCTCATCTGCGTGGTACTGCTTTTGGGTTAATTAATTTGGCTACTGGTGCAGCACTTTTACCAGCCAGTTTGTTGGCAGGTAGTTTATGGGAAGCAATCAGTCCAAAAGCAACTTTCATTACTGGTAGTGTTTTTGCTTTGAGTGCAATTATATTACTGCTGGTACTTGAAGGGGGAAGACGGAAGTCATGTTAGCAGAGGGTAAGGTTTTCATTCCCAGCCATATCTTTTGTGAGTGCAAAGTGTAACATATGATACGAAACATTTCTATCTTTTGGTTGCGTTATATACATCCTCGTTTGATTTCCTTAATCGCCACAATTGGTATTGTTGGACTTACTGGTTGTCTGCTGATTCTGTTTGTTGTCGCCAAGCTTGCTGAAGAAGTTTTAGAGAAAGAAGCTTTTGCATTTGATACATCTTTTCTTTTATGGTTGCATCAGTTTGCTAATCCGAGTCTAGATAATTTCATGCTGGCTATAACGAATCTTGGTAATCCAACGACAGTAGTAGTCGTCGCAGCATTGACTTTAGGAACACTTTGGTGGCGACATTACCGAGTCGAAACATATATTTTTGTGCTTACCTGTTTAGGAGGGTTAATTTTAAATAGAGGGTTAAAGTTATTTTTCTCTAAACCTCGTCCGCAACTTTGGACTCTTTTGATTTCTGAGAAGTCTTTTAGTTTTCCCAGTGGTCATGCACTAGGTTCTATGGTACTGTACGGTTTTATTGCTTATATACTAGCTACTCATTATCCTAAATTTTCACAGATTATCTACACTTTAGCAGTTATTTTAATTGTGGCAATTGGCATCAGTCGGCTGTATTTAGGAGTACATTGGCCGACTGATGTAATTGCAGGTTATGGTGTTGGATTTTTGTGGTTGATGATATGTATCACGATGCTGAAACTACAGAGATTAAGGCAGGGACACTCTGTTAATTTAAAAAGCTAATGCAGCGAAAGAAAAAGGAGTATATATCAAGAATGTCAAAGGGATATTTTTGTAACCCTTTCGTAGCAACAGTTTCAGACGTTGCATGGCGGCTCATATCACGCTCGCTACTTACTCCCCAATTTAAATAAATCTGCTTTCAATTTAGATTTCATCCTGATTTCATCTTGATTTGAGAAAGTAAGTACAGTGCCGAACCTTTAACATCGCTACTCATCCCAACTGGCTGAGCAGCATTGGAAAGCAAATATCCCAGCCAGGGGTCTAAAAAATGCTCAATTCCATCGTCAAGTGGTCGATTGCTCAGCGGTGGCTAGTCGTCATCGCCTCCATCATCATTAGTCTGTGGGGATTTCGCGTCTTGACACAAATGCCACTGGACGTTTTTCCCGCATTTGCACCCCCGCAAGTGGAAATCCAAACCGAAGCACCAGGACTAGCACCAGAGGAAGTTGAATCGCTTGTGACTCGACCGATAGAAAGTGCCATTAACGGTACTCCCGGAGTGGAAACAGTACGTTCTTCTTCTGCGGTAGGCATATCTGTTGTGAAAGTAATTTTTAACTGGGATACAGAAATTTATCGTGCTCGCCAGCTAGTCACAGAACGATTACAACAAGCTCAAAGTCAGCTACCGCAAGGAGTAGAACCACCACAAATATCTCCTGTCAGTTCTCCTTTGGGAGCTGTCATCAAATATGCTTTTACCTCTGAAACCACTCCCTTGATGGAAGTACGGCGTATTGTTGATTGGCAAGTGAAAAATCGCCTTTTGGCTGTTCCTGGCGTGACTCAGATTGTAGTATTTGGAGGGGATGTACGTCAGTATCAAGTGCTGGTCGATCCAGCGAAACTAAGAGCATTTAATGTTTCTTTGAAGGAAGTCACAGAAGCCACTCAAAAAGCCAATGTCAATGCTCCTGGTGGATTTTTAATTAATCCAGACCAAGAGTTATTAGTTCGGGAAGTCGGGCGAATTGAGTCTATCGACGAACTCAAGGAATCAGCAATTACTGCTAGAAATGGCACACCCATATTATTGGGTCAAGTTGCGGATGTCAAAATCGGTGCTCAACTCAAACGTGGTGACGCGACTTTAAACGGCAAGAAGGCGATTGTTGTGGTAGTTAACAAACAGCCGCAAGCGGATACACCAACTGTGACTCGCGCAATAGAAGCAGCGATGGAAGAAATTAAAGCCAGCTTGCCTAAAGATGTCAAAGTGATTGCTACTTTCCGTCAAGAAAATTTTATCGAAGCTTCGCTCAAGAATGTTGAGGACGCTTTGCGTGATGGTATCATCATCGTTTCTGCCGTCCTGATTTTATTTCTGATGAATTGGCGGACGGTCATTATTAGTTTAAGCGCCCTTCCTTTGTCCTTGCTGTTGGGAATGATGATTTTAAATTGGACTGGGCAAGGCATTAATACGATGACTTTGGGAGGATTGGCTGTTGCTATTGGTTCAGTGGTGGATGATGCGATTGTAGACATGGAAAATGTTTACCGTCGTCTACGGGAGAACCAGCAAGCAGGAACACCAATCAACCCATTGCAAGTTGTGTTTAATGGTTCGGTTGAAGTCCGTGTCAGTGTACTATTTTCCACAGTCATTATAGCTGTTGTCTTTGCACCAATTTTCGCCCTTTCGGGTGTGGAAGGTCGCATCTTTACACCGATGGGTGTGTCCTATTTACTTTCAATTGTGGCTTCAACGCTAGTAGCGCTGACGCTAACCCCAGCACTCTGTGCGCTGTTGCTGGTGAATCGTCGTTTACCACATGATGAAACCTGGGTAGCACGTTTTTCCCATAAGGTATATCGTCCGGCTTTGACGTTTTCTATTCGTCGCCCCCAGATTATCTTGATTTGGGCTGTAGCTAGCTTTGTGGCTTCAATAATGATTCTGCCATCATTGGGGCGTGTATTTTTGCCAGAGTTTCAAGAAAGGTCACTCGTTATCGCCACTTCTCTTTATCCTGGAGAATCCCTGGAAGCAACCAATACAGCTGACTTAGCGATTCAAGATGCTCTTAAAAATGATAAAAGATTTGCAGCCTTACAGTTACGTTCAGGACGCGCTCCTGGAGATAGCGATGTTGGTGGTGTCAACTTTGGAGAATTGGATGTTGAATTGAGTGATTCGGGGATAAAAAACCGGGAAGGAAGTATCGAAACGCTACGTCAAGAATTTGCCAAATTACCAGGAGTCGCAGCTAATATTGGTGGGTTTATTTCCCACCGCATGGATGAAGTTTTATCAGGGGTAAGGAGTGCGATCGCAGTTAAAATCTTCGGTTCTGACTTAAAACAACTCCGCACTATTGGCAAACAAGTAGAATCAGCCATAAACAACATTCCTGGCGTTGTCGATTTACAACTAGAACCCCAAGTACCCATCAAACAGGTACAAATTAAGTTTGACCGAAGAGCTGCTTCTCGTTATGGTTTGGCTGTGGGAGATTTAGCTCAAATTATTGAAACTGCTCTCAATGGACAAGTCGTCTCTCAAGTTTTAGAACAGCAACAAGTGTTTGACCTTGTTGTTTGGTTAAAAGAAAGCGCTCGTAACAATTTAGAAACTATCAGTAATTTGCTCATAGATGTTCCCAGTGGGCAGAAAATTCCTCTCTCTCAAGTTGCCAAAGTTGACTATGGTACTGGTCCTAATACCATTAACCGGGAAAACGTTTCTCGTTTAATTGTTGTCTCTGCTAATGTCAAAGGTCGAGATTTAGGTTCTGTTATCAATGATATTCGCAACAAAGTTAAGCAACAAGTACAGTTGCCTTCTGGGTATTACATTCAATACGGAGGTCAATTTCAAGCGCAAGAACAAGCGACGCAAACTTTAATTTGGGCAGGCATTTTGGCATTTCTCGCCATCACGGTACTCATTTATTTTGCTGTCAAGTCAATTCCTGCCACTGTGATGATTATGATTAATTTGCCCTTGGCATTAGTTGGGGGTGTGATTTCTGTCGCTTTGGCTGGGGGAATTATTTCTGTTGCTTCAATGGTGGGATTTATTACCCTGTTCGGTGTAGCAACTCGCAACGGCTTGTTATTAGTTGATAATTACAACAACAAGTTAGCAAGTGGTATCCCTTTACGTGAAGTTTTAGTTGAAGGTTCTATGGAGCGATTGGTTGCTATTTTGATGACCGCTTTTTCATCAGCTTTAGGGATGGTGCCACTGGTCATTGGCACTGGTGCTGGCAAGGAAATTTTGCAGCCGTTAGCGGTAGTTGTTTTAGGGGGATTGTTTACTTCTACAGCATTAACCTTGTTAGTTATTCCAGCTTTGTATTCTCTGTTTGGAAAGTTTTTGATTTCGAGAAAGCCGACTCAACAGATGCAAAACGTTGAAGTAGCTACAAAGGCGATATCATGAGTTTGTTTTACTACAATTTTCTCGATTATTAACAATTAATGAGGAGTCCATCAATGAATTTATTGAAATCAGGTTTGATTGTTTTAGGAAGTGCAGCGCTGCTTTTCTTAGGAGCTTGTAGTAACAGCAATCAAGCAGCTAACACTGAGAACAGCCCAGCGACTTCAACCGCAAGTACCCAACCCTCAGCTTCTCCTGTTGCTAAAACAGAAGGACAGCATGGTGAATCTCATGGAGGTCAAGTTGTGGAGACAGGAGCTTATCATTTAGAGTTTGTTCCTGAAAAGGAAGCAAATAGAACTCACATGGATTTATATCTGTTAAAGGGGGATAATCACGAAACAGTACCTAATGCTAAAGTAACCGCTCAAGTTCAGTTACCTGATGGGAAACAAAAGACAGTTCCTTTAACCTATGATGCAAAAGACAAACACTACACAGGCTTACTATCAGACAACGCAACTGGTCAATATCAGGTAAAAATTACTGGAGATGTTAAAGGTGAGAAGGTAAACGGGCGTTTTAGTTTTAACCGCTAATTACGCCTAGTGGGACTTTCAAACTTCTACCATGAAAAGTACCTCCATATTAATTCGTGGAGATTAACAAATTATTTCCTTGTTTAAATCCCCTAACTTGAGTTAGGGGGATTATCTGATTGAAATGGCTACCTTCATCCCACTTATAAGGGGAATGGACGTTTTGAAGTTCAAGCTAATTTCCCTCAACCAGGTAGTTACACACTCTTCAGTGATTACAAACCTGCTGGGAAAGCAGAACAAGTCTCAGTATTAAAAGCACAAGTTCCGGGTAACAGTCCATCTGCGTCAACAAAAACTGACCTAATTACCACTAAAACTTTTCGTAGTACTAAAGCTAATTTGAAGTTTTCTCAACCAACTCTTAAAGCTGCTAAGGAAGTCCACTTAATCTTCAACTTACAAGATGCTGCTAACAACCAACCACTGAAAGATTTGAAACCTTATTTAGGAGAAAGAGGACATTTAGTCATCCTCAAACAGTCATCACCATTGACAGAAGTAGACTACATTCATGCTCATGCATTGAAAAACACTCCAGCAGGAGAAGTTAATTTTATCACCAGTTTTCCTCAAGCAGGAAAATATAAAATGTGGGGTCAGTTTAATCGTAATGGCAAAATCATCACTGCTGATTTTTGGATAGACGTGCAATAGTTATCTCAAATTTCATCTTGATTTCATAGTGACCTGTCAAACTGGTTTTGTAAGGTTCATGCACTAAAAAGAAATCTGCAATCTAAGTGACATAGTTTGTTAATTTAACAGCCAAATGAAGAGAACACTGATTTCTACTGCTGTATGTAGTGTTGCTACCGCAGCTTCAATTTTTACTGGCTATGCAAATGCCAAGACAGATGATAGGGTTCCCAATGTTAATAAGAATGTGGTATTTCCTTCTACTTCATGGCGGATTGTTAAACATACTTTTCAATTACACGTTCCCCAGAATAACAATGCTCTTTCCGAGTTAGTTATTGACGTTCCATCAACTGTAGCTGTGAGTAATGACATTGATGTGTTGGATGAGAAGGGTCAAAAAATTAACATTAATGTTTCTGTAAATGGTAGAAGAATTACAATAGATTTTCCGGAACCAATTATTTCTAAAACCAAACTCCTCATTGAATTTAACAAAGTAAAACAACCAATTCTTGGTTCTGCTTCTGTTTACAGTCTTTCGGTTAAAGTCGTTGGCAGTGACGTAGAAATTCCTGTAGGTGTCGCTCGGTTTCCTACATCTATAGATTCCGAGGACAAGCATTAAAATTTCATCTTGATTTCATCTTGACCTGTCATTCTAGTAAATAGAGGAAGTGTACCTCTTTGGTAAAAACATCATCGGCAAGTTCAACTTGTCGAGGAAAAGTAATTTGTCTAACTTCCTCTCTATTAATAGATAAATTTAGGGGATAGTTGACCTTGGCTTTACACAAATATGGAGTATCCATTAAGAAAAACTTCATTCTTGATAATGAACCAAAATTTTAGCTGACATAATCGATTTCTGGGAAATAAAATATGAAGAAACCACTTCTATATGTTGCTACATTTGCTCTGGCTATTGTAGTCTCAATTCCTACTCAGTATGCAAGTGCCAAGCAAAATGATGGTAGTGTTACCCATATTGATGGGAATGTACAATTCCCTCCTACGCGCTGGCGGCTTGTTAGACATACTTTCCGGGTACACGTTCCTAAAAATAGTAAGGCTGTTTCCCAGTTAAGTATTGATGTCCCAACCACTGTCACTTGGAGTAACGATATCAATGATATTAATGTTGCAGATGATAAGGGTCAGAAAATTAACACTAATATTTTTGTTAGTGACAGAACTATAGTACTAGCTTTTTCTGAACCAGTTGCTCCTAACACTCAGCTAGAAATTGACATAAAAAATGTAAAACGACCAACTCTTGGTAATGGTCCTGTCTACAGCTTTTATGAGAAATTTGTTGGCAGTGATGCGGAAATTCCTATAGGTGTAGCTCGGTTTCGCATCTATTAATGTCTAGATAGATTTCAACAGTGCTCGCTAACATTTCATTTTGATTTCATCAATGACTGCCAAGCTAATAAATAGAGAAGAAAATAAGTCAATTCTTGAGGATAACAAAAATGAGAAAAATGATTTATATTGCTGCATTTACGCTGGCACTTACATCTTCAATTCCTGCTGTCTGGGCAAGTGGTAAACCAGGCGATTCCAATGGTTCTCATCTGGTCAAAAGTGCTGCTTATCCTAACAATACTGTTGCCGCAGATGCTACTCATAAAATTGAAGTTCACGTCCAAGGAAAATCTCTGGCAGAACTAGTAATTGATTTACCAGAGGGGTTAAGAGTTAATAGAGGAATTGAGGTGAAAAATCAATCTGGTCAAAAAATCCCAGCAACAGTTTCTATTAATGACAGAAAAGCTACGGTAGCTTTCTCACAACCAGTAGAGCTTGAGACAAAGCTATCAATTTTGATGAATGGAGTTAATACTATAGGAAATAGCGAAGCAGGATATAGCCTACCTTGGATATACCGGGTCTATGCTAAGAATGTTGGATCTCAAGGAGAAATTTCACTTGGTGTAGCTCGAATTCAGACCTACCCTATTTAGGCAGAGTCACTGGTTATATAGCGCTTCTTGTTTGAATGAAGTAGAGATTTATCTCTTGTACCCTGCCTTAAGCCGCCTTTGGCGTCTACATCTGTAGTTCTTTATTTCTTGATGTATTACACTCAAATGCAAAGCGCTATAAATTTAGCTAAGACTGTTTTAAGATACAGCAATCTCCCGTGAAAATTTGTTTCATAAGAGCATGGAGAAATGGTATCACTGTTTAGCATTTTGTAATTAGCAACTTGTGTTATTTATTTCCAAGACCTTAGCCTACGGTAGGGTCTTGTGTCATTCGTATGTAAAACTTCTTTAAGAAGAAGCCATTTCATCCTGATTTCATAAATTTCTGTCAATCTATTTTTAGGGCTAAATCCTGTCATCATTTATGTATGCTTATCTCAGAAAATCTAAACCAACCGTTGACAGCTTAATTTTTTATGAGGGTGTTGCTAGTTGAAGATGAGCCAGATTTGGGCGCTGCTATTAAGCGAACTTTGAATCAGCAAAAGTATCTCGTTGACTGGGTTATGGATGGTAATGAGGCATGGGCATATCTAGAAAATAGCTGGACGCAATATACGCTGGCTATTATTGATTGGATGTTGCCAGGAATGTCAGGTTTGGAGTTGTGCCAACGGCTACGTAATAAAAAAAATCCTCTGCCTGTGTTGATACTAACAGCTAAAGACACAATGGAAGATAAAGTGACTGGGTTGGATGCAGGTGCAGATGACTACTTAGTAAAGCCATTTGGCATGGCAGAATTGCTGGCGCGGTTACGGGCATTACAGAGACGATCGCCTCACTTCCAACCAATGGAATTAACTGTTGGTAACCTGACTTTAGATTACGGCAGTAGTACAATTGTAAGTCAAGATGCTGCGGGAGAAAAACAGGTGATTCCTTTAACTCATAAAGAATTCCAGCTGCTGGAGTATTTCATGAAGCATCCAAACCAAATTGTTACTACTGAACAAATTCGCAATCAGATTTGGGAAGTCAGTGCAGAACCTATTAGTAATGTAGTAGCGGCTCAAATACGTTTGCTGCGGCGCAAATTGGCGTCGAGTGGCTGCTCTAATCCCATTGAAACGTTGCATGGTATGGGATATCGACTGAATTTCACGTCATGAATCAAAATAAACTGTTTAAGCTAACTCGTATTCGTTTAGCTTTGTGGTACGCGATTGTCATGGCTCTTATCTTAAGTCTGTGTGGATTTGGCATCTACAAAGCGGTGTCTCATGCTCATTGGGTAACCTTAGATCGAGAACTAGAATCTGTTGCGGGAACCCTGCATGACAGTATTGAACTGAAACTACAGCAACCCGGACGCTTGGAACCAGTTTTAGAGCAACTTTTACCAAATATTTGTGTCGTTGGTACTAGCTGTATTCAACAGCAGTTAAGTTCTAAACGCCATATTTTAAGTGCAATCAACAAAGGCAACTACTATGTCCGTTTTTTTGATAATTCCGGACGCTTGATTGCCATAGCAGGTTTTCATCCAGAGGAACTGTCCCTAGTCTTTAACAAGAAACTCTGGCAAACCCTAAAAGATGGCAAAGGCAACCTTTACCATCAAATTTCCTTTGTACTGCACACCCAGAACAATCGGGATTGGGGATATATCCAAATAGGGCGAAGTCTCGAAGACTTCAGTAGTTATCTGAGTGCTGTAAAATTAATTTTAGTGTTGGGATTGCCAATAGCAATGGGTTTGATTGGTGTTGCTAGCTGGTGGTTGGCAGGATTAGCAATGCAACCGATTTATCAATCCTACAAACAAATTCAACAATTTACAGCGGATGTAGCACACGAGTTACGGACACCTTTGGCTGCAACAGGCGCAACGGTAGAATCAGCGCTTATGATGCCGCAACTGGATGAAACAGAAGCGCGGGACATTCTGCAAACTGTAGAGCGTCAAAATCTGCGACTCACGATTTTGGTTACTGACTTGCTGCTTTTATCTCGCCTAGATAGACAACCCATGCCAATGCGGCGTGAATCTTGTTGCTTAAATGAAATTGTCAGCGACTTAATTGAAGAATTTGCAGCGATGGCATCTTCAGTACGGGTAAAGCTGACATCTTCAATACGAGTGCATCAACCTTTGAATATTATGGGCAATTCTGAGCAGCTTTATCGTCTGCTTTCTAACTTAATTGTCAATGCGATTCAATATACACCACAAGGGGGGAGGGTGACTGTTATCTTAGACCGTAGTGATCATCATGCTGTGATTGAGGTTCAAGATACAGGCATTGGCATTCCACAGCAGGAGTTTTCTCGGATTTTTGACCGCTTCTATCGAGTGAATAGCGATCGCTCTCGTAGCACTGGCGGTTCTGGATTAGGGTTGGCGATCGCCCAAGCAATTGTTAAGGCACATTACGGCAGTTTGACTGTACAAAGTGAGTTAGGTAAAGGTAGCACTTTTACTATTCGATTGCCCCTCGATGTCACAGTGCTTAATGGCGTTCATTCTATTCACCAATTTAAAAGGCTGTATCATCGCTTACGTAAATCTAAGTAAAACTTTGTAATATAAACGCGAACACTTTTTTCTTTATTTTACCTCCTATTTTCCTTAACCGAGCAGTATTGAGACCAAAGCACAGAACAATTACAATTAGGTCTTGGAAAGCCTCCATGTTGCGAAGGATTCGTTGTCTGTCAATCCAGCGATCGCGAAATAAATATTGACTCTTCTGACGCTTTGCAGACAAAAACTATGCAGACAAAAGAAGCACCTTTTTCCCTTCCTTACACCCCTGCCATAAGTATCATTACATAGCCTCTATCTTTGTACGTAAATAAAGGCTACTTATCATAAAGTAAACATTTTAACTATATAAAGTTTATCTTTAAATTTATTCGTGCGCTTGACACAGACAACAACAGTAGTAGAATTTATTCAAATCAAAAGGTATCAGAGTGGTGGCAGACTTTCAGTGGCTTTCATACACTGATTTTTTATATCTACCGGATCACACTGTTCTGGGTTAGTATTATAACTTAGCGATGCCATTGATTGATGGTAATCGATGTTGAGTTTTTGAGGTTTTATGGACAAAAGTCCACAAGATGGCAGTACCAACCTCCTCTGAACTGGCGAGTTTGTCTCCCAGCGCGGGGGAGACCATAGGAGGTTTTATGATGCTCATGCAGGATGTTCGTGATTCAGTTATTGACATTGCTGACTTAAACCAGCTCAAGTTGGATTTGAATGGTACGCAACCCGTAGATGTGGGGGAATACATTACACAATTGCCCAAGCAACAGCGGGCGATCGCATTCCGTTTACTCAATAAACACCAAGCGATAGATGTCTTTGAATATCTACCAAAACAAGTGCAGGAAGAAATCATAAATTCCCTGCATGACATTCAGGTAGCGCAAATCATTGAGGCGATGAGTCCGGATGAACGCGCAGAATTGTTTGATGAGTTACCAGCTGGGGTTGTCAAACGCCTCTTACAAGAACTGAGTCCAGAACAACGGCAAGCAACAGCAACAATTCTCGGCTATTCCGAAGGCACTGCAGGACGTATGATGACAACAGAATACGTGCGGTTGCGAGAGGGATTGACTGTCGGAGAAGCTTTAAGTAAGATTCGTCGCCAAGACGAAGATAAGGAGACAATTTACTACGCCTACGTGACAGACGATAATCGCAAGCTGGTGAGTGTTGTTTCGCTGCGACAGCTACTGTTTACCTTTCCTGACGTTCTCATCCGAGATATTGCTAGCGATCGCGTCATTAAGGTAAGAACAGAAATGCCCCAGGAAGAAGTTGCCCAAATTATGAAGCGATATGACTTAATCGCTGTACCAGTGGTTGACCGAGAAGAGAGACTGGTAGGTATTGTCACGATTGATGATGTGGTCGATATCCTGGAAGAGGAAGCCACAGAAGACATTCAAAAACTAGCAGGTGTGAGTGGCGGTGATGAACAAGCTTTGTCGCCTCCTGTGCTAACCATTCGCAAGCGCTTACCGTGGCTATTTGGAGTCATGTTACTCTATATTGGAGCATCAAGTGCGATCGCCCCGTTTCAATCAACAATCTCAATGGTGCCAGTACTGGCTGTCATCATGCCGCTTTTCTCTAACACAGGTGGTACTGTTGGTATTCAGGCTTTAACGGTGACAATCCGCGGACTTGGTGTGGGAGAGATCACACCCCAGGATACTTTAAAAATTCTCCGTAAGGAACTTCAAGCAGGACTGGGTACAGCGGTAGCACTAGGTCTGACTATGATTATACTTTCCTTGATTTGGGCACCACCTCAAGAACGCTGGGTGTCGTTAGTTGCAGGAACAGTAATGGCAATGAATACTCTTGTGGCTGTCACCCTAGGAACTTTACTACCAATGGGTTTAAAGCGACTAAAACTCGACCCAGCCTTAGTAAGTGGACCATTGGTGACAACGATGCTAGATGCCGTTGGTTTCATGATTTTCTTGACGCTGATTTCTACGGCTTTGCATGTTTTCCATTTAAAACCATGAGCAAGACAAATCAACCCATAGCTGACAGGTTAAGATCACAAGGAGTCAGAAGGCAAAATTCAGTATCTTAAGCTTTCACGAATGGCTAGTGTCGCCTTAAGCGTGGACGGCGAATCTGCAAGTAGCGTGAAGCTAATCGGCACAAGAGGCGATAGCTCCTGCGGACAATATCTAGGACAAAGTAGGGCACCCGTAGCCCAAAAGGGGAGAAGAAGGGGCGATACAGCCAATAGTATGCCTTCTTCAGGTTATTCCACTTTGAGCAGGTCTCCTCATCAAGGAAGTCCGAGACATCCACGACTAGTCCCCTGCCTTTGTGCATCATCACATTGCGTCCGTGGACGTCATGAGGGTAGAGACCACGCCCACGGGCATAGTCCAGGGCTTGGTCGATGTCTTGTATGACCTGCTTTGGTATCCGTAGACCAAGGTGCATACAGTCATAGAGAGTTACTCCATGCAGCCGCTTCAGAACTAAAAAGGCATCAGAGGCATACAGACATTCAGAGAAGGCTCTGTGGGAACCCAGGCGGTGATAGACCTCCACTTCCTCCAAAAATCCCGGACGTCCAGGCGCGTAAATCTTCACCACTTGATCAGGATAGTCAGGGTGATAGACCACCGCAGCATAATTCCCCGTACCGAGAAGCTGCCAGGGTTGGGGAACATGGTGGACTTCCACCGGGTTATGGGGATCTACGCTCTCGATTCGGAACCCTGGGAGTAGCTCTTGGTAGACACTCGAGATTAGCCGATTCATCTGTGTTTCATCCATACTGGGTTCCGGCTACTAAAAATGAGATGGAATTTGTCCATATACTACCCTAAAAAGCGGATAATGACCTGAAACTTAGCCAGGTTTCTTCCGAGGTGCATGAACTTTCTCAGGTATTTACAGGAGGAGTTTTCGACACTTTGGCAGATTTGTTCACCTCACGCAGAGATCCGCGTGTACGAGATAGCGCTGAAGTTCTCTACCAAGCTGGCAAATACATGGCTGGATTGACACTGCGTGCTATCATTCAGGCACCAGGTACTGATGCCACCTTTGCGGATGTAGCCAATGCCATGATTGCAATTGCCAAGGCAGACGGGGAGGAAGATTGGCAAACAGAAAGGTTTAAGTATGAAGTATGAAGTGTAAAGTCTTTTTATCCTTCATTCTTCTTCCTTTCTCATCTGCCAATTATTGAGGTTCACCCAACCATGAAAGTTAAGTTCTCTCAGTCAGGAGGATATGCTGGTTTGAGAAGGGGTTGCGAACTGGATACAGACTCGCTCCCCGGCGACGAAGCCGCCAAGTTACAGTCATTGGTGGAACAAAGCGGCATTCTGCAAGCTGAAAGTCAGCATGCGCCGCACGCTCGCGATTTGTTCAACTACAACATCACTGTTGAAACGAGTGAGGGCGATACTTACGGCAACCCCTCCAGTGTACACACTGTCTCATTTGATGACCTGAGCCGACCTGAAGGTGCGGAACCACTGCTTAAGTACCTGCAAAGTCGGGCGCAGCCACTCCCAAGGTGATTGAAAGTACTCAAAGTGGGGGAGTAAGTGAAGAATTACTCTTTCCCCTTTGTGGCATAAGTGTAGGTTTTTTTGCATTAAAGCCTGAAACCAAGAAATTTGGGTAGTGATGCATAGTTAACGATATCAAAGCCTGTATCAAGAGAGACCCACCATCACCTCAATTAGGTCTCGAATGTCCTCCAATGTGCATTCGTGACAGGTTAAGGTTATGGTGCATTTGTCAATATGTAATAGGACTGAAAAATATCCAGAAAACTGTGGTCGAAAACATGATTTTTGGGTTAGCGATTGCGCAGAGCGCAGTGCCCTTTGGGCAATCGCTTAGTATTTAGACGCATCATTCATTCTTGCCCAAAAAAGTCAGTATAAAACTAAATTTTATACCTTACATTTTCCTCAATATTCAGGATAATTACTAATTGACAAAAGTAGTGCTGTCTTAACCTGTCACAAATGTCCAATGTGTTAAAAGACAAGCTCTTGACTTCTCAGAAATACATGAGAAGCTAATAATTAGGAACTCTAAGTATTTTGCCAAAGGAAGTGCATCCTAGTTGTGACGAAACTAACGGGAAGAACAGATTGGTCAACGTTCGTGAACGTTTCGGTAATGATCATAGGGATATCTTTATTCACTATACAGGACATGAATTAGCATCGGGAGTGAGTTATCATGACACGGCAAGAACCAGACGTAAGGCCCAACGGTTGGGTTGAACTGCGACCTACTACTACTACTACTACTACTACTCGTCGAGGCAATTTTCTCAGTGCGATCTGCCGAAGGCAGCAGCGCTTCCGCAGAGCGGACGCTTACGCGAACGCTATCGCTGAACTAGTCAGCAAAACCCTTGTTATCGCTGAACTAGAAGTGCGTAAACTCCGCCACGATCCCAGCGATTTACTGATAAGAGGTGTACAGCCTGTATTATGGCTCCTCATCTTTGGACAAGTCTTTACCCGCACGAGGGCGATTCCTACAGGGAGCTTATCCTATTTGGAGTTTATGACTCCTGGTATTCTTGCTCAGAGCGTCCTGTTTGTGGCAATTCTCACTGGTGGTATGACGCTGATTTGGGAGCGAGATTTAGGAATTGTACATAAATTAATCGCTAGCCCCATACCCCGTGATGCCTTCGTTTTGGGCAAAGCTTTGGCTTCTGGGGTGCGTTGTCTATCACAAGTTATTCCAATTTACGGATTTGCTTTGTTATTAGGTGTGCAACTGAATCTCAATCTGTTAGCTTTCCTGAAAGTAGTGCTAATTGTCCTTTTAGGAGCAGGTTGCTTTTGCACTTTTTCATTAATTATTGGCTGCTTGGTGAAAAACCGAGAAAGGTTTGCGGGAATTGGACAATTGTTAACAATGCCATTGTTTTTTGCCAGTAATGCCATCTATCCCGTATCACTCATGCCAAAGTGGTTGCAATTTGTTTCCCTAGTTAATCCCTTAACATATCAGGTAGATGCCTTACGCGGTACGATGTTAACAAATGGTTCTAGCTTCTACGGGTTTGGTTTGGATTGTGGAATTCTCTTGCTAACATTGATAGGCTTAACTATCATCTGTGGACGACTTTACCCACGGGTGGTAATGTAATCAGGAGAATAACAGTCCCATGAAGCTCGATAAACCCTCTCAAGAATGTGCCGCTAAACTGATGGAAACAATCCCACTATTGATGCGGTTTATTCGAGCAGACATGCGTACCCACAGTGCCGACTCTTTGTCCATACCTCAGTTGCGATCGCTGGCATTCCTCAACCGTAATCCTGGTGCTTCAATATCTGAGGTTGCAGATCATTTGGGTGTTACCTGTGCCACCGCATCAACAACAATAGAACGGCTAGTACAACGCAATTTAGTGGAACGCACTGATAACCCTCAAGAACGGCGACGAGTCATTCTTAATTTAACAAAAGAAGGCAAGCAGCAGCTAGAGCAATCTCAAGAAAAAACTCGCGCTCATATTGTTGAAATTCTAGAGTGTCTGACACCAGAACAAGTAGCACATATTGAAGAAGGCTTGGCTCTATTGAAAGATGTCTTTGAGCAAACAGAAGTTAAAAAAGCGCCTTAATACTGAGGTTGCACAACACGATCCTTTTGCAGCCCTGAGATTTCGGGACTATTGATTATTTATACCAATTTGAAAAAAGAATGCGACAGATACATATATTTCGTAGTTATTGGTAAAATTTACGTTAAATCTATCGAATTATAGTAGTAGCTTATTATCAATGGAAGATATAAATTTGATTCCGACAGGAAAGCAGAAAATTTCACATAAGGCAAACCAGTTTACAGAGTCAGTCATTCGAGAAATGACCAGAGTCGCATTACAATATGGTGCTGTGAATCTGGCGCAGGGATTTCCTGATTTTCCTTGTCCGCCCGAGTTAAAACGAGCAGCTTGTGAGGCAATTGAGGAAGACATTAATCAGTACGCTATCACATGGGGAGATAAAGCTTTCCGTCACGCAATCACACAAAAAGTCCATTGGTATTTAGGCTTGAATATTGACCCTGAACAACAAATTACTGTCACCTGTGGTTCGACAGAAGCAATGGCTGCTGTCATGCTGGCAACTTTAAATCCGGGTGATGAAGTGATAGTGTTTGAGCCATATTACGAAAACTACGGTCCCGACGCAGTTTTAGCTAGTGCAACTCCTCGTTATGTATCGCTGCATCCACCTGAGTGGACATTTGATGAGGCAGAACTGCGTCAGGCATTTAATGAACGCACAAAAGCCATTATCATCAACACGCCCCATAACCCAACAGGGAAAGTCTTTACTCGTGAAGAACTAACTCTAATTGCTGAACTTTGTCAGAAGTGGGATGTGTTGGCATTCACAGATGAAATCTACGAACACATTCTTTATGACAAAACGCAGCATATTGCAATGGCGACTCTGCCAGGAATGTCTGAGAGAACTGTCACTATCAATGGTCTTTCCAAAACCTACAGTGTAACTGGTTGGCGAGTTGGCTACATCTTAGCAAATTCAGAATTAACAGGAGCAATTCGCAAGGTTCATGATTTTCTCACCGTTGGCGCACCCGCACCCTTGCAAAGAGCTGGAGTCGCGGCGATGCAACTTCCTATTAGCTACTATGAAGAACTGGCAAAGCTTTACCACCACAAGCGAGACAATATTCTGCGGATTTTGGATACAGTGGGAATTCCGTATTTTGTTCCTAAAGGAGCTTACTACGTGTTTGCTGATATCTCGCGTTTTGGTTACAAAAATGATGTGGAATTCACTGAATATTTAATTAAAGAAATTGGTGTGGCGGTGGTTCCCGGTTCTAGTTTTTTCTCGCAGTCAGAGGCGGGTAAGAAATTTATCAGATTTTGTTTTAGTAAGAAACCAGAGACTTTGGCAAAGGCGGGAGAGCGGTTGTTGAAATTGCAATCAATTCTACAAGGTGTGAGCTGATAAGAATAGTAAGCTAAACATTCATTATACACGCAACGGGGATTGCAAATTAACTTGCTACAGCAGGGAAAATATGTGGAAGCTAATTTCAGTCCTAACTTTCCCAATATCCCAATTATTGAACTCGTTAATGAATATGTGAAGCAGTGCTTAAGTGTAGGTAGAAGTCAAGCAATAAGAGCTTTCAAGATTTGGGTGAAGAATAATTTTTCAGAGGTGATATTGCATGAATAAGACGAAAAATGTTTCAATAAAATGTTAAAAAACACCTCTACTATCCCTCAGACGTGGAACATCTGGGCGGTGTTGTATATCTTCATTTCTCCTTTGGAATTCGACTAAGTATGGTGTGCTAAACTGCTTAAGTTCTTGTGTTTCTCTAAGCGCCTGCTCAACGTTTGTATTAAATTTCTGAATTTGCTGTTTAAGACGTATCCGTAATAATTTTTCAGAATCTAGTTTTTGCCCGGTTGTTACTGTAAAATCATAAGTTGATTGCTTTTCTTGCTGTGCCAAAACACTAGTAGGTGTCAAGGCTAGAATTGTTACCAATAATACTGTGGCTATCATCATATTTGCTAGTTCCTAAGCGATCGCTTACGCTAATTCTTCTATGCAGAGCAAAGCTGATTTCCTTTTTACACTTCCAGTATAGAAAAAAGGTTGAGGAATTTTTAAAGGTCAGTGCCATCGTAGCTAATCTGTTGCTGTATCTGCCTTTTCCTTCTCCCAATCATCACAAAAGCAACGATCGCACTCGCCAACGCCAACCCAACAGCAATAAACATTATCAAGCGAAAGCTATCCACAAAAGCAAGAGCGATCGCACTTTTTAATTTTGCACTCACCTCAGCACTCACACCAGCAGGAACTTCTGCACCCGCTAGCTTGATACGTTGTTCATCCAAAAGTTTCTGAACTTCAAACGGTATGTTTAGCGCAGCTAAACGCTGATTGAGGCTGCGATTAAATGTGTAGACAACAAAGATATTGAAAACAGCGATCGCTATCAACCCAGCAGTACGAGCAACAGCATTGTTAATTCCCGAAGCAATACCAGCTTGGCGCTGCTTCACAGCACTCATGACCGTTGTTGTCAAGGGGGCAACGCTGATTGCCATACCTAAACCTAAAACGACTATGGCAGGGAAAAATGTTGTCCAGTAACTACCGCCAATTCCTGGCACAGCAAAGGCGGCAAACCCAAGGGCAGCAATTATTGGACCAATTGTCAAGGGCAGTTTTGCGCCGTAACGACTGACCAGCCCTCCAGACCAACGTGAAAGGAGGAACATGATTAAAATAAACGGTAAGAACACCGCACCAGCGGCTGTAGCCGAATAACCCTGCACTTGAATGAGATTGAACGGGACAAAGAAAAAGACCCCGCCCAAAGCTGAATAAAGCAGCAGTGTGAGCAAATTTGCACCACTAAAGGTGCGCGATTGAAATAAGGACAATGGCATCATTGGGGCATGGGTATTAGCCTCGACAAAAATAAATATACTCAAGATAAGTGTGCCAACCGCTAAGCAACCTAGAACCAAAGGATGGAAAAATCCTAAATGAGACGATTCGATGAGTCCGTAGACAATTACCCCTAAGCCGAGAGTTGCCAAAGCTGCTCCCCACCAGTCAAGTCTTGCAGACTCTTCATTGTAGCTTTCTGGCACGCACGAAAACAAAATACCCAGTACGATAAGCGCTAGGGGCACATTGAGGAAAAATATCCAGCGCCAAGAGACATTTTCAACTAACCAACCACCCAGAACCGGACCGAGTGCTGAGGTGATGGCTGTGAAACCTGACCAAGTCCCAATGGCTTGTCCGCGCTGTTCTTCGTTAAACGAGGCGCTAATGATTGCTAAACTCCCTGGTACAAGCAACGCTCCGCCAATTCCTTGAACTGCTCTCGCTATAATAAGCTGGTTCACATTTGGCGATAGACCGCACCACACCGAAGCTAAGGCAAACAGAGCAACACCGCAGGCAAAGATGCGCCTCCGTCCAAAGCGATCGCCTAATGACCCACCAACTAAAATTAAAGCAGCAAGAAACAATGCATAAGACTCAACAATCCACTGCACATCGGTGGTGGTTGCATTCAATTCTGATTGCAATACCGGAAGTGTCACATTGACAACAGTGCCATCAATCATTGCCATGCTTGAGCCGAGGATTGTTGCCGCTAGCACCCACCGTCCGACATTTCTAGAGCAAGGGTCAGTGCATGGTGCCGAATGAATGACCGCTTCATCGCATGGTTGCTTGACGATGTTAGCCATTTTTAAGTTGTCAAGAACGCTATTCCCAAATTTTACCGAAGAAAGAACAAGAGAACTCACCGAGTCAGAATTTAGAACTCAGAATAAAATATCGACACATTTGGGAAGAGTTGTTTGGTTAGCCGCACTAATGATGGAGAATTTAGACAGGGAAATAAAACAATTTTTGATTTTTTATTTTATGAGTCTGTCTGATGTCCCCAATCTCTGGGTACCTTTAGTGCTCTTAGGGTTCATTGTCATTGCTGCTATCTTTTTCAGCCGCATCAGCTAAAGAAAAATATTCCTTGTTTGAATCCCCTGGCTTGAGATATGGGAATTGGGCATTGGGAATTGGGAATTGGGCATTGGGCATTAGTCAAAAATTATTCTTCTTCCCTTGCGGTGCTCAAGAACTGTAAGCCAAGCGCTTCCCCAAACTCAACGCTTATCTGAACTCCATTGGTCGCAGGGGACAAAGCAATTCAAAAGTCAAAAGTCAAAAAAACAAGGGACAAGGAGGACAAGGAGACACTACCCATTACCCATTGCCCATTGCCCCACAGACTAAGTACTAATCACTAATCACCAAACAAATGACTAATTAATCCTATTGGGGGTTAAAATAAATCCCGATTGTCTTCCAAAATTTTAAAAGCTTCATGATCTCCAGCAACGACTTTCGACCTGGTGTTTCGATAGTATTAGATGGGTCTGTATGGCGAGTCGTGGAATTCCTCCACGTTAAGCCAGGAAAAGGTTCTGCTTTTGTGCGGACGAAACTCAAAAATGTCCAGAGTGGGAGCGTGGTAGAAAGAACGTTCCGCGCTGGTGAAACAGTTCCGCAAGCCACCTTGGAAAAAAGCACAATGCAGCATACCTATAAAGATGGTGAAGAATACGTCTTTATGGATATGGAAACATACGAAGAAGGCAGATTGAGCGCGTCACAGATTGGCGATCGCGTAAAATACCTCAAAGAAGGTATGGAGGTCAACGTTGTTCGCTGGGACGAACAAGTCCTGGAAGTAGAACTACCTAACTCCGTAGTATTGGAAGTTGTGCAAACAGATCCAGGTGTTAAAGGTGATACTGCAACTGGCGGTACCAAACCCGCAACTGTGGAAACAGGAGCAATGGTGATGGTTCCTTTGTTTATTTCCCAAGGAGAACGCATCCGTATAGACACCCGTAACGATTCATACCTAGGCAGGGAGTAAATTTATTTTCATCTCTAGATGCAAATCCCGATTCTCATCCCTAACAGGGATTTACATCCCTGCCCTATTATCAAATTCACTTTAAAAGATAAAGTCTATTTACCATCCAATTATATGAGGTAAGGAAAACTGTGCCATTGGACTTTAATGAAATCCGCCAACTGTTGTTAACTATCGCGCAAACTGACATTACAGAAGTCACGCTTAAAAGTGACGATTTTGAGCTGACAGTTCGTAAGGCTGTAAGCACTCCTCAAATGTTGTCAGCATCTCAAGCGGCGTTAGGTACACTAAGTGAACCTAACACACCAGTCACACCGCCTATCTCCTTAGTGGTGTCGTCTCCTTCAGTAATGGAAATCTCGCCAAATCGCGGTGTACAGTCATCACCGACTGTTGCGTCAGTTATAGAACAAAAATTCGTTGAAATCCTTTCCCCGATAGTAGGAACGTTTTATCGTGCGTCTAGTCCAGGCGATCCACCATTTGTGGAAGTCAGCGATCGCGTCAAGAGCGGTCAAACAGTATGTATTATAGAAGCCATGAAAGTGATGAATGAAATCGATTCGGAAGTCTCCGGACAAGTGATAGAAATTCTCGTACAGAACGGTGAACCAGTAGAATATGGTCAACCTTTGATGCGAATTAACCCTGATTAAGTATTAATCTATATATCTATGTCTCGTTATTAAATTTTTCGTGAGTCCTTACGGATCTACCCTGATGAAACAAGCGTTGCCTGTACCGCCAGAAGTTGTGCAACAAGTAGCTGAATACTTCAGCCTCTTGAGTGAACCCATGCGCCTACGGCTGTTGCATTTACTGCGAGAAGAAGAAAAATGTGTGCAAGAACTGGTAGAGGCAACACAGACTTCTCAGGCTAATGTGTCAAAACATTTGAAGGTAATGTGGCAAGCAGGAATCCTCAGCCGTCGCAGTGAAGGGACTTGTGCCTATTACCGTGTGGAAGATGAGATGATTTTTGATTTGTGCAATCGGGTTTGCGATCGACTCGCCTCCAGGTTAGAACAGCAAGCCCGTAACTTTCGCATTTTAAATAGCAAGTAATTTGACACTCTCCGCCCTGCAAGTGCGGAGATTCTTGGGCTGAACTTGCCTTTTTCTGGTTTCCCTTCTTATAGGTCTTATGGTTCATACTTATCCGAAACACAGTTTTTTACACTATGTTCCACTTTCGGACAACTCCCCAAGCGTTTACCCATTTCAAGGTACGTTCCCGTGTGCCCCACGGTACGCGGATTACTCCAAAAGCTTTTCAATTTTCGACAATCGTTTGAAAGTCTTAGCTGTTTATCGAGTTCTCGCTGCTCGTTGCCCCTAAAATTCCTAACTCAAAGTGTATCTTAACTGTTTCACTTCGGTTAGAGGAGTTTCACCACGGCGTCTCAATTCTAACACGTTTTGGCTAAAGCCGTCCTTCTAGGACCTTGCTCTAAACCCAATTTTTCGGTAAAAGGTAGAAAGGACTTCTTGATAGGGTCAAAGTAAATGTTGTTGGAAATACCTACAGGATGGGGCTTGTTGTTTGTAATCGGAATATTTGCTGGAGTATTATCGGGGTTAATGGGTATCGGTGGTGGACTGTTGATGGTGCCTGCATTGACAGTATTTGGAGTCTCCGTAGTGCAAGCAACCGCAACAAGTTTGGTAGGAGTGTTTTTCAGCACAGTTTCGGGGAGTGCGCGGAATCTCAGTGTGGGCGATTTGAACTGGAAAGCGTCGTTAATTTTGGCGTTGTTTGGAGTCATAACGGCACAAGCGGGAGCATGGATTGGCGATCACACACCTGACGCATGGCTTTCTCTGAGCTTCGCCGTTTTCCTCCTGATAACAATCTACCTAATGAACTTGCGCCAACAACTCCAACACAAGGAGTCAGAACTTGAAGCTCAAACCCTAGAACCCGAAACTTACCCCTCAGAACTCAGTGATTCCTCCACACCCTCTAATCGCTTCGTTCCGCTCGTTGGAATTGGATTGCTAGCTGGTGTCTTATCTGGACTGTTTGGTATTGGCGGTGGCGTAGTGAAGGTGCCGTTGCAAATGTTGTTTTTGGGCGAATCGATTAAAACAGCAGTGCGGACAAGTTTGGGAGCGATCAGTGCAATTGCTGCTTCTGGTTTAGCCCAACATGCTTATAACCGTAACGTGCTGTGGATTCCGGGGCTATGTTTGGGAATGGGCGGAATTATTGGCGCTCAGGTAGGGACGCGTTTGTTACCTAAGCTGAGCGATCGCACTGTGAAGATCCTATTTGTAATTTTTTTGATCACACTATCCGTATACATGTCTTCTCATGGCATTTTAGAACTGGTAAGCCAAACCAACTCACTCAAGTTGGGTGTTTTAAACCAATACGGTTCGGTTAACGTAATTGTTGCTCAGAGAAACCCGGTTTCTTGAAGAAACCGGGTTTCTGTCCAAGTATTTATCCGAAACGTATTGTAATAACTCTCAACTAAAGTGAATAATTTTTATCAAAGCTTTCACGTGTTAGTGGCTGTTCCAACTCTAGACCTTCGCCGCCTAAAACTTCTAAGGGTTTTCCATCTACCTCAATGTACACTTTAGCATTCTTATCTAAAGCAGTAGCGGTGTAGACAACTTGCCCCACGCGACCCATCATAGAGGAACTTCCACCTCCACTCTCAAATTCTTTTGATAAATTGACGTGAACACCATCATTTTGCACCTTGACTCCCAACAGCTTTGTTCCTTTTGGAATTGTAGTAGATTCCGTTCCTTCTGTCGGTCCAGCTAATAACTGTTGGAAAGTTTCTTCTAAAACTTGGTTAGGCGAATTTCCAAGAGCTTTCACTTGAACTGTTTGGGGAACTAATTTAAACCCAGTACCAGTGTCTTGCAGCCAAAAAACTTCAGCATTTCGCTCAAGACTAGACGGCTTTTCTGGTTGCGGAGGTTGAATTGCTCCGGGAGCACGAATTGGTGCAGGAGGATTGTTATCAGCAGATTTCCAGGAAAAAAAAGCAATACTACCAGTCACTGCAATAACCGCTGCGGAAACAGCTGCAATAATACCTGGAGAAATACGGTTAGATCCTTGCTGTTCTTTCATGTTGAAGACCTTCCTTTAGGGTGAAATAGTATTTGTATGAGGAGAAGTCTGGTTAACGACGATACTCATGAACTGGGGGTTTCCAAAAACCTAGAAGATGGCTCTACTCGTAAAAATGCGGCAATCTCTAATTCTTCTAGTCTTGTATTCAATTTTAGAATTCGCACTTGTAGACCGTCACCTTCTAGATTTCTTAAATCTAATCGTTTGTTGAGATTGTTCACAATTGTGTTGACAAATTGAGATGGAACCTCTTCACCATTGGCTGTCACAATTGGGTTAACTAACTGGATATTCCTCCCACCAACGATACTTAATCCTGATTCCACCCTAATTAACAAGGGTTTATCCAGACCTTTCTCGTGTAATTCTACTTGGAAACTGAAACGGTTATTTGCTAAAAATTTTACATTTGGATTGGCAAAATTATGTACAGAGTTATGCTTTGTATTTGAAAAATCGCCTATGTTAATTTTTAGCTTTTGTAACCTTGCTACGAATTGAGGTGATTGTATGAGTTTATTGATATCCTGTTGAGTTAACACCAAACGGATACCAGCCTGTAAAGGTCGTTTGAATTGAGGTCGTTTTTTTCCAAGACTGCGTGGTTCTAATTCAATTGCATCTGTTTCTAATTCTAAAGCTGCAATGCGAATCTCTTGCCACTTGAGTTGCAAAGAACGTCCTGCAACACGCACTCTTTCCACCTTACCTTGTAGCAATTGATGAGTGGGGGAATTGTCAACTCGCACTTGCAATTGTTCAACCTGAGCCAATTGGGAACGGATAGCACTTTCAGCAGTCCGATCAACCACCAGTCCTACCGGAGTGACTAACCCTAACAAACCAGATACAAGGAGTGTGAAGAATTCCATGTTTTCATGTGTGATTAGGGTATTCAGTTATCAGTTATCAGTTATCAACTTGAAGAAGAAGTCAGAATACAGTATTCAGTATTCACCAAGGAAGAAATAAAGAATTTAGTTTTCTGACTTCTGACTCCTGACTTCTGACTCCTGACTTCTGACTCCTGACTCCTGACTCCTTCACTGTTCACTGTTCACTGATTGAATCCATTGCTTTAGTATAGATACAACTTCAGCGATCGCAATTTCTTGTGAGTTGCGACTTTTTCGTTCAACAACTTCGACTTTACCATTGGCAATTGCTCTCCCTGTGACAATTCTGTAAGGAATGCCAACCAAATCAGCATCTTTGAATTTTACTCCCGCCCGTTCATTACGGTCATCAAGTAAGGTTTCAACTCCAGCTTGATTGAGTTGTGCGTAAAGTTTTTCGGCGATTTCCACTTGTTGGGCATCGTTGATGTTAGGAATCGTAACAATCGCGTGATAAGGTGCGATCGCGACAGGCCATACAATTCCATCTTGGTCGTAAGATTGCTCTACAGCCGCTTGAGCTAAGCGTGAGACACCCACACCAAAGCAACCCATCAGTAGAGGTTTCTCTTCACCTTGTTCGTTGGTATAATTTGCACCCATTGTTATAGAATACTTGGTACCTAATTGGAAAATGTGACCGACCTCGATTCCACGAGCACTTTGTAGGGTTTGTGTGGAATTATGGATAGCGCGATCGCCTGGTCTTGCCTTACGCACATCTACGGCTAACTCTGGTAATTTAAATTGCTCATTCCAATTTGCTCCAACGACGTGGTAACCAGATTCATTTGCACCAGTGACAAAATTCTTTAAATCAACTGCTGTTTTATCGACCAAACGTAAAAAGTGAGGGGCAATATCCTTGAGCGACTTAATATAATCATCCGCAACATCAGGAGCAATATAACCCAAGGGCAAAGGCTTATTTGCCCATTTTCCTTGAGCTTCTGTATCTGGTACTGCAAGTTGAATCACCGTCTTAGCATCGTACTTGGGAGCTAACTTTGTCAATTCATTTTGTAATTTGACATCATTCACTTCCTGGTCGCCTCGGATACTCACCAGTACCAAAACTGATGTACCATTATCAAAGATTGTTTGGTAAAGAACATTTTTCACAACTTGGGTGGGGGAACATTTCAAAAATTCACAAACTTTCTCAATTGTCTCCGTCCCTGGTGTTTCACGTTTTTCATAACTGGTAAATGCAGAGGCTTGGGCATCAAGTGGTAAAGAAACCGCCTTTTCCACGTTAGCTGCGTACTGCCCATCTTCAGTGTAGAGGACTTCATCTTCGCCAGCTTCTGCTAGAACCATAAATTCTTGAGAAGCAGAACCACCTATCGCTCCAGAGTCGGCTTGCACGGCACGAAAAGCCAAACCAGACCGTCGCAGTATATTACTATAAGCGATATGCATATCCTGATATGTTTTTTCCAGACTTTCTTCATCTGTGTTGAAGGAGTAAGCATCTTTCATGATGAATTCTCGTCCGCGCATTAAACCAAAACGGGGACGAATTTCATCGCGGAACTTAGTTTGAATTTGGTAGAGCAGCTGTGGTAATTGACGGTAGGAACGAATCATATCACGAGCAATTGTCGTAATAACTTCTTCGTGAGTGGGTCCTAAGGCCTGTTCTTGGTCGCGGCGGTCTTTGAGAGCAAACATGATACCCTCAGCTTTAGTGTAGGTGTCCCAGCGTCCAGACTCTTTCCATAAATCAGCAGGTTGGAGTTGGGGTAAGAGACATTCTTGTCCACCAGCGGCGTTCATTTCTTCGCGGACAATTTGGGAAACTTTTTGCAGTACCCGCCACATTAGCGGAAGATAAGCATAGACACCGCTACCGATGCGACGAATGTAGCCTGCACGGAGTAAAAGTTTATGGCTAGGAATTTCAGCATCTGCTGGATCATCCCTGAGTGTGACAAATAACATTTGTGACAGTCGCATCGTTTGTCCCCTTTCCAAATTTGATAATCTTTATTTAACAGTTACCAGTTATCAGTTACCAGTTACCAGTTACCAGTTATCAGTTATCAATTATCACTGTTCACTGTTCACTGATATAAACGCTCGCAGCTTCAGGAGAAAACCACTTTGCCTGATGTCGTTTATCAAGCACAGCCACCCCTAGAATTTATTCCTCCGGCGCTAAACCCTTTTTTTCTAAGAGTCTGCCAGTTGTTCTTACCCAGCTTAATACACTGGAAAACGGCAATTAGTCATATTGAAGCAGACAACACAGAAGTTTTGCTGGATCTCTATCGCCGGTTTCAGGATGGTAAAATCCGTTTTTTAATCGCATTTCGCCATCCTAAGGCAGAAGACCCACTTTGTTTGGTCTACCTGCTTTCCCATATTTTGCCAAAACTAGCACGACATAAGAGTATAGTGCTACAGCCTCCGATTCATGCTCATTTTATCTACGACCGTGGAATTCCTCTATGGGCTGGTTCCTACATTGGCTGGGTTGCTTCACGCTTGGGTGGTACGCCTATAGCGCGAGGTAAGGCAGATTGGACGGGGTTGCGATCAGCGCGTGATTTGTTTGCCAATGGTCAGTTCCCGATGGCAGCTGCACCAGAAGGAGCGACGAATGGTCTTTCAGAAATTGTTAACCCATTAGAACCCGGTATTGCTCAATTCGGCTTCTGGTGTGCTGAAGATTTGCACAAAGACAATCGGCATGAGCAGGTTTTTATTGTACCAGTTGGAATTAAATATAGTTATGTTGCTCCTTCTTGGGATGCGATTGCCAACCTTTTGAGTGAATTAGAAGCTGCTAGCGGTTTAACTATAAACAGAGAAAGCCACTCAGAAAACAGTACTTTCGACTCCCTTTACCCACGCTTGTTTCGTTTAGGCGAACATTTACTGTCTTTGATGGAAAAGTTTTACACGCGGTTCTATCATCAAAAACTGCCTGTGCAAGAGGAAGCGAAAGATGTGAATGAACTCTTGGCATCTCGTCTCAATGCTTTGTTAAATGTTGTGTTACAAGTTGCAGAACAGTATTTTGACTTGCAACCCAAGGGTAATTTTAATGACCGCTGTCGTCGGGTAGAACAGGCTGGCTGGAATTACATTTTTCGCGAAGAGTTTAAAGATGTGAAATCACTGTCGCCTTTAGAACGTGCTTTAGGCGATCGCATTGCTGAAGAAGCAAATTTACGTATGTGGCACATGAGGCTGGTAGAAAATTTTGTTGCTGTCACTGGTAAATACGTACGAGAAAAACCTACGGCAGAGCGTTTTGCTGAGACAACGTTACTGATATGGAATACGGTCGCTCGAATTAGGGGTGGTAATCCTTCCCAGTATCCGACACTTGGCAAGCAACAAGTAAAAATAACGATAGGTGAGCCAATATCTGTTTCTGAACGCTACCCAGCTTATAAGGCGAGTCGTCAAAGTGCAAGGCAAGCGGTTGCTGATTTGACGAAGGATTTACAACTGGCGATGAAGGATTTGATTTTGAAGGGAGGGTGTTAACAATTCAAAATTCACGCATTAAGAAAACTAGTGTTAGCAATCAGTCTAGTCTCTAACTGTATGCAAATGAAAGGTGTCACAGTTTATGGCTTACAGCGATTTTAGCCTCAGAAAAGTCTCGCAGGATTTCAAACTCACTCTAATGCAAGGAACATTTCTCTATGAATACCAACCTATCAATCCCAGCGCTTATCTAACTCAGTTTTTAGAAAAAAGTTTACCATTGGCGATCGCTCTTGGTACGGAGAAGGCAAGGTCAGAAATGATTATTTGCCCTATTTTGATTGAGGTGAGAGAAATATTGCAGCGAGAAATTAGCTTATTCTCTGGGATTGATTTTACCGTTGATCAATCGTTAGGACTCAATGGAGTTTGTGATTTTGTCATCAGTCGTTCTCCTGAACAAATCCTGATTGAGGCACCCGTTGCAGTTATTGTAGAGGCAAAAAAAGATGACTTAAATGCTGGACTTGGACAATGCATTGCTGAAATGGTTGCAGCTCAACGCTTCAATCAACAACAAGACCATCCTATCAATAGTATCTACGGTGCAGTCACAACTGGCAGTCTTTGGAGATTCCTCAAATTAGAAGCGCAAAACGTCACTATTGACTTGACTGAGTATCCTGTTCCCCCTGTAGATAAAATTTTGGGTATTTTAGTAAGTCTAGTCTCAGGCAAATTGCCGAGGAAAAACCTTTGATAAATCTAACGACAAATCAGGAAAAAACGGTATCTTAACTGATTCATTGGACAGAAAAATTAACTTTCTCCGATACCCAAATTTCCCTTGCAAATCTTGATAAAATTCACTGTAGCATTCTAGGAAATTATCTACTAAATTAAATATCCAATAATGAGAAACACTCGCTTCAGCATAAATCGGTAATTTCACCTCTTGGTCATATTTCAAAGAGGAATCAGCAATCTCAATTAATAGTAATATATCAGCTGGACTGGGATGAGCACTGAGATAATCATCGTCTCGATTTTGTGCAATGACAAAATCTGGTTCAGGTTGGCTGTACTCAGGAATAATAATCGGTTGTTGTCCTCGCAGGGTTGCACGTTCCCCCACAAGCTTATATAACTCTCGTGCTAAGCGGGTTTCGCAAACAGCATGCGGTTTCCCTTTCGATACCATTGAGATAATTTCTCCGTTAATTAGCTCAACTCGGTCATCTTCACTAAAGAAACCAAGTTCTGCTAAACGGTCAAATTCAGCTATTGTAAAGCGTTTAGCGGTGGTTATGGTCATAGTATTTCAAGGAATGCAGGGCTATTTGAACTTAATATAGCGGTTCTCATTCGGATGAAGTACATTTTCATCTACGTGCATCTGCTATAAGCTGCGGTTCCTTAACTCTTTGATGTATTGCACTCAATTGAAAACCACTATAAATGCAAAAACAGCCCAACTTATACAAACGATGCTCGCACTTTGGGCTGATTTTGACTGATGATGAAATTTTCGAGATAGATAAACTTATAAATCCTGAGTTGAACTAGTAGTCTGTCAGCCTTGAATTGAGGGGTGACTCGGTTAATAATTTGAGTAATCCCCGAATACGCAATTGTGTCATGGCGAAAAAGAAATACATTGTCTCTCTAACAAGCTTTGAGCGAGAAG
>JAHHHH010000024.1 GCA_019359415.1 Iphinoe sp. HA4291-MV1 | reverse complement strand
TTGGCAATTTTATGACTGATACTAAAAATATTTCCACAGATGATAATCCTAGTAAAGAGCAATTAGAGAAAGAGAAAGAGTATATAGAAGAGTTGATGGCTAAGTCGGGTATGAAGCCATCTGACCCTTTGTTTAAATTATGGGCACAGATTGGTACCACTCAATATGCGATTATGCAGCTACCTGCTAAGCTTGATACTGTGATAGGTGGCTGGACGCTCAAGGTTGATAACAAATTAAGTCATGCGGCTGAAGTGGCGATTATTCAGCAGCAGGCTGCAATAGCTAAAGCCGCTGAAGAGTTGGTAAGGAATACTAAAAAATCTACTCCTCTCAAAAGTGAGAAAGGTCTTCTTGTTAGGTTAGGTTTGTCTGATGTCAATAACTTTAATTTAGCGACTATTAGTTTTGTCTTTGGCTGCGTCCTGGCGTTAGGTGCAGCTATAGGGGCTTTTACTTTTAGTATGGCTATTGCGTCCCAATCTGCTGCTAAATCTTCTGCTGTGACAAATTTTAAACCTGAAGACACTAAACTTTTAGAATGGGCTAAATCAAAAGAGGGACGTGATGCCCGACAGATTTATACCGATAATGCTGGCATTATTCAAACCTGTCGTCAGGGTAAGAACCCTGGCGGCTGTATAATTAACGCTAAGACTAAGAAACAGGGTAAGCGCATCTAATTTTGTTGTTCTCGATACAGACAGAAAGCTTAAAACTCTATCTGAATAGAGATTTTTCATTCAAAATAGGACGAATTGTCGTAAATGATTGAAAAAACATGAGTCAAATAGCTTTTTATGTTTTTGACTCACAGAAAGGTGCAAATGTCAACCCTTCTGAACTCAGTGCGATAATTTTGAACTTAATTTGTGTTTTGGGTGAACCCCAAAACTACCGTGTCAATAGGGTTTGAGATGCGCTTACCCTGGACTAAGAAATAGCTGATTACCAAGGGTCGAAGGGTGAAAGTCCCTCCGTTCATAGACGGAGGATGAAACCCGTAGGGGATTAAAATCCCCATCTAAATGTCTTTGCTATTTTTCCGGAATCAGGAACATTAAATGTGAAGTTTACATCATAATAAACAGAGTAAGAAAACAAAGGAGGTGAGGTTATTTATGCTGGTATTAGAGGCGAAGTTAGAAGGAACAAAATCGCAATATGCAATCCTGGACGAAATAATTTGTACAGCCAGATTTATTCGGAATGCGTGCATTTGGTACTGGATGGATAACCCACGGGAACGAAAACGTCTGGGGATGAGAATGACCTCTGCATGAGTGGAGAAATTCCTTCAGGTAAGTCAGTTCGTGGAACCAGAAAGCCTAAGAAGGCAACTTCTTAGAATCCCCACACCGTAGGGCATGGGGAGGATGTCAAGCAGCGAAAAATTCGCGGTTCTTGTAATCGGGAACGAATTCTTTCGCTTCTTTGTAGACTTCTTCGGTTAAGTCTTCTGGGCAGAGTATTCCTAGTTTTAGAGCTTCACATACAGCTTTTCCTCTAGTGGGTCTATGTTTTTCGTCTTTTTCTGGTTTATCAAGCTTACTGATTATTCGGTGAGCGTGCGAACGTACAGTACTAATTTCCAGGCAGAGTTTGTTAGCCATTTCCTCATAGGTTAGTCCTTTTGCTAGTAATTTTAAAACTTCATACTCTCGTTTTGTTATCATGTTTCCGGGAGTATCTTTAGTGTTAGGCTCCCACATTGCTTGTGCTACAATTGTGTGTATTGTGCTATCAATCCAAGATTCACCTTTGTAGGTGGTTATGACAGCTTCAATAATTTTACTTTCGACATTGTTTTTGTTGTAAAAAGAAGTTGCCCCTTTTTTAAATATTTCTTTGACTATCTTTTTCTCACAACTTCCTGTTGTGACAATGGTTTTAATTCTGTTTGAGTAGACTTTTCTGATTTCTTCAACTACTTGTACTCCACTGATATCAGGTAGTCCTATATCCACAATGACTACGTCTGGCTCTGTATTTTGAATGACACTTAGAGCTTCTTTTCCGTATCCTGTTTCTCCACATACCTTAATTTTGTTGCTTTCTTCTAGAATAGTTTTTAAACCAAGTCTAAATATATTCTGGTCTTCTACTATGACAGTTTTGATAAGCTTCATGTTATGAATCTTTTGGATAACACCGTGATAATCTTTCTAACATTACTTTCAAGTTGATGCCTCAAGCTCGTAACATTTATACATAATGAATAGCTATAAAATTATGTTTTTTATATTTATAGTAAATTCAATAAATGGCTTAATATTAAACTTTTGATTAAGTTCAATGACTTGTTTTCTTTGGTAATATTTCTGTGGTAAATGTTGGTAGTATGGTGCTTTGATAGTTACAGTAGTGTTTGAATGTAACTGCTGTGCTATATAAGATACTAGTAATTGGCAGAAAGCGTAATCAGGTTGTTGCGAGTGTTATTGATAGCTTGCACCAATCAAATTTTTTGGTGGTTACTAAGTCTGCAATATCTGACAATCTTAAAGGTATTGACTTGATACTGGACGTTACTTTAAAGCCAATTAGTATCCGTTCGGAAGGTTTACCAGTTATTAAGGTGGTGCAATCAGGAGATGATTCATGCGTTCTGGATTTTGACGATTTTTTGGTGTATCCTTTTTCTTCGTTTGAGCTAATGAAGCGTGTGAATTTATGCTTGCACAAGCGAAGTGATTATCTCCGGAGGCTTCCTCAGTATTTGGAGATGGTATTCCACGATGTCTATCACCCTTTGAGGGCAGTTAACTTTGTTTTGAGTTTGACTAGAGTAGGTAAGTATGGTGATAGCCTTGAGCAGCTGCATTCGGTGTTAGATACCTCGTGCTCTACAATCACTTCCACTTTAGGTGTGCTTACTGATTTGAAGAGTGAGTTGAATCAAGAGCCAGGAGGAAACATCGAATATATCAATATTGCTAGCCTGCTGCATTCTATCCATGCTCAGTTCTCTAATAGTGCGATCGCGCAGAATATAAATTTCTCCCTTATAATTGAGTCTGAAGTTGCTAATGTGTGCTTGTACGCGAATTACAGTCACCTTTGGCGGATGATTTGCAACTTGATTGTAAACGCTTTTAAGTATACTTCTGCTAGTGGCTCTGTCACTATCAAGCTTGATACTCAAGTAGGTGGTTTCCTCCGGTTGGTGGTTCAAGATACTGGCGTAGGTATCACCTCAACGCAGTTGGAGCAGTTAAATAATAATTTGGGGATAAGTGGGTGCATAGGACTTGGCGGTAGTGCATTTTCTTTGCCAAACTATTTCCTTGAGGAACGTTACTTAACGGGAACTTCTGCACTTAACAGGAAAAGCTGTACCCAAACGGATAGTCTAAGTGCAAAGCGCTTTCCTAAAGCACGGAAATTAGGCAGTTTAGCTGCTGAGGGAACATTTACTCTTGATGGTACTGGCTCTCATGTAGCTCGTACTGGCTTAGGCTTGCGTACAGTTAAGTATGTTGCGGATTGTTACCAAGCCAGTGTTAGCGTGTTTTCTCAGGTAAGAGAAGGTTCAACATTTGTCATAATCTTTAATTTAGAGGCAAATTTTCAATGTTATTCTCAGGGTAAACGCTTACTTGTAGATAATGCCGCTTCTTAAAATGGAAAAGCCTCAAAAAAAGAAGATCTGGTTCGATTATATTATCGATAGCATTGTGAATTTCTCCAATCTATTTGATATATCGTGGCTCTTTTTTTGCGGTTTTAGTCTTCAATCATTGATTTTTCTTAGCAGTCTTTTTATCGGTCAGTTCGCTGACGCTGACTACTTTCGACTCGCTTATTGTATTGGCATGGCTGGAATTACTTTTCCTAAATACAAGATACCGAATAAATATATTTTTATTGCTTGTGGATTCTTTTTCGGTATCTTGATAGGAATACTTTGATTAATTACTCTAGCTCATTATCAGAATATTTTGTATTAGCTTGTTGTTGAGCTTGCTGGTTCTTGCGGTAATGTTGTTCGTTATTAACGAGTAACTTAAACCGTTCAAATTCTTCTTGAGTAATGTTGTTGACTACGATACTATAAGTAGGTTCATCATTATTTTTGGAAGCCAAGAGCGCTTCTCTATTTTCTAAATCTGAATTTCTATCAAGGGAGAGGGTATTTGAACTTTCTTCGATTTTGATACTGACTGTGTACTTTTCACCCTGATAAACTACCGACCCATTTCCCTGTTTTCCTTCGTTACTTAATATTTCTAATAATTTAGGAATCATTACTTGCTGTACATCAGAATTTTTGGCGATGATGACTTCTCTATTTTCTACTGCTAATTCGCTCTTACTATTGTTATCATCATCTTTTTTATCCGAATTGAAACTTTGATTTTCTAAATCGGCGGTTATAGTTTGATTTTGGTGAAAGCTAAAGTCTCTAAAATTGATTGCTTCTACACTTTCAATGCTAACTTGTGCTTGTGCCATTTTTTCTTCATGAGCAATTCTTGATTCTTGCCAAAGTGCTTCTTCGGCTTTTTTTTGTTCCTCTGGGGTAACTGAACCAATTTCTTGTGCTTTTTTAGCAACACTTTCATCAGTTATGCCTAATTGAGTCATTTTTTCTTGAATATTGGCATAATGCATTGCTTCTGTCATATTTATCATTTTATTTACCTTTATAGAATTTCTATTTTGACACTCTGAAGCCTATTCTCAATTCGTGAATTCATATACCTAAAGTCATTTACAATTTCTTCGTTCAGGTTATTGACTTGGGTTTTACCGTCTCGAATATATAGTAATATATTACTATCTTTATCTTTAATAAGATAGTTTTTTTCTTGTGCTTGTGTTGCTATTTGATAATTTTTATAATTTTCAGTTCTAACGCTCATTATACCGTTAACATCTTCTTTTCCAAAATTTTGAACAACTCTTTGGGCAAGGGTTGTCATTTCATCAATTTGCTGTAGTTCTTTGATGTCACGCGACATAGCTTGGAATGCATTATCTAGACTGTAACTGCTTTCATTTATATACTGTTCAGTGACTTCTTGAATTCGATTGATATATTTTTCAGCCCTACCTAATTTTTGAGCGACTTTATACCAATTTTGAAGACTTTGGATAGTACTTTGTTTAATGTTATCGAGAGTTTTATCTATCGACTTTGTTTGGCGATTTGTAGATGTTTGTAATAATGTCTGTTGAATGTCTGTATTTAGAGTTTGTGAACTTTCAGTTTGATTTTTAACAGAAGTGGGCGGGGAGATATTCTTTGCGCCCAACTTTGGAGTGAAGCTTGTCTCTGTGTTTTTACCTTGTGATTCTGATTCTAATTTTTGGTTGGAGGTAAGCTGTATTGGTTCTGCTGTATGATTGTCCAAAGGAGATTCGCTCCAAGCCTGTTCATAATTTCGCGTGCTAGAAGGTGTTTTCGGGGATGCAGCTGACTTGCCAATAAACTGTGTTGCTACTTCAGCCATAGCAATGTCCTTCTTCATGTGTTCGACGGCTGGATTTATTGGTTCTAGGTTGGCAAGTGGATTGTTTGTAGTTGACGTTTCTGGGGTAGGTGCTATATTCTTTTCTACTACATTGGTATATGCCTCTGATAACGCTCGGATAAATGCTGATTCTTTACCTTTACCTTCCCATTGTTTATCTTGACTATTGGTAATGTTGGTGCAGTTTTCCAGCCATTTGGTTCCTCCACGTTTGGTAATTGTTTCAGCAAGGCGTGGGTGTTGTTCAAGTTTGGCTTGAAGGACTGTTACCATTAACTTGTACTCATCACAGAAAGATGGGTTTATTTGTTTCTGGTGGTTGAAGGCTTGCTCGGCTGAGGTGTAGGGAACTCCTTCTGCTTTGGCTGTATGCGTTTCAGTGCCGTATTGTCCTGCTGGCGCAGTGGGGTTGTTACCTACCGATACTGGATAATCATTCTGTAATTTGCCTTGCTCTTTGGCAAGCGTCGTGGCGTTTGACAGTGCAGCGCCTAACCCGTCGCTGGAGTCAAAATCGCCTAGTTTAGATAACTCAATTGCTTGAACAATCTTTTCTGTAGGTGGGTTAACTTCGACGACAGTTTTACTAATTGGTGAAACTGATTTTTGAAGTATATTTAACTCTTTATCGTTTGTACTATCTTCTTGAACTGGCTTTGCTGATACTATTGGTAAAGGTATTTCTTCTTTACCAATTTCTTTAGGACGATTCGGAAGTGATTGAAGTGCCTGCTCGTATTCGCTTGGCTGTAGTGTAGAGTTAATTTCTAACAGGCTCCCTTCTTTTTCTACTTTTTGATTAAGCTTATTACTTAATTGTTCATATTGGTCAAATCCATCTATTTCACCAATATTGATAGCTTCTCCTAATAAACTATTCAGACCTTCTTCTAATTCACTACTAACTGTGTCTTTTTCGATTATGAATATAGCTATATTGCTATTTGTATCAATAATGTAGTTATTATTTGTGCCTTTAGATTCTAACCAACTGTTGACAATAATGGCATCTTGGGCTGGTACTACTAATCCAATACTTTCTTTAATGACTTGCGAGTTATTTTCTAGGGTATACTGTTGGTTAGGGTTGCTAAAATATACGGTCTGTTCAGGAATAATGGGGGCAGGTAGTGGCGGAGTATCATTACTTTTGATACCGCCAAATCTTTCTATAAACTGTTCTTTTCTTTTGGGAGTAATTGTACTTTCATCAAGCATGAATCCTGTCATGCCCTTTTTAGCTTCCAATCTGCTTTGTGACTTAGCAACCTGGTCGTATGTTATTCCCACTCTTTCTAAAAATTCTTTTGTCACCTCAGATTTTTTACTATCGACAGCTAACCCAACTAATCCTACTAATTTATCCTCCTCACTTTGAAATATTATAGTAGGACGTTCGGTAATTTTATCGAATAACTGATTATTTTTTTGCTCTACTGGATTGACCTTTTTTTGTTGGTCAACTAAATGGTAGCGCTTAACCCATGTTTCAGGATATTGTACTGATTTAAGGTCAATGGTTAGTTTGCAGGTGGTTTCATTGCTTGTGAGAATAACAGGAATGGTTGTTTGTACTTTACTTTCATTAATTATGCCTGCATCTACTAATTGTTGTACTGTACTTTTCTTTTGACTGTACCTACTTCTGTTTCCAAATGCTTTTTCCGTATGTTGACCGATAATACCAAGAGATAAATTACCAATCTTGGCTGTATATACATCCTGTTTGTCGTAAGCTTTAACTGTTGCTGTTATTTCTTGTCCTTGAAAATTTCTATTTTTAAGCTTGTCGTTAATATCTATTCTTACTAAATTACCATTGGCTGTCTTTCCAATAGCGAAGGCATTTTCACCTGTAGCAATACTTGTGATTTCTAATTGTACTTTTTGACCACCTTGACCAGGTTTTTCTGCCAGCCATCCCTGTTCTATTCCTGCTATTACTGATTCTTTAGAAACAGTGCCTAATTTATCTTCCTTGTAACTATTTTTAAAGGTAATAACATAATCTTCTCGTTCCAGTTTATCTTTGAGGATGATTAAATTTACTTCCTCACCATTAAATTTTTGGTCTTTACATTGAAACTTTTGTAATTCTTTAACATGAAATTCTAAATTTATGACTCTAGGTATATTTATTTTAGCTGTGGCTGTATACACTTCTCCTTTTTTAATAGTACCAGTTGCAGTTGTACCGATGGGGAGCTTACCATCAGTGGCGTTGATGTTGGCGAAGGTTTCATACTCTCCTGTTTCAGGATTCTTTACTTCAATGACATCTTTGATTACAGTATTACCTCTACTATCTTTCTGCTCGCTAATATTAAATCTAATTTCCTGTGGATTATTTTGATTTACCTGCTTGATTGTTTCACTTTTATGCTTATGTGCCGTCAGGGTAAAATCAGTAAATTGAAGTTTATCTACTTGCTGGATAATTTCTTGAGTAAAGCTAGCAAATACAAAATTTGATACTTTCTTTTGTCTTTCAACTTCTTGTTCAACCTCGTTTTGTTGGCTTCTAGAGTTAGAGCCTTCACGAGTAGTTGATACTGCCCAAGTAGCAGCAGCCATTGCTAGCTTTTGTTCTAGGACGCGATCGCCCTTGGCGACTCCTGAAGGAGCATCGCGTCCCGCTTCGCTATCAGAAATCGAATTATAAAAGTCTTCTGCGATTTGGTAAGCCTTTTGGTACATCAACTTAATTTGTCCTTCACTTAATTCTGGCTGGAAGGATATCTTAGTTGATGTAATTTCTCTGTTGGGGATAATTCCTAACTCTTGGAGGGAGTTTTCTTGTTCCTTGGATACAGTTCCTAGTGTCCTAAACTTGGGTTTAGCGTTTTCAATTTCATCATTAATTTGGGCGTAAACTCGATACTGATGAGGTTTATCTATCGAGCGTTTTTCCGGTGGAATTTCTGAGACTTTTAGGGTAATTTTCTGTGCATTCCAGATAAGGGGATGGTTATATTTCAGGATATTTGTAACATCGAGTTTTTTACCATTTCCAATATCAATACTTGCTGATGGTCCCTTTTCTGTCTTCTTTCGTTGGGTATAGCGTGTGGCGTTGTTAAACTCTTTATCAAATTCTCTCTTGGCGAGGGTAGCTTGCAAGCGTTGTTCGTAGGTAAATTCTACTCCCTTAAAAAGATTTGAAAACTGAGCTAGTTCACGTGATTCCAATTGGGCTTTCTCAAAATATTGGTTAGTTTTACTAATGAGAATTTCAACAGGTGAGTGACCTGTCGGTTCGATAGTACTGTCAAAGTAAACATCCTTTTTCTTATCACGAATGTAGTTAACTTCCCGATGAAGAATCCGACTGTTGTTGCGGATAACATCCATTTCTGGTTTTTTAGCACTTTTGAACAAGTCAACTGCAATTTGGTTTTGGAACGCGGCTTCAGCAACCATTTCCCGATATATTTGGGTATTAATGTCCATTGCAAAGAGTGCGTTTTCTTGGGTGAGAGGTTCTTGCCGTAACGTTTGGACAAATTCTTCCATATAGCCGCGATACTTGTTGGAGATGTCGTGGCTGGTGTCACCGTGTGCTTGTGCGCTATTTTCTTGGTCAAATAACTTTTCGTAGTGTTTGGCTACCTGAATAACGTACTCTATTTGGTCTTTCTCGCTACCAAAGGTTTTGAGGATAGTAATTTCTGACTCTAGCGCCTCAATTGATGTCAGGTGATTGTTGATTACACCGACACTGATAGCATCACTCATGTGGATGGCGATTTCCTCAAATTCGGGTTGAGTGCCATTTTCCCGATAAAACGATTGTTTTTTGAGTTTGACAATTGGGTCATAGGCGTTTTCAGGTACGTTACGCCAGATAGCTTCAGCTGTGAGGTTTGGGTATTTGCTAGCATGGTCGAATCCGATACAGTCGCCATCATAGTCGCGGGCTTGTCTTTCTTGCTCAGATTCTTGGGGTAAGATTTCTAGTTGATACCCTTTATTATTTAGTAGCTTAATATACTCATTAAATTTGTTAGTGAATTCAATTTTATCTCTTGTTTCCAGCTTCCCAATATTTTGATCAAGGTAGTTTTCAATACCCTCTAGTTGAATGTTTTTTTCTTGGAGTTCGGGAAGGATGGATTTGATTTGACTGTTGAGGCGGTTGTAAATGCGCTCAGAGGTTTCATCCGAAACAGCGATAACACCTGCTAAAGGCTTGCCGTCAGGTCCAATGATATCATCAACTATTTTGTTGGTTGAAGTACACAGACCATTGGAGTTGAGGAAGGGGGAGCGGAAGTTAAGTACTTGTTCACTATCTTGATAATGGGGAATGCAGACTTCACCATCTCGAAGGTCTTTGGATGGGATGACCATTGCCCGCTCGAAGGTGAGAGTTTTCCCAACCGAAATATCTTGCCACTCGCCTTGGACAAATCTGGCAAGTTCTCTTTGAATTTTTTCAGTTTCTAGGAGTTGTCCCCATCCTTGGAGATCAGTTTTAATGAGTTTGTAAATATTTGTATCGGTGGCAATCCGTTCTTGTAGTTTTTCAAATTCTTCAGCGACTTCCTGGTCAACAGCTGCTTCTTCTTCTAGTTCGGCGGCTTGTTGTTCGAGGAAGGCTTTGCGTTTTTCGTATTTCTCGCAATAGAGTTGAGCTATCTTGCGGGGATCATCCAGCGCTTTTTTGAGTTTTGCTGCTTCGAGTTCTGCTGTTTCGGCAAAATCCTTTAACCCATTGGGAAAGGAAGCAATCATTTGAGAGATAGCAGTTTTACCTAACTCAGATTGAGATTTTTCCCCTAACCAGATGTTTTGGCGGTACAGCCCTGGTTTAATTTGGGGTTTGGTCGGACCATTCGGGTTATCTTTATCTGTTCCCTTAAAAGCAGATAAGGGGATGATTAAATCAATTTTTGGTTGGTTAGGGTTTTGATAATTAAGGATTTGGTCGAGGTTAGCTGGACGTAGAATACCCTTTCCAAACCTGAGCTTATCATCATTCCCATCTTTATCTGTCCACCCGAAGCGGTGTTGGATAACACGGTATTGGTCGCCTTCTTGGTGTCCGGTTAACTTTTGGTATAACTCTGTGGATATTTGTCCGTAGCAGTCCCCGGTGAGGCGATAAGCTTGGTCATTGTTAATAATTCCGCCATTTTCTCCTGTGCTGTCATCTACGATGAGAATATTTAATTCTGCGTTGATGGCATTTTTGCACGAGCCAAGGAATATTGACCCATATGCACCTCTATCCTTGTTGTCAGGGCATAACTTGCTTATAGTTTCCAGATATTCTTCTGGTCCATATAACAGTCGGCTTTTTGAAGATAGTAGTAGCTTGTGTCCTTCCGGGTGGTTTTTTAACTGGTCGGCGGTAGCTTTCTCGTCCATATGTCCGAACGAGAATTCTGCCTGTGGGAAAAAATGTTCTAGTAGGCTATTTTTTAGCTCCTCTTTTAGTAAAGAGTCTGCATTGCTTGGATTGTTATCGTTGTGAATCCACTGATTTAAGCGAGTGTCGAAATGCTTTGCCTCAATAACCATCTGCCTACTTAGATAACCTTTCCCACTCGATTTTATTTTTCGTAAATTGAATTTACATCCAACTAGAATTTGATAATTCTTACAAATGCTTTATTTAACGCGATATAATCCTGATATTTAATTAGTGAAATATTTGATTTATGTATTCGATTGAATATTTAGAAAATGTCTCATTTATAGAACTAGCTTTTATGCTAAATTCATGTAATATACCTGAATGGCTTATTCTAGACGAATGGTACAATGAAATAGGTTGCGCCTGGGCAGAATATCAAGCTTCTTGTAGTGGAGAGGGGTAGTGTAAACTACAATTCTACATCGTTTTTGTTTATAGATACTGACTGTTTCTGAGTAATTTTCTTCCAGTATTGTTTATCTTCATCTGTTGGGCTGGCAGCTAATACTGTGTTTTTTTCTAGGTCGTATGATGCTACCTTTCTATTGTCTTGAAGAAATGAGATGCTTAATCTCTCATCTTTGATGGTAATTCTGTAACTTCTTCCCTCTACCTGTTTGATTCCTCCAGGTATTAACTTTATTTTTCCTGTCTGATTTGCTAGTTGCCAGATTTTACCGACGGCAGGTAAGATACTTTCTGCCCAGTGTTTATCTTCTTCAGATGGTTGATTTTCTTCTGTATCAGTAGTCTGTAAGTTAGCTTGTACTAAGTTGAAAGATGTGGCGTCTTTTCCACCTATTTCTGGGCTATCTCGTTTAGTTGAATCTGTTTGTTTTACATCTGGTACTTTTACATCTAAAAGCTCTAATTGAGTGATTTTCTCAGTCGATGTGGTATCTAATCGTGCTGCTTTTACTTCTGTATTGGACTGACTCACTGCGTTAGTGTCCTCTTCAACTTCGGTAAACTCGGCTTCTGGTACTTCCTCTTTCTCGCCATATTTGCTGGTATCGACTGATAGCCGCTTCTTGCGTTTACCTTCCTTGAGCAATACTGGTATTACTGTGTTTTCATCTGGCTGCTGGTTACCCTTATTGCCAAAGGCGTTCGCACTCTTGTTTTTATGAGAGTCAGAGTTGCTATCGTCACTACTATCGGTTGTGCTGCTTGTATTTTTTCCCTTAAGGAGTAGTTCTTGTCCTTGAGTACGTGCCTGTACTAGGGTGTCATAGTCTGTTTCTGGGTTATATGACATTCCAAATTCAGTCTGGAGATTTTTCCAACTGTAAGGTTTGTATATCTGATACCCAGCAACTACCACAGAATTGTAAATATAACTAAACCCTAGTAACTCTTTCTCCTTTAGCTTTGGTAAGACTTGTACCCCGTTTTCCCCCAAGCGTTGGATAAAAGTCCCTACATCAGGTTTATTCTCGACTGCTGCGGCTATCCCTTGCTTGATAATCTCTTTGGTTGAAGGTGTCTTGTGTTTACTGTTGACTTGTCTGATGCTTTTTGAGCGGTTTGAACTGACAACAGCGGTAATCCCATACTCTTGATCTAGTTTATTAGCTATGGCTTGATTGCTAGTAGGAGTTATTTCTAACCCTAGGGCAGCGGCTATTTTCCTGGTTGTTTCTTGTGCCTTGAAGTAGTCGTGTGAGTCTGAAACAGTTTTACCATCCAGGGTAATGCGTGAAGCTATTATGTGGACGTGTTCGTGATTGCGATCGCAGTGTCTCACCGCTACATACTGACTTAGTGCTTCTCCTTCCTTGCAGTACCCCATTTCCTTCAAGTATTCTCCTACTACATACCCATATTGGCTGTCCCAGAGATGTTCGTGGTGTCGTTCCCTATGAGCAATTGCAATGATGTGATGAGCGCACGCTCTAGTTACTGCTTTATTTAGATACCTATTTGCGAGGAACTGCAAATTTAACTCTCCAGGGCTAGTTCCCATCATATTGGTATCGATAATTGCAGCATCATTTTTCTCTAATACATATTTTAGGGTGTCGAGGAAGCTAGCTTTCTTGTAAATAACGGGTATCATACGCTGATAATTGCTGCTTTATCTTGTGAACTGAAATCTTGTAGTGGCGCAGATTTAGCTAGCCTGTAAGTCACAGGCGTTCTTTATCCACTGGTAGCAGTTTCTTCTGATATGTTTATATTGAATGAAGCGGCAATTGTCTTATCAACGAGTGCGATCGCATCGTCTATGGTATCTAGAATCTGTTGATTGTTTGTTTCACGGGCTAGATGTCGAAGCATCATCAGTTTGCTTTTAGCAGTACCTGCACTTATCCGAATGGTAATCACATCGGCAGGTGGTTTAGCCATTAGGGTTCGTCTCAATCCACAATCTCTGAGGTATTGGGCTGTACTGACATTACATAGTTGTGCCTTTGTCTCTATAGTTTGTTTCTCATCTAAGTTGAGAGCGATTTCTACTCGGTGGGTGCGCTTCATATTAAGTTGATTTTTCTACTAATCCTTTGTAACCTGCCCCTTCAAATAGGTGAAATATTCTTTCCATAAAGATTTGACGAATTTCTCACAAAAAGGTATTCATACCCATGAGCTTTAACTAAAAACTCTAGGTGATTATTGTGAAATTCGGGTGGTCAAATGCTTTCTAGATGCTAGAACCCGCTAAACAGCGTTAAACTTTCAGCTAGCCTTCCTTATAAAACCTCTTACCATAATCAGTGTAGCTGTGTTTAATAACGGTAAGCGGTTTAGTTACTTCACTGCGTAGATAGCGATTAAACAACACACGCTCTGTTGCGTCAAGCATCCCCCAGATTGTCTCTTTGGCAATCAACGTCACGGAGTTAGCGTATCTTTGGGCTGTTGCAAAATCTCCTGATGAAATTGCTTGCTTAATGGCAAAGAAGGTCTGCGTTATAATTTTGGAACTTAATTGAAATCTCTGGCAAGCTTGTTCTAAGGCTAGATTATACAAATCAACACGCCGTGTTAAAACTTTGGGCTTCTGTTTGTTCAAAGAAGAAAAACTCTCACACGCTCGCACACAGCGCCAGTAGGCATCGTAGACTAGGGTAAGGTCTGGTGGTTCTTTTTCAAACCCTAAGATGCGCCACCAGCTTTGGTAAGAAGTTAAGTCTTTGATTCTTGCGTCAACTACCTGGTTGATTTCGTCAGGAGTAAAACTTGTTCCAGAGTAAGACGCGGTGAAGTTTTCTCTTGCCCAAGCGATCGCTGTCTTAAATTCACGTTGTATACACTTATTTATCCATTCTCTATTCTGCGGTGCGCTACTAGGGAGGAATGAAAGCAAGTACCTGTAATAAACTTGCACATCTACTTCCCAACCGTGTTTTTCGTCAAACAAGACAGAGTCATACCAATCGTCTGGCGCGGCATAACCCCATTTCTTCTGGAAGCAAAGGTCTATGTCTTGGTTGGGTGCTTCCTTATTGTACATATCCACAATCAGGTTCTTGAGGTAATGATAGTGCTTCTTCTGCTCTGGTGTTAGAATTTCCTCAAGCTTTCCGCGTTTAGCAACTTTCTTTTTCTTCTCGTCCGGGAACACATACCCACAGTGGGGGCAAATCATCAAAAATGCGTAGATTGCTTCACCGCAGTTGGGACAAGTCTTTGTTGAAATGATATCTTCTTCAGGGTTGCCAGGTGATGGACATAGATTAATTGGATACTCCTGAGTGGGAATACCCAATCTTCTAATATTACCGCAGTAGTCAATAATCCAACAATCTTCTTTGCCAGATGAAATTCTTAGTCCCCTACCAGCCATTTGAATAAATAAAGCGCGGGATTTGACTGGACGGCAGATTAGCACGCAATCAGCACTTGGTTCGTCAAAACCTTCACAAAGTACCCCAACACTAATTAAAATTCTTGTCTTACCTGAAGCAAAGTTTTCAAAAATGACATTGCGGTCGTCCTGCGACGTATCCCCAACAATCAACTCTGCCTCAAAACCCGCTTCAAGAAACTGAAGTGTCAAGTCTTTGGCTTGCTTAACATTGGCGCAGAATGCTATTGCTTTGCGCTTTGATTCCGGGTCGCGATAGCGAAGCGCTGCTGCTTTCAGCAGATCGCAATACCTTAAAACTATTTCACTGTTGAGAGTTGAATCGCAAACCTCTGCCATTGATGATTCCGTGAATTCACCTGTACTTGAATCAACCTCAAGCTTTGATTCATCAATCAATCCCACGTAACCAAACTGCCGAGCACGGGATAGGTGACCCATGTCAATTAGGCGCTGGGGATAAGGTGCTTTGACTACACCTTGGAACAGATGACAATATCCTTCCTGCTTCTTTGACCGCCAGGGAGTTGCTGTCAATCCTAAAAACTGGGTTTGGCTAATTGCCCAGACACCACCAGAGTAATGATTGACAATGCGTTGGTAGGTTTTATAATAACTGGATGTATGACACTCGTCCAAAATTACCAAGTCAATATCTGGCGGCAGTTGACGACGGTTTAAGCTTTGCAGCATCGCCAGTTGTACTAATTTGCTGTAATCGGGCTTGCCCTTATCTGCCCAAATAACGCTTGCCGAAATTCCAAAATACTTTTGCAATGTCGCTTGAGTTTGGGTTACCAACTTCGTCCGGTGAACAATAAACAGCACCCGTTTTCCCTGCCTCACATAGTCAGCGATGATTTGAGATGACATCGCCGTTTTCCCAGCACCTGTGGGTGCGTATAACAGGACACTTATTAGCCCAGATTTGAAGAGCTCATGGATTTGTGCGATCGCTCGTTCTTGGTAATCTCTGAGCTTAAACTCTGGTTTCGTTTCGGGCAGGATTTCAGGGACTAAAACTTGAATCATGATATTATTTTCCTCAGTTTAAAAGTTTTTGGCTATAAAAATTGACAAAAACTACCTGCGCTCCGCTTCATTAAAACCGGAAAAACCAAGAGGTCAGTTTTGAGCAAGAACTAGTAGAAGATGTGATCGAATTAATGGTCGTTATGTCGGCAAAAATGTACGGGAAGCGTAGTCACACTGAACCTTCGCTGAACGTGATGTATACTTATGGTCATGAGTGACTATGTTTGTAGACATTTTTATGAGCGGTCTAGAAGGGTTGGTATATTTGTTCTTTGTAATGTGCCGTTGGCGCAGCCTCTCCGATAGGAGAAGGCAAGATTTTGCAAAATACTTTCATCCGCCCAAAATTTTTTAGATGCACCACTAAACCTTCATCGGATATTGAATGAAGTTTTGCAATACATACCGTGTGTAAACATACCTTGTGCTGTGGTATAGCTGCACACTTTGGAAGGTTTGTGGTTTGTAAGGGGACATACTGCTGTTATGCGAGAGTATAGCAGCAGTAGGCTTAACTATCCTTCTCTTTTTATAGTACTTTTATACTAAGAATATCAGTAGTAGGTAAGGGATTGCTATGGGGAGAGTAGAGGATAGTTGGAGATGACATTTTCTCCGTAGCTTGTTATGGTATAACAAAGTACATCATCATTACTGTTAAATTCTCATTTGTTGGTAGGAATAAGGTGTTTAATTCACGCGCCTTTGTTTATCTGCGAAATATTTTGTGGGTTGTAGGCAATTTATTGTTAGTTGAAAACAATTTTATTTTTCAACTACATTGCGGTTTGGGCTGATATTTTGCGTGGGGGGGTGGAGTAGGGGAATAGTTGAGAATTCAGTCTTCAATTAATAGTTAGTGAGGTTTGGATATTAGGGATGAGTCAGACAGAGTTTGAGGTGATACCGCAGATAAAGCGGAGTGTGAATACGGTGACGGGGAAGATGTTTAAGTATTTGATATCTAACCCGATGGAGATGGGGTTGGTGGAGACAGTGGTATATACCCTCAAGGCATTTTGGTTACCCTTGGCGATGCATTCGGCGGGGATAAGTGGAGAGGAATTGAGGAAGGTTGCTTTGTGGGCAATTGGGGTATTGGAGAGTCAGATTCAAATGATTAAGCGCGTGTGTGGATTGGAGGGGATATCGCAGTTGGTGCTAATTACGCCGATGGTTGGTCAATCTTCTCCCCAAATTATGTCTTCTTCTTCTGTTGTGTCTCAAGAACACGTAATAGTTAATAGTAATGGGCATATTCCCCAAAAGTCTGTTGCTTCTTCTGAGGAACAATTGCAAGAAGAGGAATTGGATGGAGAAGATGACTTTTTTGATTCAGACGAGGATGTAATACCGTCAGGAATGATTGAGGGGGATGCAGGGTTTAGTTTGGAGTTTTCAAGTATTTGAAACAATTTGCCGATTGCCAAATGATATCTTGTTGCTGGAGTGACTCTAAATCTGCTCAAATCTATAACACTTCTTTGAGAAAACTGTCTTAAGAAAAACTAGGGTTTTTGAAATTCTTGTAAACTAATCCACTCTCATTTAAGAGTAGGTTAGATTGGTTGAAAATCATTTATAAATATAAAAATAAAGATATGGCTAAAATTAGTGGTAAAGCGAAATCTAGGAAAATTGTTTTAACCTTGGATATGGGTGGGAGCAAAACTAAGGCTATTGTGCAGGAATATCCAGAGGGTAAGCCGCAAGTTCTGCTAATGGATTCAGAGGTTGCTGATGTAGCGAGGGCATCGGTTGAGGGGATAGATATTGAGGGTATACCCGAATCTCGTGCTTGGGTAGGTGTCGGTGGAGAGTATTATGTATTGGGTGCGCTTGCTCGTCATCAGTTTCGGGGAATATCGCAACTGAAAGAACTAAAGTATGAACTGGCAGTACCCAAGATATGTGGGGCGATTTGGTTGGCTAAGGAAAAGTTGGGATTGGAGAATGATGTTTCTGTTTATTTGAATATTTTGCTGCCGCCGGGGGAGACTCAAGACAAGGTTCAGTTGGAAACTCGATTGAAGGAGGTATTTAGAGGATTTGAAACTCCAGCGGGTAGAATGCGAGTGAGGATGACTTACTACAATGTGGCGTCTGAGGGAAGTGGTATATTTTTCCATCGCAGGCGCACTAGTGGTGGTGCTATACCTACCTCAATGTTTGTGATGGTGGGTTATCGCAACGCGAGCGCTTTTATTGTTCGGGGTGGTGTTCCCAGTCGGGGAATTACTAGCGACTTGGGGATGTCTTGGCTTGTCAACAATTTTGTTTCCAAAACATCAGGACTCAGTCCTGATAATACTAGTATTGTCGAGGTTTTGGTTGAGGCGGGTGCAAGTTGTGACTCCCAGGTGTTGCAGAAACTTTCTCGCAAGCGTAAACCTGATGAGATAAAAGCTGATGGAGAGTCTATGTCTAAGGCTCTATTGCTTGTTAGAGATGAGTACTGGCGAGCGATGGCAAGGTGGTTGCGCTCCCGGATGGAAGATGATGTGTGCGAGTTGGTATTTTGTGGGGGTACAGCTGATTACATCCGCCCTGAGATTGATGCTTATTTTGAGAAAGAGGGTACTCCAATATCTTGGCACGGCGATATTGCGATTCCAGAGATAGCCAGTAGCCTGGGTAATCGTATGACAGATGTAGTTGCTCTGCACGAGCATATGGTGTTGGAATTTGATAGGGTGACTAATTATCAGCGCTCTCAATCTTTGTTTGATGCTCCTACGGTTAAACCTGACTCGGTTGCTGATATTGAGGTAAAAGCTAATACTTCTACTAAGTTTGTTCCCAACTATACTCCCCGTCCTGTTCCCAAGGAGTTTCTTACGATGAGCGACAAGATTTAGCCTATGCAAGCGTGGATGTAGAGTACTGTGCGAACTACAGCACGCGCAGCAGCGCGCGAGTGCACTCTGTTGTAAGTTTGACTGCGTTTGTCCACAGCGCCACGGCGATAACCGTTACCTGTATTCTTTGCCATATCTTTATCACCTCCGGGGGGAAACTTGCACAAAACGCGCAACCCTCCCCAAATCAAGCAGGATTTTTAGTATTAATCGGTAATTATTTCTAATAAACTGCTTGATTTGGGGCACTTCACGATTAATCGTGGAGCGTAGAACGAGTAACCGTAAAAGGGTTGCGCGTTTTGGTGTAGATAAATGCGTCGTCAAGACTGATGTCAAACTACTTTTACATTTTCTCTTATAATTAGAGAAAATAGTATCAACAACTTTGACAAATTCTTTGACACTAAGAGCGATGCTCCTTCTCGTGTCGGAGCCGCTACGCTAACGCAGGAAATAATCAGCTATGAAAGAGATCATTGCTGCGAACCTGATCCGCTACCGTAAAAGTCTGGGCTTGTCTCAAGAGCAACTTGCAGCAACTACCGGGGTAACTCGCCAGAGCATCAATAACTACGAGAACGCCAAAACTTTACCAGACAGCAAAATCCTCTCTGCTCTGGCGAGTGCTTTGGGCATTACACTCGATGACTTGCTACGCTCACAAGGTGAAGGACTACCCAACTTCCGGTTCCGCGCTCATGTAACATTCGACACGGCAGTTGCGACAACGCACTGCCTCAAAAATGCCCAGTTTGCAGCCCAAGTGCTACGAATGCTGCAAACTTATAACGCCCTAGAACAAGCCGTTGGCTTACCAAGCTACACCCCAGAAAGTACACCTTGCCATCAAGTAGAAGGCAACGAAAAGCACATTCAGACAATAGCTGCTTTATTTCGCCATCGCCTGGGCTTGGGAGATGCTCCCATTGCCAACCTGTTTCAGTCTGTAGAAGAAATCGGATTAAAAGTTTTACGCTCCTGTGTTCCCATTAAAGGTTTCTTTGGTTTGAGTGCTTATAGTGATATTGAAGGTGCTTTTGTTTTGGTAAATACCCATAACATCACTATTGAACGTCAATTATTTACCCTTGCGCATGAAATTGGACACCTAATTTTTCACCGTGTAGAGTACCAAGACACCTTGATTGAAGAAGAAACCTTATATGAAGAAAAAGCACGAGAGCATGTTGCTGATTACTTTGCTAGTCACCTACTTGTTCCCCAAGCTGAATTTGAGCGGATGTATGCACTAACCCAAGATATTGTCAAACTTAAACGGCATTTTCGGGTGAGTTACCTAGTCATCTTGAATCGTTTAGCATCCATGGGAATCATTGATTTTGCTAAAGAGAAAGCCAAAATATGTGCAATTTATAAAAAGCAACATGATGGTGCATCTTTACAAAACTCAATGGAATTACCACCAGCACTGGCTGCGGAGGATTATCCAGAAAATGAACGTTATGAATTTCTAATTTGGCAGTCCTTAAAATTGGGCAAGATTTCAGAGATGAAGGCAGCAGAACTTCTCAACTTAACTGTTGAAAAACTGCGGGTGCGTCGTCAAGAAAATGAGGTTTATGCAGTCGCTTAACGGAATAATTCTTGACGCAACCCTTCGGGTTCGCCAGTCGCCTACGGAGGGAAACCCTCCTGCAGCGCTGGCTCACAGCACTCATTGATTTTCGCTGGCTGAACGAGTGGGGGTGGCTACAACAGCACTACAGCCCGCTGTACATTTCCCAAGAACTTCTAGACTCAGATCAACTGGAACCCCCAACTCGCGCCCGCTGCCAATCAATACTTAACACCTCTAACTCTTTCCACAGAAGAGATGTTTGCCAGTTTTCTAGAATTTAGCGTTAGAGCGCCCCTTTTGAGTGTCGCGGATCGATCTACAATTGCCATTGCCCGTCATCAATTGCTGATTTGTGCTAGTGATGATGGGCTAGTTATTGAAACCTGCAAGGCATACGGTGTTACCTACACCAGAACACTGCGATTATTAGCTGAGATGGTAGAGACAGGACACAAAACAGTGATAGAGGTGACGACAATGGCTGATACCTTAATCAAGGAGCGGGGTAAACACATTTCTCCCAAAGTTTTGACAGATTGGACAACAATTTTACAAAAGTATGGCACGAGCTAAAAAATCAAATGTGGTTAAACTAAGTGCTTTAGATGTTATCATCGTCTCCTTTTGGGAGAGATGCTAGAACATCGATTCACTAATGCCAAAAACCCGATTTCTGTTACCGGAAAGACTGAAATTTGGTTGACTCTATTAGAAGAAACCGGGTTTTTTAGTCACAACTATGAATACTGAATCGGTGTTTTAGGAGGAGTGCCATATAGCAATTCGCCATTCTCGACGACATACTTTAAACTCACATCTTGCACTAAGAAAAATTGATGTTCTTTCTACACTCAGTACGAAGCCTAAAGCCCCTATTATACCGAGAAAAGTCAATAAAAATCATGTAACTTTATTGCGCTGTTTTTGACTAAGCCCAGGCTTATACGGATAGGTGCAAGATCTGAGTTAAAGGAATTTTTGAGTTGTTAATGTCCTTCCCTCCATCGTTGTACCACTTAGTTTCCTACAAAGTATAAAACGGCTCCAAAATGGTTGATTTGAGACGATAAAAAGAATACGGCAAAAGAACAACACGAGTATGTAGACTGGCTCACCGAGTTTGCCGCACTCGTTTACCAAAAATTGAGAGTGCTTATTAGACATCTCCGAAAAATGCTAATGCCTATCTATAACTGGCTTTCAACAGGCGATAAGCGGAGCTTAAGCCTTCGGCTATCGCAAAGCGCGCCCTATGCCCGACTCCCACGAAGTGGGAGTCCACCCAATCGGAGATTGGGTGCAACTCCGTCTGAAAGACGGGGTTGGGGCATGTACGGGCGATAAGCGGAGCTTAAGCCTTCGGCTATCGCACCCCTTAATGACACCTAAAAATTCTTCGCCTGTACAACCGCTCGTGTCGCGGTAAGTCTGCACTGGGATACTGTCCACATCCACAGCATAGCTGCAAACTCCCAGCTTTCGCCTGTAGCAACCAAAGACTTAGTTGATTTTATTTTGCTAAATGATGGTTTTTTGATGTTCTCCAAGTTGAGTTGTATGTAATTATAAAACACTTATTTGTTGTAAATTTTTCGGTACGTAAGGGAAGATAAAAACTTGATGACTTACACTTTTCAAATAGAGAAATATGCATCTATTATGTTGACTGTAAAACAAGAGTTAGGCTACGCATATACCAGCTTGAATCGATTTGGTTCTCGGGTTCTAGAGGGTTGGGAAGCTCAAGCTTTTCGACCTTCTGAGGTAAAAACTCTTTACTACAGCAATTTATCCTGTTGTGTGTTGGTAACTTCAGAAGGTTTGGAATGATGTATGACTCCTATAATTCTGATGATTTGGTTGTGCCCCAGGTACTAGTCAATGCAACTTGTGGGTTGATTCGTTCTCATCTGCAGCGTTCTTTTATTGCAGTTGAGCCTTTCATGTGTCCTATTTATAAAACAGGCAAACCGTGGGATATAGGCTTTTGTTTGGGGTATGTTGTCTACACCCTACCTTCTGACATAGTCTATATCAAGAACTACGAAGATATTCTTTCTCGGTTGGGACATAGTTTATCCAGGGTTTTGTACGCTCCAGATGATATTCGTCCCTACGGGTTAGTTAATGTAGTTTCGGATGTGTGCTTGACGAATGCTCATCCTCTTACTCAAGTCTACTTTTTAAAGCATTGTTTCAAACTGGATTATTGTAAATAAAAAGTTCTCTCAAGAGAATCGCAGTACTACTAGTTGAGTGCTGCGATGAGAATTTCAGTGAAATTTCTATAGAAACGTGCGAACTCTTTGGAAGCTCTATAGTTTTGATAATCAGTTTTCTAGAGTTTCTTCTGCTGTTTCTATCTCTTCTGGAAGTTTAAGCAATTCTATAAGCTGTTCTATTAGTTTATTAACTTTATTCAATCTTTTTTTATCTTCATTCAGAGTTTTGTCTTTCCTTATCAGTGATGATATTTTTCCGACTCGTGTTGCTAATTCTCTTGTAGGCGTTTCTTGTTTCTCTTGTTTGCTAGCTTCTAGGATATTCCCTACTATCTTTTTTATCTGTGATAAAGATAGTTTTTCCTCAATTGCCTGTTTTAATACCTCTTGTCGTTGCTCTAAATTCTTGATTTTGGAAATTGTTGTTGCTTTAGTGTACTCCAGTTCACCTTTCGCCAGTACTGACTGAATGTCACCAGGTAGTTTGAGTATAGGTAAGCGGTTAGCTACAAATGATTGCCAGGTGATTTTGCTTAACTTGGAAAAAATGTCTTGTACAGTCACGGCTTCGGAGCTAACCATAACATTATGGTTAGAATTTCCTTTCGTTTCATTATTCATCTCATATAGTAGTGAGACTACCGTATCTTGGTTAATATCTAGCTCCAGAGCGAGTAGTTCAAGAATGCCGATAGTTTCTTCATAGGCGTTGAGGTCTTCCCTTTGTAGGTTCTCTGCGATGCGGATGCGGGTGGCTGTTTTGTCATCGCAGTCAATGATATTGACAGGTATTTCTTCACATCCTGCAATCTTGCAAGCACGGAGGCGGCGTTCGCCAGCCATGAGTTCGTAAGTGTTGCCTGATGTATATCTGACTGCGATCGGTGCAAGAAGTCCATTTTCTTTGATATCGTTTGCCAGTGATTGTAGTGCTTCGGTATCAAAGTAGCGTCTTGGTTGGGATGCAGGGAGGATGATTGAATCTATTGGTAGGGTAGTAGTGTTTTTCTTGGTTGATTCTTCTTGGCTTGCACTACTACCCAATAAATCATCGAGTGCATTTTTGTCATATTCTTTGAGTTCGACTTTCTTGGTGGTCATATTTATAGTTTTTTGAGATAATTTGCGATTTCTTCTAAGATACTAACTGCTGGGTGATTTTTCTTCCACAGAGCAAGTGGAAGGTGTGCTTGTGATGCACTTGGGAAGTCTATTGATTTGGGAATAGGAGTAGTTATGTGGACGCGCCCCTCAATTTGGTTTTTGATAGCTTCGAGTATACCTGATTGTTGAAGGGTACGTTGGTTGTGCTGGGTTGGGATAAAAGCTGCAATTTGTAAGTCTTTGTGTCCTCCTTTTTTGAGACGGGCAATTGTTGTTAGTAGTTGTTCTGTAGCTGCATAGCATTTATATTCTGTTTGGACTGGGATTATTAGATGGGTAGCTGCAAGTACGCTCATAATGCTTAAATAGCCCAGCGAAGGAGGACAATCGATTAAGATGTAATCGTATTGATTGGCTATTGGTTCGAGTACTAGTTTTAGTTTCTGGCGACCGTCGATTGTGATATCACGCCCTAGTTCGAGTTCAGCCCCAACTAAAGCATTATTACTGGGTACAAGATGCATCTTGTGGATGGGTTCGTGCCAAATATTTAGGGGTGCGCGTTCGGTGATGGCAGTATATATTGTCTGTTCGTCTTTTAGCTCTTTTGGTTCGATTCCCATGAAGGTTGTTAGGCTTGCTTGTGGGTCCATATCAACAAGCAGGACTTGGTGTTTTTGGGCGAGATGATACCCCAGATTGTGTATAGTTGTCGTTTTCCCCGCACCCCCTGACTGGTTGAATGCGGCGATTATTTTCGTTTTACTTGTCATTTTTCAAGAGTGTTGGGTACCTAACTGTTGCGATTCTATCAAACTATGATTCAGAAAAAGTAAAAAAATAATGTCAGTATGAGTGTCTAGACTGACTCATACTGACATTATTCCAAAAACTGCCTGTTAGAACGGTGGGACGTCGCTTAATTCTTCGTTACTATCGCTGTTGATGTTTTCCTCCAGTAATTCTTGTGCAAAGTCGGGAGTTTCTTCTTTTGTAGCTCCAAATTGTGCTAATTGAGGAAGTATTTTCCCAGTTGGGATGAACCCTCTAATGACGAGGGTAGCGACTTTTTCTTTGTAGCCTTCCCGTTCGTTGACTTGTAAATTGATGTATCCGGTAGCTACACCTTGAGGGTATTCTCCACTCCCTTTGATTTCTACGGCTGGAGTTCCTTTGGCGCGGTAGGAGATTTCATCTATTACCACGCCATCTTTACCCCGATAGCTAAATTCAGCTATTCCGTAGGTGATTAAGCTACCCAATGAGTCGTGGGTTTCATTAACGCTTTTGATGACTACTGCTGTGTTGGTTTCAATCATGGTATTGTAGGTTTTTTACTAATTGACTACTTTTCAACCAGTTACTTTGGGTTGAAACTATTTTTTTCTAGGACGGCAATATTAACTGGATTGGCGAAAAATAGAAGCAACTTTAGGGGTAATGAAGATTGTTTTTCTTTCTTCCCCGGCTCTTGATCTCCCCTGCTCGTCCTTCTCTAGTTAACTTTGCCACTCTAGTTTTTTTGTGCAGACATTTTTACCAGATAATTTTCTCAACGCGGGACACTCAAAGCACGAGACTGTCCTTAGAAATTAGCATTAGCTAGGCTTATGGTTTGTTCTTGCTCAAAGGAGGATTTCTCTTCACTGCGAGGAGAACCTAATAATTCGATTGTTTGGACAGTTACTACGGGTTTAGAGCGCATTGCACCTGAGTTTTTATCTGTCCATCTATCAAATCCGAACTCGCCTAATATAGAAATTTGGGTTCCCTTTTTGACGTAATTTGCGATTACCTCGGCGGTTGAACCCCAGGCGATGAGGTCAAACCATAATGCAGTTTCACTTTTGTAGGGAGGTTTAACTGCAACCGAAATACTTGCTTTTACCGAACCGCTTTCAAAGTAGCGAATGTCCGGATTTTGACCGCAGCGTCCGACGATTGTGATGCGATTGAGATAGTCGCTCATAGGATTTGTGAAATTTTCTAATACTTTACATTTCTACTGCGTTAGCACTTGTTAGTTTGTGGTTGTTTGTAACTGTGTGGAGCTAGTCATAATTTTTCTGATATTTTGTTTATTTATTGGTATAAAAATTGTAGATATGGGAAATATATATGTATCGATTTATTAATTTTTTATGGAAACATTTAAATTAGAAATAGACTCAATGCGATCGCTTCAATCCAGATTTGTCAAATGTAAGTTGGTCATGCTCGCTCTGATGTGGATGCAGTATGACGAAGATCAACAAAGAATTGAGAGTGCTGATTACTCGTCACCTTTACTTGTAGACAATTCTGAATGGTGGGATAGAAATGGTGGTCCGGATGTTGAACATTTTAGGAAGGTATCTAACACAGTTAGGATTGGTGCTTGGGATGAGGTGATGTCACTTCGTTTGGTAGACCTTCTTTCTCCCAACTCGACTTGCTTGCATGATGCTTCCTATTATGCTCTTGTGGCAATTGCAATGTATTTAGTAGATGGTGAGCTTAAGGGAAAGTTTATTAATCCTGCTGACCAGTATTTTGCGCGTAGGATAGTTTATCAGAGTCTTCAAACTATGGGTAGGAAATATTTTAATGGAACAGATAGTTTTTCCCTAACTGGAATTGAGGACTCAGATAGCCTTATGTGGGGATTGGCGCTGCATTATCTTGCGCTTGAGATTGCAGCTGAGGGTGGTTTTGGTATGGGTAATAGCGATATAGATGATAAAACTGAAAATTTTTTGGAAGGTATGGATGATGTTGAAAGGGCTGAATTTGATATTGAACTTGGGTTATTGCCAGATGGTTATTTTCAATGTAAACCCTATATTGAAAAATGGACTGACCGCACTGTACTCTTATCAAAATTAGTCCACAGGATAGTGTATTACGTATTTGTTGGTCACGGGTATGATGCTAATCGCCTTGACGAGATAATGTTGATTCCATTTAATTCTCGCGTCTCTACTACCTTTCAATCATTGTTGGTTGCTGCTGTTTATAGGATTGGTTATTTTATTACTACTTCTGGGGTTGAGGAATGGCAGGAAGGTAGAAATTGGCTCCTGCGAGAAGCTTTTTCTAACCTGTTACCCTTCTACGAACGAGGTAGAAAAGATGCTGCAAAATTGTAGATGAAGAGGAAAAAATCAGGTTGGTTTAACCAATCCTGATAATACTTGATGTATGGTTGCACAACTGTCACTGGGTAGTAGGTAATAGTTGTTTAAAACAGTGATAATTGTGAATTATTTAGCTCTGTAGATTGATTATTTTCTAAGGGTTTTTGCTTAAGCTTTTTACCCCATTCATTGCTTGCGCTTTTGATGACACGAGTGCGGATATCGGTGGCGATGCTTTCATAAGCATACTGGATTTGTTTGTAATCGATAGGGCTGCTACCAATACTTTCCCACAGTTTGTCATAATTATAATTTGGGAATGGTTGGTGTTTGATAAGGGTAGTATGACTGCAATAAAGATAAACGTTAGTGTGGTCAAGTATGCTTTCAGGTATAGAATTTAACAAATTCTGAAATGCGATCGCGCGACCAGGACTGCCCGAACAAAGTTTGAGTATGTCTTGGCGTAAGAAGATTTTCTGATTTTCCAGAATAGTTTTTACTTCGTCAATAGCTAACTGAGCAAATGGTATGATTTGACACCTACTTTTGATGGTAGGCAGTATATTCTGGGCTTGGGATGTGATAAGAATAAATATTCCTTTTCCTGGTTCCTCTAAAGTTTTGAGTAGGGCGTTGGCGGCGGTGGGTGTAATGGTGTCGCAGTCGTGGATAATTACTACTTTGTGATTGCTTTCAATGGGAGAAGTTGAAACAAAGGTGATGATTTCCCGTACCTGTTCTACTCCGATAGTGGAATTTTCCTCTTGCGGGTGTACTTTCAGCATGTCTGTGGTGCTACAGATGTAGGAGGCAAATAAGAGGGCGGTTTTGGTTTTACCTACCCCTTCGATGGTGCTGGTAAATAAGTAGGCAGAGGCAATTTTACCGCTTGCGATGGTTCGGAGGAGCTGACTCTGTGAGGCGATTGCCTTTGGCACGCTCGCTTGCCCAATCGCGCTATTTAAGATAAGTTTTGCGGTATGCTGGGCGACTATCTCGTTAAAGAGGTTGTTCATAAAGTACAGATTTGAATGATGGTGGAGGTAAAGTTGTCAATGCCAGACTTGAGTTCGCTTTCAAGTTGGATTAGTGCTATGAGGGTTTGTTTAAGTTTGAGGGCGCTTACAGTTTCAACTTCTTTTTTGAGGAAGTACAGCCTTTTGGGATTGTTGAGTTCGGCGAGTGTTAAGATTTTGTTGTCGGGTAGTTTTTCTTCTACCCCAGCTTTGGTAATTAGCCAAGTGCGGAAGTAACTTATGAGAGTAGCGACTATCTTGAGAGCGTGTTCGTTATTGTCTAGCAGGCGATAAAGTATTTGTGCTGCTGTATTAGCTTTACTATTTTTGATGGCGTGGGCAAGTCCAGTACAACTAGTATTGTTGTTGCTAACTAAGTGTGAGATATCCTCAATATCTACTTTTTCCCCTTGGGCGTAGATAGCAAGCTTGGCGAGTTCGCTATCGAGCCTTGCAGTATTGTTTCCAATTGCCTCTACTAGATAGCTTATGGCGGTGGGAGCAAGCTCTAAGAAGTGGGTTTTTACTGCAGCTTGAATGAGTTTTTCTATCCCTTCTTTATCCCAACTAGAGATGAGGGGAAATTCTTCAATTTCAGCGTGTTGAAGTAGTTCTTTGACGGCTTTACTTCTGTCATCAGGCTTACTTTGTGAGGTAATTAACAGTAGATTTCGTTTGGGTATTTTGGGAAGATTTTCTTTGAATGATAAAATTATTCCATCCGGGCATTTGTTTAATATCGTCCCGTCTGTGATGTGGACAATCTTTCCTCCTTCTCCGAAAGGAATTGTCATCACTTCTGTTATTGTTTGGGATATTGCTGACGTTTTGTTATCAACTCGGATGTAGTTGAATATTTCCCACTCTTGGGTAGTAAAATATTTGATTAATTGTTCTACCCTTTTTGAAATTGAGTGGTTATCTTCCCCATAGATGAATTTTACTGGCATGGGTATATGGCTGGATTTTTTTACATATAATTGCGTTAGCCAGTAAGTGGTGGTAAATAAATCTTGTAGACTTTATACCGAAAATAATGCGGGAGCTTGATAGCCCCGTATTTTTAAATCTGGGTGGGGAAACAAGGATAGGCTTTCCTACCTTACCATTAACCTGTTGCAAGCGACACAACCCCCGTTTTTGTGTCTGCGTATTTCTCTACTCAAGCATTTCCAGGTTTCGTACCGCGCCAGTATCCGCGCTAGTCGCCAACAGTGCATAAGCCTTGAGCGCCGCACTCACCCGACGCTGCCGGGGCCGCTCCGGCTTCCAGGCATCTTTGCCCTTCGCTTCCATTGCAACACGACGGTTGGCTAATTCCTCCGCCGATAGATCCACATTGATGCTGCGATTGGGAATGTCGATCCCGATGCGATCGCCATCTTGAACCAGAGCAATGTTGCCGCCCGCTGCCGCCTCCGGAGAGGCATGACCAATCGAGAGTCCCGAAGTACCGCCTGAGAAGCGACCGTCGGTCAATAATGCACAAACCTTGCCCAGACCCTTAGATTTAAGGTAACTGGTTGGATAGAGCATTTCCTGCATACCAGGACCACCGCGCGGACCTTCATAGCGAATGACCACTACGTCGCCCGGTTCCACCTCCGAGTTGAGAATGCCTTTGACAGCGGCATCCTGACTTTCATAAACGCGCGCCCGCCCTTCAAACACCAGAATGCTTTCGTCTACGCCTGCGGTCTTCACAATACAACCGCGCTCAGCCAGGTTGCCGTATAGCACAGCCAGTCCGCCTTGGGTGCTGTAGGCGTTTTCGAGACGGCGGATACAGCCGCTCACTCGATCCAGATCGAGTGAGGGCCAGCGGGTCGATTGACTAAATGCTTGCTGAGTGGGAATACCCGCAGGGCCGGCCTTGAAGAAGGTGTGGACGGCTTCGTTGTTGGTACGCATGATATCCCAGTAATCGAGCGCTTCTTTCAACGTCTTACTGTGGACCGTCGGCACGTCCGTGTGGAGCAGTCCGGCACGATCCAGCTCGCCGAGAATGCTGGGAATGCCGCCGGCACGGTGGACATCCTCTATATGATACTGGAGTGTGTTAGGTGCTACCTTGCACAGTTGTGGAATCTTGCGCGAGAGGCGATCAATGTCGGTCAAGGTGAAATCGACACCGGCTTCGGTGGCGGCGGCCAGCAAGTGCAAAATGGTGTTGGTGGAACCGCCCATGGCGATGTCCAACATCATGGCATTTTCAAATGCTTTGAAACTGGCTACAGAGCGTGGCAGTATCGATTCATCATCCTGCTCATAGTAGCGGCGGGTAATGCTGACAATGGTTCGCGCAGCGTTGAGGAACAGATCCTTACGGTCGAAATGGGTCGCGAGCACCGTGCCGTTACCTGGCAAGGCGAGACCGATGGCCTCGGTGAGACAGTTCATGGAGTTGGCGGTGAACATGCCAGAGCAAGAGCCACAGGTCGGGCACGCAGAACGCTCATATTCTTCGACAATCTCGTCGCTGACACTATCGTTTGCGGCAACCACCATAGCGTCCACCAAGTCCAGTTTGTGCTCCGATAGCTTCGTCTTGCCAGCTTCCATGGGACCGCCGGAGACGAATACTGCGGGAATGTTGAGACGCAGGGCTGCCATCAACATACCAGGGGTGATTTTATCACAGTTGGAAATGCAGACTAGGGCGTCGGCACAATGAGCGTTGACCATGTACTCGACCGAATCGGCAATGATCTCGCGCGAGGGCAGACTGTAGAGCATCCCGTCATGGCCCATGGCGATACCATCGTCCACTGCGATGGTGTTGAATTCCTTGGCGACACCACCAACGGTTTCAATCTCACGGCACACCAATTGGCCCAGATCCTTCAAGTGAACGTGGCCGGGTACGAATTGGGTAAAGGAGTTGGCAACCGCAATGATTGGCTTCTCGAAATCTGCGGTGTGCATTCCGGTGGCGCGCCAGAGCGCACGGGCACCGGCCATATTGCGTCCCTGAGTGGAGGTTTTGGATCGATAGGTCGGCATGGCGCATCCTATTTGTCTAACGATTCTTAATAGTCTAACGTGATACCATTTCACTAAAAAAATGATAAAGATAGATAAAGAAGAAATATGAGCAGAAGTTCATGGCTGGAGTCACTAAAGTAAAAATAGAAGAATCAACAGAGGAATTACGTGAACTGCTGAGAAAACAAAAAACAGCATTAGGGAAAGAACGTATAAGCGCCTTGTATTTACTGAAAATAGGGCAAGTAAAGACAATACAAGATTTGGCTGTGGTGTTGGGAAGAGGAAGCGCGACGGTACAAAGGTGGTTAAAGGCTTATACAGAGTCGGGAATAGCCAGTCTGGTATCAAGAAAAAAGGGTTCAGGACGACCGCCAATCATTAACTCGGATGTTCGAGAGCAACTTTTAAAAGAATTAGAAGATCCACAAGGATTTAAAAGTTATGAAGAAATACGAACATGGTTAAAAGCGGTAGAGGGAGTAGAAGCGTCATACAAAGTAGTACATGATACAGTACGTTATCAAATGAAAGCAAAGCTAAAAGTGCCGCGTGCAGTAGGGGTAAAATACCAGCCCGAAGCAGAATCAGAATTTAAAAAAAACTCCTGCAATACTTAGAAGTAATTAAAACATACGTGATATCACCAATAGATAAAAACAAAAGAATTAGATATTGGTGTGAAGACGAAAGCCGCGTGGGATTAAAGACCGAAGCGGGGAGACTAATTACTAAAAAAGGTACTAAGCCTATTGGTATCATGCAATGGAAACGAGAGAACTTTTATTTATATGGATTAGTAGAACCATTAACTGGGGAGTATTTTATCTGGGAATTCTCTCATTTAAATGCAGCTTGTTTTAATATTTTTTTAGAAAAATTTTCTGCTAGCTATCCTCAAGATATACATATAATCCAGTTAGATAATGGAGCTTTTCATTTTAGCCAATATCTTCAGATACCAGAAAATATAATTTTGTTATTTCAACCTCCACATACGCCACAAGTTAATCCAATTGAGCGATTGTGGGAGGAAGTTAAAAGACATTTAGCTTGGGAAAGCTTTGAAACCTTAGATGAATTAAGGCAATTTATCTGGAAACGTTTGGAGAAATTAAACACATCAATCGTTGCTTCTATTACAGGTTGGGATTTTATTCTTGATGCTTTATTTACATCAAATTTTTCGTGAAATGGTATGAGTTCGGGATAATAAATCCTCAAAACTCCTTATTTCTCGTTGTTTGCTCCGAAGCCCTATTTTAACTTGTTCTCAATAAGCGTATGCCTATCAAGAATTAAAGGTATGGTATGTTCCCACCATTCAATTTCAATAACCCGGTCGCCATCTAATAAGTCATAGACGTTGGTTAATCTGGCGTGGGGTTTGTCTTTCAGGAAATTATCTAACCACTTGCGTTGTTTTTTGTTGAGTAGTGATAATTTTTTAGCCATTGTTAGAATAGGGTCAATTGTTTGCGACTGTCTAGCATTTGAGGGTTTGCTATTTGCAAGATTTCTAGTCGTTTTTGGGCAAGTAAATTGAGATAATACTGTGATGAATAGTTCTGCGAACTTTTGATATTTGTTACACCTTGAATGCTGTAATAGTAGGTGACGATATCTCCAGGTTTTCCTAGTTTGAGAAGTTCTTTTTCACCTTCACGAATTTTGCGAGTGATGGCGAGTTTCTCTTTTGGGTAGTCTCTTGATGAAATCTGCGATTTGATATTTCTGTAATGTTCTTCTGCGCGTAGCTGATTTTGAATGAAATGGGTTAGATATTCAACAGCAAATTCTTTTTCTAGCTTCGAGCGAGAACGACTTCTCCAACTACCTTTACGGATAATCCTGCCATCTTTTAGCCACAAGAGATAGTTCTTAGTTCCCCTTTCGGGAATAAACATGGCTTCGGCAATAAATTCTAGTTTGACGATTATCCCTTTGGGTAATTGAGATTGAAGTATGGCGTACACCTCTTCTACATTAGGGTGGGTAAAGAATACACCATCGGTATCAACTTCTATAGGGACTGCGCCAGCTTGATTGATTACCTCAATCATAAACTGTAGGATACGCCGACCATAGGCTGTTACCAGGGCTGCTGCTTCCATATCATTAAAGGCAAGTTCAGATGTGCCAAAGAACCCAAACTGAGAATTAGCTAGGACTTTGGTGGATTCTCTTTTTTCCTTGGCAACAATATCTCCAGTCTTAGCAAGTTGTTCCAGCCTTGATTTTTCTTTTACCAGATATTGCAAGATGCTTAACCCAATGCGATTTGTATCCTTACAAGAGACAATGCCTTTCGACAGTATGGCATTGGGATACATTGAACTAATGTCTATGTATCCAACTTTCCTATACAGTCCTGGAACAGAATACGCTATTCCCCCTTGGAATTTGTACTTGCGGTCGGGTTTAGGTTTTATCCCTTGGTAGTGATGCTCGAAAATTCTCTCCCACTTAGTGCCATTACCCGTGATGGCTAGTTGTTGGAGGTTCATTCCCGGTACAACTAGCGCTTCGTAGTAATATGAGGGTACTAGCCTATTGGCGATGAGTCGGGTATCTTCTAAGTCGTAAGTAAGATACTCCTTAATTTTCTGCCATCCCTCACTACCGGAACCAGCTTTCCAGCAAGCTAGAATTTCCTCATAGGGGAGAACCAGTCGAGCTTGAGAGCGCAATCCCATTTCTCGGACGGCTTGTTTGAGTGACCGTCCGTTGGTTAGCTCCTTAGCGACAAAATCCCATCTGAGAACGCAGATATAGATATCTACGTGCTGGAGGACACCTCCGTGGTGAATCAGCGCTGTAGCAGGGGAACTGGTGCGTGAGGGGTCCAGTACGAATGACGGCTTTCCCTCTCCTGTCGGAGACGCGCAAGAGACGTTGAGGCTCTGACGTTCACCGTTCGCGTAACGTGTCCTCTGGACATAGGTGTGCCGTAAGCCCTTCTCCTGTCGGAGAGGCTGCGCCAACGGGCACACTTCGTGAACGCGTAGCGTGTCCACAGGACATAGGCATAAGGGTTTCCCGATTTGAGGGGAGTGTCCGGTGCTGTTTCGGATGAATATTTCTCGGATAGTTAGTGATGTACCATGTACCTGGGCAGTTCGGATAGTGCGCGTTCTAGATGCAATTCTAAAGGGATGAGCAATGCCATGTAATTCGCAGCGGGTGATAATAAACGGTAGGTCAAACTCAGTTCCATTGTAAGTATAAATTACGTCTAGTTTGCTTATTTCTAGGTGTTTGAGAAACGAGATGAGGATTTTGCTTTCGGAGATATCCATAAAAATGGAGACTTTCCCCATTTCACTCATACAGCCAATTGCATAGATGCGATTCTCTCTTGGGTTGATTCCTGCTGTTTCAATATCAACTACCAGAGTTTTGAGACTAGAGTAGGTCGAAATATTTACTGTAGGTTGCCACTGGAGTATAGGAGTGGTATCTTCCCAGAATATGTCAAGTTTTTCCTCATCAACTATAATTTTATTACTAAATTTGGTAATAAAATTTCTATGGTTATAACTCATAAATTCTGAATTTTACGAATTACAAATGCCAAATTCCGACAGGAGAAGATAAAGGATGCAAGCGCCTTAATTTATGATACTGTTGGCGAATTAATAGGGGGTCTAACTCCTCAGTTCCAATCCGTATTGATTTCTTTGATTTCAGTCCATTTCAATGAACTTGAGCTATTAGCCCAAAATTTATTTCCGGGTGGGTGAACAACGCAAAATCAATGTTTTACGGGTGAGGGGCTAAACCCCTTACGAATTGACCAACAGTATCATTTATTTATGAGGATTCCCCTGTTGCCTGTTGCCCGTTAAGAGTTCCCTCTTAATAAAAACCACCAAGCAAAGATATCGCTTTATCAATATTCACTTTCGCCTGATAAAGAGCCAGCATTCTTTGCTGCTCCACTTTATACGGTTGAAGCATTAATCTTCTCTCTTCCACAGAAACTTTAATCAAAGCAGATTGCTCACGAGTCGGTAACCCAAAAGCATCATAAGCAACAATTAAAGACTCAATAGCATCACGCCCAGGATGCTTTAACCCCACTCCCCGCTGCATCTGGGAAATAGCGATATTAGAAAACGACAGCAAAACAGCAGCCCAAGAAGACCTCAGATTAGGGTCAGAATGTGCTTTCAAACCATATCGATTGCACAATGTAACTAACTCCAAAAAACTCTTCGTTTCAAGTTCGGTTCTGGTAAACATACTCGTTGTTGCCGCAAAATGGTCAGTTATTTTTGTAAATTATTGAGGCTTTGTTAAATTTTTTTGCTGGTATGTCAACCTCGTACACACAAGTCCTGTCCGCATACGTTTTAACTCTCCTAACCCCCTAAATACCCAAATCTTGGGGGACTTGAAACTCCACTTCTTTCCATAATTTGGGAGCTAGGGCGACGAAACCAAGTGTTAGGTGGAATTTCGAGACTTGTGTGTATACCGTAGCCAAAAATTGGGGAAAGTGGATTTTTGATTTTTCTAAAGTTAAAAGTATTTTTACGCAGTCTGTAATTGAGAATCAGTTTGAAGCTTTTCTACTAGTTGTACCCATGCTGGAGCCTTTTTTCCATTAATGGGTGTAAGCTTCTGCCAGTGTTTCTGCAACTGTGCTTGTGATAGATGGGGTAGTTGTTCTTTCCCCCAATTAATTGCATCTTGGGCAGTTTTCCAATTCTTCCAAGGTTGAGTTTGGGGACTGTTTGTGGTTGGAACTATCTCGATAAGGGTAGCTTGCAACCATAAATGCGCCCCTTCATCTCGCATGAGATTTTGGCGTGCCATTAGAAGTGCGATCGCCGACTGAATGTGGTTAGTACTCCACGATTTAGAGATTGTTGTAAGTTCCTTCCAGGTGTCCTCCTCTAGTTCAGTGAGATTTCTGCCATTCGGGTTGTTTTTGCAGATAAGTAGGTCTTTTAGAAAGCTGACAAGACTTGTGTGGATGGTGATTGGGTGCTTGCCATATTTCATCCAATCTTGGAGAATGCCTAAATTGCCTGTCATTTCCCCCTTGGTGATATTTTCACAGAAAGTAACTAAATCGTCTGAGGGGATAGTACCTGATAGTTCCCATACCCAGTTGGGAGTGATTTCCCCGAATCCTAGTAAGGTTAGTTGGTCTAAGAGTTTGAGTGAGTCGCGTAGGTGTCCGTGGCAAGCTTTAGCGATGGCGGTTAATGCTGTAGGAGTGATATTTATACTTTCTTGGTAGGCAACTTTTTCCAGGTAATCTACAACTAGTGAGAGGGAAACTCTTCTAAAGTCAAACTTTTGGCAGCGGGAGATGATAGTTTCTGGAACCTTGTGTACCTCGGTGGTACAGAAGATGAACACAACATGGGCGGGTGGTTGTTCTACTGTTTTGAGTAATGCTTGCCACGATTGGTGGGAAAGGGCATGACATTCATCTACTATTAGGATTTTGCGCCTACTCTCGATTGGTTTAAGTTGAAGGTTAGAGACTATCTCGCGAATGTTCTCTACTCCTGAGTGACTGGCGGCGTCGAGTTCGGTTACATCAAGGGATGAGGAGTGAGAAATCGTCTGACAAGAATTGCACTCGCCACAGGGTTTAGTTGTTGGTTCTTCTGTTGATTGACAGTTGAGGGATTTGGCGAGAATGCGAGCTGTACTGGTTTTACCTGTACCCTTGGGACCGGTAAATACATAGGCTGGGGCAATCTTGCTGAGTGCGCTCGCAGAGCTACTCCCTCTTGGGAGTATTGCATTATCCAGAGTGCGTACAATATGTTCTTGTCCGATTATTTGTGAAAGTTGCTGAGGGCGATATTTGAGATGCAGTGGTGTGTACATATTTAAGAGTATTTGATTTTATAGATGAATTTGTGTATAGCCAGTCAGAAAACTGACTATACCGAAAATAATGCGGGAGCTTGATAGCCAGAACGGTGGGTCCAGCATTGTGGAAGGGTTTCCCTCTCCTGATGGAGACGCTACGCGTTGGCGCAGCCTGTCCGCAGGACTTACCGCAGGTGACTGGCGTACCTCTTTCAGAGGAGCTTCGCTAACGCGTGGCGTGTCCGTTGGCGCAGCCTCTGGGATAGGAGAAGGACTCACCCGAAGGGGCGAAAAGCTAGACGGGGATATGGCGTGAATCTGCGTGTCTTCAGAGCGCAGAGGATTCAATTTTTGGTCTATACGGCTGTTGTTTCTAATTTTGGTTCTGGTTTTAGTTCTTGCTTGCGCTTGCGGGATTTTGATTTGTTAGCGGTAGGTGTATGAGACGGCGGTGTGTCTGTGACATTAGTTGTTTCATTGGATACTTTTTCTAGTTCTGGAAGTTTATCCACCCCAGTAATATTTTCTGCTCCTGTTTTATTTTCTGGTTTTGAAGTGTCAGTTTTCTGTTTGGTAAGACCTTCTGGTTTATCGAAATCTTGCACTTCTACGGGCATAATTAGTGTTAGTTGGTCAAGCAATCCACCTAGAGGAGAAATGATGACTGGTTGGAGGGGCTTGTTAAATCTGAATATAATTTCATCAGTTGAGATGTGCTTGAGCGCTTCTTGTAGATAGCCACTATTTAGCCCAATACCGATGTTTTCTCCTATACTGGTTTTGGTCTTGATAAGCAAAGAATCTACCGCGTCCCCAATATCAGTATTACCCGTCATTAATGTTGCCTGTTGGTCATTTACCTCCCATAGAATTTTGACAATTTTGTGTTTTTTCTCTGCGAAATGGCTGATTCTTTTAAGAATTATTTCCATTCCTTTGCGTTCTACTATGAGTTCGTTAGCAAAGCTTTTAGGAATAAGGTGGTTAATATGGGGAAATTCTCCTTCTAACAACCTGGATGTGAGTTCAGCATTTGGCAAGATAAACTGGATAGTGTTGTTTCCAACCTTGAGCGTACAACTGCTATTTTCGGTTGTTGTCGAGAGGAGCTTTGCCAACTCGGTGAGACTTCTTCTAGGGACTGTGAATGAGATTGGCGAGTAGTTTCCCTCTAGCTTGGAGGATACCAACGCAAGGCGGTGTCCGTCGGTGCTAGCGCAACTCCAATTTTCGCCTTGTAACTGAAAATGTACGCCTGTGAGGATAAGTTTGGTTTCGTCTGTGCTACTGCAATACAGACAAGCTTCTAAGGCAGCTTGTAGCTTTTTGCTAGGGATACTGATTTCCGTGGGGTTTTCTGTTTCTGAGATACTTGGAAAATCTTCTGGATTTCCTCCTACGATACGACATTTCCCCGTACTGTGGCTGATAACGCAAATGTGTTCGCTTACTTCAATATCCAGTTCGCCGCTTCCTAGATTGTTAACCGTGTTGGTTAGTAGTTTGGCGTTTAAGGCGACTACACCTGCCTGTAGAATATTAGTTATTGCCGTAGTTTTGATACTGACATTCAGATCAGTACCAATGACGGTAAGTCTACCTTCATCCGAGGCTTCGATTAGCAAACTTCCGAGTATAGGGTCTACTGGTCTTGTGGATATGCCGTTTTTTGCTATTTCTAGGAGTTCTGTCAGTACAAATTGAGTAGTTGTTAGTTTCATAGTGTATTTTGCCGGAACATGACTTGTAAAGGTACTCGTGTGTCAACTAGCACCTTTAAGAAGGAGAAGAACTTAATAGAGTAGTTCCTCGATTGTTGAGAGAGGTAATGCAGGTATATCGGTAGTATTTACACCTGTTAGCTGGTGATGTGTAGCTACGACGGTGGAGGTTTTACCAATGCGGTGGCTATAGCGGTTCTCAGTTGGGTGAAATATAGTAACAGCAGTGGGTGAACCATCCAATAATGTCTTGTTTTGTCACTGCATTGAGGGCACTAGTTTTATTGGATTTTTAGCCATAATTATGGTTCTTGAACTAGTTCAAATAACCTGTGCATTTGCATATGTTGTGGTAAAAAACTAAAGTCGTCTGCATTTACAAACGACTCTGAAAGTGAAATTTGAAAGTGTTATTTAAGTAATATCTTCCAATTTATATGAATATTCTCCTTCTATGTACTCCTTTTTAGTCTTAATGAGATTGTGGGATGTTTTTCTCAAACAAAACCTCGGCACGACAGGATATAGAACCGCAAGCAAAAAGGCTTGAACGGAAGACGCGAGGGTTGGGTAAAAACCTAGAAAAATCTGCCAGCCTCCGGAAAAATCGCCCTATGAAAGATTGTGATTTTTGTATACCAATTAACATTTGGGTGATTTTTCCGTCAAGAGCGTGGACTCTAAACCAGTTAATTAGTAATGAGGAAGCTCCCAAGGGGAGCCGCTACGCTAAGGCAGATTTTTCCGGATTCGATTAAACGGACGAAAAACAGATCACCCGTCGTTAAAGAAGTGCGCTTATTCAGAAGCGTCTTGAGGTGTAGAATCCTCGTCGTCCGTCTCTATCTTTGCGTCTTTGAATTGTCGCTCAAGGAAGGACAAGAGCTTCTTCTCGAACCGGGTAAGGGTCGCTCGCGCGGTAAGGGTACCGAAATGCCGGAAAATGGGGACAAGAGCATCCTCTCCGACCCCAACTCCTTCGTAAATTGCTTTCAAACGGCTAAGAAGCTCTGCTCTCTCCTTCTCCTCTTTCTTGGAAAGCTTGAGCGGCACAACGTCAGTAATGGCTACCTTGGGGACTGTACGGTCGAAAAGCTCAAGGGTGACCGTCTCCCCCGCCTCTTCCGTCACCACCCCCCAGAAGCCTGCACGATCCGAAAGAAGGGCATCTGATGAGCGCTTTATGACGCACACGTCCCCCTCCTGAAGTGGGTTTGAAGGGAGTTTCGGTGACGTGCCATTCCCTATAATTTCCTGCTTCATCTCCTTTACGATCTCATGGCTTGGAGCTCGTCCCCCTGCCTTCTCGACCGCTCGCACCCATACCTCTACCTGTTTCTCCGGGTCTTTTATCGTCGAGAGGGGACGAATTTGGTACTCGGTCGTCGGAAGAACGTGCACGGGACGTGCACTTTTCGCTAGAGTATCGGTGACGTTTGCGGCCTCGATATAGTGGTATGCTTGACGACGTTTGAAGCCGAAACGTGACTCACAATATTCTGCAAACGTCCGGTAGCTCTCTCGGTAGAGACGCTTTTCATTGATCGCTCGAAGTGCCGTAGCGGCAGCGTAAAAGGAGTCTTCTACCTGGCGTTCTAGTTGTAGGAGAAGCTCCTTTTCTTCGTCGGAGAGCGGTGCATCTTCTCCTTCAGCGACAAGCTCCGCTTCGACAGGGACTACACCCTTTTCTTCGGTCGTGGACTCATCACGTTCGGCTTTCCCCTTCTCGACAGGAACAGAGACATGTTCTTCGGTCTGTACTATCTCTACTGCCGCTTCCTGTTGCTCGTTCGGTTCTTCAACGGAAAGCTTCTTCCTTCTGGGCATCGCTTTTTTACCAACAACAATACCTCCGATTCTACACGCGATTCTACACACATAAGTATGCGATAGAGGAATTAGCTGAGTTCAGCACTCCCCCTTGCAGCGAGGAAACTATCAAATCCCTATCCTTCCAAGCTGTCCGATTTTGCGAGAACCGATACACCTGGGAAATTGTGAATAATAGCTTTGTTGACACTTTCAACAGGATGCCTTATGCAGGGAATAAGTTTGTTACATACTTATCGAAGAAAGGCAGAGGGCAGAAGGGATTTGTCCCTTCTCCTGAATGCAAGGGACCTCTGCGCGACCGGAGAGAGCAAGGGTTTAAGACCCCCACCAAATTTTCAATCTTGCGTGGTTCTCGTCATGGTTGGTTTTGAATCCCCATCTGTTGCGTTAGCTTCCCGAAGGGTACGAAACCTTCTGCCCTCTGCCTCCTGCCTTCTTCAATCTCATATTACGGCTTATTTATTTTGATGATACGGGTGACTACACCTGTGGGATTGTTTGACTGGAGAAAGGCATCTTTGGGTAGAGATTCTTTGTATGTATCTCGGCTATCTAACCATGCTTTAAATTCTTGGTATTTGCGATTGAAGAATACTGACTCTGGAATTATTGCTATTAGTATTCCTCCTGATTTCATTAACTCCCAAGCATGGTATGTATGCTCAATTAATTGAGAGAAGGGAGGGTTCATAATGATATGTGAGTAGAGATTATCAGTTGTGTAATCTAGAAAATCTCTACCTACTAAATTGAATCTTTTGAGTTCAAGTATCTTGCGTAGAGTTGGATTAATTTCTACGACTTCTATATTGGCTTGAGGATGTTTTTTTAATATGGATTCGGCAATGCAGCCAGAGCCAGCGCTGGGTTCAAGTATGCGAGAATTTTCATTAATTTCTGCTAGTTGAATCAGGCGAGCACAAACAGAAAATGGGGTGGGGAAGAAGTCTCCTGACTTCATGCCGATGATTTTTAATTCCAGTCGGTTTAACTCTTGTTGGGTGGTATCAATATCTTCAGGTTTTACAACTTTCTGAATTTCGGCTATTGCAGACATAATCTCGCCTGCGGTGTAGATACTTGCACGGTTAAGAGACTTCACCCTATTTTGATAAGATTCATTGTTAAAAACTTTCTTGACTTCTTCGAGAGTCTTTGCTCTTTGAGAGATTTTGTACAGGGCTTCTACTTGGGACTTTTGAGAAATGCCGCGCAGCACTTCGGGAATATTTCCTACGAACCACATTTCGGCTATTGCAAGCAACCAAGACTGGATTGTCTGTAGTTCCACCCCTTCGGCAATAATTCCTTGGGCTATTGTTTTACGGCGTTTTGTTGCCCGCTGTTTGTTTATGGCGGGATGGAGCTTACTGTTAATTGATTGTTGCATTGAGGCAGCTTTTTCTCGCAGTTTTGCGGCTTGCTTCGGGTTAGGAGTGTTAAAATTGAAGGTATAGAAGCTGTTGGAGGTTGTATGTTGTGGAGTTACTTTAAAGAGTGATAAGTACCTATGCAAAATTAATTACATATTTTTCTCCAAAATCTCGAATAACTTTTTCAACATAATTAACTAAATTCTCCCAGCTTTGATACGCATTTATTTCTATCCATTCATATTTCATAAATCGCCAGAGAATCTCTATTAAATTCATTTGAGGAGAATAGGATGGTAGCCAAAATATCTCTAATTTTTTATCTTTCCATTCACTAATTTTTTCGTGAATTTTCTTGCTTCTATGGAATGATGCTTTATCCATAATGACAACGGTTTTTATTTGAATATTTTCGGCGAATTTATCAAGACAAGAAATAACCACTTCACTTGTAATTCTTCCTTCAAATATATAAGCGTCTAATTCTAGATTGCAATTCATTAATCCTAAGATATTTAGCCGACGACTACGACTACTTTTAATTTGAATATCTTCTCCCTTTTCTTGCCATCCATAAGGTACATAAGGTGTTAAACAAAAACCTGTTTCATCTAAATATCTTAAATCAATTTCACTCTTATTTTCTCGTTTTTTTAGGTCAGCTAGTTCTTCATATTTTTGCTTATATTCCAGAGGGTCTGGCTCTCCTGCTAAGCCCCTTTTAAATCTTCTCCATGTCAAGTCAAAGTTTTTTAAAATTCGTTTGACTGTATCCTTACTTACTGTGATTTCCCATAATTATTCAATTTGGAATAAAACTTTTTTTAAATCTTTGGGCGATTGTTTTACCCATTCTTTGATTTGTCGCTCTTGGAGTTCATTGAAAATTGGTTTTCTACCTCGTCCTGGAAGATTATATAATCCTAATAATCTGTAGTCCTCCCAATCGTTCATCCAGTTATATATAGTTCCTCGGCTTACTTGGAAAATTTTCATCAATTCCGAAATTGTTTTTCCTTCGTAGCTCAATAAAATACAGTGCGCTCTTTGTTTAACTTGATAATGAGAACTTTGTTTATATACTCTGTTAAGTAATTTGATTGTATCAAGAGTTAAGTCTTTAATAAATCGCATTTCTTTGAGCTTCTTATTACTAAGAAGATATTGTACATGATTATTTTCCTAATATACAATTTATTTTGCGTAAGTACTTAGCTGCATTTTCTTTCAAATCCTTAAGCGCACATTCAACGATGAGAGATTCTTCAGTATCCCAAGTTTTAACTTCACACAAGGTAGAAAGTCGTTCGCTTGAGCGAACTATAGCTTTGGAGCATTTGTCCTTACGGATTATCCAGTTTTGAAAGGTTTTGGCTTTTTCCTTGGAGTCAAACCCAAAGTAAGTAGTTTTCCTCACTCCCGTAGGACTAGTAATGGTGGCGACTCTTGGAGATAGGATGTTGAGTGTCCAACCATCGCATGTCAGTTCAACTTTTTTGACTTTAATTTCGGGGGAGTTCATAATTCAACTTCAGGAAGAGATATTGTGCCTCGGTATTCCATTGTTTGCTGCCGGGAATATCTAGAAATGGTTTTGCTGCTTCTATCCACTTGTCTATTTGAGGATATGCTTTGAAAAATAGTTCTACAGGTAGTCCCAATCCAATCTGCTGCATGATGAGGTGAAACTCACTGCCGAGTTTTTCTAATAGGCTTGGATTGAATTTGTTCATAAGAAAAATCTGTCCTGAGTATTTTTCAGAACAGATGTGTGTTAACTCTTGTGGTTGTTTTTATTTAGACAAGATGATATTTCCCAAGGTTTGTAATTGTGGTTTGAATGCTGCGACAGGACATAGTCATTAGATTGAAGTAGCTAGCAAATTTGGTTATTTTTCCTGCTAGTGTTAATTCTAGAAGGTATTGAGATGCGATAGCTGATGTCATGCGGTTTATGAATAGAGTTTGGTAATTCAGTATTTGAAGTTCCGCACATGAGAGTTTATTGTTGCTGAGTTCTTCAGCCTTTGGAATTAGCAGATCAGGATGCACCAGTGCTGGAGATGGTAGATGTTTCCAGAAAGAGGGATTGTCTGCGTTATCCGAGGTGCTTACAATATCGAAGTTAGTGAGACTGCCCAATAGAACTTGTCCGGAAGTGCTTGTGTTACCGCAGTCCAGCCAGAATAGATCAGCTTGCTCGCGGCTGTTGCTATATTCCAGACACGAGTGAATTTGCGTTCTAGCGGCGGCATTATCTACGCAACCGATGATAACTGTGAGGGTATTCCACCTGTATTTTTCTACATAGTTGGGGGAGAACCAATCTGAAATTGCTGTGACTTCTAGCCCATATTTGGCACTACATCTCGTGGCTAAACACTGTGCTTTGGGCAAACTTATCTCTGATGGTTGGTAATTTTGGCGTGCAATATTTTTAGTTTCGACGCTATCTCCATCAATGATGGTGAGATTAGCCTTTTTCTCGTTTTGCTGTAACTGTAGTATGAGACGGCAAACATCTTCTGCGAGGTATCCTCCTGTGCCGCCAGCCCCCACTAAGAGAAAGTCTACTTTGCGGTGAGGATGGGGGAAAACGGGTAAGAAAATTTCTGTATTGATTTGTATCATGACTCAAATATAAAATTGGGGTCAATTTCAAAGAAGTGGTTGTATGCCCCTAAGCGGGTGTATATGGTGGGGGTCGTATTAACTGTCCCGATAATTCCGAATATGCGGAACTTTCCTGACTCTTCTTGGTTGTCCTGGCATGAGGGGGTTGCTTTCATACAGCCGTGGCTGTGTACTTCAACCAGTGCTTGGCTGTATTTGAAGTTTGTAGTTAAGAGCGAACGCCCTTGTCTGCGACACGCTGCGCGTTCGCCTCTGGCGTCGCCCAAAGGGCGAAGGCGGGGCTTTGCCCATCGCACATGGGTTGAGGATGCTTCTTGCAGTGGAATGTGATACCACCAAATGTTATTCTCAACCCCCAAGTAAAAGAGGATTTCTTGATGGGGATTAACCCGTGCAGCATTGATAATGTCTGCAATGATGCTTGCTGGCACTTTCGGTACATTTAATTTGAAATAGGGTTGTATTTGTGTCAATCCTGGTACCTGAGTATGAGCGATTTGCAGGCAGATTTCTAGTTCTAAGCGGTGCGCACGCACGTATACTCCATCAGCCGCAAGCCAGTATTCCTGAAGCTTTTGGCTGTAGGGAGGAAGATTGTGACTGATGGCATAGTTATAACTGATGAAGGGGTTATTCATGTTAAAATATATATCTGGGTATATCATTTGGAGTTTTGATTCTTTGATAGTTGCTAGTTACTAATTCCTTTGCTGGGAAGGATCTTGTACCTTGCAGGCTGATTAGTAGGTCGCAGACATTGTGGAGGTGTGATTTGGATTTGTTCTGGCTGAGGTCTTGGTTGAAAGGGCTGCTCCAGAACAGTTTCCAGGCTTTATTAATTGAGTTTGGATTGCAAGCTGGTGGAGTATTTCTGCCAAAGCAAATTCTATTTGAGTCATCCCAAATATTTGGTAAGGGTGCCTTGTATAATTGACAATCCTGCTTGAAGGTTTTTCCTTTAATTGCCCACAAGTAGTAGCTGCTGTCGCAGCCAGCGAATAGAAATGCTGGCATAGGAATAGTTATCGTTTTGTTTTCTTCTAAGGTTTGTATTGAGACTGAATATTTTTGGGGTGGGTAAAATTGAATAACACCCTCTCCAGAGGGTGTTTTTTCCCACCACAGCATATTGGGAGATAGCCATCCAGAACTTACAGTTTTAGTTGTAAATGCCTTTTCTACTGCTTCGGGTGATAGAAACTTGTGCTGTGTTTTATTACCCTCTTTTTCTACTAGTACAAACTGTCCTCTGAGAATGATTAGATACCCTAAAATTTCCTGTGTTGGAATGTTTGATAATATGGGTTGGGCGTTGGCTTCTGTATTCATATGGCGGCTTGATTCCAGATTCTGACAAGTTTTTTTCTATTAGTTACTGATGCTTCTATCCAGTCTGTTAACTCTTGAAAGTGCTTTAGCATGATAATAGCTTCTTGCCATTGCTCTGCTAGTAAAATAATATTTTCTTCACTCCATTCCCACCAATAACCTGTTTCGTAGGTTGTATCTAACCAAATATTCCCTGTTGAGTAGTCGAGAATCATGAGGCTAGTTACTAAATATTTGATTGGTGATTTTAACTTGTTACAGATTTTCACAAGTTTTTGTAAATCTATATCTTCGTCATTTGTTAGACACTTAGGTTCAAACCCAAATTCTTCTTGCCAATCTTTCAAGCTGTATCCATTGCCCATAACGGAAAGTAAGAACTTTTCGCTAATCTCTAAATCTTCAAAATTATCATTCCACCATTCAAGTCTTTGTGGCAATATAACAAGATTTTCATACTCCTTGTATGCTTCTATTTCATCAATAAATTCAATGGGAAACAAGTTGGAATTTACTAGCTGAAGAAATTCAATTTCCCTGTCTGAATATATGCAATTAGGATATGTTTTTCTATTTAGGAGTGTTGTTGATTCACTCCACTGTTCTGGAAATAGTTTTTGATATAAGCCGAGTAAATTCGCTTTTTGAGATAGGTTTTCCAGATAGATGATTGTTTCTCTGTAGGTGATGGGTATTTTAAATAGTTCTAGTGATATCATGATTTTGAGATATGCCGCTATATAGTAGCGACATTACCTGACTACAGTACGGGATAATTGCTGGGTGCAGGAGGTTGTTGCCTGAGAGAGCTAAAAACTTTGTCGATGTATGTTTCCCAGCTTTCCCCTATTTTGATTGTTTTGTTTATGTTTCCCTGCATATCAATCAAAACTTCCAGGGTTAGTTGATTTTTTATTTCTAGAAGTTTCAAATCCCAGGCTAACTCAAATGCCGGGTTAATTTGTTCGGGTGCTAACTTGAGTTCGGTGATGCAGTTGCCCTTAGTTCCAGCGCGTTTAATTAGTCTTATTTCGGTTGTATCTCCTAAGATCTGTCTGGTAATTTCAGCATTGGCGTACTCTGGGAAATAGGTGGTGATTGCTAATTTTAGCTTTTCGTCACTGATTGCTGTTTCCTCTGGGATAGGTACTTGCTGTCCTTCGATAATAGCGATATAGTTCATAATTATTTAGAAAAGTGAAAGTTGTTTTCTGTTAGATTCGGCTTTTTGATAATCTTTGGGTAATTCTCGCTGTTGTACTTGTCTTGTTTGAGTGGAATTACTGGTAGTATTTATTGCCTTTTCAGCAGTTTCTATGATTTTGGGTAGTATTTCTTCCAACTCTCGGATGCAGTCTTTGATGGCCGGTTGTGAAGTTATTTCTTGATAGTCGATAGTTTTAATTACGGGTGGTGCGTTTCTGATACCAATTGATAGGATAGCTTGTTCTTCTTCTGGATGAATTTGGATGGTTATTAGATAAGTTTTGGTGTTTGGGCAGTTATTACTATCGCCTTGCTCATGAATTTCATCATCTCTTTCTAAGTGATTATTGTTATTAGGATTAAAATCGCTACTGTAACTAGCTTCGGAGTTAGTTATACTTTCTTGGTTTTGATTGTTCATGAAAGGTTAGCAAATTTTACGAGGGTACGAATGGTAATGCCCGTTCTGCGGAAAGACTGCCATTTGTAGGCACACTCTCCTGGTTTGTATTTGGGTGACAGCTGACTCCATCGGTCCCAAGCGTCGAGTAAGATAGGGCTGACTGACTTGAGTGCCATTCCAATTTGAATCCAGCTTGTGTAGTCCGAAGCAAATCGGGGATGGATAACTTCTAAGAATGTGAGTGCAGCTTGGATACTGGTTTCGATGTTTGGGTATAAGTTGATGTATTTGTCTCGCCTATCTCTGCGGTTGTATTTTTCTTGTGGAAAGCTGATTAACCTTTCTTTCTTCTGCTTTAATAACATTTGGGCTATTACCCAATCTGGTGCGATCGCAACTTGCTTTTCTTGAGGACTGCAACCGGAAACCCACTGGTAGTATCTTCCTTCTGGGTGATAGGAAGGAGGTAGAACTGAGGCATGATTTTTGCCTCTGAACTCTAGGTTTGAGATTTTGCTGGAGGTGATTGATGAGTTTCCGGGGATTAGGTAGAGAAGCTGGCGCTTATATTCGCCTCCAGAGGTAAAGGCGACTGTCGGCGGGAGGTAAGTGAGTGCGCCTTCGTATAACTTTTGGGGAGAAATTTTCTCCATTTCATCCTCTTCGAGTTTTTTGTTGAGGATCAGGATTTGACCCCAAGCGCGTGGTCCGTCGCAGTCAATAGCAACGATGTGCCCTTGGGGATCATAGTTACCGCAAACAATAGCAACACCAGTCGCGTGTATATACCTTTTCCCCGACCAAATTTTGCATCTAGTACGAATGAGTTCGGCTTGTAGCTGTTTGGGGGAATAAGTTTTATGTTGCCATTGTTTTCCTCCTAGAGGGCGTTTGCCGAAGGTGGGTATAATTCGCCATATATCGGGTAGTGTTTCCAGGGACGAGATTATTTTACGTGCCTGGGCGTGCATGATTTCATTCGATTCTTAATAGTTAACTTTATAGTGTTGGAGCAAGCAGTTATAACTACCTGCTCTATGTTTTAAGCCAATCGTTGGTTAAGAGCATTTTCTACTTGATAAGTACCAAGAGTGCAGTTTGTATTGAGAGGGAATGTGGGGAATTCGAGGTAGTTATTCATGGTTTTTGTTACCCTGCACAGTACCATTACTCCCTCCCTCCCCTTTTTCTCTTGATTGTGATAGTAGCTGATGACCTCGAACTCATTATTACCTGCTTCAAACTTGCTTCCTGCATGCTGGGAGATAGCTTTTTTCCAGTTAGGTTGCCAGACCATGAGAGTATTTATTGCCATTGACCTAACAACTGGATCATCAAGCTTAGTAAGTATGTCTGGCAAGTAGTTACACTCTTGGGTGATAACTTCTCGCGCATAATTTACCAGCCAATACTCGGCTTCCTTGAGGAGGGTTTTTGATTCCGTATCCTGACATACTTCGTAATGGCATTTAGACATTAAATATGCTCTTTGCTCAAAAACCATTCCATTGGTTCGCATTTTTAAATCTGATGGATAATCAATCATTAAATCAGCTAGTTCATCGCTGATAGCAGGTAAAGGATATTGAATCTTTTTCTTTAAATTAGGGCATATTTTCACTTGATACCCTAAACTTACTGCATGATTAACGATTAGATAAATATCTGATGCAGGGATATAATCACCCAACTTATAATTTGTATCTAAAAGTAAATATGTCGGCGCATAAATAATTTGGAATTTTTGAGGTGATTGCTCGCAGTCAGGAACTAATTCTACGTACATAACACTAACCAAAATACTTTTGATTTTGGTCAACGTTAGTTACTAGTAGTGGTTTAATTTATGTTAGTTAGTATTACATTTATTCTGTTAATTTTTCAGATTTAAATTTTCAACATAGTTTCATTTTCTTATTTTTTGTAATTGAAGAAGAGGTCAGAAGACAGAATGGGCTTCTCCTATCCCAGAGGCTGCGCCAACGCCCCGCTACGCTAACAGAATTCAGCAATATGATTGGATCGGTGCAGCACCAAACCAATTGTAGACAACTCCAGATACCAAGTGAGGGAAACCCTCCTGCAGTACTGGCTCCCGTGTAGACGGTGGGGATTTGAACCCCTTTACTCATCCGCCAGTTGTACAGGAGCCATTCTGACTCCTGACGTCCGTTCCAGTGCTGACAACACCTCCTCAAGTGTCTTTGTCGGATTTTTGAGCGCTTGTTGCTGTCGGAGTACCGTACGATGCACTGCATCCAGAGATACTTCAATGCAGCGCATGACAAACACATCAGGATGTATAGCCTCAATCCGATAGGGCGCTAACGTCTCTTGAGGAAAATCTTTCAAATTGAAGGTAATGATGGTGTCGCACTGACCGACGATTGCGGCTGCAAGGATATGGCGATCATCGGCATCTGGCAGTGACAGCGTAGGAATGATCGTTTCGTACCCCTCCACAAGCGCATCCTTCACATGCAAATCCATTAAGGTGCGCGTGCGTTCCAAGTATGCGAGTGAGAGGTCAGGTCGATTTGCACGGACGTTACGTATCCATTCATCGTGTATCATTGCCGACCAACGTGGCTTGTAACTACCAGTGGTGGCAAGACGCATAAGAAAGTCGCGCAGAGGAGCAGGATACAGCACGCACGCATCGAGAAGGGCAACGGCAACAGACATCCATTAATATCCCATGTCGAGTTCCTGTGCCTGTTTTGTCAACTCGTCGAGCGCTTGATGACGAGCTGCTTCGTTCTGTTGCTTATACTGTAAAACATCAGAGGCGAGTACTCGCCGATAGACTCCTACTTTACGAGAAGGGATTGTTCCTTCGTCAAGTAGTTTGACTAAATAGGGACGTGAGACGTTGAGTATATCAGCGGCTTCCTGTGTCGAGAGTTCTGCCTGTAGAGGTAGGATGGTGACCGGATGTCCTTTGCTGATCGTCTTTAGGACTTCGGTTACAAGCCGAAACATGTCGCCATTAAGAGTGATTTCCGTGTTCGCAAGAGGCGGTTCGATGACCGCGAGGGTTATCTTGTCGGGCGGATTGTCAAGGAATTGTCCCAGAGAATACAACGCCGCTTCAGCCATAGTAGCGACTTCGGGAGTAGGGATGAGAGGATCAGGTGGGCGAAGCGTAGCCATAGGTTTTGTCTTTTAGAATTGCCATCTTGTTTAAGTATATAACGTACAAAGAAACAGGCGCAATGGCAGAAAAAGGCGAATCTCACGAAATAGACGAATCATGACAAACAATGTTAATGACGCGCTACTGATAGGTCTTCTTGATAGTGAACTTTCATAATAAGCTTCTACAGAATTCCCGTACTTGAAGATCGGCGAGTATCAAATATTAATAATTATATTTAATACATCATCTTTAGAGATGTTAAATTTGCGAGCAATGTTGTTTATATTGGCCTCCCCGTTCATGTGTTCCAGTAGTATCAGGCGAATAGTTGATTCAGATATCTTTACCTTTTTGTCTTGACCTGTACTGGTGTAAAAGCTTTTGAGAAATTTGTTGATTTCTGCTCGTTCGAGTTCTTGCCAATATTTTTTGCGGTTGCTCCAAAAACAATTACCAGGTGCATAATTCCCACTGGGATCGATACGGGCGATAATTGTATTATTGGGAGCGGTTCCCATATCTAAAAAGAATTGGTTAAAATTATCTTTCCAATCTGGATGTACTTCGATTCCACAACCGCCATGTTTTTTATAAAAGGGGTGTTTCTTGTTATAACAAACTTGTTTAATATAGTTCCATGAGTGGTATTCTCTTGGGTTTTTGCTTGTTATTTTGATCGGCTTCTTTCTTCCACAGCCACAGCTTAGGGTATTACCAGCAATTAAGCTATGCTTATAGACATATTTCTCAGTTCCGCAGCTACAAAGTACTAAAACTTTTACAAATCTACCTGCTTGTTGTATTTCTTGGTTATCAATTACTGTTAACTTGCCGAAGGTTTTTCCTATTTCTAAAAGGTTTCCTTTTTTAATGCATCCACAGCTTTTTGTTTTGCCGTTGAGAAGATTAAACTTAAATACTTCTCTTCTTGTTCCACATGCTGTACACTGGCATAGTATTTCTGTCCCTTTATTTTCAATGACTTGCCAATAACCAAACTTTTCTCCAATGTCAATAGTTCGACGACGCATATTTAGTAATATTTCTTTAAAGATTTAGCTTATGTAAAAATATGGTTAACTAGAGGACAATCTTCTTGATAGAAATGTAGGCGTGCTGGTTCTTTATGGTCAAATCTCTATCCCTCTTGATTTCCTTTTGGGTGCAGCAGCGACAACTGTTTGCCTTTGGGAGGAGCCAACAACTTGAGTGGGGGTAAACTGCTGTTTGATTTCTTCAGCCCGCCATTGCTGCAAGTCCTGCATAATGTATTTGAGGGGGGTAAATTCAATGATGCTTTCCCCAAGATTTTCTGCCTCGTTTGTTTTGTGGGTCATGATTTTGAGGTACATTTCCCGCTGGTCGGCAATGGGTAGCTTGCCATCATTGTCTTTCAGCTTTTGTAGGATTTCTTCATTGCCTTGATTGATAGCCCCTCCCCAGGCGGGACCACCCTTTCTTGTTATCTCTGCCCATTCTTGAGCAGTGTACGGGTGAACCTTGACAGGGATATCACCTGCACTTTGGATTTGTTGAGGTTGGGGAGTGGGGGGTTGTTGCGCCTGTGCTGTTTGTCCGCCGTCAAATATCTGTTCAAGATTGAGTTTGCGTTGCTGTTGGGCAAGAAACTTCACTTGGTTGATGTCATAGTCGCTGATATTCATCTTGGCGACTTCTTTTTTTATGCCCTCCTCAGTTTTGGTTAAGTCGAACTTGACCAATTCCTGAATTCCCTTGTCCTCGGTGGTTTTAAATAGTTGCAGGCTGGCTTTTTTTCCTTCAGGGTCACGGGTGCGTTTAATGGTAAATTCTCCTACGGCGAGTTCATCCTTCCCTGCTGTCAGGAGTATGTTGTTGAGAGTATCCAACATCTCGTTTTGTTTGAATACCTCAAGAGTTTTGATAGTACCAGCAGGCGCAAGAGAACCAAGTGTATTTGCCACATCTCGGATATCTGAAGAATTCAAGTCGGGTAGTCTACCCTTATCCTGGAGGTGTTCGTTTACCATCAAGAATTCCTGACGTTCTACCCCTAACATTTCTTTAGGCTGTTTGGTGATTTTGGGTTCTTTGTTTGCCTTACCGGGTTTGAACTCCATCAAGGAGTTGTTCCAACCCTGAAGTTCGTCACTGCGGCGGTGGACGCTGATGGTATCCCCTTCTTGCCGAATTACAAAAGCATCACTTCTGTAAATACGAGAACCATCTTGCTCGATGGTGCCATATTTTTTCAACATTTCGGTTGCAGCTTGGGCAATATCTTTGTTTTCGCCATTGTAACGTTCTTTTTCTGCTTGTTTGTTTTTTATCTCGTATACTGGTACTTCTACTTGACGTGTCCACTGTTGCGCTTGCGGTTCTACTCCCCCGGAGTTGGCTGCTTGTTGGTAAGTATATTGACTAGCATATTGTTCTTCTTCCTCCAAATTTTCTCTTTTGGGAGTTCTGCTTGGGCTTTCTTCTTCCTCAATAGGTTTTCTATTATTAGTAACTTTTATTTCTTCTAAAGTAGAATTTTCTTGATTTTCTACCTCTTCCTGAAGATTGTTGATGACAAATTCTTCAAACTTCTCTTCGGCTTTCTCTGATATGGTTAATACTATGGAGTTAGGATTTTCAATACTTGAAGGTTGGTTATCTATCTGATTACTTGATTCTGATATAAATGTTGCACCAGTATTATCTATTAATTCTGCTTCCTCATTATTCTGAATGACCACAATAATTTCCTCATCTTCATCTGGTGCATCAAAATCTGGAGGATTGCTAATATCTATATCTTCTAAAAACACAACTGTCTCTTCTGACGGCGGTACATCTTCTATTGGAGTATATCTTAATGATTGAATATCGTTGGCATCAGTAGTCATTAAATCTGTTGCGTATTCTTCAATTTTGTTATTATTTAAAACTTCCGATGACATATCATTTGCTGCTATTGATAGATGTTTGAGTTGGTTTTTTAGAATATTAAAGAACTGATTATTTACGTTACATTCATGCTGGAAATTACTATTATCTTCTAAAAAAATGGGATATTGGTAAGTTTGAATGATATCAGATGAAGGAGGTAGTAGCTTTACGATTGGTTCGTAAGCTACATCTATAATTTCATTTTGAGAGAGATTTTCTGTGACTAAGTTTATTCGGCATTTACCTTTTGAATCTTGTTCGTAAATGACAGTTTTCTCGCCTGATTCAGTATAGGCAGTTATCTTGATAGCTGGTTCGTAATCTGTGGTGTAATTATCACCTAAATCAGGTACATTTTGTATAATTAGGGCGGCGATAGTTTGTGCTTGATATTCGCTAGGTTCGTTTTGTGTATTATATTCAACTGTCATGCTGTACTGTACATTATCCATGTACATATCCGGCATGAAGACTACTGTGTCTCTACTACCTACCTCCTGGTTTAAATCTACCTTTTCCCATTTGTAAGCCCCAGAGGTAGATTCATCAGGTACGAGGTTGTAAGTATCCTTGCCAACCTCGACTGCGATTTTATCTATTTCTTCCCGTTCTTTAAGTATTTCTTGAATCTTTTTAAAAGTGTTAATCAGGATTTTGGCTAATTCCAAGGCTGCTTTACCAGCAGTATCAGCTACTTGAAGATAATTATCTGCTATTCGTTGTTGCTGCGGGTCAAACATGGTGGTGTTGGTAATCTATCGAACAGTACTGACTTTTGGTATCTAACGAATACTAACTGGTTATCAAATATAATGATTAGTAATAATGCTTTAGCTCCATATTGGTAAAATTAATTGCTATAAATATTATGCGAATTCTTGCGGTTGTAGTGAGAGAGTAGAATACGGGAGCAACGCGATTTGGTGAGATCAGATTTTGGTTCTCAATTATCACTTTTAATTGTCAATAACCTGAGCCAAGATTCGCTATTTATCATGGTTTTTGACTAGCGATACGCCTCTGGCGTCTGCGCTCTGCGTAATCGCTAACCATATAGGTGACTTAAGTTACTAATTTTCTGGACTCACTTTTTCGCTTTGCTCCCGTAGAATATTATAAAAATCAGGTTTTTGTAGATTAGAGATAAATTGTTAATTTCATATACGGAAGTTTTTATACTTACTAACTTCTTCTTTTCCGGGTGTAGAAATCATGAGAAAAATTCTTTGTAACTATCCACAGGTAATGGTGCATTTCCTGCTTGTACAGGTGCTTGAGGAATGGGAAAACGCTTGTCTACCTCTTTGACTCTGATATCCAAGTCTTCTTGAGTTGGTCTTTTTTGGGTACTTTTTCGAGCGAGTTTTGTGATAAGTTTATCCCAATTGTTCCCGTTTTCTGACTCTAACGAGATGATATATTTTGGGACTTTAATACTTTTTAAGATTGGTACAGAACCTTCCTTGTTGTTGTCGTAGGCAGGGTTGATAAATACGCATTTTCCGGGTGGTAATTTGAGAAATTGGGCGGGTTCAAAAAGCTTTTTAATTTTCTCTTGTTCTGAGATAGATGTTGAAGCTTTCCCCCCTCCAGTTGACCGGGATTTCTGCTTATATTTAATTTCCTCTTCACCGAGGTAAGCACTAAAAACTCTTGCAGATTCCTCTTCACCTGGGTTGAATACAAACTTGGTACCGCATGCACCGAGGATTGCTTTTGAGATTTCCTTGCCATAAATTTTCTCCAACTGTCCCATGTTCTGCCATCCGAGAATTCCGCAGAATCCTTCACTTCGGGATTCGTTAAGCCATTTGAATAGGTCTGGGAGAAAAATTGATGGCAGCTCATCAACGCTAACTACAAGTGGACCAGTTTCTTTCCTCTTTTTGGCAATACTGCGGGCGACGGTCATATGTAAAATTGAAGTCATGAGCGGACCAACTGCATCCCGGCGTTCGCGGTCAAGTCCGAAGATAATCATCTGTTTCTTGCCTACCTCTAGTGGTAGGGTAGTCTTGCCGACAAAGCAGCCAAGCGTGTTTTTTGCCATGAAGCGCGTGAACATGAGCGAGGCGGTACCAGCGATACCTGCAATGGTTTTTTCACTTCCGCTGGAGCTAAATAATTGACCGAAGGCTATCCGTATCCACGGATTAAGACTTGCTGCCATCAAGCGTTCGACCATCTTCTCGCTTGAGAGAATAGCTGCTGCGGTCATGATATCAGCAAACTCCCCAAACTCTTTGGTAAGCATGAGAATTGCTTGGGTTAGCTGGTCACCCGCAGGACCGAAGAATGCGTCTTCGTTTCCACCACCAAGCATACGGAAGTTTTTGTTGATGACTGTAGCTAACTGCCGTGCAGTTTCAGCATCGCTACTGTCGCGCAAGAAATCGATGGGGTTGCATACTTCAGATTCGGGAAAACCCGGAGCAAAGACGTGTACTTCGTACCCTTTTGATTTTGCGTAACTGGCGATTTTGGCTTGGCTGGCGTACTTAAAGTCGTATAGAACAATACCAAACCCTTGGTCGATAGCTGAGTAAAGCATGGGGTTGATTGCCGAGAAGGATTTACCGCTACCAGGTGCCCCAATGACGGCTGTACCTCTTTGAACATCGGGTACATACATAGGTGTCCCCCCACTCCCCTTAGGTAGTTTTTGTCCCTTGTACTTATGTACTCCGATATACAAACTAGCGCTATCGCACTTGGGGGAGGTGACTTGCTTGATGGCTTTTTTCTTGGCGCGTGCTGTTTCTTTTCCTCCACCCCAATAGCTGGTAGCAAGTTTGCCCTTCTTACCAAGAGAAAACATTTGTAGGAGAAATAGTGCTAATATTCCCCCAGCAAGTGCTAGTCCTTGGGGAGATATTAGTTGGTTGGTATATTTGCTGAAGTCGTAGCTGGACGAAGGTTTAGTTTCTGTAGTAGTTTTAACTTTGACGGTTTTGGCTGTGGCGAAATATAGGTTATACATAAAAATTGCTATGAAGAGATATACTTTTGGATTGCATATTTCTCCTTGTGGTGTTTAAAGAGAAAAACTTGAGATTGACCTTAAGGGAGAGTCTGCGGCGGGAGGATGTCAAGGAGTTGGTTTTTTAGGCACTGTGAGGGGTGTGCCTAAGATAATTGGGTCCATCTCGCTATAGTTGAAGAATGGAACGGGACCGATAAAGTAGGGCGTGCAGGTGCGACCAACGAAGGGGATTGTTTTGCAGAAACGGAAGAACATCGCGGTAGTTATACTTCCGTCAGCTTCGTTGACATCCCAAATGACTTGTTTGAATGATTTACCGAAGGGATGTCTTCCGGTTGGTTCTTTCCCACCGTTGAGTTTACCCAGCACTCCAAATCCACCTCTTACCTTTTGAAATTTTCCACTCATCCAGGTTGCTCCGGTGAGGATATCGCTTCCAGCTACTTCGATGTGGGCGCATTCTTTGTTATAACAGGGAACGTTAAATCCTTCTTGCTCGCTACCTGATATTGATTTCCACCTGCCATTTTCTACCTCTTTAAGTACCACATCTACCTTACCGATAAAGCTGAGATCGGGTACGGGTACTCCAGGTAACTGGTCGAATGGTACTTTTCCCAATCCCGGAACCTTGCCAATAATAGTATTTTCCCAGTTATTAAACTTTTTGAGGGCGGCTTTTTCGATACCGGGAATGCTGGTGAGTTTGTATTTATCAAGTTTGAGGTATTTGCCAAGTTCGGCGGTTTCAAGTTTGGGGTAAATTTCGAGTGCTTCTCCTATAGTCAGACTGCTTGTTGCATCTCCTGTCACTTTAGTAACTAAATCATCAATTGCTGGAATATCGGCAACTTCTAATTTGGATAATTCTGGGATAGCTGAAGCTAAGTCGCCGAGTGACTGCCACTTGAGTGTCTCAAAGTCTGATAGTTTAAGATTTTTGAGGCTGGTATCCGTTATTTTTGAGATTTGAGTGAGGTTAAGATTTTCGATTTTGAATTCTGTTGCCTCAAAATCTCCCAACTGCATTACTTCAGCAAGTGACTGTCCTGCGCTCCAAATACGCTTTCCTTTAAGTTTTAGGTCTTTAATGTTAGGAAATTCGACTTCCCCTGCACTTGAAAACTTCATGCTATCAAAGTTAATCTTGCTCCAGTCAGGGACAGGCACCCCATTAACATACTTGACCGCAAGAGGTTGTTTTTTCAGTGTTTTAGCTTGTTTGGTCGAATGATTCAAATTTGAATCATTCGTTGGTGTAGCTGCGACAGCTTTATCCTCAAACACGAGACTGCCGATATTGTAGCTACCCCCGAATCTAATTAACCCGTGCAGGGCGAGTCCTGCTACCATACCAGCAGCCATGAGGTAGCGCCAAGTGTTCATCTTTTGTTCGCGCCATTGATACCCCTTACTTAGTTCATTTTTAGGAGGGTTGTCATTCGTGGTTCTAACTGGGACGATTGCAACTATCTCCGAGTTGACTTGGATAGCACTTGTTTGCGGCGGTACTGATTCTGTTGTAAGATTTATTACTTTAACTCTAGAATTGTCTGTCAAGAAATCTTTAGTTTCCATAATCTTTATTACTTTTCAACAACTAGCTTTTTTGGTGTAGGTTGAGTATTATTTGTTTCTACTGGTTTGGGAGGGGGCATCTCTAGCAAGCGTTTTCCACCCATAAGCATGAGCTTTTCAACTAATTTCATCGATACTCCAGCGTTGGTTGCAGCGATAGTGAGTTCTTCTCCTTGCGATCGCAACTCGACGAGTTTGGTTAGTCTTTCCCACAGCGGGGTATCGCTGGTTATCCACTGTTTGGAAAGTGCAAACTCCATTCCTTTGGCGATATATTTGCTATCGGATATGGCGGTGTAATCAGCTTTTGGTTTTCTGAGTTCTCGGTCATTGCTTGAGTCACCTATAATTTCTAATTGGCTGTATTCGGGTTTTCCCGTGCCCGGTACGATACGAAAGTGATAGGATTTTTTGGTACTTCCAGATTCAGTGATTACGGTGAGGTGTGCGCCGTAGGTAGCTTGTGGTAAGCCGGGGATTTTTACTGTTTCGATGCGGCTCAGGTGAATAAGTCCTGCTCCTGTTCCCTCTTTTGAACATCTCCCTAATCCTTCCAGACAGCCATCCACGTCAATTACGAACTTAGAGGGGTCATCCAACCAGATTTTTTTAATAACTTCCTCAGTGCGGTAAAACGAGATGGATACCCCGTGTCCCGCCCATACCTTGACTGTTTGCCCAGTCGCTTTTTCTCCTGATACCTGGGATGCTTGCACCTGCCTTACGATACCTGCTGTAGCGGTTTGCACCAGTAATATAAGTGGTGCGATGGCGCAGAGCGCCCGCCCCAAGGGGGCGATCGCACTCAATAAAAGTAAGCTGAAACTGGATATATGTTTAGCTTTCACCGAACCTCCTCGCCCCAGAAGCCCCTGTTTTCTAAATATGGGGAGGAAGGAGCGGGCGATTTTAATCGCCGTCCAGATATCTTAGAATGCATACGAGTAACCATCCTTTTTGTGAATCGGTGTACAAAATCTGTAGCTAATACCAGCAATACGACCAGTAGAAGTGACAATATCAAAACTGCCAGTTTTGCGACACAAGACACGACCAACGTAATCGCCAATTTTTTTCCCGGATGTGACAACAGCTTTAATGATGTCGCCAGTCTTAAAGCCAAAATGAATTTGTTTGCGTTCACGATGTCGAGTTGGGAAACCGTATTTATCAGTGCCAGCATCCCAAGGTAGGAAGTTTAACGCTTACTCTAAACGGAAGTCTGGTCAGGTGGAGTTAATCAGCAAGCCCCTGCCTTTTAGGCATGGACTTGCCGCTCAACTAGAGAACCCTGACGGCTTGTTATAGTTTTATAGAGCGATTGACACGAATGGAGATTTTGGTATTAGCAGGTACATACCAGGTATGGGGACGGCTGGTAATTTCACTACTAGCCTGTTGGGTGCGGCTGCCCATAGTTTCAGCAACTTTGCCGAATGCACCTTCTAAAAATGCACCCATGATATTGCGGTTGTTACCTCTAGAACGGGTACGACTACCACCAAAGGGTAAATCTTCGGTTATTTCTTCTTGAGGCTGATTGATAATTTCCCCTAGCTTTGCAAGTCCGGCGATAGTACCGACAGTGGCGTCACTAAGAGCGATTTCACCCCCCTTATTTTTGTAGGGACGGGCAATAAGGGGGTTGTTACCTTTACCCAGGATTGAGATTGCGCCAGGGGAGATGGGGTATTCAGTACCATCTTTGAGTATGGCGCTGACTGAGGCGGTGATATTAAATCCACTATCTACACCAGTCATAGCAACTGCTACCTGGGTACCAGCAGGTATGGCTATTCCACCTGTATTACTTTTCATTGGTTCATCTAGGCGAGCAACAAACCTGAGATTATTATTTGCACTGCCTTGGGCAAGTATCAGGGGAGTAACTAGGGTAGCGCTTGCGGAAGAACCTACTACTAAATATTGAGTTTGTCTTTCCTCTAAAATTTGGGCTTCATCAGTCAGATAGTTAAGAGAAGCGAGTTGGGTTTGCTTGCTATAAGATGCAGTCAACTCGACTGTATTGTTAGTTGGTTTCCACCGGGGACGCAGTTCTTCAACTTCCCCTGTGTTGTTGGGTGTACTGTTGATTGTGTTTTCAACGCTTGTTTCACTGCGACGGTTGCGACGGCGGCGGGGTGTTTCATCACCATTCGGTACTTCCTCTTCACTTACCTTGCTTGCAACAGTGGTGTTGTCAGCGCTGGTATATTCAACCCTACCGACACTTCCTAAATTACGAAGGCGTTCGAGTTCGGCGAGGGGGTCTTTCGGTGTTCCCAACATACTACCCCTGCTGGCTGATAGGGCTGTGCGTACGCTCGCAGTATTATTTTTACTAGTTGGTAGGGTTATTCGAGGGAAAGTTGCAGTAGGGCTTTTGGGTTCGATGGGACGAGATGCGAGTACCGCACTGCGCCTTAGTCTGTATTCGCCTTCGGAATTTGGTTCCTGATATACCCGTCTATTGGGAGGGGGAGGTGTCTGTTGCGGAGTAACTCTAATTTGACTTGCTGTTTTGTTAGTATTTATGTTGGTGGTAGCTGAGGCTTGTTTTTCTTTATTTGGAGTTTCTTGTTCAGTATTATTTTCTTTGGTTTCTTCCTCTTTACCGTTGAGTGTTTCAAGTTCTTGCTGTTGCTTTTGCAGCGCTAGTTTTGCATAAACATCCCCATCTTTCTCTTGAAATGGTGTGGATGTGGGAGTAGGAGAGGAAAGTGCAACTGGAGTTTGGGCAGTATTGCTACCACTGTTCATCATGCCGTTAAGGGCGACAAACATGACTAGAAAACCTACTCCAAATGCACCTCCAATAATACCAAGTCTTGACCAGGGAGAAGTTACAAAGTCGTGTTTGGTTTGAACCGCTGCGGGGTTTTCTTCCTCTTCCCCCTCTTCTGATTCTAATTTATCTTCGGATTCGGGATTTTTCACTAATTTCTCATCTAACGGTAAGAGTGCATCAACAGAATTAGCTTGTTGTAAATTCCCGTTATCATTAACCCTGTCTTGATTGTCGTTTTGCAACTGTAACATAATTATTTGATTGAAATAGATTAATAAAAATTAATTTGTCGTATTATTTTTGATTTTTACCAAGTTCATAATCGACAATTTGAATGATTTCTAAACCAGAATTTCTGGCTTTGTATACTTTTTGAGCAATATCAGTAGTTTGGGGTGGATTCTGTGGTGTATCTACTGCTGCAATAGTTATTGTTTTATTAAAAGGTAAACCTTTACTTTTGTTTCTTTCGCTATTAAATGTAACTAAACTGGCGATAATATCCACTTCCCACTTGCCCTCAGATATTTTTCTAGGTTCGGAGATGTAGTTGGTGACAATTGTGACTGTACCTTGTCCGGAGAGTATACCTTCAGGAATTGTTTCTGCTAGTGTTTTGAGAAAGCTAGCACGAAAATCTTGGTTTTCAGATAAAGTAAATGCTGCTTCCCAAACATCACTGGGAATTTTTCTTCTACCTCCATTTTCGGTTTCGATTTCTACTCCTTTATCAACTTTTTGAATGAGCTTGCCATTTTCGTCGGTGTTGATAATTCCATCCCAGTTGAATAACTTCACCATGCTATTGGTGACAAAAGTTTTAATAGTTTCGTTAGTTCTTTGTCCGGGGGCGAGAGTTTTGGCTGCTACAGTTGTTCCATCTTGGAGTTGTACAAATGTCATGCCCTTCATGTATTTGGCAGCAGCAGAATTTGCCCCAAAATTGACAAATTGTAATAGAAGAGAGAATATGCCTGCTGCTGCCCCTACTGTAGTTGTGATTGCAACTGGTGCTGATGTAGATTGCCCGTAACTGAGGAGGCGAAGTGGTTGTGATTTTGACTTTGATTTGAGCATGGTTGATTATTTTTTCCTGGTTTTTGAAGCGATAAATTTTGTGGTATTGACAGCTACTGTCGCTGCTGTACTTGCTCCACCAGTGGCAATTCCTGCTGCAACTTCAGCCCCAAATGATGTGACTTTACCTAGTCCCGTCCAAACGGCTATTCCACCACCAGCAGCGAGAGCTGATGCGAGAATGGGGGATACTAACCCGACGAAGAGGAGAAATATCATTGGTTGATTTTGTTCGGAATTTGCAATGAGTTGTCCGCACAACCCGATAATGATGTTGAAGCAAAGTTTCGCCATTCCAACGGTGAAATAGCCCGTTAACCAGGCAAATATTGGTTTAGCACCAAAGGGGAGTAACGAACCACCAACTGCTAATGGACCAAGGAGGGCGGCTAGCAGCATGGTAAATTCGATTCCCCACTGATACGCATTATTAAGGGCAAGTAATATGACAGCGACAAAACCAGTCATCATTGCACCAATGGTACTGGTGATTGTGTTACCGACTTTTTCTAATACTTGACCTGGGGAAAGATTTGAGAGTGCGTCTTTGGCGTCGGATAGAGACTTAAGGGGGTTAAATTCCCAACTCCCAACGCTTGGTGCTTCTCCCTTAAATAGGTCGGGCGCAGATTTTTTGATTTCGAGTTCGGCTTGTTGGAGACATGCGATCGCATCTTGTGTACTACCGGGAATTGACCTACATCTTTCCATTGCGCCTCCGACTTGCTGTTGGAGGGCAATATTTCCAACTGCGCGGTTGAATGCTACCTCAAGGTTTGCTCCGGCTGCGGTAAAATTTATGACATCATTATTAACATTATTGATATAACCTCTAATAGTGAAGGTTCCGCTTCTCAGTAGGGTGCCGTTGTTTGCCAACAATGCAATGACTATGATGGGCCATATCCAACTTGACAGTGCCTTCATGTCTTCTTGGTTGATAAAGTTTTTACCAAGTTCCACCATATACAAGGTGAGAGTGGCGAGTGCAAAAAACTGACCAACTTTGCACATCGAGCCATACAAGTTACCGTTGAGGGTTTCCTGCCAAAGTTCTTTAAATCCTTCTGCTACGAGTTGTGCTCCGCCAGCAGCATTTTCGAGAATGTCTTGTCCAAAAAATGGATCGGTGGCGATTATGAGATGTTCTAACATGATGCTTTGATTACCTGATGCTTCAGGGGTCATCTGGTGCAATTGAAAGGAGACTCCATTAAGAAGAATTCAGAATGGGCTAACGCCCTTGCACTCTACAGTATTCAGGAGTCAGGAGAGTAAGAAGAAGAATTGAAGAAGCATTCAGGAGCGTAGGCGTGACTCCGCTCCGCCAAGGAGTCAGTATTCAGGAGAGTAAGAAAAATTCAGTATATGCCCGTAGGGCACGCTGCGCGTATGGCTGCTTTCGCCTTACGGCGAACACGCAGTGTGCGCTTGCGCTTACAGCATTTTATTCTGGCTCCTGACTCGGTGACTTCTGACTCCTATTCACACAAACTATTTACCAGCAGTCGTTTTGAGAGAGCTAAACCCACTGATTTCCATGTATTGGGAGGTGATACCGTCCATCATCAGATTTTGACGGCGGCGATCGCTTGCGCCTTGTTCGGCGATTTGGGATAGCATGAGGTTAGTTTGTTGGGCGTCGTGCCTTTGTTGCAGTCCATCAGTACGGGACTGTCCAAGCATTGAGACAATCTGGGCATTTTGGGCAGCGATTACCTTGAGGATATTTTGGGAAGCATCCATACCTTGGGCTTGGTTTGCCAAATCTTGCGCGTCGGCTACTGTTTGTTGGGTTGCTTCAATTTCCTTCTTGGTACGTTTTTGCCCTTTTTCTCCCAGGACGCTTTCAACTGTAGCACGGGTGGTTTCCCGTTCGAGTTCATTCCCAGCAGCAACTGCACCCTCGACAGTATTACTCTCGTTCCAGGAACCCTTATTTTTAAGCTGCTCTTTAAGCTTCTGGGCTGAGTTTACTGGGTCAGGCAAACCCATGCTACTAGTAGAATTATTGGTAGCAGTTTTTGCCTCATTTTTGAGTCCACCCCAACTAGTATTGATGGCAGCGATGAGTTCGCCTTTGGTTTCTTCAAAGTAGCTATTGAGTTCGCCCAATATTTCATTAAAGAAATCGAGTGAGAGGGCGTAGGACGGGGCTGTTCCGATAAGAGTACATACCCCGATTACTAAGCCGATTATTATTCCTTTTTTGGGTTTCAACTTGAATGGTTTTTTCATACTTGACTAATTAGTTGTCGATGTGGCAATTAATTACTTGAAGCCACTTGTTTAGGATTTTCTTCTGCTAGTTTTTCTATAGCTTGTATGGTTAGTACGGTTTTTTTGTAAGAATTCAGGAGCGAAAATGGGCTTCTCCTATCCCAGAGGCTGCGCCAACGCCCTTGCACTCTACAGGATTGGTGAATAGTTAAAGAATCAGGAAAACATTTGATGAAATGAATGTACCAATAATAATAGACTCCGTAAGAATTTCTGACTTCTAACCTCATTGATGCTGAATTCTTACTTTTTCTTAGCTAAATCTAATAGTTCTTTGGTTTCTACTGTTGGTTCTTCTCCACGAATCATCCCCACGTATGCTTGGGAGAATTTAACCATTCCCAACATGAGGTTATTTTTATACTTGTTGAGATATAGCGTGCGTAATTCTTGCTCATTAGGATTATTTGCCACAGCCGCAAGCAAGCAATAAGCTGGGTAATATCTACAGAAGGTTAGTTTGCCGTTATCATCAAGCAACCACTGTGAGTAGATATTACCCGGTTTGGGGAAGAAAGCTTCTGTACTGTTACGAGAAATAATCTCTGATGGGTATTTAAATCTTGCGATCAATGGGTCTACTGCTGATGTTTGAATTCGTCCAATTAGTCTAGTTGTCAGGTTCGCAAATATCTTGGGAGCAAATTTGCTCTGGAAGATACTTTCGGGTTCTTGGGCTGATAAAATTACCCTAATACCAGCTTTCGCACCGTTAGCGCAGAGTCTTCCAATTAATTCGGCGATGGAATCAAAGCTAAACAGGATAGGTGCTTCGTCCAAAAAGAAGATACTTGACTTAGAGGATAATGCTCGTCTTAATGCAGCTGCATATGCTGATAATGCGAGGATTGCTGCATCGTTTTCTGACCCAAGTGAACGTAAGGCGAATACTAATAATCGAGCGTCAGTTCTAAAGCTGGATGGTTTAGCAACTGACTGACCTACTCTTGAATTTAACCAGAACTTTAACCTCAATCGGATTTGGTCGAGTGCATCTAATATTTCCTTAGAGTTATTAGCAATCGAATCAAGTTTGATATACCCAGGCGAACAGAAATTATAGAAGTCTTGGAGTGTAGGAATATCATTCCACTCGTTTGTTCCTACACCTGATTCTAGTGCTAATTTGTACCGCAGTTTGATATCATCGTCATTAAAGAAAGTTTCAAGACCAAGAGTAAGAAGACTCTCAATATTTGATACCATAGTTGGGCTAACACCAACTGAATTAGTACCAAGTACCATTGTCATTAATGTTGATTTCAAGAATTCCTTGAAATCAGTCATTCGCTCTTTGATAACATCAGGTTCGTATCCCCTTAAATCTGGAAGCTCAAATAAGTTATTCGCTTCCTTTGTGATATCAAAATAAGCACCTTCTCTGCCCAGAAACTGTGTATAATCTGTGAAGGTGGAACTACCATCAGGCTTGGGATAGTCCAAGGCGATGACGGGGATACCTTGAGCGAGTGCAGGTGTTAATAATCCTGCTACTAGTACGGATTTCCCAGCCCTGGTGGTACCAAACACAGCTAAGTTTTTATGTTGGTTGTACAAGTCGAGATGTACGGGTGTTCCTCCCTCTTCAGCAATGAGTTCAAACCCATTTTTATCACCTGTGGCGGTGCGTACTAAGGGTGTGATTCCTGGTACTTCAGAAGAGAAATATGGAAGGCGGCGGTTAAATGGCTTTGTTAGTAAATTCTCCCAAATGATAGGTATTGTTTGCAGCCAAGTTTTCCATGCGTATTCTACTTCTCTATCAACGACTGTCGGGCGTAGGAAGCAGCTGGAGAGATACCTGCAAGCTTCATCTAGTTGATGACGACTGTGACGATGGATACAAAAGACAACTGCCGTGTGGATGGGGATAGAACCTCTAAGAATAGTTTCTTGTGCCCGTACAGCTTCTTCAATGTTCATGTTTGCCTTGACATCAATGGAGCCTTTATCAAGAGACATGGCGCTAGATGTAATTGACTGTTTAGTTATGCGTTGTAAAACTGTTTTTGCTAGCCCTTGATTTGCTTTGGATAGCTGGCAGATAATTTCGGTATCGGAGATTTTTTCTTTAGAAAGTACTCTCCAGAGGTATCGTAGTTGGTCGTATTCATCTACCCACCCTTGAGGTTTCTCGCTAAATTGCAAGACACCGATATACTTATCTTGAAGCTTAACCCAACTACGGTCGAGAAAGGGAACTGATTGTTCGTTTTCCAGAACTAGGTGTTTGATATGAAAATCGCTAGTTTGTTCTTCCCTAAGCCCTGCTTCATCGAGGATGAGGGGGTTGGGAATGGGTGGTACTTCACTACGGTTGAATTGATTCCAGATAACTTCCCAAATATCACCTGCTGTAAGTATTTTGGCGCTTAATCCCATTGTGTTGGAGATAATTTGCTCCCACATTTGGAATCCAGAAGTGAAGCTATCGTGCAGAATGGTTTCGATTCTCTGGTGACGAAGTTTGTGAATTTCTCCAGTAAATCCTTGCCAGTAGGTTTGCAGTTGTTTGATTGTTTTCTCGATAGGGTCGTTGCTTTTGCTATTTTCAGCTGCAAGCACGGTATAGGTACACCAAAAGCGGAGGAACTTATTTTTACGTACCCCTGCTTGAGTAAGTTCGCGTGTTCGCAGGCGCTCTGACCGAATGAGTAGTGTTAGCTGTTCGAGGTCGCATTCTTTTTCGATTTTCTTTAATTCTTGTTGCCGGAAGGTATCCGAGGTAAATGAGCCAATGTGGATTGTTAAGGTTTCGCGTTCGGGTAATTCTTTGAGTCCGCCCTCAATATTTTCAAATATAGGTAGGATTTGTTCAGAACTTAAGGATGGGTGAATACCTTGGATATCAAAGCAAAATCTGATTTGGATACTTTCCTTCTTCTTGAGAATGAGTGCACCAATATTTTTACGACCACCAAGTGAGATACTTGCAATCCCTGCTAGATGGGTAATATCTTCAAACGGGGTGAGATTTTTTACTACTCCTAATTGTTCGGTTTCGAGGGATTGTCTGCCAAGTTTATCTTTCGGCTTGGTTGATTTAGTCGAAGTCATGGCGGTATGATATCTGCGTTAATTCTTAAAAGAGAAGGTTATCAGTTACCAGTTATCAGTTACCACTGGTCACTGTTCACTGTTTACTGTTCACTGTTTGAATTGCGTTTGCGCTTAGAAGCGGGTTTTTTCCTTGGTTCGCTTTGGTGTGGATTAAGCAGTGAAACAAAGGGCTTATATCCGCGAGTGATGCGGGGAGTACCGACAAACTTACCTAAGAAGGCTTTATTTGACGTGACTGTCCACCAAGTTGCCCATCCCCAGGTAATTGATATTCCTGTTGCTAGCCATCCTGCTTGAAGAAATCCTTGAACTACGAAATACATGATCAGTGCGATCGCACTCCAAGGAACAATTTGGTCGGCGGGAAATGGACCGAGGCGGGGTTGGTCACCTAAGACTCGGTTGACGGTACGGAATTCTCTATCTCTAGGCATATTTGATTCGAGTAGGAGTGATACCAATCACTCCTAGAGGGTTGATTATGGTACTCTTTTGTGTTTAGCCACCGCCAGTACCGACTACTAATCCAGCTAGGATATCGCCAACTATTACAGTGATAGCAATAATAATTGGAGTACGGGCAATGGTCTGCCAATCTTCATCATTTCTGGCTGCTTGGACGACTCGGATAAGACCGATAGCAAGATAGATAAGGAATAGACCGCGTAGTACTGCGAAGATAAAACCAGTTATTTTTTTATCAATACCAGGAAAGTACTTGTCCGAAGTGAAGAATTTTTCAGCGCTGTTCATGAATTGCGCGCTGGCTGGTGCAACTGACATATCCAGTAGGAATACCGCACCTACCAAGCAAAACATGATTGTGTAAATGTTGATACCGTACTTGCGCTGCCATTTCTCAAAGTTAAAAAGCAGGCTGTTTGCTTCTTTGGGCATTAATGCGACGATGGCAGTAGCAAATGCGAGTGATGCCATAACCATGTTGTGGATTGAGAGATCTACAATCATCAATCCGGTACCAACAGCCATCAAACCGGCGATTGTGCCATTTTCTTTCCAAGTGCGGCGGCGTCGATCTGAAACAGGATATCCGTATTCTTGTTCGTAGGATGTATAGTCCTTATTGTAATCGGGGTCGTAGTTTGTTCTCATGTGAGTGTAATTATCGATTTATGAGAGCTAATTTTTGAGAGAACTTGTCGGGGAGATACTCTTTGCGGCAAAGTTCAATGGAGAATCGGTATTGGTTAAAACTCTTGAAAGCCCTGTGGCTTATACGTTTATTCTATGGGTGGAAGGAATTTTGATACATCCGATTAATTGTTTAAGTTTTGATGTTATCTTTGCCTATACAGTGTTGAAGTTAATTTAAAATCTAGTTGGATTGACAAAAATAAAAATGTATCTCAACACTATCTTTAAACAAAATAAAATCCCTCAAACAAGGAGTTTGAGGGATTTTATGCTTGACTTTTGCTAATTTTTTGTTTGACTAGGAATTGAGGCTATTTCAGATTTATTTTGAGAAATTCTCCATTATTTAACCTTAGAGAATCTACACTACCTGCGGGTAATTCGATGACTTGGTTTACAGGGTACACTGAATTGTATTTAGGACATTCTCTCGTTCTACAAGGTGGTACATTCCTAACGATATGTTTAATTTCTCCACTTTTGAGAAATATTAGATCTAAGGGGATGTGAGTATCCTTCATCCACAAGCTAATTGGTTCGGATTTGTTGATAACAAATAGCATCCCGTGGTTCTTCGGTATTGACTTGCGGAATTTGAGTCCTTTGGATAGTTCCTGGGCAACTCTAGCTACCTCTAGTTTGATAGTTTGGTTATTACTAGTAAAGGTTGCACCAATAGGTAGATACTGGGGTTGATGATTCCAAAAGTAGAGCGCTAGGGGTGAGAGGGCAGCAATGAAACCGGCAATTGGTCCAACGACATTGAGAATTTTGAAGAATAAACTTTTTTCTGAAGTTTGTGCGCCTTTTGTTTGAATGCCTCTTTGAGTGGTTGGTCTTGTGACTTCCATAATTTTAGATAAGTAAAGTGATAAGGTGATTAGAAATGGCAAACATTATGAACTGTTGAAATGTTTTTGGTATGTTTGCTTTAGATGATGAAACTTGAAACTGATTTCTGACCAAACCATGCAGGGGTGCAGCTTTGCTGGGGGCAGGGGGAGGGAAGAAAATCAGTATTTGGGGAAGCCCCCGCGTCAGAGCAATCGGTCCGAGCAAGCGAATTTATTCGTGGAAGTTCTCCCTGTTTCCAGCCTACGGCTCGCTAGCCCCGGAGGGCGCGCTGCGCAAACGCTAACATCCCCCACTCAAGCCCCTGCCCTTTCAAGCATGAGGTTGCCCCCCTGCTCCCCGCTCCCTGCTCCTCTGCCTCTTCGGTGACGTTTGCTAGCTGAAAATATTGATGTTTCCAACAGCAAACTTGCTTTCATCAAGAGGGCTACTAGGTAAAGCTTGTTGGTCTGCTTTATTACGCATTGACTCGACTCTATCTGCTTCCCGGATAGCAAGCGGGTTAATTTGGCGGCGTTCTTCGAGTAGTGCTTCAATGGTTAATTCTAGAGGTGGGAGTTTGCTTTGTGAGTAAGTATCTTCTATTACTGTCTGGTAGAATATGGTGCTAGCAGCACGTTCTACAATTGTCTGGATTTCAGCACCCACACACCTATTGGTGGCTTTAAGAATTCTGCGCCACTGTTCTTCGTCCCAAGGGTCGCCGCCATTGCGGAAGCGTTCGTCAAATCGGGCAGCGTGCAGTTTGAAGATAGTATATCTTTCCCCATTGTTGGGTAGGTCTACCTTGAAGAGGTAGTCAAACCGTCCGGCGCGGGTGAGTTCGGGTGGTAGCCACTCCATTCGGTTTACTGAAGCAATAACTAATACATCAGACTGTCTTTCTTGCATCCAGGTCAAAAGTTTGCCAGCTAGCCGTTTAGCTAAATCGTCATCTCCGGCAAAAGCCTTATCAAAATCATCAAAATAAAGTATGATTTGTGACAATTTATCAGCGAGTTTTAGCAGACGTTCAAGCTTAATTTCAGCTTGATTCCCGAAACTGCGGAAGTTCCCCCAATTGACCATGATGAGGGGAATACCCATATTTTGGGAACAAGCTTTGGCGGAGTGAGATTTACCTGTTCCTGGTGGTCCCACTAACATGATACCTTTGGGCACTTTGAGATTATATTGTTTGGCGCGAGGGGTGAGGAGGCGCTTGAATTTTTTAAATGACTCTTGCATAAGTTCTAACCCACCTAGTTGGACTTTGGGTGGAGGTAGAAACTCAATATCGTAGAGGCGGTTGAGCAGTTGGATTTTTTGTTTGAGCAGAGATTGTGCTACAAATTCGGAGTTATTGAAATCGGTGGTTTTTCTAACTTCCTTGAGTAGGGTTATGATATCAGATATGTATAATCCCATCCCAGCGTTTGCTACTGTGAGATAGTCTGTATCTGTATATTCTGGGGGTAGGAGGCTGGTTTGAGTAAGAGAGTTGATGATTTCACTAACATCAGGTAAATCTTGTTTCCAGATAGGAATCTCGGCGGAGATATCGCTACTAATATCAGCAGTTGCTCCTAGAAGTAGGGTAACTTTACCAGTATTTTGGGTATAAAGTTTCAGATTAATTAGTGAAGATTTTATCCACTCTGACACTAGGAAAAAGTCGGTTTCTTTTGGGCGATTTTCCTGAATCCAGGGATATATATTTTCGAGAATTAGTATCCCAGTTTCTTGATATTCTTTCCAAAAATTGAGGCTTTGAAAATAATCTTCTTTATTTTGTCTTGGTTTAGGAATATAGTCTTGAAATTCTCCAATCACTAATTTTGAATTTTCAACTGTCAGTTCCTTGATTGTTTCCTCTCCTAGGTTCCACAGGTAGCACCTTTTTCTGGTGGTTTGGCAGAACTGACTGATATGAGTGAGTAGGCGCAGTCTTTCTTGGAGGGGAGATTCGCAGGCGATGACGGGGTATTCTTCTTGAATCAGTCCTGAGAGTATCTGGAAGCTGTACATACCTTGTCCGGAGTGCTTTTAGCGTATTTTCTTCTATGTGACTGACAATTGGCATCCAATTTTAGTTGTAAAAAATATGCAACATCTGTTGGTTTCAATAATATTGGTGTACTTGTAAAACTGGGTGTAATACAGCAGTTTGCAAGTAAGGTACAGAACCTAGACTTCAAAGCCAGGTATGAAGGCTGTTTGACTCCTGACTGCTGTATTGCTGCTGTATTGTTCCTTATTTAACTGATGGGGAGTTTGATGTGCTCTGTCACAGATTTGATTAACAAGCATGGCGAAATCAGCATTACCAGTTCCATCTTTTCCTCAAATATTTGTCCCGCAGTTGGTTCGAGATAGGAAATTTGCTCCCGTGATTACACGTTCAGGTACGGGTGATGCCCCTGTGGGGGCGAGTGAGAATCTATTCGGGAATGTCTTGAAGCATTATTTTGGTGAGGGGGTTGTTTTACCCCAACAGAAGATGTTACCTCCAGGGCACGATTTACATTACACGGCTGATTTTCTGATTGTGGAACCCACTACTGGGCTACACCTAGATGTTGAAGTGGATGAGCCTATCTCATTTGTGACGGGAAAACCTACCCACTGTATTGGGGAGGATAACTACAGGAACAAGTGCTTTGTCGAAGCTAACTGGGTGGTGGTGCGCTTTGCGGAGGAACAGGTTTCCAGCCAGCCGGAGCGTTGTGCGCTTGTCATAGCTGGTGCGATCGCAAAACTGACGGGCAATACTACTTATGAAGAGAAGTTGCGCCATGCGGGTAGGGTAGACGTTATTAAGCAGTGGACACTTCGTCAGGCTACGAAGCTGAAGAAAAGTAATTACCGTCAAGGGTATTTGGCATCTAGGAACTAGTGCAATTCATCAACGAGAGAAGGCAAAGCCTTTCGGTGTAGGGTAGGAATATTGCTTGTACAGTAAGCTTTTTAACCTTTTTGGTGTTGCGATGCAGACAGAAAACAGCGCAGGACGTATAAATATTGTTATACGTTTAGTTTTGGGACAACTGGACGTATAAACCGTGAAAAAGCTAGGATTATTGCTCAAAAAACTCGACGTATAATCAAAAATCATCAAGACTCGAGAACTTAAAGCCTTACTCGGTCAATTAGCTCAATCTCTTATTCTGCGTTGACATTCATAAATTTCACTTCAAGAATTATACGTCGAGCGTTGTTTTCTATCCAAATGCTATCTCAACACCTTTTTCAACTGGATAGTTATTTCCAAAACCCGCTGCACTAGTAAAGTTTTTTAGGTATTTAGCCTAGAGCGCTGGGCTACTACCTGACTTTTCACGGGAAGTCCTCAACCCACCAAAGAACGTGGCTTTTTCCACAGTCTAATTCTCAATAGTCGTAAATTAATGAAAATCACTAACGGAAAAATCAGGGCTTGGGAAACCCTCAAAATAACCTTTTCCACATACCGTGAAAAGTCAGGGCTACTACTGGTGGTATTTTCGAGAAAAAATTAGGGAGTTTATCAAGATGAGCAAGTGCGTTACATATTATATGCAGACGAATCAAATTGACCAACTTGTCGAGTATTTCGGCACAACGCTAGAGAAACTTACCCTAGCTGATAAGCTGGCATTACGGGTAACATTAACATATTGGTTATTCCACTGCGAAGTTGCTGATTTAGGTGAGTATACTTTAAATCATGCCTTAGAGAATATGATGCAAGGATATTCAGAAGACTATCAAATTAATTTGAAAGAAGCGATTGCGATTTTAGAAGGTATTAGCAAGGATGAAGCAGAAGGGTTAATTGAATCACTTACGGCTCAACTGCGCTCTTTGTAAAAAATATTGAACTAACGGCTTTGGCGCGATGTTACAGTCCTACCCTTGAAATTAACTATGACTGGGCATAGCTTCTCTCGTTCAAATTTGAATTGTTCTGCTATACAATTTGTATCACTAGGGGTCATGTTTGACAACTGCTAAAATCCTTTTGCAATATGTATTTTGGCAGTTTTTGACCCCTCTTTTTTCCGGTTTTGTGAGAAATCTGGGTTATAGCCAAGGCGAGCAACAACAGCTTAGAATCCCCTCTTCTGAAGATAAGGGAAAGGTCAACCACACAATTCGCCCACTAGAAGAAAGTATTTCCGCAACAAGAGTGCATCATCACCCTGAAAAAATAGACTTACAAGGTTGCTTGTACTTCCATTTGAGAGCAAATAAATTCTCACACCTGTATTCTCATACCTGGTAACATAACTCTTTGTAGCTTCCAAATCAACGTAGGCAATAGCATTCAAATTGATAACTATATTCCCAACTCTCAACATGCTTTTCTCCCCTTTTTGTATAGAATTGGTCTTTCCATCGCATTGTCCCCGAAATAATTGGGCAGTCTTCTCCCAAGGGGAGACGCCAAAGGCGATAGAAACCCCACGATTAATCGTGTTGGGAATCGAGTCAACCGAGAAAGACTGCCCAATTATTTTACGTGTTAGACCCTCATCAACTGACTGGTTTTTCTGTTTATAAACAGAGTTCATGCCATTGTTTGCAGATGTGATATAGCAACCTGCAATTCTTACAACAGCGCCATAGATTCCTTCAAAGCCGTGACGTCGAAACACTCCATCCATGCGAGTGACAATACCCTCGACATCCACCTTATCCACGATGAACACAAATTCATCGCCGCTATTAAGCTGAGAGATGAATTCCACTCCACGCCACTGTCGAATCTCGGCAAGAGCGCTGGCGATCGCTTTATTTACTGCCTCTTCTCCGATATCATTATTACGCTTGCCCATCTCAGCGATATCGCAGACAACCATGACCAATTGTCCTGATTGCACTCTGCGGCGTTCTCTGGTAAGAAATTCGTTGCCTCTTTTCTCTGCTCCGGAACGGTTATAACAGCCGAAGTTACTATTTGTATATGCTTTCTCCAACTCTTGTTTAAGAGACTTGTTCTCTTGTAGTAAGGAAGTTAGGAGTTGATTGAGTTGATAAGACGTAGTTTTTGTAACTACAGGAGGTGTAGTCATTGTTATAATTTAGGTGACATATTTTTTTGGATTGCGCCCCTGTTGAGGTGGGATGAAACGTTAGACAAAATGCGATCACCTCTATATTGCTGCCAAATACGAATATTTGATAGAATTTTGTACGGCATTTCTTATTTTTGTAGGTAAGAGTAGTTGAGGATGTAATTGATTGGGCTTCGGCGCTTTTTCTCGTAGCTTTTTTACTTTCACTTGTCTACAGCTTTGGGCTTTTACTGGTAGAATAAGTCGTTTTTGACTGATGCAGATTTGAGGAAGTGGTGAAGTTTTTTTGCGCTTGTTATTTGTATATAATGAGGCTTTTACGGTAGGTTTCTCTTGATTTTGTGGAACTGTGTTTTCTAATTTGTAGGTTTGACCTGCTACTAGTTGTTTCTCAAATGCGACTTGTAACTCTAACAAGAAGGTTAATATAAATAGCGTGGAGAATCCATAGATGAGGATGTAGAGAATTACGTCTAGTATTTCTTGCATTGTTTGAAATCCTTGTCTTGATATGACTAGTAACTGGTGATTTGGAAGCGAGTAAATGAAGCGATTCACCAGTGAAATGATGGGATACACCTATAGCAGCAATACAGCAGTCAGGAGTAAAACAGACTTCGTATCTGGCGCGCGAACCTTAGATTCTGTACTTCATCCAGTTGAAATCCGTTATATGTTTGATTCACATGGTTAGGGCGTATGCCTTTAGTTGTGGTTTTTATTGTTGCGAGCTGGCTACCTGATTGCACTTTAAACCGTACTTGCTTACCGATAGTTACCTCAGCAATGTGTTGCGTCCAAAACTTAGGCAATAGCTTAGAGGTTCAGTATACGAGCGCAAGATTCAAATCGGATTCCTATATATCCAAAATAATTAGCCTTCTTTACCGTTAAGTTAACCAGTCAAAATAAGTCAAAATAATGGTTGGTTTACTTACACGCCCGCGATACTACAATGCTCCAATAAAAAGTAACGATGCCTACAGCAGGGCTTTACCAAATGCTGGACACATTACGTAAATTGAGATTACCGCACCTGAAAATAGATGACTCGACAGCCTCATGACCAGTTCGCAAAGCAGTATTTGGAAGAGTTACTCTCGCCTTTGGGAAAGGTAGAAGTCAGTCGTGAAGTGACTGATGAAGTCCGACAAGTAGACATTCAGTAAACCAAAAAGTTTTTTAAAAGCCTTGCCATGCGGACATTTCACATAAATGGAGAGATTCCACAAAACAACCATTTGTTGAGCATTTCAGGCGATGTCACTAGTTACCCTAATGTGATCGCCTTTAAACCAATGCTGTTTACCTCCTTGTTCACGAAGGCTGAAACCCTGATTTTTACGTTCATTTCCAAAAGTTTGTGGTTTACTGACATTCTATTTTCCCCCACAGCATCACCTGACGCTGACCCGCAGTCTTTAGGATTGCTTGGTAGAATTGCAGCGAGTGCCTCGTTGTTAGAACCCTTTCGCAATCCACCAAGCAAAACAGAAGTGAGAAATTGTATCCTGAAGCTATTTTCCGTGTGCGCTGAGTTTCAGCGCAAAGCAAAACGAGAAAGCACATCTTTGCCAGAAGATAATTTACCTCGTCTCTGGATTTTGGCACCTTCTGCTTCAGCGGCTTTGCTGGATAGCTTTGGCGCTAGACTAGAGTTAGAAAACTGGTCGTCAGGTATTTACTTTCTACCTAAGTCTTTTAGGACGGGGATAGTGGCAATCAACCAGTTACCAGTTACAAACGAAACACTCTAGTTCCGGCTTTTAGGACGGGGAACAGTTCAACAGCAAGCTGGAGCGAGAACTGATTGCACTTCCACGCCTAAACCCTTTGCGTAGCAACGTCCTAGAACTGATTTTTAATTGGCGTGTGAGCGTAGAGGTTCAGGAAAATTTAACTGAAGAAGAGCAGGAGTTGATAAGATTTTTGTTTGAGTGATCAGTTAATGAAGGCGATCAGCAATGCTTCGGCGCGATTGTTTACGATGCATCACAGCCGCGATTTGACTAGCATCGAGAAACTCAGGACTTGCACTATTAAGCACTCAGGTGGTTACTGGTACATCTTTAGTTTTTCCTTTCGGGCAGCAAGCTTAATAATCCATTTATCAAACACTTCAGCTCTTGCGCCTCCGGCGGGGCGTGAGCCATAGCTCCTGTCACAAATTGTGTCGATATGTGACATTTGGAAAAATCTGGACACAATTAATACTAAGTAAATTCCCAGGTTCCGCCAAACCTTTTACAATTAACTAGTCGATATCAACAATGATATCAAATGCCAGACCAAAAATCCCCACCAAGCGAGATGATTCGTGTGCCCGTTCCACTCATTGGGGTGGTTCGGCGACTATCAAAACTACACAGGCAGGGTCATACAATTGCCTTGCTGCAAGCCTTAGAAGAACTAATGTCAAATTTCGATATCAATAATGATATCGATGTAACAGCAGGCAACAAATCAGTCAAACAGCTAGAAGAGAGGCTTTTGAAACTAGAATCCCATCTTACTGCTCAAGGCTCCTCGGTGGAAACAAAACTAGAAGTTATTACTAAGAAACTAGAGTCAATTGAACGGTCTATTGCCTCTGGGAGATTGGGCAACACTAAACCGCGAAGACTTGCGTACCCGTACCAACACACACAAGTTGAACTACAGCCCAGAACAAACGAAAGTCTTGCCCAAAGACTTGGTGTCACTTCCCAAGGCCTCGTCACTGAAAGAGAAAACAAGAGCGCTAAAGAATTTTTGAGTTGGTCTCGGAACCGCGATCCTATGAGTATTGCTTGGGAATGGAAGGCAAGGGACGGACTGTACTACCCCATCAGGTAGAGAATAAATCTCCCCAATAATTATAAAGAAATGCAAATCATTACTTGACGAATAGCAATGGCGATGCACGAACTGTGGGAGAATTATTTACTAGAATCAGAAACGCTTTGGGGCGTAATGCGCGTACTGCACGAAAAAACTCGGGGAACATATCCCGTTTGTCTAAATAAGCACCATGCCTACCGCCAATTGAAAAGGGCTGACAAGGTGGTCCACTAGCCTTGAGGTCAATTTCAGAAGAAATCGTGGAATAGTCAAAATCTGTCACATCCATATTGTAAATATGCCAGTCGTCCAGAAGGGCAATTCCAAGCCGTTGATTCTCACGGATGGTGTGACAACTGTGCTTAGAGAGTTCCACAAGTGCCAGATGATGAAACCCCGCCTTGGCACAGCCCATCGCCAAGCCTCCAGCACCTGTACATAACTCTATCGATTTCACTCGTTCCAATTTCAAAGCAGTTGCTGCAAAACATCTTTATGTTGACATACTCACTGGGAAGACAACAGCCACGGTGATTCTTGACGCTTCATCGGGTTGTGCGTGACCATTGTAGTCTACCATCCCTCTGCGTCCCATGATTTTTTATTGATGAAGCCCATCACATGCTGATGGTCGCTTCCGGACGCAAGCTCACAGATTTGCCAGAAGCGATAAAGTCCCTTGCTAATAGAACCGCTTCTTTGGTCAATCAATGTTGGCGTTATTAGAGGATGTTTTAAAAGGGTCTTTTGCTCTCATAGTGAGCACAGTGCAATATCTCAGTACATGGCTGAAACCTTTATTTTTCGTTGCAGTTGACCCAAGTCGGAACGAAAAGATTATACCTTCCGGGACTTTTAAAACAACCTCTTATTGTTGGTTTAACCAAGCTTCTAAATCAGCAACACTAGAAAAGTCTAGTAATGCTTCTCCTAAATTCTCTAATTGTTCAATAGATAATCCTTTAATTCGCTCGATTAATGATGCATTAACTTCCCCAATACGGCGATTGAGTAAGCGTAAAACTAAACGTTGTTCTCCTGACTGTACAGCTTGTTCTTTGTCTCTTTGATAAAGTGGTTCTAGTCGCATAATTAACTCTCTATCATCTTCTTCTAATTCTTGATTGACTCTCAAGTTTTCGCGCAAGTTGTAAACTAATTCGAGTGCTGCTTTCTGGTATGGATAATTTAATGGTAACGCTTGCAACTCGATAATCGCTTGTGACTGCACACTTCCCCTTCCCAAAAGCCTCAACCACAACGTCTCCGGTATTTGTGGTAGTTGGTGTATCGCCACAATTGCTGTCCGCAAGGCATCTGGCATAAAATGTACTCCCGATAACCAACCTTCTTTTTGAAGAGTTCCAAAGCTAGACAATCTAGTTTCAGATACGGTAGGTGTAAGAACCCACAACTTGGGAATTTCTGAGTCCTGAAGTTTGGTTTTATTTGCTTTAGCTTCTCGTCGCAAGAGAGCCTTGACTTCTAATAATTTTAGAATACAGTCGCATATTTCATCGGTAGAAGCTGGATTGCGAAATGGTTCTATTATCGCAGGATGTTCAGCAAATATTCCTAGCAAACCCAGTACTTGTAAATTAGAGCTTTGCTGTTTAGAAGGAGTGAAGAAAACATCTATTTCTTTAATCTCTCCTGAAACTTTTTCCGACGGCTTGACTTCTCCGTAATCTTTTAGTAATTCTTCTAGATAATCCTTGGCGAACTTGTCATGTATAAAGCGCGTCATTTAATTTGGAGACTGGATTTATGTAAATGCAATTAGTATTATTTTACCTGGTTTCATTTCCTCAATAAAATGTATTTTAATTACTTGGAATCAACCGCTCTTAGTGGCAAAAATATAATAACCCAAGGCACTTAAGCGTAATAAAATGTCCCGCCGTCAAACCTAGATCCTGTACTCACGCAAAATCGTTCCAGTATCATTTTCATTGTTCCTTGTGTTCGCGTAGCGTGCGCTTTGCGCTCACGCAGCTCATGGAGTCTGTTGCGAATGTTCGGTTTTATCAATCTCTGTTAAGAGTTAAGAGTTCCCTTCTTCGATGATAAAGAAATGCAAACAATGCTTGACGAATAGCAATGGCGATGCACGAACCGTGGCAGAATAATTTACTAGAAGATTAGTTCTGATAAATAAATGCGCCCAGCGACAGTTCCAGCGCTAGTTCTAAGCGAGCCATTACCACTGACGCTGCACCCAGCGGCGGTGTATCTCGATAGTCTTGCACCTGGGTCGCGCCCGACTATGGAACAAGCTCTCAACGCGATCGCGGGTTTGTTGAGCAATGGTAACTGCGATGCGATGACATTAAACTGGGCAGGATTGAGGTATCAACACACCGCTGCTGTTCGTTCTGCGCTGATGAAAAAACACGCCCCAGCAACAGCGAATAAAATGTTATGTGCGTTAAGGAGGGTGTTGCAAGAAGCGTTCAAACTCGACCTTATAAGTGCTACTGACTACCAAAAAGCGGTTGATTTACGTAGTATTAAGGCGAGTAAAAAGCAACGAGGTAGGCGACTTAAACCAGATGAAATTAAGGCGCTGATTCGGGTTTGTCAAGCTGACTCCTCACCTTTGGGTGTGCGCGATAGCGCGTTAATTGCACTACTGCGGTGTGGGTTAAGAAGGGCGGAGGTGGTGGCGCTGCATTTGAAGGATTTTGATGCAACAACTGGTGCGTTAGAAATTGATCGCGGTAAAGGTGAGAAGGACCGGACGGTGTATATGCCTGCGACTGCAATTGCAGCGGTTTCTGATTGGCTTATGATACGTGGTAGCAGACCGGGACCTTTGTTGCATCCGATTCGTAAGGGGGGATCTATAGTAGACTACAAGCGCATGACTCCGCAAGCGGTGTTGATGATTGTGCGAAAACGCGCATTAGAAGCCTCTGTTGAGCAGTTTTCTCCCCATGATTTTAGAAGGACGTTTTGTTCTGACTTACTTGATAGTGGGGCAGATATTGTCACGGTACAGCAACTGGCCGGACACACTAGCCCGACGACGACGGCAAAGTATGACCGGCGCGGGGACGAAACCAAGCGTAAAGTGATGGAAAAATTGGATATTGGTTACACACCCAGGAGTAATACCATTTCACAAAATTCGTGACAGGACTTACGCAACTGGCACAGTGCGATCGCATTCAAATAGTATTTATGTACTACATAAAAAGTGTTGTACCCCATTGGTGAGAGGTTAAGGTAATGGCACTAATGTCTGCGAGGGTGCAGGAAAAGGAGACAAATCCAGCTTGGAGACTGGCTTTCGTAGGGCTTTGACAACTCCTAAATCTTGATTTTCCTTGGCAGCAAAGTACTTAATGGGGTACCTCGACCTGGTCCGACGCCAATGATTTGTCCTATGCTTCCAGCCAAGGGACTGTTGCTAGCCATTAGGGGTTCAAAGATGCGGTCAGCTAAAGGTCCGGCTAGAGCATAGCCAAGGGGCAACGATGCTCCAGCCAAGGCTGTATTTAAGGCGAAAACCCTTCCTTGGATAGAAAGCGGGACTTTCTTTTGAAAGATAACTACGGCAGAACCGCTAATCAGGGGCAAACTAAGGAGGAAGAAAAAAGTGGTAGTGGCAAAGAGTGGGGCAGAGGGGCGCAATCCGGCAACTAGAATGCACAGTCCGCACAGCAGCATGAAGCCAAATACTCTGTTGATGCGGTGCTGTCCTCCCCTCCAAGTTCCCACGATTAGACTACCAACCACCATGCCGATACCGCCACAAGATAGGATTATCCCAAGGACAGCAGGCGAGGTGAAGGATAGCACCAGTGGTGTGGTTAGCACGCTAACGGTTCCCAAAAGAAAGTTGCTGGCAGCAAGAAAAATGAGTAGCCCTAATAGTCCAGGTCTTTTCGTGATGTAGGAAAACCCATATGCAACTTCGCTAAGTAATGAACCTTTCCTCAATTTTTCCGCTCCTGTGGTTTTAATCTTGGGAAATCGAACCAAAAGCAGGGTGAGGAGGGCGCATAGGAAGCTGGCAAAGTCGAGCAGAATAACCCCTTGAAGTTGGATAGTTACTACTAGTAGACCTCCTAATACAGGTGAGAGCAGCTGACCAATGGCTTGCCCCAGTTGGATCATCCCACTGGCGCGGTCAAGATGTTGTGACGGTACTAGCTGGGTAGTGGCGGCAGTATAAGCTGGCAACTGAAAGGCATGGAAAGTGTAACTGATAGCAGTTAATAGGTAAAGATGCCACATTTCCAGACGATGGATGGCGAGTAGGAGAGCGATCGCCACAATACTCACAGCAGCACCAGAGTCACTAACAATCATACAAAAGCGGCGATGACAACGGTCTACCAACGCACCAGCCAAGGGGGAGATGGCGATGCACGGTATAGTTGCGAATAGCTCTATCAGGGCTAAGTTAGTGGCTGACCCAGTGCGCTGATATACCCAGATGCCCAAAGCAAAGCCAGTGAGACCAGAACCGATGAGGGAGATGATCTGTCCAAACCAGATGAAGGTGAACAGACGCATTCCTCTAGGTGTTGGATGTTGCGCCATGTGTGATTCCTCAATCATCCGCCTGTGACCGCTCAATGCAGATTCTTAGTTGTTGTGCTAAAACCTGAACGTGAGGTTCATTCAGCATTGTGTTATGATCACCTGGAACAAGGTGGATATCCAGAGGTTGAGCAGAAAACTTGTCCCAGCCCAATCCTGGTTCATCTAAAGTTTCAGAGTTTGCATCACTAACAGCATCAATTTCGCTTGCCTTGAAAAGCGTAATCTGAGCAGGATAAACTGATTGTGGCATGTAAACAGAAGCAATTTGATGGTTAGTTTTGAAAACCTGGATGAAACCGCGAACTTGCTTAATTCCAACATCGGGAGGCAGGAAATTAACCATTTGTAACTGCTCTTTGAAATAGTTCAGTTGCTCATCTGGAGCAAGAGCTTTGAGAGTTTCGTCGGATACGTTTAAGCTCTTTGCGTACAAGGTTTCAATTATGCCGGCAATCATCTTCATCCATCGGGCATCATCAACGCGAGCAACATCTAGTTCATTTGTTCTATAACCTGGTCCACCAGCGTCCAAAAGGGCAACTAGAGCAACTTCATATCCTCGCTTATGTAACTGAGTTGCCATCTCAAACGCTACCTTACCGCCAAAGGAATGACCACCTAAAAGGTACGGTCCAGAGGGTTGAATGGACTGTATTGCTTCAATGTAATAAGCTGCCATGTCCTCGATGAGTGTGTGCGGCTTTGATTCCCCATCAAGACCGAGTGATTGCAATCCATAGAAGGGTTGGTCTTTACCTAAATGATGAGCCAGGTTGTACAAGTAGATAGTATTGCCACCAGCCCCAGGCACGCAGAAGAAAGGTCGCTTAGAACCATTAGGCTGAATAGGTACTAAAGCAGACCAATTTAATGCATCTATCGGCTGGCGGAGAATAGTCGCTAGTTGTTCAATAGTTGAGTTTTGGAAGAGTGTTGCCAAAGGTAGATTTTTCTGAAATTGCTGCTCAATCCGTGCCATCAGTTGTACGGCTAAAAGAGAATGGCCACCCAAATCAAAGAAGTTATCTCTTACTCCAACAGGATAGACTTTCAGAACTTCTGCCCAAATTTCTGCCAGTTTCTGTTCTACGATGTCAAGGGGTGGGACAAAGCTAGCTTGCATAGCTTTGTTGTTTGTATCCGGTGTTGGTAGGGCACGGCGATCTACTTTGCCGTTGGGTGTCAGGGGTAGGGCTTCTAGGATGACGAAGGCTGAGGGCACCATGTATTCTGGCAACTTTGCTTTGAGGAATTGCCGCAACTCGCTGATTGTGGGTGCTGTGTTCTGTTGTGGTACGATGTAGGCGACTAAGCGTTGATCCCCGGGAGTGTCAGCGCCCGCGTTGACGACGACTGAGTGGACTTGGGGGTGTTGGTTTAGTACTGTTTCTATCTCGCCTAATTCGATGCGGAAGCCGCGTATCTTGACTTGGTTGTCGATGCGTCCTAGGTATTCGATGTTGCCATTGGGCAGATAACGGGCTAAGTCCCCGGTTTTGTAGAGGCGGGAATCTCCGTCAGTGCTAAAGGGGTTGGGGATGAATTTTTCAGTTGTTAATTCGGGACGGTTGAGGTAACCGCGTGCTAGTCCAACGCCTGCGATGTGTAACTCTCCTGGTACGCCGATGGGTACTGGTTGTAAGTGTGAGTCTAGGATGTAAATCTGGATGTTAGTCAGCGGGCGACCAATCGTAAGTGTATCAGAATAACCCTCTGTGTACTCTGGTGCGATCGCATAAGTTAGTACGCCTACAGTGGCTTCTGTTGGACCGTAGTGATTGAAAATTTGGCACTCAATCGTTAATTGTCGAATCTGCTCAATCAACTGCCAACTACAAATATCACCACCCAAAATCAAGCTCTGCCTCGGCAGTATCTGTTTGGGACGAGAAGAAGATGTTAATAGATTTGCTAGGTGAGAAGGAACAATCTTGAGACAGTCAATAGGATGATAATGAAAATAATCTGCTAGTGCCTCTGGATTGGTAGCACGATCTAGCGACACTATATGTAAACATCCACCTTTACACAGAGAAGGAAAGATTGTGGTGTTGCCCAAATCAGCTGCTATGGTGGAAAGGTAAGCAAAGCTGTTACAGGCTGATAAGTCCAGTCTTTCGACAATAGCATTGAGGTAGTTGCAAAGTTGCCGATGCTCAACTGCAACTCCTTTAGGTTGACCTGTAGAACCAGAGGTGAACAGTACATAGGCTAAATTCTCTGGCTTGATATCGCTGTGAAGATTTTCTTGGCTTTGTTGTGCAATCAAATCCCAATCAGTGTCTAAACATATCACTTCTGCTATGTGTTCGGGAAACGTCTTCACTAGCTGCTGTTGGGTTAACAGCACTGCTACTTTAGCATCCTCAAGCATCAAAGCCAAACGCTCAGTAGGATACGCTGGCTCTAGCGGGAGATACGCTGCGCCAGCTTTGAGAATGCCTAGCATCCCAACGATTAGTTCTAGCGATCGCTCGACGTACAAAGCCACAACCACTTCCGCCCCTACTCCTCGCAACTGTAAATAATGCGCCAATTGGTTAGCGCGTGCATTCAACTGTGCATAAGTCAGTTGTTGTCCCTCATACACCACAGCCACCGCATCCGGTGTACGTACCACCTGCTCCTCAAACAACTGATGGATACACTTATCAGTCGGATAGTCTACAGTTGTATCATTCCACTCTACCAGTAACTGTCGTTGCTCT
>JAHHHH010000023.1 GCA_019359415.1 Iphinoe sp. HA4291-MV1 | reverse complement strand
CCAAAAGTCGAATCGAGCCGCAATGGATAATAATTATATGCTTACTATTCTTGCTGCTTGTTTATCCCTACATAATGATATCTCTAAATCCGCTTGTCAATAGCATTTGAGACGCGCTTACCCTGCAAATGTAGTTAGGGCAATTTGACTGAGCAAATCCTCTTTGCGTTGTAAGGATAGGTTTTTATAAACCTGATCTCGCTCAATGTTGCGTTTCGCATCCCATTTTTTTAGCAACACATCCAAACCTTCTTTATAAAGTTCGGAACGATTGACCGGAAAATTTCCAGCTTCACCAAATACTAAACAAAGCAGAGTTAGCAGCAGGGGATTAGTTGCTAGTTCTTGAATTGGTTTATTCTCTTTCAGTTTTTGAATAAAACTTTCACCTTTGACAGGGTCATTCAACCGAAACCAGTTTTGAGCAAAGATGGCGATTTGCACCTCGTCAAAATCCGCCACTTCCACTTCGGTGAACCGTTCAAAGGTGTATTCTTTGGCAGCAATCCGACAGGTGATGACAAACTGATTAGTGTGAAACTGATCGGAAATCTCTAAAATTTGCTGCAATATTCTTTTTGTATCCTCTTCCCGGAAATCTCTAAAATTTGCTGCAATATTCTTTTTGTATCCTCTTCCCGAACTTCATCCAAGCCATCCAGCAATACCAATGCTCGACCTTCCTGTAAAATTCTATGCATGGACGCATCTTGTGGGGTGGACATCCTGTCCGCCGCATTGTGGGGACGGGTAAGATGTCCATACCACCAGGAGAGGTAACTCAACAATTCAGGTTGACCAGGCGTTTCTGCAAAATCCTTAAGGGTAATAAACAAGGGAACTCGGTTTGCTTGAAACTGTCCCTCAATGCACTGCATCGCCAAATACTTCAAAACACCGCAAGAATCTTTACCTAAGCAACCACAACAACGTGATATCTAATACAGATGAGTAGTATTGGTAAAGGGGGAGATGAGGAAGATGAGGAAGATGAGGAAGATGAGGGAGATGGTAATTTTGAATTTTGAATTTTGAGAGAAGTTGGAGCGGAGGTTTCCTCCGATCCAATCTTGCCCGTAGGGCACGCTTGCGCGAACGGTGATTTTGAATTGTTTTGTCCCCCTATCCCCCTATTTCCACCCCAGTTTGCTACATTCAGCACAAACGAGAAAAAATATAGACGTACGTTGAAAGGTTTCTTTTGATGAATGGCATAAATTGGCGCTTTTTACTAACTCTCATTCCAAACTGGCGGCGGCTGTTTTTCTATTCGGTGCTGCTGAGTTGCTTATTCTTTATCAATGTCCAGTCAGCATTTGCTGAGATCAATAACGACAGATACGATGGTAATATTTTTGTGGTTTATGCGGGAAATGGTTCACTCGTTCCTCCGAAAGCGACTCTAGCAAAAGCTTTAGCAGAGCATAAACCAACCCTATTGACATTCTATGTGGATGACAGCAGCGATTGTAAGAAATATGCCATCGTTGTTTCAACGGTACAAGCATATTACGGTCGAGCGGCAGAAATTATCCCCGTCGATGTTGATAGCATTCCAGGTAACGAAACTTATAACTCCACTGAACCAGGTTATTACTACTCTGGAGTTGTTCCCCAAGTCGTCGTGTTGAATCAGTCGGGTGAGGTTGTTTTGAATAAAAAGGGTCAAGTCCCCTTTGAGGAAATAGACGATAAGTTTCGAGAATTGTTTGATTTATTACCTCGTTCCGAATCAGTAGAATTGAAGCGGCGATCATTCAATGAGTTAAACAGTGAGTTAACGAAGTGACTTATGGGGCAGACAAATTTTGTCTGCCCTGTTTTTTAGTGTTATTAGATACTGCAAAGCTATTGACTCTAAGGGATAATTTATACGAATAATATTTAAATTTTATTGAGAACTAAGGAGTTAAGAACTCAAGAATCAGTAACAGAATAAATAATGACTATTAACCAATGACGTAAAATGACTTATAGAGTGTGCTCTGATGTCAAAGGTTTACACCACCGAGCAGTTAATCCAAATTTTACGGTCTGAACGCCAAGCTTGCCTTAAGGGAAAACGCCTGAAGTTAGCAGTTACCGTCTCTGGCAATCCTGTCATAGACCAGTTTATCAGAACCGATGGGCTACAAAAGTTTACGGCATACCAAGATTTTAAAGCCACCATTCACGAATATCAAAACTCACATCAAGTTTCAGGTATTGTTTGGCGTGAAGTTATTGTCAAAGGGAAAACCTTACGGTATCCTGAAGTCGATACTCAGTTAATTGCTTTACCCAGTGACATAGAAACACTAAAAGCAGCGAAAAATTCCATATTGGAATTTTGGAATGAAGTTACTGTAGGGATGGACTTATACTTAAGTTTTAATCATGGCAAACAGCATCAACAGATTATAAAAGCTGATGTAGACAGAATTGCTCAGAGAACAGAATGGACAAGTTTCTGGAAGTGGGAGAACACTAATTTTTTGGAAATAATTTTACAGTTAGGATGGGGTAAGCCAGAAGAAGCTTGTTATAAACGAGAATTTCCAACCTCAGGAAGTGAGTATATTCATGCAGTGAATCCAGGAAATCTTCCAATTGGTTGAGTGAGAAGTAGAGTGGGCTGACCCAATTGATTGTTGATGGTTTCATCTGCTTCAATTCTAGGTTGGCGTAACTGCCGTTGTCCGAGACTGTAGACTATTCATTTAAACATAATGATTGCAAAGTTAAGGGAAACAACCAATGATTGAGCTTTATTATTGGACGACACCAAACGGACATAAAATTACGATATTCCTAGAAGAAATCGGATTGCCTTACACTATTATTCCTGTTAACATTGGGGCAGGAGATCAATTTAAACCTGACTTTCTCAAGATTTCTCCTAACAATCGTATCCCCGCAATTGTTGACCATGAACCAACAACTGGAGGTGAGCCGATTTCAGTTTTTGAATCTGGTGCTATCTTGCTATATTTGGCAGAAAAAACTGGAAAGTTGATTCCAACAGATTTACGCCAACGTGTTGAAGTTCTTCAATGGTTATTCTGGCAAGTGGGGGGTTTGGGACCGATGGCGGGACAGAACCATCACTTCAGCAACTACGCTCCTGAAAAGATTGATTATGCTATCAACCGCTATGTAAACGAGACAGGACGCTTGTATGCTGTTCTAGATAAGCGACTTGCTGATAGAGAATTTATTGCTGGTGATTATTCCATCTCCGATATTGCTGCCTATCCGTGGATTGTGCCATATGAGCGCCAAGGTCAAAAGTTAGAGAACTTTCCCAACCTCAAGCGCTGGTTTGAGACAATTCAGGCGCGTCCAGCAACAATTCGTGCTTACCAAAAGGCAGAAGCTTTCAAAAACCAGGCGCTTGATCCAGAAAAGTCAAGAGATTTGTTATTTAATCAGTCGGCAAAAACAATTCAGACGCCTACAACTTAAAGCAATACCGTTGCTATTAAGGATTGTTTTTGGAGATTTCACACGTGTAGAGACGTTGCATATGAGTCAGCGTGCTGCTTTGAGGGTAACCCGAAGGCAGGCGACTGATCTCCCGTTGGCAACGTCTCCTACGTCGATCACCAGGAAAGGCTCGGCAACGAGAAGCAGGGGTGATCCGTTTGAGTTGATAGCACAACGACGCGAGGAAGCCAAGCGGAAAGTGGGCGCATGACGGTGGTTTTGGATGCGTCTGCTTTGCTTGCCTATTGGCAGGATGAGCCTGGAGGTGAAGCCATTCATTCTTCTAAAATCAAGTCGCTTTTAATCAACTGCTTTTTGATAGCAACAATCACAGCTTGAGTGCGATCGCTAACTCCCAACTTATGCAAAATCGCATGGACATGAACCCTGACGGTTCCAGGTGTAATGTAGAGCGTCTGTGCGATTTGTTGATTGGTTTTGCCACTAGCCAGCAGTGATAGAATTTCCTGTTCCCGTTGGGTGAGAGAATTAGAGTGTTGTGTGGAGTGAGTTGCACCCTCAGGTAAAGTGGAATTGACGGCAAAGGTGGAACGAATTTCTTTTGTAGCAGTTTCATCCCACCAGGATGCACCAGCAGCAACAGAACGGAGTGCCAAAACCAATTTTTCAGACGCAATTCCTTTGAGGCAATAACCTTGAGCGCCTACTTCAATTAATCGCGCAATCAGAGAGTTTTGGGAGTGAGAAGTTAAAACTAATACTGGTAAACTGGGATGTTGTTGTTTAATTTGACGACATGCCTCAATCCCCCCGATTCCCGGCAAACCCACATCTAACAGCACAACATCAAGCTGATGATGGTTGACTAACTCCACCGCAGTTTCTCCATCTTCCGCCTCTGCGAGTATCTCTAACCCAGGTTCTTGTTGTAAGCGTACACGCAATCCCAAGCGGAATAGCTCGTCATCCTCAACTAAGAGAATTTTTAGATTACTAGCAGGCATCTGGTAAAGGGAGGGGTGTTTTAAATGGGTAAACGGGTAGTTTGAACCCAAAGACAGCTCCACTGAAGGCATCAGATGCAGCATCGGGAGCAGGTTGTCTATTCTCTGCCCAAATTATACCGCCATGCGCTTCAATAATTTGACGAGATAGATAAAGTCCCAGTCCAGAACCTTTCGCTTGGCGATCGCTATGTCCTTGATAAAATCGCTCAAACAAGTATGGCAGTTCTTCTGGCGTCATACCTGCTCCGCTGTCCATGACTTTGGCAGTTTGATAAGAGGAACCTGACTCCAACACAACTTCCACTTTACCACCCCGAAGAGAATGGTTAATAGCATTAGTCAGGAGATTGGCAAAGACTCGTTGCAGTTGGAAAGCATCACCATAAACCCAGAGGAACTTGCGAAAGTCTGACTCACCGTGGTTGAAGGAAATGTAGACGCGGCGACTGGACGCTAGTTCAGTCAATGCACCTGCGACTTCTTCAGCAATTTCAACGAGGTTAACAGGTGCTAATTGCAGCTTCAACCCTTCCATATCGTTGCGATAGACATCCAATAGCGTTTCTACCATTTGCAAACTAGTCTGGTGGCTCTTAATCATGGTTGCTAAAACTTTTTTCTGGGCAGGAACAACAGGACCAAAATTTTCTCTTTGAAAAGCTTGTAAGGTTTCAATTGCCCCTAACAGAGGAGTTTTTAAGTCATGAGTCAGGGTAGAGGCAAAGTCTTCGCGTACGCTAGCTACCTTCTGGTGTGCGTGAAGCTTTGCCGCCTGTTGCAAGAGGACTTCTTGATATATACGGTTGCGATCGCAAAGAAAACCTGTCACAACCATTGCTATGATAGCAATCAACCGGCTAGCAATTGTAGAAGCCCTAACAAAGTAGATACCTGGAACAAAGACATTCAGAATTGTTAGAACACAGGCAAATACAGTGACTTGCACCGTTGCAACTCGACTCAGACGAGGATTTGCTAGCAAAATTGGACCGATATAAAGGTAACCAAACACGTAGTCTGGTGGAGTGGAAAATTCTAACAGCACTACAACTGTAAAAAATCCTACAATCAACCAGAATGTACTCAAACGCCGAGCGCTTTTATGGGTGACAAGTTTGAGAGGCAACATCTGGAGAATGAACATGTGAGTAGGTAATTTATTTCTCAAAACTAACAAATCCCTCTACTTTCCGGCTTTTTGTAACTAAAAATAGTTGTTTATTTTACAATAAAATATATCTATATTTAGAAGTATATATATATCGTTTAGATAAAATAAACGCTCATATTCCGAAGAAATATATCTCACTACATACTAAGGTAATAAAATTCAATCTATGTCTTGTTTTCTTTTAACAAAAGCTTCATGATTGAATGAAAAGGTGCCTGAATATAGGGCGGAAGCGTGATTATGAGTGAGTAAAGAATTTCCTGAATAAGCGCTCAATGGAAGATGATTAGAGTCTATGTCTACCAAAGTTGAGCGGCTCCATAGCTTTATTTTTAAGTCTGCTCCTAGTTCCAGAACAGTTCATCAACTATTCGTGCTCAGGGATGCCGATAGATTTTTCATTTTTGGATTCATGACAGCAGGCTATCTGATTTAGAATCTCAAGTTTACTGATGTCGGAGTTCAATTAACTCATGCTACAAGGATGGATTCAAATTGCATTAACGCTACTGATTGTAGTAGCGATTACTCCCTTTTTTGGGCGATACATGGCGCGTGTCTTTCAGGAGCAGCAGACTTTTCTCGATCCAATTTTGAACCCAATTGAGCGACTGCTTTACTCCCTAATTGGCGTTTCCGCTAGAGAAGACATGACAGGCTGGCAGTATGCGCGGGCAATTGTGTACAGCAATGTAGTCATGGGGTTGCTCATCTTCTTCATCATTATGAATCAGGGATGGCTACCCCTCAATCCAACCAAAGTGGGAAGCCCAACCTGGGACACAGCACTGCACACCACCATTTCCTTTATCACCAATACCAACCAGCAGCACTATTCTGGTGAAACCTACATGAGCTATGGCAGCCAAATGTGGGGACTAGGGTATCACATGTTCACCTCAGCTGCAACAGGATTGGCGGTAGGAATTGCTTTCATTCGGGGGTTGACGGGTAGAGTGTTGGGCAACTTCTACGTAGACCTGATTCGCGCCATCACGCGAGTTTTGCTGCCTATCAGCATTGTGGGGGCAATCATTCTCATGGCGGCTGGTGTTCCGGAGACACTAGCGGGTCTAGTGGTGGTTCCTACTCTAGAAGACCCTACCATAAGTCAAGCGATCGCCCGTGGTCCAGTAGCTCATTTTGAAATCATCAAGGAACTAGGGGAGAATGGCGGCGGCTTTTTCGCCATCAACTCAGCACATCCATTTGAAAACCCAAATGGCTTAACCAATTTCATTCAGCTTGTAGCAATCCTCTCGATACCCACCTCGCTGATTTACACCTATGGCATTTTTGCCAACAACATCAAGCAAGCCTGGTTAGTCTACTGCATCCCGCTTACCATCCTGCTGGGTTTTGTCATTATCACAGCAATTGGTGAATACAACGGTAATCCTGCTGTGAACGCGCTTTTGGGAAGTCAGCAGCCAAACTTAGAGGGTAAAGAAGTCCGATTTGGTTGGGCGCAATCTGCTCTGTACGCCGCAATCACCACTGCCAGTATGTGTGGAGCTGTTAATAGCATGCATGATTCGTTTATGCCCAATGGTGGTTTCGTCACACTTTCCAATATGTTTCTTCAGATTGTCTTTGGCGGACAGGGTACGGGAACGGCTTATCTGTTTGCTTACTTAATCCTGGCGGTTTTTGTCACAGGTTTAATGGTGGGACGCACACCAGAATTTTTGGGACGCAAGATTGAAAAGCGTGAGGTGGTGCTTGCCAGTTTCCTAATTCTGCTGGTTCACCCAATAGCCATTCTGATTCCAGCGGGAATTACCCTAGCATTCCCCGAGCAATTGTCAGGAATCAGCAATCCTGGTTTCCATGGCTTTGCTCAGGTTATCTACGAATACGCCTCAGCTGCTGCCAACAACGGCTCTGGGTTTGAAGGCTTGGGTGATTCACAACCATCTCCGTTGGCGATCGCCACTGGTGCAAAAACGACCACTACCGCCCTGTGGTGGAACCTGAGCGCTTGCTTTAGTCTCCTGGCAGGACGTTATATCCCAATCATAGGTCTGCTGTTACTTTCCGATAGTATGTCCCGCAAGCAATCAGTTCCCTTTACAACTGGTACATTACGCACCGATACCGGACTGTTTACAGGCGTAACCGCAGGTGTGATTTTAATCTTGGGCGCACTCACCTTCTTCCCAGTGCTAGCATTGGGACCAATCGGTGAAGCCTTCCAGATTGCTAAAGGCATTGGTTAACAGTCATCAGTGAACAGTGAGACCAGTACTGCAGGAGGGTTTCCCGACAGAGGTAACTGGCGAACCCGGAAGGTTATCAGTAAACAGCAAAACTGATAACTAATACTTGATACCTGATACTTGATACTTGATAACTGAGATAACTGATAACTTATTAATATATGCGAACCACTACTGACCCATCCTCTTCTTCCCGTCCGCCCCGTGTGCCATCTGGAACCCGTGATTCGCGCAAGCATACCCCTAAAGCAGATATGCGGGGACTGTACCAAAGAGCGATTAAAGAGGCATTTGTCAAGCTCAACCCACGGATTGTCGTGAGAAACCCAGTGATGTTTGTCGTCTGGGTGGGGACAATTGTCACTTTCCTAGTCACTCTTGACCCCAACTTATTTGGCACGATACAGGCAGACGTTAACGGGCAACGTCTGTTAAACGGGTTAATTACCCTAATTCTCTTTTTCACACTCCTGTTTGCCAACTTTGCAGAAGCTGTCGCTGAAGGACGTGGCAAAGCACAGGCAGATTCGCTAAGAGCAACGCGCTCAGATATCATTGCTCGTAAAATTAAAACTGATGGTTCCGTTGAGGAAATTAATTCTACACAACTGCGACGGGGTGACATTGTTAAGGTCGTTGCAGGTGACATGATTCCTGCTGATGGGGAAATAACTCAAGGCATTGGTTCAGTAGATGAGTCGGCGATTACTGGGGAATCTGCCCCTGTTCTGAAGCAACCCGGCACAGATATTGCCAGTTCGGTGACGGGAGGGACACGGTTGTTGTCCGACGAGTTGACCATTCGCATTACTGCTGATCCTGGTCAGGGCTTTATTGATCGTATGATTTCCTTGGTGGAAGGAGCAGAGCGTAGTAAAACTCCTAACGAGATAGCTTTGACAGTACTGCTAGCAGTGCTGACGCAGGTATTCTTGATTGTGGTATCTACAATTCCACCGTTTGCTGGCTACATCGCCAACTTTATCAGCACTGTCTACGGAGCAGAGGCGGGGAACGATTTACGCACTGGTGCCAGTATTGCCATCCTGATTTCGCTGCTGGTGGCGTTGATTCCCACCACAATAGGCGGTTTGCTCAGCGCCATTGGTATCGCTGGGATGGACAGAGTTGCTCAATTTAATGTGATTGCCACTTCTGGACGAGCGGTAGAAGCCTGCGGCGACATCAATTCCCTGGTGCTGGATAAAACAGGCACCATCACCTGGGGTAACCGCATGGCTGATGAGTTTATTCCTCTGAATGGTCATTTAGTCGAAGATGTGGCACGAGTTTCCTTGGCTGCTAGTGTGTTTGATGATACACCAGAGGGCAAGTCAATCGTGGGACTGGCAGAAAAGCACCGAGTTGGAGTAGATTTCGACACCAGTCAAGCAGAAGGTGTCGAATTTTCCGCCAAAACCCGCATGAGCGGTACTGATCTACCTGATGGCAAACAAGTCCGTAAGGGCGCAGTGGATGCAATTAAAGGGTTTGTCCGTTCCCGTAACGGCAGAGTACCTAGTGAGTTAGACGCAGCTTATGAGCGAGTTTCCCGGTTAGGAGGGACACCGTTAGCCGTCTGCTTTGACAACGACCTCTATGGCGTTATCTACCTTAAGGATATTGTCAAACCAGGTTTGCGGGAACGGTTTGACCAACTCCGCCGCATGGGGGTGAAAACCATCATGCTCACAGGTGACAACCGGATTACAGCTTCTGTGATTGCACAAGAAGCGGGTGTAGATGATTTCATTGCTGAAGCGACCCCAGAAGACAAGATTGAGGTGATTCGCTCCGAACAGGCTGAAGGCAAGTTGGTAGCTATGACTGGGGATGGTACCAACGATGCACCTGCACTAGCTCAAGCAAATGTAGGTTTGGCGATGAACTCTGGGACACAAGCTGCTAAAGAAGCTGCCAATATGGTGGATTTGGATTCTGACCCCACTAAGCTGATTGACTTAGTAACAATTGGGAAACAGTTGCTTATTACCCGTGGGGCATTGACAACATTCTCTGTTGCCAACGATATCGCTAAGTATTTCGCCATTATTCCCACTATTTTTGCAGCTGCTGGAATTGGCGCACTCAATATTATGGGTCTAAAAAGTGCACAATCCGCCATCCTCTCGGCGCTCATCTACAACGCCCTCATTATTCCAGCACTCATTCCCCTAGCTCTGAAAGGGGTGAAGTTCCGTCCCCTAACGGCGGATCAGCTGCTCAGACGCAATATCTTGCTCTATGGCGTAGGCGGCATTATTGCTCCGTTCATTGCTATCAAACTGATTGATATCATCCTGCCTTTGTCTTGATTTCAATCTTAATTGATAGGCGATACCTTACGAACTACTAACGGTTAAGGACTAACAACTGCTATGAAACCTATTCACATACGACACATAATCCTCTCACCTCAAGTTTCAGTTTCTGCAATAGAAGCAGTGACTGGAATTTGGTCGCAGTGGCGCAGGCAGAAGTTGCCATTGTATCTGTTCCTAGGAATGTGTTTCAACCTAGTGGTTGCACCTGTAGTTTACGCTGCCACGAATGAAACGTTTTCCCGAACCCAAGCTTGGGCATTGGGACTGTTAGGACTCGTCACAGTTGGTCTTTCTGTCTATCTGTTTTTTGTGATGTTTGTACCGGAGAGATTCTAAATGAGTTTTGCACGAGAAGCCGGTAGAGCGATTCGTTCTACTGTCGTACTCTGGGTCATAACAGCTATCATCTACCCTTTCGTGATGATTGCTTTCGGGCAGATTGTGTTTCCATCTCAGGCAAACGGCAGTCTGATAAAAAATACACAGGGTAATGTTGCCGGTTCTGCGTTGATTGGTCAACCCTTTACATCAGAACGCTATTTCAACAGCCGCCCCAGTACTACTAGCTACAGTATAGCAAATCCAAAAAAAGATGAAGCTGGAGTTCTCAAAACTGGAGTATCTGGTGCTAGCAATTTGGCTCCTAGCAATCTAGCATTAATTGAGCGCATCAAAGGGAAAAATGACCTCGACCCCAAAAAACAAATCGAAGGTGACCTCAATCGTTTGAAGGGCGCAGGCGTGCAACCTACTGCCGATTTAGTCTACACCTCTGGTTCCAGCCTTGACCCCCATATCTCCCTTGAAGCTGCTAGAGCGCAAATTACAAGAGTGGCAAAGGTGCGAGGACTTCAGCCCAGTCAGTTAGAAACCTTAATTGCTCAAAACACTGATGGTCGTTTTCTGGGTATTTTTGGTGAACCTGGAGTCAATGTCCTAAAGCTAAATCTTGCTTTGGATGCATCAAAACCTGCCAGTTAGCGAGAAAGATGGAGAAATAGGGAAATTAAAAAATGGAAAATAGAGAAAACAGCTATTTTCTCTATTTTTTACCTTCTTCATCCTTTATCTTTTATCCTTTCCACAACAGAATGTCTCTACGACTCCTTTTATGTGCGACAGTCTTCCTTCCACCTACAAATCCTCACAACCTCTGGAGGATGGTAGCATTCTCTCCCTCGATCAGTATAATTTGCTGTTAAATGACCGCTACCGTATCCTCAAACCCCTCACTCAGGGTGGCTTTGGTAAAACTTTTATCGCAGTTGATGATAAAAATTTTCAACAGTTTCAGCCAAAATCCGGACTCTGTGTGATCAAACAATTCTTTCCAAAATGCCATGCTGTCCACCATTACCAGAAAGCCTCTGAACTATTTAAACAGGAATTCCTGCGTTTAGCTCTCCTCGGCAAGCATCCCCAGATTCCCCAATTACTGGATACCTTTGAGCAGGATGGACAGCAGTATATAGTCCAAGAATGGATTGACGGGGAAACTTTGGAAGAGGAATTGGTGGAAGAGGGTACATTCAGTGAAGCTGAAATCTGGCAGTTGCTCCAGGAATTGTTGCCTGTATTGCAGTTTGTCCATGACCATCAGGTGATTCATCGTGACATCAAACCTGCCAACATTATTCGTCGTAAAAGCGAATGCCCTTTGGGCGCGCTTCGCGATCGCCATCGCCAACTAGTTCTGGTAGATTTTGGGGCTGCTATGTATGCCACTAACAGAATTCTGGAAAAAACCGGAACCCTGATTGGCAGTGCCGAATATGCTGCACCTGAGCAGATTAGAGGCAAAGCCGTATTTGCCAGTGACCTCTATAGCCTGGGTATGACCTGCTTGCACTTGCTGACGCAGATGTCGCCATTTGACCTGCATAATTGTGGTGAAGATGCTTGGGTATGGCGCTCATATCTGACCGAGCTAATCAGCCCATCTCTGGAGCAGATTCTCTGCAAATTGGTGCATAGAGCAACCAAACCACGCTATCATTCAGCAACAGAGGTTTTGGAAGACTTGAAGGCTTTGCCAAAACACGTCATTGTTCCATCAAAGCCATCTGTAAGCGCGATGGCTTCGCCGGTCCTACGCCCGAGGCACTCCGTGCCTCCCCTGAACTCCGTTCAGGGAACTAAGCGAAGCTTGGTTGGGCGTATACGGACGATCGCAGACGATGACGATTTTGAAACTCCCTACTTTGGGTTTAGCCTCAAAGAAAATCTACCTGCTTCAACAATCTCGTACGCTGTAGCACAGGATATTCGCTCCATTGCTTCTGTCACGGTCTATGATCCCCAAACACAAGCTTGGTATCACTTACCCCCGAAAATGGAAGCAAAAGAGATTGCGCGGAAAATGGCTACGTTGTTAGGTCCGCGTCTAGCAGGGGCTGCGGCTACGCCTCCTTTAAGGGATGACATATCTCAAGCAGTTTCAGGCACAACAATATCTCGCCTAAGCAATATACTCTGGAAGATTTTTACAGCGATCGCCGCTACCTATGTTGCTTTTGTCACTATTGCTTGTGTCGCGGGAATTCAATCACACTTGACGAATGCTGCTTGGAAAGTAGAAAACTTGAGGACGAAAGTGAGATCTGACTTTTCCCGTTAAGTCGTGAAACAACGAAATAGCAAGGGTTTCAAAATATCTTTTATTCTCAACAACTTAAGTTTAATGACAATAAATCACGAGAGAATAGGGCTTTGTGCTAAGGGTATAGTAAGCGATGGCTCCATCAAAGAGATAACGGGAAAAGTCAGAAGTGAGATGACTTCTGTCAACGTTGCTGTGCAAATAGTGCGCAAGCTTTCCACTGTTAGTATGCAATCTCTTGATGTTGCAAGTATTTCCCAGACGACTCACTCTAATCAACCAAAGTTGACCGGGCAAACTGACCATAGCACAAGCTTTTTTATAGGATTTTTCCTGACTTTCGTGTTTATCGGCTTTCTCTTAGGATGTTTTCTTCAATACTTTAGATATAAAAAACTACGTGCTAAGCGACAAGCTGAAATCTTTAAAGAAGTTGAAACTTTAAACAGAATAGAGAAGATAACGCCTGAGATTGATGAGAAGATTAAGTCTCAAAGAAAACAGCAGATTGAAACCTTAGAAAAAATATGGAAAATGAAGCCTTAACCTCAAAAGAAATTATTAATTTTTCTTTAACTTTTGAGTATAGAACGGAAGTAAGATGATAAGTAGCAACGTTGATGCGCAAATAATGTATACTTCTTATACTGTTTGTTCTAACAGTACCTACTCACGTCCTGCTCGTCGCGGTAAGCATAAGATTTTCATAGGCATGGCTCCTGGTGTAGGCAAAACCTACAGAATGCTGGATGAAGCCAGCCGACTAAAACGAGATGGTATTGATGTCGTTATTGGATGGCTGGAAACCTATGATCGCCCAGAAACAGCAGCCAAAGCCATTGGCTTGGAGGTTATTCCAAGAAAAACCATAGAACAGCGTGGATTGATATTTACCGAGATGGATACTAATGCTATCCTCCAGCGCCAACCTCAACTTGTTTTGGTGGATGAACTGGCGCATACCAACGTTCCAGGAGCGGAGCGAACCAGACGCTACCAGGATGTAGAAGCAATTTTGGCGGCAGGCATTGATGTTTACTCTACTGTCAATATACAACACTTGGAGAGTCTCTGCAATCAAGTCACCCAGATGACAGGTATTGTTGTGCAGGAGTGTATTCCAGATAGTTTATTGGAAGTGGCAGACCAAGTGGTAGTTGTGGATGTCACGCCAGAAACACTGGAAGAACGATTGTTAGAGGGGAAAATTTATCCAACAAAAAGAATAGAGAAATCCCTGCAAAATTTCTTTACTCGCCCTAACCTGGTTGCTCTGCGGGAACTAGCACTGAGGCAAGTAGCAGACAACATAGAAAAGAAAGAAATCCAACAAGCAAGCCGATTCAACTGCAACGGTAAAGCTGTAACCGAAAATGTCTGCTGTGTTCACGAACGAATACTGGTTTGTCTTTCTTGTGAGCCAAACTTTATGGGGCTGATTCAACGGGGATCAATACTTGCTGATTACATGAATGCACCGCTCTATGTTTTGTTTGTTAACAACCCTGACCACTTCCTTACAAAAGTAGAAGCACTAGACGTTGAAAGGTGTAAGCGACTTTGCCAAGAGTTTAAGGGTGAATTCTTGCAAGTATCTGGTTGTAATGTAGCAGAAGAAATTGCTAACGTTGCAAGGTCTTACCGGATTACTCAGGTGGTATTAGGTCAAACTCGCCGCTCAAAATGGCAGATTTTTCTACGCGGGTCTCTTATTCACCAATTGGTGAGTGAACTTACCCAAATTGATCTTCATATCATCTCAATCGAAAAATAACCAGTAAAAAGCTCTATCGGTTTCTCGCATTAGTCTCTAATCTATATCAATCTAATTGACCTGCTGAAAACCAGCTTGTTGATTGCATTATTTGACAGTTCTGGTTATCTTGCTTACAACTGTTCTAGTCTTTGCTGTTGCTTTGTACAGAAAGTATCAACCGTTTTGCGCCAAATAGTATAAGCATATATAGCAATCCTATCTCATTCGTGTTAGCGTAGCCTGCGCGTAGCGTGTCCACATGAAGCAGCCTCTGGGATAGGAGAAGGACTCAGCGTATAAATTAACTCCTATTCAGAACCTCGACTTCGTAAGAGTTGTTGGGGTTCTTGTTTTTTCACGAATTATTTAGGACTGTTATATATATTCCATATTCTAACGTAAAAATTTTGACAAAGGAGAAGTTTCATTTGTTAAAAACTTATATCTATTTTTCATATTTTTCATAGTAGTGTTTAGCTAGTTGATAGATTTGAACTATATCTGTAAATATAGATGTTTAGTTCAGAGATAAACATAGATATTATTTCATATACGGTAGTTTAAACAATGTCAAAATATATCTGGAAGGTCATAAAATTTTTCAAAAAATATTACACAATAGTATCAGAGCTTAAGGAAATACTATTTTGTGTTTGAAACTCTTGAGTGTGTTGATCCAAGTCTATTTGGGGTTTTGATTCAACCAAATAGTATTCACTGTGGTATTTATTTGGCTGAAATTCAGTTACCTGAAAAATGCGCAGTCTTAGGAATTTTAAGAGAGAACCAGGTCATTTCAGTAGAAGATAATCCTACTATTTATGCTTTTGACTACATCCTGGCAATAGCAATCAATCCAATGATAGCTCCCGCTCTCAAAGTCATTCTCAAGAAAACCCACTCTGTTTACTATTCGCTCAACAATTGCTTGCTTGAAGCTCGACCATTCCCAAATAAAGCTTTTCATTCCATCGACTCAAGCACGCAAACAAATCTCTCTTCCATACATCATTAGACATGGATATCTATTTTTTCTCGCCTCATGCACCTGACCCTGAGATGATTAAACAATTAGGTGCTCCAATCACAACCCGATTTAAAGGTGAAATCAGCAACATTCACCGTACAGGCAATCTCATCTCTTTTACAGAAACTTTGTATCTCGGTGGGCAATTGCTTAAACCCTGCCACACCATCCCAGCTGAATCGATTGTTGTTGTTGAAGGTTCACCTCTATTGCAGTCAGCTTGGTTAGCTGCAGGAGTTTCTACTCTGTTGATTCCGCAAATGAAGCCGGAGGTTAGTGTTCGTGATTGTGTTGTCCTCAAGTATTGCGGACTACTACAGGTTCATAAGATTGAGGTGATCACCTCTCCTTGGAGTAGCGGCACCGATACTGAGGCAGATAGCAATCAAAACGCAAGTGAGGAAAAGCCGCAGCAAACCTTCCCCTCCAGTTCATTTTCAATGGCAAATCTGCTCCAATCTTTGGAATGGAAACCGCTCAAGCTAGCAGGCAGGTCTTCACTAGTTGGCTAACCACGTGTCAAGGAGATCACTTGCCGGCACGTGGTTAACTACTAATTTATCTGTCTTATCTAAATAAATAAGATTGATCAACTTTAACCAGGTTTTCCATAAGGGGAAGAGTAACTTCCCTTTGTGGATTAGAGAACGGAGGCAATACTTTTCGTCTAAACACTACTAATCTCCTTTAGTGTTTGGGAACTGGTTTTGGGGTAAAGGATGAATTCTTACCTTTCCCCTTTTCCCTTTCCCATTTAACCGAAAGGTTTTGAGGGCGAGAGGATAGGCAACTCTTATAACTAAGAGGTTATTAATATGTATATCTCGGAGTTTTTCCGACTTTATGTATTAACAGAAAATAGTTTTCATCAGACAATCTTGATAGAAGCTAAAGTTGTTAAGGCAACAGACAATATCACAAAATCGCAAGTCGAACTTATACCCGATGTACAACATTTGGTTGCTCCTATTTGCTTAATCATTCTTTGGGCAATTACCGTCTTTCTTTTTCTATCAAATGTCCGGAAATTTCTACAAAGTAGCAAAGTAACTATCAAGCGTGTCAAGCAAGTTCCTTGTTGGAACTGTCGATATTTTAAAGATTTTAAAGACAACCATTATCTTAATTGTGCAGTACACCCTTCTATTGTTTTAACCAAACACGCGCTCAATTGCTCTGACTATTCGTCCAACAGTAGCATTACCGAACCTGCTACAGGTGAGCAAGGAGGTTCGTCTCTTCCTGGAGCAAAGTAAGAATTGGTGAAGAGCAATCACACTCAATATCATTAAATGTTTTTCTGATTTATGTTACAAGGATTTTTTCAAATTGCTCTCACGCTACTGCTTGTGGTAAAGCTGACTCCTATTTTAGGAAGCTATTTGGCTGAAGTCTTCATGGCAAAGAAAACCTTCCTCGATCCGGTTATGACGCCCCTAGAGCGGTTAATCTACCTGCTTGGTGGTATTGAACCCAAAGAAAACATGACGGGTCAGGAGTATGTAATAGCCGTGCTAGTCAGCAATACAGTAATGGCAATTTTGGTCTTTTTACTGCTGATGTTTCAAGGATGGTTGCCCCTGAATCCCACTCTTGTAGGGATGCCCACTTGGGACACAGCATTGCACACCACCATTTCTTTTCTGGTCGCTGCCGATTTGCAGCACTACCTGCCAGAAACCACGATGTCGTACTTGAGCCAAATTGCAGCGTTGGGCTTCCTGATGTTTGTTGCGCCTGCTACAGGATTAGCGGTGGGAATTGCCTTTATTCGGGGGCTAACAGGTAGACCATTGGGTAATTTTTATGTGGATCTCACTCGCTCCATCACGCGAGTACTGCTACCTTTTGCCGTTATTGGTGCGCTGCTGTTGATGCTGGCTGGCATACCCGAAACTCTGGCAGGTCCGGTAACAGTGACCACTTTGGAAGGAGCATCCCAGGCGATCGCCCGTGGACCCGTTGCTCACTTTGAAAGTATCAAAATGCTGGGTGAGAACGGTGGAGCCTTCTTTGGAGGTAACTCTGCTCACCCCTTTGAGAATCCCAATGGTGGCACGAATTTGCTGCAAGTGGTGGCTATGCTGCTGATTCCAACAGCGTTGCTCCACACCTACGGTATCTTCATGAACAACCTGAAACAGACTCGCCTGCTGTTCTGGATGGTGTTCGCCATTTTTGTAGTCTCAATTGGCGTGACTGCTGTAGGTGAGTATCAAGGCAATCCCGCCGTGAATGCCTTGCTGGGCAACGATCAGCCAAATCTGGAGGGCAAAGAAGTCCGGTTGGGATGGGCGCAAACTGCGCTATTCGCTATCACCACAACAGCAACTATGACAGGTTCTGCCAACGGAATGTTCGACTCGCTGATGCCGCCTGGTGGATTTTGTGCCCTGCTCAACATATTTCTGCAAGTTATCTGGGGAGGGATGGGCACTGGAGCGGCTTCGCTGCTAGTATACCTGTTTCTGACAGTGTTCCTGACTGGCTTAATTGTGGGACGAACACCAGAGTTTTTGGGAAGGAAAATCGAGCAAAGGGAAATTACTCTAGTAAGCGTCATTATCCTCATCCACTCAATACTGATTTTGCTGCCCAGTGCCATTGCCCTGGCTTTTTTCGAGCAGCTTGCAGGCATTGGCAATCCGGGCTTTCACGGTTTCACGCAGGTGATTTATGAGTATGCGTCAGCAGCAGCGGGTAACGGTTCCGGTTTTGAAGGGTTGGCGGACAGCCAACCTGCCTCAACAGCCCTATGGTGGAACCTGACAACAGCGTTTACTCTGTGGATGGGACGGTTTATTCCTATCGTTGCTTTACTGCTGCTGGCAGATAGCTTGTCGCACAAGCAAAGCGCGCCCGCCTCAACCGTAACCCTAAAAACCGATACCCGACTGTTTACGGGCGTAACTGCTGCAATCATTTTGATTCTGGGAGCATTAACGTTTTTTCCCGTTCTGGCTCTGGGACCGATTGCCGAAGCCTTCCAAATTGCCACAGGAGCGTAGCAAATGAAATTTAGCGTCACTCAACAAAAACATCTTTGGTGGAGTCTTTCTCTTGTGTTGATTCTCGCTGGGTTGATTGCTATGTTTATCTCTTGGCAGCAGTTCGGCGCACCGCTCCGACCAGGACTTGATTTTACCGGTGGCACTCGATTGCAATTCGAGTTGGACTGCTTTCAACCAGGCAATTGTGCTAAACCAATCAATCTTGCCCAGGTTCGCAGTGCGCTAGCCGAATTAGACTTAGCAGATAGTAGCATTCAACTGTTGGGAAAGGAACAACAGGTAGTTTCCATTCGCACGCTTCCGTTAAATGTTGATCAGCGTAACAAACTACAAATAGTTCTGAGTCAGAAAATTGGTGCGCTTGCTGACCAAAAAACGCAAATCGATACTGTAGGACCCACAGTTGGACAAGAGCTTTTCACCTCTGGCTTGCTCTCGCTGCTCGTTGCCTTTGCTGGAATTGGTGTTTATCTGAGTTTGCGCTTTCGCTCTGACTATGCTGTGTTCGCCATCATTGCTCTGTTTCATGACATTGTGATGACATTAGGCATTTTCTCTGTTTTGGGCTTGGTGCTTGGTACAGAGGTAGACAGTCTTTTTGTCGTTGCCCTACTGACGATCGCAGGCTTCTCTGTAACCGATACAGTCGTGATTTATGACCGAATTCGAGAAAACATTAACTTGCATCCAGCTCAACCGATTGATGAACTGGTGGATGAGTCGGTACGCCAATCCCTCACTCGTTCCCTCAACACGGTATTCACCGTTATGCTGACTCTGTTCTCCCTGCTCATCTTTGGTGGAGAAACCCTCAAAAACTTCTCTATTGCTCTAATCAGTGGCTTCGCGATGGGAGCATATTCTAGCATTTTCATTGCCAGTCCCCTGCTTGCTTGGTGGCGTAGTCGTGCAAAAGTGCAGCAACACTAGTTTCTAGCTACTAACTCCTAGACCTTTGTTTGTATTATGATTCCCTTATTACGTCTTCTTATCCCTGTGACACTTGTCCTTACTCCCTCCTTAGTTAGTCAAGGTAATGACTTTCTTCAACAGCAAACGATTCAACAGCTTGAAGAAACAAGGAGATGTTTCGGCTGTAAACTATCAGGAGTAAATTTCTTTGGAGCAAACTTACAAGGAGTTGACCTACGCTCAACAGACCTTCAGAGAGCTAACCTGAGAAATGCCAATCTCCGATATGCAAACTTGGAGTGGGCAGACCTTCGTGAGGCAAATCTACAAGGAGCGGATCTGACTGGAGCAACCCTGAAAAGTACCTTGCTAGTTGATGCTGATTTGCAAGGAGCTAATCTGGAAGCATCTAAGCTGGTGAGAACTGACTTCAGGAATGTCAATCTCAGCCGTGCAAATCTTGTCAAAGCTTCAAGAACTGAGGATATCCAGGATAGCCGCTCTGTCAGTCTATGCCAAACAGTACTGCCAAATGGAATCACATCGGATCGAGATTGCCTACGGTTGGAGGCTCGATCGCACCAACTGTAGCTCTCACCTTTGTGATGACACGACTGCTGGATGAGTGCTACCTCAATCGGCTTTATGTTTGGAACAAGGGTGGCAGTTTCTTGACTTGCCATTTGTAAAAAATATTGAGAAAATGAGGAAAAAATGACAAAAACTTAACTGTCAAAAAATATACTGCCCGTGAAACTTGACTCTAAGCCTTTGAACCTTTCCACATCTGAGACTGAAAGCCAACTAGAGCTAAAAGATGTAATACACTGCAATTCCACAACTACGTTAATTGAACTGTCGTCACCTTCGGTTTCTGATAAACCTCATAAGCCGCAAACCTCAGTAACCGTTTTCGCCACTACGTTTTTGACCATCTTTCTGGCAGAAATTGGTGATAAAACACAGCTATCCACCCTGTTAATGAGTGCAGAATCACAGTCTCCATGGGTTGTGTTTTTAGGATCTGCGGCTGCACTGATTACGACCAGTTTACTAGGTGTGATGTTAGGAAGTTGGATAGCTAGCAAGCTCTCTCCGAAAACTGTAGAAAAAGCAGCAGGGATCATATTACTGCTAATTTCTCTAATGCTATTTTGGGATTTAATAATTAACCAATAGTCCTCAGTCACTGATAAGGACTCTTGACTCTTGACTAACTATTCTTGACTCTTGACTAACTATGAATTGGCATCTTTTAGGATTAAGCTTTATTACGGTTTTTTTGTCAGAATTGGGCGATAAAAGTCAGTTAGCGGCAATTGCGCTTTCTGGTCGCAGTCAATCTCTACGTGCGGTGTTCTTTGGCACAGCTGGCGCACTGCTTTTGACTAGCCTTTTAGGAGCGTTAGTGGGGGGAGCCGTGTCAGAGCTACTACCCACAAAGTTGTTGAAAGCAATTGCTGCCGTTGGATTTGCCATACTCGCAGTACGCCTGTTATTTCTCAACAATGAGGAGGCTTTGCCGGAAGCTGATGAATGATGATGTATGAAGTTTTTTATCATTCATAATTCATCATTCCTTATCCAGCTATTTAACGCCGCCAACACCAGCCTAAAAGTGTGCCACCTACGAATAGTTTTACTGCTTCTAAAATCCAGTAACCACCATGAAGTATATCCATGCTTGCTGGAACTTCGCCAGTTGTCTGAAATAGGTTCAATTCGAGTCCTATGGCAGACATTTGCGGAGTTAACAAGTAGGTATCAATCAAAGCTATAGCGAGCAGGACCACAGACAAAATAATTGCACTGCGACGCCACTTCGATTGGCTATGCAAGAGAGCTAACACACTAGTTAATACTAAGCCAGCAGACAATAATTCAATACGATTAAAGTTCCAGAAAATAACATAGCCTGCTGAAGCAAAACCGGCTTGAGTCATCATGCCAGAAACATATAGGCTAGGCATAATTACCCATTCCAGAAAGAGGCTGGCACTCAGCCAAAAGCCTAAAGTTAATATGGCAATGCTTTGCCATATCGGTCTCTTAAGTTCAATGCCGGAAACTGCGTTCATATTTTTGAATAATTGCGTATCTTTATATCTCTAGTTTCTAACGTAACAAATCACTGTGACAACAGATGTCAATTATCTTTTACAAATTTGTTATTTTTTTACAAAGAGATTTTGTATTTTTTACTGAATTGTAGTTAACTATTAAAAAATGTGAAATATTTTTAAGAAAAATAAAAAATAAGTTTGACAAAAATGTAGAGCATAGAAAAGCAAATGGTAGAATTAAGTCATAGAGCAAGTTTGTCACCTGTCATAGATCCTCCGGATGCAGAACAATGCGTATAGCATTTTTACTAGGTACAGCAATCGCGTTCCTTGCGCGTGTCCGGAGGACTCAGCGGGCGCTCTGCGCCATCGCTTGTACAGCAGTCTTAGGCTCATACACTCAGGAGTTGAGCCAAGCAGTTCAGTTACGAGATGGTAAAGTCTATTTTGTCCAACCGCCGCAACTGGTGAATGCAGTGACGACCTACAAGGATACTTATGTATGGGGCGCGACATATTACTTTACCATTAGTTTGCCAGAAAATGCCGGAGAACCGCTGCAACAAATAACGATTAACCAGCGTGAGGGAGTAGACCGTGTACGCTTTGACTTGAAAGACACTTCCGCTTTTGAAGGAACGTCTTCCAACAAAGGTCAAAAACTTGCCTTGAAAGATGTGACAAGCGATCGCGCAGAGCGCAGCGCCTTTACAGGTGATCGCAAAACAAAAACATTATCGCTCACATTTGACCCGCCAGTATCTCCAGGTAGAATTGTCACAATAGCTCTCAAGCCAGTACAGAACCCGACGGTTGCTGGTGTGTATTTATTTGGAGTTACAGCGTTTCCTGCGGGAGAGCAAGCTCATGGTCAATTTCTCGGTTATGGAAGATTGCAATTCTACAACTTTGGTCCTAGGTTTTTTTAGAAGGATCGCAATCTTAACGGAGTGGTACAAACCCAATCTGCTCTATTAATATTTGTCCATCATCGCTTGCCAAGAACAGAAAAAATTATACAAGCTTAGTCAAAATCGCATCTTCAATTGAGTAGTCCAGCAACCAGGATACTGTGAACTCTTCAGGTTCTTTTGGTCGATGAATTCGCTCCCAGTCTATAGTTTGTTGTAGTGCTTCTTCCAAAGACACAACCTCCTTGTATCCCAACTCTTGGCGGATGCGAGTGGAGTCTACAAACCAATCTTGCTCTGTGTTCAATGTCAGCTTCCACTCCACTGGTAACTTATCTCTCGCTACAGAAACTACCTTACCCTGCCATCCTGCTATTTTACCAACTCTAGTTATGCGTTCAGCTTCAGAAAACACTTCTGTCTCGGCAACATGATAAATGCGATCCTTCGCCCTTTCATCACATATAGCTAGAGCGATCGCGTATGCTACATTCTCCACATATCCATAAGAGCCTCGCCATTGAGCAATACTCTCTTCTAAAACAATAGCAGGGCGGTTATCATCCATCCGCTGGAGATAGGGATATAGGCGGTGTAGCGGATCGTTAGGACCGTAGACCATTGGTAGCCTAATAATTGTACCTGGTAAGTCAGCGTCTGACATGACCACCCGTTCAACTAGAATTTTTTCGTAGTCAACAGGCGTGTTTATGGGTCTATTGGGCATTTCCCGAAAAGGATAAAGCTTTTGGCGCAGAGGCGAATTTTCAGTCAGGGGTACCGGAACAACTTCAAATTCTCCGCCCAGAATCACTCCATAGGCACGATAGACATCTATGCTGCTGATAGCGACGACACGTTGTGCAATTCCCTTAAACGTATTCATCAGCATCAGTGCATCTTGTTCGGTGTAGGGAATCATATCTAGAACGACTTCAGGCGAAATCTCCTCGAACTTGTTTTTGAACTTGTCTAGGTGAGTGCGATCGCCCTTTAGAGTGCTGGGCTTTGTCCAATCGCCGAAGGTGTGCTGAAGGCTCTCGTCCAAAATATGATCCACATTTGATGGTAATTCAGCTATGGTTTTTCCTCGATGAAATACAGTTACCTTATGACCCATAGCACAGAGATAACGAACAACATGAGGACCAATAAAGTTAGTACCACCAATGACTAGAATTTTCATCTTTGAAACCCTGTTCATCAATCGGTTTTTTATTGAACCGCCTTCTTTGTAAGTCCTGCGGAGGCTTGTGCCAACGCGCAGCGTCTCCGACAGGAGAAGACGCCAAGCTCGCTAAGAGCTTTTGCGTCCATACATAAGGGCAAATCTAAAACAAATACAGCACATTGCAAGTAAATGAAGTACAATACTGAGGTCTAAAAGCTAGACAGAAAGCCTTTTTTACTTCTCCCAAGGGGAGACGCTACGCGATCTGACTTCTGACTCCTGACTCCTGAATTCTGCTGTATCAGTTTCCATTTAACTGATGTTTGTCTATGTGGGAGTTTGTTGAAGATTGACTAGAGGTAGGCGTTTTCAAAATAACACCGTCAATTAAGCCATAAGCTTTTGCTTCTTCAGCACTCATGAAAAAGTCACGATCTGAATCACTTTCAATCTTCTCTAAAGGTTGACCAGTATTCTCAGCCAGTATCCTGTTGATTGTTGCTTTAGTGCGCAAAATTTCTCTGGCTGTAACCTCAATATCACTAGCCACCCCTTGAGCGCCTCCTGAAGGTTGATGAATCATAATCCGAGCATTTGGCAGAGCATATCTTTTGCTTTTAGCACCCGAAGAAAGTAAAAATGCTCCCATTGAAGCCGCAAAACCAACGCAGACAGTACAAACATCTGAACGAATTTGATTCATGGTATCGTAAACAGCCATTCCCGCTGTTACTGAACCTCCGGGACTATTAATGTACAAAAAGATATCTCGCTCTGGGTCATCAGCATCAAGAAACAACAATTGTGCAACTATCAGATTAGCTGTTTCATCGGTGACTTCACTTTTCAAAAAAATAATTCTCTCTGCAAGTAAACGTGAATAAATATCAAAGGCTATGTCTCCTTTTTCTGATGGCTGAACCACTATTGGAATGCTGAATTGAGAAGAGTTTTTCATGTCTTCTGTCTCCTACAAAATAGAAAATGTCAATCAAGTTAAATATCTGTAACTTTTTCCAAAAAATTATCTTTACTCGACTTCAAACAGGAAGCTGTCCAAAAACTCCTATCTGACCAAGACGAATTGTCAGTATTTCGGACTTTTGAAGTTGCTAATACCGTTTCTTTGTGAAGCTGCGCCAAATCCTAGCTTTTTTCAACGCAAAGGTACGCGGAGGTTAACGCATTGGCGCTTCGCCTTCCCGCAGGGTAGGTACGCAGAGATTTTCTAAAGATAATTCGCGCTTGTCCCAAAATAATTAGGCGCATCTTCATAGAGAATTGGTATAAGTATGCAAGAGCGTTCCGGTGTGCCAAAGCAAGCCGTTGTTCGTTGGCTTCATTCATCTTTATTTTTGAGGGAAAATTCTTGATTAGTAGAAATCGCTAATTTCCTTGCGCGAGAAGTTGCGGCAGTATGTATTCCAGTTTGTGTTCCCACCTATCACAAAGATAAGAGATAAGAATTATACTATTTGATGCAATCAATTCTGTACCTCTTGACCAATAATCAAGCGATTGTAAGTCTGTGCCACTCATTGTAGATACCTCGAATTCTGTATCTAAACAACCTGCATAAGCAGGTTTTATTTGTAGAGCTAGCGAATCTAATGTAGAGTTGGCAATATTTACTTTTCTGTGTAATTGGTGGGTTGTGCTAAGCGTTGTTTGTAGGGCTAGTGGCTTCCTATACAAAGCGCTTGCTGTAGGTTGTTCATACATAAATTGACTTTGCCATGACTCTCGCGACTCAGTTACAGCGGTTTCCAAAATTCTATGTTCCAAGCGTAACTGGGTACCGCCTTCTTGTGGTTCCAGAACCCAAGTGACGATGGAAGGTTTGGACATGAATTTGTCTTGCCAAGTGTAAGAAAGCCGTTTTGGCTCATCTAGTTCAATGACTTCGCAATCAATACTTTCATCCAGTCCTGGTAGTGTAGAGTCCTGAAATTGGAATTTGTGTCCTACACGTGGCTCGAAGTCATTTTTCATCAACCATGCAGCCAAAGCACGACGGTTGGTGAGTACTTGCCAAACCTTTTGCGGTGGATGAGGATAGAAAACTTCCTTCTTCAAGTCTCGGAGCATATATTTTCCTCCAAATAGTTGCCAAGGGCATCCAGTTTTTCTTGCCAGAACTGTTCGTAATGTGCAATCCAGTCAGAAACTTGCTTTAAAGGTTCCGGGTTCAGCCGATACAGGCGTTGTCGTCCTGCTTTTCGCATCTGTACTAAACCAACTTCACAGAGCACTTGCAAGTGCTGAGAAATCGCTGGTAAGCTCATGGCGAAAGGCTCAGCTAACTGTTTGACTGGTTGCTCACCAGCACGTAACTGATCCAATATCGCCCGTCTTGTTGGATCTGCGATCGCTGCAAAGACATCGGTACTGGCAGCAAGTCTACTCATAGCGATTTTGGATTATGCATGATGGAGCAGGTAAACTAGGCTAACAGGTATTGTCAGTTCATCGCTCCATCCCTTGACAAAGCAAAAATCTTATCGTTGATATCATCTCAATATTTAAGTGAATCCTTAACTATCTTCAATGATAGATAAGCAACTGCTTAAATGTCAACAATTAGGGGTGTAAGGGAATAAGGGTGTAGGGGGTGATTGGTGGTGGGTTCAAGCCCCCACCACCAATCAAAGACCACCAATATCATTGCATTTTGGTGGGAGCCTTACCCTGTTGGTTCCTCTTTAGGGTGTACAAAAAGCGCATCTTTTCTTTCCCCCTTACACCCCTACACCCCTTCTCCTGACGGAGACACTGCGCGTATGCTCTGCGCTTACGGGGAAGTCAAAAATCAAAAGTCAAAATTAATACTTTTGACTTGATACTTTTAACTTGTTTTGCCCCTACATCCACTCTCGTTGCGGGCTTGGTCAAAGCAGGAGATACATAATGGTTATCAACTTAAAAAATTATGAGAAATTTCTCATAATTCGTTCACGAATCTTTCATGAAACATTTCATTGCCTTTAGAAAAATAAAGAAATGTCAATAATAGCGATAGCCGTAAATCAATCCAATGGCTGTCTAAGGTTGGATAAGCGCTTTGTCAAAAGAACGTTGGTCTTTATAGAAAAGATGATTGATAAAAGCAGTTTTTCTTTGCAGGGTACAGAGCCGCCATGATTGTTCTTTACACTTCGCATCATTTCTAAACTGAGAAATCCCTGACACCGTTGAACAATCAGCATATTTTCTATCAAATGTCAACATAAAATATAATTTCCTATTTTATTGTATAATTTTATACAATAAAATAGGAAATTTGCATCAAAGGAGAATTCAATGCGAAACCTGATGAGCGTTAGAGAAAAATCTTGGCTGACCAGTGAACTACCAGCATCATTTGTTGTGTTTCTCGTCGCTCTCCCTCTTTGCATGGGAATTGCGATCGCCTCTGGAGTCCCCCCTGCTCGTGGCATAGTAACAGGAATCGTGGGCGGACTTATTGTCAGTGCATTCTCCGGCTCGCCTTTACTTGTGAGTGGACCGGCTGCTGGACTTGCTGTGATTGTTGCAGAACTCGTACAAGAGTACGGTATTGAAATGCTCGGTCCAATTCTCATGCTGGCGGGGCTATTGCAGTTCCTCGCGGGTATATTCAAAACTGGTCAGTTGTTTCGTGCCATGTCTCCAGCAGTTATCTACGGGATGCTAGCAGGCATTGGTGTACTGATTTTTGCTTCCCAGTTTCACGTCATGCTTGATGACAAACCGCGTACCCACGGAATCGATAATTTGATTGCCATTCCTAATGCTATCTACAAAGCTCTATTTCCAATGGATGGTAGTGTCCATCACATTGCAGCACTTATAGGTATCACGACTATCATCACACTTATTCTCTGGGAAAAGTTTAAGCCACGAAGTTTAAAGCTTATACCTGGTGCACTTATAGCTGTGATAACTGCCACTACAATTGCTACAGTGTACAAACTACCTATTGATTATGTTGATGTCCCTTCAAATCTGTTGGAGGCAATTCAACTACCATCGCTTAATAGCTTGTCACGCCTAACTCATGCCTCCGTTTTAGTTGAAGCACTTGCGATCGCATTTATTGCCAGTGCAGAGAGTCTGCTTAGCGCAGTAGCAGTAGATAGACTACACACCGGACCAAGAACAGATTTTGACCGCGAATTAACCGCACAAGGGTTTGGCAATATGCTGTGCGGTTTTCTTGGCGCTTTGCCTATGACAGGGGTGATTGTCCGCAGTTCTGTAAACGTAGAAGCGGGTGCTAAAACCAGATTGTCTACCATGCTCCACGGTTTGTGGCTGCTGATTTTAGTCATTGCTGCACCCAGTTTGCTGCAAATGATTCCCATATCTAGCTTAGCTGCAATACTGGTATACACAGGTTACAAGCTCATTGAGGTAGAACATATTCGCAAGCTCAGAAAATACGGGCGCTTTCCTTTAGTCATATTTTTTGCCACTTTGGTAGGAATTGTAACAACTGAACTACTCACAGGTGTACTCATTGGTATTGTACTGACTGCCGTCTTACTCATCTACAAAATGTCCAACCTGAATATCCAAATTATTAGGGATGAAGAAAATCAACGTATGGACATTTATTTAGAAGGAGCTGCGACATTTGTAAAACTGCCAAAATTGGCGAATATTTTAGAGCAAACTGCTCCAGGAACGGAATTGCACATCCACTTAGATAAGTTAGCCTACATAGACCACTCTTGCCTTGACCTGTTTTCAACATGGGCAAAACAACAAGAACAAATGGGAAGCAGCCTCATCGTGCAGTGGGATGGATTGGTAGAACGCAACCGTAAAATTTACACGCCTGGACGTTCTCAAGAAGCAGTGTAATAACGTTCAATCCTCATAATTTGTCATTCGTGATTCGTAATTCGTAGTCATTAACTCAATTACGAATTACGAATTGTCGTCAAGCGACAAATAGAATGACTGAGAAAAATAAAAGGGCTATGAAACTTTCAAGACCAAACAAAAACTTTGGATTCTTGCAACGAACTATCCGCGAGTATTTGCGAACTATCCAAGAATGGTTAACAAGTACACCAGAAAGAGCTTTGGAACAAGCTAACCAAGCTGCTTTGAAGATTAAAATGATAGAAGATGATCATTTTAGTGGTAAAAAAATTTCTTCTGACACAAATCTTCACAGCGAAAGTGTAATGGCTTGTTTGTTGGCAGACCTTGAGAAATACCTCAACACTGTCCGATTAAGGTTTGCAGAATTCAAAATGAGTCGTTCAGTGTTGGGGAATTTAGACTCTACACAGTTAGCAAAACTTGGGTTGATTGATGAAATTCTTAACAGATATGCTTCCAAACCAGAAATAGCAATGACATCCATATCAGACTCAGAGTTGTCTAAAACTGAGTCCAAGCCAATCGAGAATCAACCGAAAATCTCTGAAGAAACATATCCTCTGAATAGTTCAGTTGCGGCTAATAAAAATGGAGTATTACCCAGGTCAATTGGTATAACAGTCAACCGCCTAAAAGCAGAATTAAATCCTAATTATGAACAAGAAGTTATTACACAGTTTCGTCGGTCGAGTTATAATACAAAACTAGCCATTAAATTCGTTCTCTTATTAATTCTGATTCCGCTTCTAACTCAGAAAATATCAAAGCAATTTTTTATTACTCCTATTGTAGAGAAAATAAGAACTCCAGAACAGTCTCGAATTTTTCTTAATTCTGAAATGAGAGAGGAAGCACTTCGAGAATTAGACACTTATGAAGAGGAACTTCGATTTGCCAGTTTAATTAAACAAGCACCTCAATTATCACAAGAGGCTATAGAAAAGCGAGTTCAACAGAAAGCAACAGAAATTGCTGAGGAATTTTGGAGAAAGAGCAACAATGCGATCGCTAATGTTTTTGCAGATTTTCTTGCCCTCATTGCTTTTAGTTTGTTATTGATAACAAGCAAGAAGGAAATTACCGTTTTGAAATCTTTTATGGATGAAATAGCGTACGGTCTTAGCGATAGTGCCAAAGCTTTTCTCATTATTCTGTTCACAGATATCTTCGTAGGATATCACTCAAGTCATGGTTGGGAGATTTTACTTGAAGGATTGGCAAATCATTTGGGGATTGCAGCGAACAGAGGCGCAATATTCCTCTTCATTGCAACATTTCCAGTAATTTTAGATACAGTGTTTAAGTATTGGATATTCCGGTATTTGAGTCGTATTTCTCCTTCCGCAGTAGCGACTCTCAAAAATATGAATGAATAAACTCATAGCGCGATCGCTTCCCGAATCAAGCTGTGATACATTTTGTCGATTGCCCGTAGGTGAGCGACAACTTCAGGAGCAAAAACGTTAAGCGTTAAGCGTTCCCTTGTCCCGTTCGCGTTAGCGTCTCCGATAGTAGAAGGAGAAGGGAAGGGACTTAGTCAATCTCCTTCACAGGGAAGAATGAGGAATATGAAGCTTGAGTATGATTAAAATCTGGCTAGCTTAGGCTGGGATGATAGCAAGCTTTGAATAGATAAGGGTTTGCTGAAGGGAAAATGAGAATGCGAACATTTTTAGTATCAGTCAAAATTGATGCTGACTTCTAAAGACCGAGCTTAAATTTTTTTAATTTCAAGATATAGCTTTATGAAATCTTCATATTTTTGCTCACAAATTTACACTTTCTTGAAAAACTTTGGCTATCTGGTTATTAGTATGGTTCTAGTAGATTATGGATTTCACAATAGAGGCATTCTACAAAAAAGACATTCTAGGTTATATGTAAATTACTTTTGCGCATCATGATTACAGCAGCAGACTCTAGAAACTGGCGAGAAGAAAGCCGTTATAGTAGTCGGGGGAGTATTTATTTATTTGCTCCGATGGTTAACTTCAATATTATGGCTGAAGTTGGCGATACTCCACCCTGATGTGCTTCTAATTCCTTGGAAATTCCATGAGAAATTCAACGATTACATCTTGATTTAACTGGAGGAGATTTCACTCCTCATTGGTACAGCTTTAACAGATGTAACTTTGTTGAAATAACTGCTTTTATATTTGTCACTGAATAACCGAAGAAAATAGCATTTTAAACTCCTAACTTATACGTATAGTTTGATTGTTTGTTATTTGATGCGGTGACGTGGTTCTTTCGGTTGTTAATTAGTTCCGAAAATAAAAAGCTATTTCTCTGATTTCCAATAGATTTTTAATAAATGTGAATACTACATTGAAAAGTTGCTTGTAAGCAAACAGCATAGTACTGCAAACAAACCAGGGCAAGCGCATCTTGTCAATAAGAACGCAAAAATCTCAAGAAAGAGTCAAAGAATCGCATTAAGCCCCGTTTCTTGATAAGCACTTAGGCGTAGACGCTTTGCGGCTTGCCGGAGGCATCGCTATTAGCCCGTAGAAATCAATCGAACCCTAAATCCTTATTTGAGCGTTAATGCATTAAGTGTATGTTTTGTCAATCCCATTTGAGATGCGCTTACCCTGGCAAACAAACAGAGTACTTGTTGTATAGCTACAGCAATCTCATAACAGCAGCTTTTAATAGCTCTTCGTGTTCATATTTTAGAGCTATTCTTTGGTTTTTCAAAAATCTGAGAAACCATGTGGTAAATGTCCGAAACTTTTTATTAGTTTGTTATCCGAAAATCCAGTCTTTGATTTGGTAGTCAACAATAACGTGGCGGGTTTGAATCTCCCACTCATCGCATTGCTGAATTCTGAGTTCTGATTACTGAGTTTTTTTCAATAGGATGGAGTTTATGTCTGTTAAGTCTGATATTCAACCGATTGTTCTTGTTTGTGCTGCTGATAATAATTATGCAATGCCACTTGCTGTTACAATTTGTTCAGCAGTTGCAAATCTTAAAAACAATCGCAGCAAAATAGCCTTATTCGTTCTAGATGGAGGAATTAGCGAGTTTAATAAACGTAAGATTACAAAATCGCTTAACCCAGCACGGGTTAATATTTCCTGGATAAAACCAGATAACACAATTTTTGAAAATCTTGTATTGACTAGGCATCTGACAGTTACTTGCTATTATCGGCTTCTCATTACTAAATTTTTACCCAAAGAGTTTGATAAGGCAATTTATCTAGATACTGATATGGTAGTGACGGGAGATTTAGCAGAGTTATGGGATATTGACATTGAAGATAACTATGTATTAGCAGTTCAGGATGACGTTGATTTATATATACGAATGTCTGAGGGTTTAAGAAACTATAAGGAGGTTGGTCTTTCTCCAGAAGATAAATACTTTAATTCGGGACTTTTAGTCATTAATCTTAAAAAATGGCGAGATGATAATATAGGTAAAAAAGTTCTCGAATATGTAAAACAAAATAGAGAGTTTGTGCGTAACGATCAGGATGGTCTTAACGCAGTGCTTGCAGGTAAATGGGGAGAACTTCACCCCAAATGGAATGTCATGCCAAAAATATATGACTATCCATCATGTCAAGATAGTCCCTTCGCACAAGAAACCTATAATGAACTGCTTCAGAATCCTTGCATTATTCACTATACTAATTCTCCCAAACCTTGGTATGCAGGATTGAAAGCGGAATGTAAACATCCTAAAAAAAATTTGTTCTTTCAATATCTTGACATAACAGTTTGGTCAGGATGGCGGGATACTCTGTGGAGACGACTTTGGAGAAAATTTATGAAAGTAGCTTCACTAACGACAGCAAAACTTTAAAAAGGTGTTGAATAGACAACCGACTTGCTCCAGAATTACCCAGCCCCCAGTCACCTAACGCGCCACTGAATATTGTGAGGAGGTTGTATTATGGTCAATTCCGAAGCGCAGAAAAATACTTCCGAGGCATCACCTATCTTCGGCTTGCTAGATTTCTGTAAAGGTTTGGCAATTATTTGGATAGTTCTCATTCACTGGAGACCAGAATGGTTTGGTTGGCAGGGGGGAGGGTATCTCATTTTGGAAGAAATACCCGGCGAGAGCGAAATTGCACGGCGATCGCACGCCATTTGCACTCTTTGCGAGGGTTTTCCCGTTGTAGCTGCCGTCGGTGACTTCTAGTCTAAACGCTCATGCTGAGCGCTGTCTTCGCAAGGCAATTTGCCAAAATGGGATGCACCCTTTCTACATCTTTTTGCATACTTTGTAAACTCAAATTAAAATCGGCGAACGTGAGTTATTACTTACACTATCTGAAGTCTTAGAGTGTATCTCTGCCCTACCAAACCATCCCAATTTTTTGCAAAGCCTGCTCTTGTGAGAACTTCTGCTCCAAGGGCAAAGAGATTTAGCGTGAAGATTCGATGTAGGGTCTTGACGCAAGAAGTGTGTATCCTAAAGCCAAAGACCTCCAAACAACGTTCCTGGTTGTGGTTGTCCCACTCGAAATTAAAAGCATTCATCATCGCCGTAATACGATGGGCAACGAGTTGCAGTTGCTGCAGATCTTGCTCGCTAAATTGACGGAACTGGGATGTACCAACATGTAGAACTCCAACTGCGCCCTGCTTAAGAGGTAAGGGGATACCTACGAGCGATTGCAGATCCTTTTGGCGCAAAATAGGGCTGAAAATCTCTACCTGCGATAGGTCATTGACTATCATTGGTTCCATGCTCGCAGCGATATGACCAGCAATGCCCTGTCCAATTGGGATACGGATCTGTTGTTCAATCTCCTCTTCAAGCCCAAGGGTAGCGTACACAGCAAGATTCTGCCGATCTGTAGGCAGTAGGAGGGTAACAGTGTCTACAGACATATAATCTTGTAGCCACTCTAGTAGCTTCTTGGTAGAGTCGGCAAGCCCAATTTTCGTATAGTTTTGCTCATCATCTACAAATACATCCCAGCCTCTATAGGACTTTGGCAAACCTGTATTGTCTTTCCAAAATACCATTACTCAACTCCATTAACTACAAAATCCTGAAATGATATAGCAGTCCTATTTCATTTATGAAAATTATCAACTGTTAAGACGAGCTAGCGCCGTGCGGAGGTTCCCTCGCAAAGAGTGCAAGTGGCGTGGACTGGCGTGCCAAGAACGCCAAGAAAAGAGAGATTTTCCCAAATTATTTAGGATTGCTATAGTCACAATTGAGAACAATTATAACTTCGTGTATAACTTCTTAACTCCCTGCCAGTTTCTCAGGAGCGTCCCACGGGCGGCGCACTACCCGTTATGAATGAAAGAAACACTCGCGAATTCGATGAACCCTTATTTTACAAGCATTCTAGCTCGTGTTTATTGAGAGTATAGAAAAATGGGCAATGGGGGAAGAGGTATTTTCATAACAAGGTTTGTGAAAGCTAGTTCATGGGGAACTGATTTGAGATTATCTTCAGACAAGACAGCAGTTGGAGAATTATAAGCTGCTAAATATTTGAGTATAGAAAAGCTAAGAGTTAGACTAAAGTATTCTTAGTTCGGTTTCAGCAGAAATTAAGGTTGAGAAACAAGTGGAGAGTCTGGTGTTTCTAACGCCGCCTATGTGCGACTTTTACAGTATCCAGGCTCCCGGCTGCAATGCATGACTGCTTCATGTATCTTTGCTTCTCCAATCTGGGAATAATCAACCCAGTAGGCTTGAGGATGGGCAATTGGGACAAGAACGTGCATATTGGCTAGTTTGGTCACAAATTTCTGGAGTTGGTCCAGTATTATTACAAAGGTTGCAGCAGCATTTTGGTACACTGGCAGCTGCTTGGGACGCTAAACCTGCACAGTTGGGACAAGTAGAAGGTTTTGGTTTTCAAACGCTGCAAAAGGTGGTGCAACAACGTTCTAAGTTACATCCTGAACAATTTTTGGAGCAACACCAAGAGCAAAACCCGAACTTTTGGACACCAGCAGATGCAGACTATCCTCGGTTACTGCTAGAAATTCCCAGTCCGCCGCCCATTGTGTACTATCGTGGTGAAGTCGATTTGCAAGAAAATCTGGGACAAAAACAACTCGTTGCGATCGTCGGTACACGCCAACCCTCAGAATATGGTATCCGATGGACTCGCCAAATTAGTACGGCTTTGGCTAAAAATGGGTTCACCGTTGTTTCTGGTTTGGCAGAGGGAATTGATACTGAAAGTCACACAGCGACTGTGAAAGCTGGAGGACGTACCATCGCAGTTTTAGGTACTGGTGTGGATGTCGTCTATCCATCTAAAAATATAGAACTGTACAAGCAGATTTTGGCTGCTGGGTTCGTTATGAGTGAGTATCCAGCCAAGACGCCACCCGATCGCACTCACTTTCCCCGTCGTAACAGAATTATCGCAGGTTTGAGCCGCGCTGTGCTTGTGATGGAAGCACCGATAAAATCAGGTGCTTTGATTACCGCTAGCTATGCTAATGATTTTGGGCGAGATGTCTATGTCTTACCAGGAAGATTGGATGATCACCCCTCCCAAGGATGTTTAAAATTATTGAGTCAAGGAGCGGTTCCCATTCTTAAGGAATTAGACGAACTCTTAAAAATGCTGGGAGCAATACCACAAATTGATTCTGTTGAAGCTGCTCCATTACCGCAGCAGTTGACTTTGCCAGATTTACCACTAGAACTTCAACGGGTTTTAGATGCGATCGCTTCAGAATCTTTACCCTTTGATTTTATTGTCCAACAAACGGGTATGAGTGCGGGAGAGGTTTCGAGTGCTTTGTTGCAGTTGGAGTTGATGGGGTTAGTTTCGCAGCTACCGGGGATGCGGTATCAGCGTTGCTCATAGTTTTTTTGGCGTTGCTGATTCAAAGTATGAATTTAGCCTCACGCATTCGGCGGAGCCGTTCTCGCAGAGTAGACGCAAAGGCACAAAGGTAAGGGTTGTGAAAATAAAGAATGAAAATTTCATACCTCAATTCAGCAACGCCAATTATCGGGTCCATTAGTCAAAATTTCAAAAAAATCTTGCACATGATTATAACAAGTCTTTCTTTGAGCCATTGCTAAGTACAGGCATTGCATAAGTTCGTAACTTTTTTAAACGCAGAGGAACGCTGAGGTAAACGCATAGGCGCTGAGTCGCAAAGCGACACGCTGCGCGAACGCCTTCCCGCAGGGTAGGTACGCAGAGTCTCGCCAAATTTAATCATTTCTCGCACTAAGCACTATTACGATTCCCCATATGCCATACCATTCGCCTCAGCGTAACGATTCATAAATCGCATAAATCTTTCCCAATGCTCATCCTGCTCTATCTCAAATTTGCACTCGACACGCCGTAATTCATCACCTTCGTCACCTCCAAAAATGAATCTTGTGGAAGATGGAGTGACGCTGATTTCACCTTCTTCGTCAGTTAAAAGCATGGAATTCAAAGATTGTTTGGTGAAGCTGTTGAATTTTTCCAAAGCTTTCAATTGATTGAATATCATTAAAACAATACGCTTGCCAGAACTTGGATTACGCCGCAAGCTAACATTGCTGAGTTCTTCAAAAATGCCAGCAAAAAATTGGATTGAAGGTGTGGTAGATGTCATGAAAAAGGAAAATTTATCTCTGGTAAGGATAATAATACTGCGGATTCATCACCGGAGACTGAACAGGAGGTTGATAACCGTTGGAGGGTACAGTGTTTCCCATGTTGTTGGGTAGAGGCGGATTCATCGCTGGGGATTGATAACTGTTGGAGGGTACAGTGTTTCCCATGTTGTTGGGTAGAGGCGGATTGATGGATGGGGATTGATAGCTGTTGTTACTGGGTAGAGATGGATTCATCGCTGGGGATTGATAGCTGTTGTTACTGGGTAGAGACGGATTCATCGCTGGGGATTGATAGCTGTTGGAGGGTACAGTGTTTCCTGTACTACCAGGTATAGGAGCAGTTTGGCTAAATTGTTGATAAGCAGCACGAGAAATTGAGCTTATGAATTTTTCAGCGCGAGAGTCGTTATTGGGGCGTTGTACCATAACAGCAACTATGTAACGCTTGCCAGTAGGCATCTCAACCAAACCTGCATCTGCAAGCGTTGTCCCAATATCACCCGTTTTATGGGCAATGGTTGCGCCTGTTCCCAAACCAGTTGGCAGGAGCTGATTTCTCACAGTGCGGCGCATAATATCTAGCATGCGATCGCGTGATGACGCACTCACCAAATTGCCCTTACTCACCATCGCCATCAAATTCCCTAATTCTTTGGGACTAGTTGTGTTTGTCCCTTGTAAATCGGGGAGTGGATTGCGAATCGCAGTCGTTGTCAAACCCCAACTACGGAAACGCTGATTCAGCGCCTCAATTCCACCCAAGCGAGCAATCAGCATATTTGTTGCTGTGTTGTCGCTGATTGTCATCATCTTAGTTGCCACTTCCATGACTGGGAACTGAGTCCCTGCTGGTTTATACTGCATATCGCCAGAACCGCCCACAACCATTTCCTTCTGCATGGTGAGTGTTTCATCAAGGCGAATTTTGCCAGCATCCACATCTTGGAAAAAGGCAACAAGAATTGGAATCTTAATCGTACTAGCAGCAGAAAAACTGGATGAGCCATTCACATCCACATAACCGCCGTTGTCCAAATCTACCAAAAAAATGCCTGGAGTCAGATTTGGGTTTGCTGCTGCCAAATTTTGCACAACAGTTTTTAAAGAAGAAATTTCCTGAGTTAAGAATAAGCCGGAAGCAGCTTCTGAGGGATTTTGGGTAGGTTGTGGCTGTTGTGCCTGTTTGATGGTTGTATCAGATGATGTGGTGATGCGAGTCGCAGGATCTAGTACTGATAACGTTGTACCGACGATCGCGCCGATACCAACTCCCACAATTAACAGCCGTAGGGCATACAAGAATGTTCTTGCCATCGGCTTTAATCGCGTTTTTCGGGTGATGGTGGTTTTTCTTGGCAACGACTGCTTCCGCATCCGCACATTCTTTGGCTGTACTATGTTTGGATTGTATGCTGGAATCCTTCCTTTGGCAGTAGCATTTGGTTTGACTGCTGTAGCTACTACTCCTGCTCGCTTGATGGGCGCAGTGACAGGGGTGAAGGGGGGAATGGATTTTACACGTGTAGGCATTGTTCGGCTGTGGGAGGCTTGCTGCCTTGTCACTTCGGCTTTATTGTGCCCCAGCTTTGGAACTTTGCTCTTAAGCGGACGGCGGCTAGTGCTTTGACGCCGTGAGACAGTTTTTATAACGGTTCTCGTTGGCATAAGGTACAGTGGTGAAGAAAATGTATAATGTCGAACAGATTTATAGAGGTTTGACTTCAAAGGTGAAGGTAGTTTTTATGAATCAATTAGGTTAATATCGCTTTTTTGTGTGGATTCTGTAACACTATTTAAATTTACTTCTAAAGCATCTTGTTGCACCAAATGTGTTTTTGTTTACAAAAAGTGGTATCTTCGAGTTTAGTTTCAGCCATAATGACGGGTTTTAGAAGGATGCTTGGTACATGGTAACCGATGAGTCAAAAACCCTCATGGTTGTTTCTGTTCTCAAGTGCCCATTCTACCTGCCGTAAAATACCTCGCAACATAGCAACTTCTCTAGTTTGTAATTGAGCGCGATTATACATTTGTCGAAATTTTTCCATCCGGCTAGCTGCCGTATGGGGATAAAGATACCCAATCTTGAGTAGTAGCGATTCTAACTGTTGGTAGTATTCTTCCAAAATATTCAAAGGTGCAGACTCAATAGGGGACATGGGGAGTGGGGGACACGGGGAGTGGGGGACACGGGGAGTGGGGGACACGGGGACAATTTCACTCTCTGCATCTGCGTGTCCCCACCTCTGTGTATCCTCTTCATTCTCTGCGTCACTTTTTACTAGTTCATAACAGCAGATTGCCACAGCAGTCGCCAAATTCAACGATGAATAGCTGGAACTGGTAGGAATGCGAATAAACCGCTGAGCATAATTTAATTCTTCATTACTTAGTCCCCTGTCTTCTCTACCAAAAATGAGTGCGGTTGGTTGTTGTGGTTCCTCCAGTAACCAAGGTAGTGCTGTGCGGGGGTTTTCTAGAGGTGCTTCCCAGTTACGAACACGAGCTGTGGTAGCGATCGCTCGCGTACATCCTTGCAATGCTTCTGGCAGTGTCGTCACTGATACTGCTGATTCTAAAATATCCTTAGCATGAACTGCCATGTGAAGCGCTTCTGTTGAAAGCGGATCGCATTGAGGATTGACTAGCACCAGTTGCTGTAGACCAAAATTTTTCATCACCCGTGCGATCGACCCCACATTCATTGGACCTGCTGGTTCTACTAAGATAATTCTTACCCGATTCAATGCCATTTACTGCCTCTCCTTATTTCTTATTCACTGCTACTCAGATAATACGGCTCACTAGTTTCGAGTGCTAAAGCAATGTCCCCGTTCGCCATTATCTAGTTCTGCTGGAATGTTGAAGGCTATGGTTGAGACTGAGCAAACTTGCAACCATCCTGAAGCGTACACGCGTTCGCGCAGCGTCTCGCAGGGAAGCGGGTTGTCGTCAGACATCGCTTGTAGCACAAATTGCGAACCAGGGAAACCTGAACCAGTGGTTTCATCATAGACAGCTTGGGGAATGATAATTTGCCCAAACACAGCTTGTAAAATATCAAGGCGATTGATAGCAGCAAAGTTAATCAGCGGCGTAGCATTGCAAATGACTGTCACAGACTACCTAAACCCTGATTGAATTGTTGCAACATCCTCCGCTAGCTCTATTTCACTGTAATGGCGTTGAATTTTTTGTTGACCCAAAAGTTGTTGAAATTCCCATACTGACAAATTCGCCAAGCGGCAAGCTTGACGACGCATTAATCGACACAAAACGCGCAACCCTCCCCCGAAGGGGGCACTTCACGATTAATCGTGGAGCGCACAACGAGTACCCATAAAGGGTTGCGCGTTTTGTGCAGGTTTTTCCCTCGACCACAAAGGTAAAAATATTTTTGGCATATAGCTGTAAGGCAATTTCCTGACGGATAGCCTGTTCGCCTTGACTCAGGGAATCTGAAGATATTTGAAGGTTAATGGGATCTGCAAATTGACTCATGCTGAAAAAAGTGATCACCTGCTTTCAAGATAAACGATGAAGCAGGACAGCAAAATAGATTGCAAGTTGAACTAAAATCTCTTTGGTGAAGTAGCTAACGATTGTTCAACGTTCCATTCGAGCTTCCTGGCGTGAGCAAAAGACCTCTGTTCGGGTTTTCTGGTGTAGGGTTCAACCCTCCATTCAAGCTTCCGGGTGTGAGCACAGCTCCTTGTGGGCTAACTGTATTGCTATTGATGTTAATGTGTGTTCCATTCTGATAATAGTAAGTAGTAGTGCCGTTGCCATTATTGATTGTCGCAGCAGGAGGAATCGTACTTCCATTTGGTGTGTTAATGACACCATTCTGATTAATGCTTGTTCCAGAAGGATAGTTGAGAATGTTGCCTACACCAGGAGTAGAAGTGGAATGACTTTGTGCCTCAGCAGCCCCTTGAGGCGTTAAAAAACTGACTCCTAATACTGTCACGGCGAATATCAAGAACTTGAAGACTTTTGCGGGATGAGAGGACAGCATATTTATCAAAAAAACCTTATTATTCATGAGTATTCTCCTTAAAACCAGTCTCCCACGAACCAATTCATAGCAGTTATTTGTCCTGTCATCGTAAGACAGGTGCGGCTCAAAGCTTTGTTTTATAGGTGTTTACGTAATGAAAGCCTGCCAAATACAAACTGTGCTGTTTCTATACCTATGATAGAAGATAATAACAGTAACTATGTCCCTACAACCAGTGCAAAGTTTTGGTTTTTACTCTAGGCAGCTTTTTAATCTAAATGGTATCCCCGATACTGTGCTTCAGTCAGCGGTGGAAATTGGACGTGCCTGCATAGCTGAAAAATACCGGAATAGTCGGTCTTTATTTTTACTGTGGAAAGGACTGGCTAACTATCTAGTTTTCAGTGAAAAGCAGTATTTATTTGGATGCTCATCTCTCCTAACACAAGAACTAAAGCAAGCAGCTTGTGCCTATCATTATTTTCAATCAGCACAATTAGTGCATCCGATAATTCACGTTAAACCACACTCTCAATATGAATGTGAAATCTCACAAGATTTTCTATAGGAATCCGGTTTGATTTGGTGAACTAACTCGTAGGGGGAGGGAACAGGGAACTCTTAACAGGGAACTCTTAAGAAGGAATAAAGGTGTACCTAGCTGAGCAAAAATCAAATAGGAATCCTATAGATGGAGCTAATGTTGATATTCCCAATCTTTTTCGATTGTATTTGCGAATGGGAACTAAAATATGTAGTCTTCCTGCAATAGATAGGCAATTTAAAACTATTGATTTTTTAACTTTATTTAATATTGCTGACCTTGACCAAAGACACTACCAAATTTTTTTTGGGGAGGAGAGAAGCGTTGTAACATCTTCGTAAGCTTAGATATGAGCAACGCCAACTCTCGCTTCACGATTCATGACAGGTTAAGAAAACTACGCTTTGCTTATTACCCCCAGACAGGTATCTGCTACCTAACCTAGATCTGGAAAGCGCAATACATATCGCAACTCACATAGCTCAAATTAAGAGCGCTGATGATAAACTACATATTGCGTTGTTGACGACGAGCACGCATTTGGTCACGGTATTTTTGCAGTTGCTCTTTTTGCTCCGTAGTCAGAACTGCTTCAATTTGCGTTTTCTGTGACTGCATGACTTGCCGTAGTTGGTTTTTTTGATCATCAGAAAGATTCAAAGAATCAAATGCACGTCGCCCTGCCTCGCGGTTTCGCATGACGGTTTTTAGCTGTTTCCGTTGTTGTTCGGTAAGAATTTTGTCAACTTCGGCGCGAGTACTGCGACGGATTTCTTTTATTTTGGTTTTTTGTTCATCCGTTAGTCCCAAACGTTGAAGTGATGCCCCTTTTTCCTGAGATTGTGCCACAACTAAGGGTAAAGAGGAGTTTGCCTCTGCTTTAACGGCGAAGGAGGTTGCTGCAGTTAAACCAAGGGCGATCGCTCCACAAATCAGTGATAAGTTTTTGAGTTTCATCAAGTCTCTCCCGTGTTTTTCCTGCTTGATACAACCATCATAACCATCATAAAAATTCATTCTAAAGGTTACATGAGGAGAAAGTCACGAATAGACCCATGACTTTAGTCATAGACTAGAACACCGATTCAGTCATCGGGGAACAAGGTATTCTGACAACGATCTTTAACTAAACAGTATTGATTTTTAGTTTTACTATAAAAACTAGTTGAATTTGAGTATATTTTTGTGAGCCGTTCGATTCAATTCCACAATCATCCTTTTCGGTTTCTACTATATCTAGAGTGGATATTGCTAGCTTTTGCTGCTTTTACCGCTGCCCTACCATTTCACCCATATCGATTTCAGACTAAATTTCCTGAATTGACAATTTGTAGTTTGGTGCTTTTTGGCTTAATGGGCTTAAAATTACCAACTCGTGATTATATAACTAAAGTACTTTTCACTGGTACCGAAATATTCCTAATTTTAATCACTGGATTTTTTGGAGGAAGAACTGCTCGACTTTTTCCTTTTCTTTACCTTATTTTAGTAATTCGCAGTTGTTTAATTTTTCAATTGCCAGGTCGCTTAGTAGTCACAGGTTTATCATTTATTTTATTTTTGCTAACACTGAGACGTCGTTTTGCACACATACCACTCTCACCTTTAGCACAAGAGCGTTTTTGGTTTTTTACTTTAAGCTTTGTCCTGGTATTCGGATTAGCTTTATTGTTTGTTTTGCTGTTGATGAATGCAGTTTTATCTGAGCGACAAAGTCGAGATAAACTAGCCATTGCTAATGAAAAACTCCGTCAATATGCTTTACGAATTGAAAATCAAGCCACTCTTGAAGAACGTAACCGCATTGCTCGTGAAATACATGATTCATTAGGACACTCTCTCACAGCTTTGAATTTACAATTAGAAACTGCATTGAAACTTTGGCAATCTCATCCAACAAAAGCACAAACTTTCTTGACAAAAGCAAAAGAGTTAGGTTCTAAGGCGCTACAAGATGTTCGTCACTCAGTATCTACGATGCGTTCTCATCCCTTACAGGAACAACCCTTAGAACAGGCGATCGCTGGACTTGCAGAAAATATTCAGCGTTCAACTGATGTCGCACCAATTTGTCAAATTCACTTATCTCACCCTATCCCAGTTGAAATTAGTACTGCTATCTACCGCATTGTCCAAGAATCATTTACAAATATCTGTAAGTATGCACAAGCTACAGAAGTTAAACTGGAAATAACCATGACTCAAATGAGTGTGCAGTTAAAAGTTGAGGACAATGGTATAGGGTTTGATTTAACACAAAATACCACTGGTTTTGGACTTCAAAGTATGCGCGATCGCACTTTAGCACTTGATGGTCATTTTGATATTAACAGCGCTCCTGGTTCTGGTTGCACAATGACAGCTTCTATTCCTTTACCTAAAGTTACCGCTAACTAATTTCCCTATCTTGAAAATAGGGAATGGGGCAAGGGGCAATGGGCATTGGGCATTGGGAACTGGGAATTAGATTCTTAATTTTGAATTTTGAATTTTGAATTTTGAATTTTGAATTTTGAATTTTGAATTTTTAATTGTTTTGCCCAATGCCCAAGTTTATGAGGGCTACTTAGAATCTAGCTACTTTTATAGTGACTAATGACTAATGACTAACATGATTAAAGTCTTACTTGTAGATGACCAAAGTTTAATTCGTCAAGGATTAAAAGCATTATTGGAATTAGAACAGGATTTAGAAATCGTGGGAGAGGCGGAAAATGGAGAAATTGCAATTCATTTAATTGAACAATTATATCCAGATGTGGTACTCATGGATATTAGAATGTCTGTTATGGATGGCGTTGCAGCAACTCGGGAAATTCACAAGCATTTTCCCAATACTAAAGTTTTAGTGCTGACAACTTTTGATGATGATGAGTATGTAAAGGCAGCATTACAACATGGAGCAATGGGTTATTTACTAAAAGATACACCCTCTGAAGAGTTGGCTGTTGCTATTCGTGCTGTTAACAAAGGATATACTCAATTAGGACCAGGGATAGTTAAAAAACTTTTCACTCAATTTTCCAGCATCACATCAACTCAGGCACCATGTTTGCCACCTAGCTTGGCTGAATTAACTCCCAGAGAAAAAGATGTTTTGCGATTAATTGCTACAGGTGCAAATAACAGAGAAATTGCACAACAACTTTATATTTCTGAAGGGACAGTGAAGAATCATGTCACAAATATATTGAATCGTCTAGACTTACGCGATCGTACCCAAGCTGCTATTTTTGCTAATTCTTTTTTACCCTATTTAAATAATCTTGGGTAGAAATTAAAAGTTACTTAAATAATTTTATGCACTCTTCTCTTAAAACGCCTCTTGTTACCTTGATTTTTCTAAAACTCTTAACAATAACCTCTTCACATGATATGTGAATCTGAGATTGATTAACTGAAACTAAATCTTTAACAGAAGCACCGTATACAATTTCTGATATACCCGTCCAAATGCAAGCAGATGCACACATCGGACAAGGTTCACCAGTGGTATATATGGTATAACCTTCCAAAGAAGGGTTTTGAAGTTGAGCGGTTAAACGGCGAATGACATTAATTTCTGCATGGGCAGAAGGGTCATTGTCTCGCTTCACAGTATTATGAGCTAGGGCAACGACTTGGTTATTTTTGACAATCACAGCACCATATGGCGCATCTCCTTTTTTTGCTTCTTCCAGCGCCAGACGCATAAAATTTTCTGGGTTCATAATCAGCTTGGGAGTTAAAAGTTAGAATTTTCAAGAATGTAGTACAATACTGCTCGGTTAAGAATAGTTGAGGTGCCAGAAACCCGGTTTCTTAAAGAAACCGGGTTTCTAATTTTTGCTTATCCGAGCAGTATTGGAATGTAGTATATCTTATGGTAACGCGTTCAAAAGTCATGAGTACTGAATAAAGGTTTTTCTGTTGCTAAGCTAGTCTTTAGATTCACAATAAACTGTGTCGTTTCTTCCTACTCATGACTCAGCACTGTCTGCTTGCTAAATTTGTTAGACGTGACTTCTGTAAATTATGTTACTTAGCAGAGAAAAAACAGCATTTTATTTGAAAGACTTAGAGACACCAATAGGTAAATTCATCAATTTAACCATTGCTGCTCTGGTTTTACTATCGTCAGTTATTTTTGTTGCACAAACCTATAATATTTCTGATAGTGTACGGTTTCTTTTAGATTCGATAGATACAGTAATATTACTCGTTTTTGCTGTAGAGTATTTACTCCGTATATGGAGTGAAGAAAATAAAATTAAGTATCTTTTTAGTTTTTATTCTATTATTGATTTAATAGCAGTTCTACCATTTTTCTTGGGTGTCGTTGATATCAGCTTTATTCGATTACTACGATGGTTCCGAATTTTACGTTTAATCAGGTTTATCAATAAAAATTCTTTGTTTGGTGTTAGTAAAGAAGATAGTTTAATTTCTGCAAGAATATTATTCACATTGTTTGCCATTATTTTTATATATTCTGGTTTAATTTATCAAGTGGAGCATCCTGTTAACTCAGAAAATTTTGCTACTTTTTTGGATGCCTTTTATTTTTCTATAGTAACTATGACCACTGTTGGTTTCGGTGATGTGACTCCAACTTCTGAATTAGGTCGCTTGCTAACAGTATTGATGATTTTAACAGGTATTGCCCTCATTCCTTGGCAAGTAGGTGATTTGATAAAGAGATTAGTCAAAACTGCAAATCAAGTGGAAACGGTTTGTTCTGGATGTAGTTTGTCTTTTCATGATACAGATGCTAAATTCTGCAAGAATTGTGGAACCAAATTGATAAATAATTCATAAAGAGTTATTGAGTTTTTAATGACAAAACAAAGTGTCCATAATAACAAAAAATACTTATAACTTAAGAAAGAAGCATTTGTTGATTATTCTGACGTATAGTAGTATACGGATATCTGGATTCGTGAGATTCAGAAAATGTACTTACCTCGTCTCAACATTTACCTAGTGCTTACGACTCTGGCTCTTATAGCTTGTGGTATTCTATACCATATTACAGCTAAAGACGAAACTAACTTCCAAAAGCTTCAATTATCGCCAGCCGAATTTCCGGAAGTGTATACACTGAAGGCACACTTTTTAAAAGTCCAAACTCCCAGCGTTAAATTTCCCCATAACACTTATCCGGAAAGAAAGTTACCTGAGATTACTTCCTCGCAAATTCGAGTTCAGGAAAATGAATATTTAGCTATTATCACCCTGCCAGCAGATATCCTATTTGACTCTAATAAGGATATGATTCGTCCAGATGCAGAGAAAATGTTGCGTCAGGTCAGTCAGGCAATCAATAATCATTATCCTAATACTTGGTTACAAATCTTAGGACATACTGACTCTAGCGGCAAAGAAGATAACAATCTAGTATTGTCAGAGCAATGGGTAGCAGCAGTGCAAAGGTGGCTAAGTGAAAAAGGTGGTATAGACATATCTTTTATATCGAAAGAAGGTTATGGAGAAGCCCAACCTATAGCACCAAATAAAAAATCTGACAGTTCAGATAACCCAGCAGGACGACAAAGGAACCGTCGTATTGAAATTGTGATTCAGAAGCTAGTAAATAATCAAGTATGATCGGCTCTTCTGACACAAACAAGCAGCTATCTGCTAGTTAAGAGTAGTCGTAAAAATCTGATTTTTAGTAAAATATTATACTTTACTCTATTTAAATATTTAGAATTATAAAATGCTTAGGCAAAAACTTTACTTTTGCAGCTAAATCGGTTTTAATTTTTCTTACTAAAGAAAGATGTAAAAAGTGCATTTTGGTAGTAAAAAATCATCGTACTGTCTCATAAGCTTGAGCTTGATTGAGACTCTCTGCATCTGCCATTTTCATCCGCACTGTAAGGTGTAAATACGTCTACCGAGCTTATAGGTCAAGATTTTTCTAACTTATGGGTGTACTCCTCTTAAGGGGAGTTGCAAGAATACTTATATTTTATTTCCTGTTTAATATCTAGAGCGAGGTTAACTTAGATGATTCAGGCAGATGTGGTGATGAGTAGTATATACGATCCACTTCTTGTAGCTCTTTCGATTGTGATAGCTGTTTTTGCTTCGTACACTGCTCTCGATTTAGCTGAGCGAGTAACGGTAGCTCAAGCATGGACTAAACGTGCATGGACAATTGGCGGTGCGATTGTCATGGGAATTGGTATCTGGTCAATGCACTTTGTGGCTATGCTTGCCTTCAGTTTACCGATACCAATGAGCTATGACGTGTTGACTGTGCTACTCTCTGTGCTGCCTGCTATTGTTGCCTCAGCAGGTGCACTTTTTCTTGTCAGTCTCCCAGTCTTAAATATACAGCAATTGTTGATTGGCGGTGTGTTGATGGGCATTGGCATCGCGTCCATGCACTACATTGGTATGACGGCAATGCGAATGGAAGCAGCGATTCAGTATGACCCAGTGCTGTCTATTATTTTTATAGCGATCGCTATCTGTGTGTCAATTGTCGCGCTGTGGATTGCCTTGGTGCTACGTTTGCAAATTGGTCAAGCCAGTATAAGACGCAAGATTTTGAGTGCATTTGTCATGGGGGCTGTCATCTCTGGAATACACTACATAGGGATGGCAACTGCTTCTTTCAGACGGACTACGGTTGGTGGTGCAGTCGCGTCTCAGGGAATGCAATCTTCCTTCACGTGGCTAGCTGTGAGCATCGGCATTACTACACTCATTATCTTAGGTTTCACGCTGTTTACTTCCTTGATGGATCGGCGAATGGCTACCCAAGTAATGTTGTTTAAACAGCAAAAAGCAGAAACTGTGCGATCGCAACTATTTACAGAAATTATCCTCCGCATTCGCCGCTCTCTCAATTTGGACGATGTTCTCAATACAGCTGTTGGTGAAGTCAGGAAAGCACTGAATATAGACCGTGTTGTCGTCTATCGCTTCAATCCTGACTGGAGTGGTACCATCATTGCCGAGTCGATAGCAGAGGGTTGGATAAAAACTCTAGGAAGAAAAACAGTCGTTGCTCCGTTTGGTGAAGATTATATTGAAATGTACAAAAATGGTCGAGTCCGAGCTACAAACAACATTCATGAGGCGAATTTTACAGATTGTCACCGAGAAATCCTTGAAGGCTTTCAAATCAAGGCGAATGTGATTGCGCCCATTATATATGATAATCAGCTTTTGGGCTTATTATGCGGTCATCAATGTTCTGAACCTCGAATTTGGCAGAAGTCAGAAATTGATTTATTCGAGCAATTAGCCATTCAAGTCAGCATCGCCCTGGAACAAGCAAATCTTTTGCGTGACCTTCAAGAAGCACAAGAAGTATTGCGGATGCGAGACCGTGCTGTTACTGCAGCCAGCAATGGTATTATTATGACCGATCCGTGTCAGCCGGATAATCCTATCATCTTTTGCAATCCAGCATTTGAAGAAATGACCGGCTATTCACAAGAAGAAGTGTTAGGACGCAATTGCCGATTTTTGCAAGGACCGGACACTGACCCAGCTACTATCGAGCAGATACATAATGCATTGCAGCAGGAGCAAGCATGTGACGTTGTGATTAAGAATTACCGTAAAGATGGTACCCCATTCTGGAATAAATTAAGCATTTCTCCATCACGAGACGTCACTGGACAAGTGATAAACTTTATTGGAGTGCAAGTTGATATTACTGAAAACAAGCAAGTAGAAGAGGAACTAAGACGTAGTAAAGAAGTCCTCCAACGTCAGCTTATGGAACTTATAGGTGACATCAAAGAAGTCGCAAAAGGCGACTTGACTGCTCGAACTGAAATGACAACTGGTCAAATCGGCGTCGTGGCTGACTTTTTCAATGCTATTATTGAAAGCCTGCGGCAAATAGTGGTTCAAGTGAAACAAGCTGCCCAACAGGTCAATGTTTCTGTGGGGAAAAACTCCAGTGCTATTCGTCAATTAGCGGATGAAGCACTCAATCAAGCTGAAGAAATTACCCGCACCATTGATTCAGTAGAGCAAATGAACCTCTCTATTCAAGAAGTCGCCAATAGTGCTCATCAAGCAGCAGATGTTGCTTGTGCATCTGCAAATACAGCTTTGGCTGCAGGTGAAGTAATGGAGCGCACTGTTTCTACCATCTCCAAGTTACAAGAGACAATTACTGAAGCGGCTGAAAAGATCAAACATTTTGGTGAATCATCCCAAAAGATTTCCACAGTTGTGACCTTGATTAACGAAATTGCATTGCAAACCAACTTGTTATCCATCAATGCTAGTCTTGAAGCCTCCCGAGAAGGTGAAGAAAATCAGGGCTTGATCGTCATGGCTGCTGAAGTCGGTCGCTTAGCAGCGCAAGCATCCCAAGCGGCTCAAGAAATTGAAAACATTGCACAAAATATCCACTTAGAAACCGATGCAGTCATTCAGGCAATAGAGGTGGGAACAATTCAGGTGGTGGAAGGCGCTCAGCTTGTTCAAGAAGTTAAGCAAAGCATGGAGAAAATTGTAGAAGTGTCTCGTCAAATTGACGAGTTGGTGCAGTCAATTTCTCTAACAACAGTCTCTCAAGCTCAAACTTCTGGTACTGTTACTCTTTTAATGAAGGAAATTGCCAAAGCTTCAGAAAGCACTGCTGATTCGTCTCGTGTTGTGTCAACATCTTTACAACGAACTGTAGAAGTCGCACAGCAATTACAAGCATCAGTCAGTGTGTTTAAAACTGGCGTAGGTTGAATCCCGGAGTAAAATAAGTAAAGTTTCCTCTGATTGGAGATCTTAATCGGGTGATTTGCACCAGTTCACGAACCAAGCAAGCCAGACAAACACTACTTGCAGCGCTCAAACTGACTGTACTGTTTCTGATGCTATTCCTGCTGTGGACTGGTAACAGTTGGGCACAAATTCCGGCTGACACTAAAATTACTCCGATTATTGAAAAGTTAATCGATGATAGTGTCCGCACTCGCTTAGAAGCACATGATGCCCTTGTCAGTATTGGTTCGCCAGCAGTACCAGCATTAATAGAAGCTTTGAAAAATCCAGATTGCAATATCCGCTGGCGCGCTGCTTGGGTGTTGGGTGATATGGCTTCGGAAGCTAATGCTGCAGTGGGTGCTCTGGCTGAAGCGTTACAGGATGAGGATGCTCAGGTGCGAATGTATGCCGTTCTGGCTTTGGGTGAAATCGGCGCTTCAGCTAAACCCGCAGTTCCCTCACTCATGACAGCATTGCAAGATCGAGAAGAATATGTCCGTATTTACGCAGCTTTGGCGTTGAAACGACTGGGGGGAGAAGCAAAAGTTGCTGTCCCTTCACTGGTGCACGCGTTAAAAGATAAAAACCCCAGAGTCCGTAAAAATGCAGCACTTGCCTTGGGCGCAATGGGGAGTGAAGCCACATCTGCAGTTGCTGATATCATTCCTCTGTTGAACGATGGCGAATATTATGTACGTTATGCAGCAGTGAAAGGGTTGGCAGGTATCATCGGCAGCTACCAAGATATAGCCGATAAGTTACCCAGCGCCAAATTAACCAAAGTTATCTCTGACTTTGAAAAAGTCCTGAAAATTCTCGAAGAAAACCAAGATAAATTTACCGAATTAGATACTGCTGAAATCCGCCGTCCCCTAGAAGCGCTAAAAGCCCAAAAAGAAACTCGCTTATTTGATCGCGCTGGGGAATGGTTACTCAAGCATAAATTGCTGTTGGGAATTGCGGCGTATATGACCTTGCTACCTGCTTTGTGCTTAATTATGCTGTGGGTAGCGCCTTTGTGGCTGTTGAAAATCAATAATGCCCTGAAGTCTTATACAGATGTTTCTCTTCCTTTTGTCAGCATAAATTTACCATTGCGGTATGTACTCTTTGTCGGATGGTTTCATTATCACCCTCGCGTATTAGATGCCTGGGTAGGGAAGTACATTCATTCAGTGCGCGAGCAATTTCCAAAAAAAGATACAGTTAGTTCTCGTGCCACCTATATTCCGATTCCTGTCGTGTTAGATGGAAATACAGTTGTTCAACTCGCTCCAGAGAATCTGCGCCCAACTTTTGAGAAAAAGCGTAGTTGTTTAGTCATTTGGGGAGAAGGCGGTGTTGGTAAAACGAGTTTAGCTTGTCAGATTGCTCGGTGGGCGATGCTCCCAAAGGGAGCCGCGCAAGGCGCTAACGCAGAAACGAAAGAACAGCGTCTGTGTGAACACTTGATGTTACCCGTGTTGCTAGAAGAAGAGTTTCGGGTGGTGGAAGGTAAATCTTCGCTCTTGGAGGCAATTCGGGGACAGTTGCAAGCTTTAATTGATGAGCCAGAACCTATCCACGTAGAATTACTAAAACAACTATTAATAAAAAAACGCATCATCATTATCGTAGACCGCTTTTCTGAGTTAAACGCTACGACTCGCGAAGCTATTCAACCAGAGTCACCAGAGTTTTCAGTCAATGCTTTAGTGATCACTTCTCGAATTGAAGAAAAGTTGGGACGAGTAAACAAAACGACAATAAAACCCCTCCGCATTGAAGCCAATAAGCTTTCCTCATTTATGGAAGCTTACCTGATGCAGTACGGGAAACGAGATGCTTTTACAGATCAAGAATTTTTTGATGCTTGTAGTCGGCTATCTTTGATGGTTGGTCAACGCGATATTACCGTGTTGCTAGCAAAGTTGTATGCTGAACAATTGATTGCCACAAAAGTAGGAACACAGAATACTGTATCTTTACCAGAAAATATTCCCAGTTTAATGTTGGGTTACTTGAATGAATTGAACCGCGATGTCACAGTTGATAAATTGGACGATCGCACAGTTCACCAAGATGCCAAAGTCTTAGCGTGGGAATGTTTGCAGGCAAGTTATCAACCAGGAAATGCCAAACGGACAGAAGCGATCGCTGTATTAGCGACACAGGGTATTGATAATGCCGAAGCCCATCTTGACTATTTAGAAAACCGCCTCCACCTCATTCAAACCATCGGTTCAGCAAAAGACCAATTTCGTTTTTGCCTTGATCCTTTAGCTGAATATCTCGCAGCTTTATATGTGGTGGAGATCTACAGTAACAACGATGGTAAGTGGCGATCGCAATTCTTTCGCAAAGCCGATGATTTGATCAAAACAGGCGCACAAGATACGATCAAAGGTTTTCTTTTGGCAGTGCGTGAGTGTTACTTAACTCAGATTGAGAATGCCAAAGACTCTGATTTTGTGCCACAGAGGTTAGGCAAACTCACAGGTGTTATCAATTCCGTAAAACCACTTATACCTTTAGTGTAATCAAATAACATTTAACTTTCTTAGCTGCTTATTTTTCTTTTATCTCTCTTGCTAGAGTATAATTTGAAACCCTATTCTGTTTGCAGTTTGATAAGTAGCGATCGCGCAGAGCGCCCTGTTGCGCGATCGCTTAAAAATCATCGAAAAATCAAGCTCTAATGCCTGAGAACCACATATCATATTTTGTTTCTCCTGTCAGTCGCGTAAGTCCTAGTTAATAAAAAAAACATATATTCATTTACGGAATTTATCCAAAATTGTTTGAAGTCTATTTTTGTGCATACCTCAAATAACGTCAGTCAGAACAAGTATGAAAAGGTCAGAAAAAGTCTGTACTTCGTGAATGATGGTTCAATCTTTGCGTAAATCTTCAATTAGCTAGTGTTGCCTAAATTATAGAAACTGAAACTTCCAAATCAACTATAGAAGAAGCAACATTCAACTGAGCTAACCGTACAAGAAAGGAAAAAATAATGTCAAATCAAATGCTCAAAACCAAACCATTTACTCCAGCTAAGTCAACTCCTCGCAGCAATCAACAAACGAAGCGCACTACGCGAACGCCCTTTGTCTCAAGAGTGGAGATTCCCCCAAGCACAGATGTACCCTTATTCAATTCTGGGATTTTAGGGATAATCGGTAATACGCCATTGGTCAAGTTGTCACGAGTTTTCCCAGATGCTCACTTTCAACTTTTTGCGAAGTTGGAGATGTTTAATCCTGGAGGGAGCGTCAAAGACCGTCCAGCCTTAAATATGCTGAAACATGCATTTGCAAAAGGACATATTGGACCTGGTTCTACAATTATTGAATCCAGTTCAGGAAATTTAGGTATCGGGCTGGCGCAAGCATGTACTGTTCTCGGTTTAAAGTTTATCTGTGTAGTCGATCCTAAAACCACGCAACAAAATCTTAACATTCTCAAAGCTTATGGAGCACAAGTTGATCTTGTGGCAGAACCAGATCCAATCACGGGTGATTTTTTGCCAGCTCGCATTAACCGAGTGAAATCATTGCTTGCTTCCATTCCCAATAGCTTCTGGTGTAACCAGTATGCCAACTTTAATAATGCGCATGCTCATCATCAGACGATGCACGAGATTGTCACAGCCCTGAATGGCAAACTTGACTACTTATTCTGCGCGACTGGTAGCTGTGGTACAATCCGTGGCTGCGTTGAATATATCAGAACTCACAATCTCAAGACAAAAATTATTGCTGTTGATGCTAAAGGGAGTGTGATTTTTGGTGACAAACGAGGTAAACGGCTCATACCAGGACATGGTGCGGCGCGAGTTCCAGAGTTGTTCCAACCCGGACTAGAAGATGAGTATATGCATGTCACCGATCAAGATTGTATTGTGGGCTGCCGTCGTTTACTCCGTCAAGAGGCAATCTTAGCTGGAGGTTCATCAGGAGGAGTCATAAGTGCAATTGCCAAAAAAGCAAAAGAGATTCCTTTTGGTGCAACTTGCGCTGTGATTTTGTGCGATCGCGGTGAGCGCTATCTTGACACAGTTTATTCAGACAGTTGGGTTAAGGAGAATTTTGGTGATGTTGAATAGTAGTTAGTTAAGGGCAATGGGCAATGGGCAAGGCTCGACGATTCCCAATTTCCAATTCTCGATTCCCATTTGTATCAACCTTAAAGTGAAACGGTGTTAGCTACCAAGTCATTCAGGTTTCATCAACTTTATCTTGTGCTTATCTAAGTGCTATTCAAGTCAGATTTTCCATCTTTTGTAAAATTCAAGTTTCCAAACCATAGGAGGTTTACGATGAACGACAACAACATTCTTCTGTTAAAAGGCGATGAAATTGTGAACCTTTTCAAAGGTCGCGATCAGGAAATATTGCAAGCTGTCAAATTAGCCTATCAGACACATGCTAAAGGCGATAGCAGCTTACCCCATTCTAATTTCTTGCGTTTTCCGAATAATGAAAAAGATAGAATCATTGCCTTACCTGCTTACTTGGGTGGTGATGTGAATACTGCAGGTATCAAATGGATTGCTTCTTTTCCAGGCAATTTAGCTTTGGGTATGGAACGAGCCTCGGCTGTTTTAATCCTAAATTCAGCACAAACTGGTCACCCACAAGCGATTATGGAAAGTTCTGTCATCAGTGCAAAACGCACTGCTGCGAGTGCTGCGATCGCTGCTAAATACTTGCGAAGCGAACAATCATTAGCTACAGTCGGTCTCATTGGCACTGGTTTGATTAATTTTGAAACTGTTCGCTTTCTCTTAGCCACTCGCCCAGAAATAGAAACTTTATTAATTTATGACTTGAGTCGGGAAAGAGCGGAGCAATTCAAACACAAGTGTCAACAACTCTCTGAGCAATTGGAAATTGCCATTGTTGAAGAACCCAATGCTATTTTTCAAAATGCCTCAGTGATTTGCTTTGCGACAACTGCAAGCAAGCCACACATATTCGATATTTCCGAATGTCGTCCCGATAGTATCATTTTGCACACTTCTCTACGAGACTTGTCACCGGAAATCATCTTATCAGCTGATAACATCGTTGATGATGTAGACCATGTTTGCCGCGCTCAAACATCCATTCACTTAGCTGAACAACTAACGGGTAACAGAAACTTTATTAGATGTACCCTTGGCGATGTTCTCAATGGCATTGTTGCACCACGGCAAGACAATAACAAAATTGCTATATTCAGTCCTTTTGGGCTTGGCGTACTCGACCTCGCTTTAGGTCAGTTAGCCTACAAATTAGCGATCGCGCAAAACCAGGGAACCACCATAAAATCATTTTTACCAGTTTCTTGGTTAGAGCGGGAAGAACACTAAGAAACATTGCATGATTCGACGAAAATTTGGGTGTGTTTTCCTGTAAGACTGACCTAATGGGACTTTCTAAAAAACTAGTACAGCGCAGCAAAAATAACTAGTTAGTCAACAATCTCTTGATTTCAACATAAGTAAACTTTGGTTTCACTTCCTAAACCTAAATAAGTAAAACATTTTACTTGAGTGAGAAGAAAATCTCACTCATACTTCTGTTCACTTTATCCATATTTATGTCCTATGACTGACTTTTACAAGAGTTATGATGCGGCAAAGTTAACAAAAGCACAATTATCCCAGAATATCCAAATGACGAATGAAACTGGACTTTGTGCACACAAGCGCGAACTTATCGCATACTCGCTACAGCAAGAAGAAATTGAAATTCCTCAGATACAAACGATTTCTCCAAGGAAAAACACTAACGAACTGCCACTATCGTTTGCTCAAACTAGGCTGTGGTTTCTCGACCAATTGGAGTCAGATAGTCCCTTTCATAACATATTCACAGCCGTTCGTCTGACGGGTTCGCTCAACGTGGCGGCGCTAAAGCAAAGCCTTAATGAGATTGTGCGACGCCACGAAAATTTGCGAACCACCTTTGCAACCGTTGATGGGCAACCAGTCCAAGTCATTTCCCCCACCTTAACCTTGACGCTACCAGTGGTGGACTGGCAACTGTTGCCAGAAGTTGAGCAGTCTATCGAAGTGCAACGACTAGTTACTGAGGAGCGATCACGACCTTTTGACCTGACGAATAAACCGTTGCTGCGAGCCACCTTGCTGCGACTGGGCGAACAGGAGTATGTCCTGCTTCTCGTGATGCACAACATTATCAGCGATCGCTGGTCTATGCAAGTGCTCATCCAAGAGATAGCGGCGCACTACGAAGCCTACTTTACTGAAAAGTCTACACCGCCTGAACTCTCCATCCAATACGCAGACTTCGCCCATTGGCAGCGTCAGCGGCTAACCGGGGAGGTGCTAGAGACACAGCTCGCCTACTGGAAGCAGCAATTAGCTGGTGCCTCTCCCGTGCTAGAACTGCCCACAGATCGTCCTCGACTGGCAGTGCAAACTTTTCAGGGAGCGAGAGAATTGCTGGTGCTGCCTAAGCCCCTAAGCGAGTCGCTCAAAGCCCTCAGCCAGGAGAAAGGAGTCACCTTGTTCATGACGCTACTAACAGCGTTTAAGACATTACTCTACCGTTATACTAGTCAGGAAGACATCTTGGTTGGATCAGCGATCGCTAACCGCAATGTTGAGACTAAAGATCTGATCGGCTTGTTTGCCAATACTCTGGTGCTGCGCACGCAAATTCAGGGAAATCCCACATTCAGTGAGCTTCTAGAACAAGTGCGCGAAATGACCTTGGGAGCTTATGAGCACCAAGACTTACCCTTTGAAAAACTAGTCGAAGAACTGCAACCAGAACGTTCTCTCAGTCATACACCTTTATTCCAGGTGATGTTCGTTTTAGAAAATAACCCAGGAGAGAAACTGGAACTGCCAGGGCTTTCCATCACTCCCTTGGAGGTGGAGAACGTCACTGCCAAATTTGAGTTGACCTTGTCTATGGAGGAGACGGAGTCAGGATTACGCTCTTGGTGGGAATATAACACAGATTTGTTTGATGCAGCTACGATCAAACGCATGGCGGACAACTTCCAAACCTTGCTCGAAGGCATTGTAGCCAATCCCCAACAACAAATAACTCAATTACCATTGCTGAGTGCAGTTGAGAGACATAAGTTGCTCTTTGAGTGGAATGATACACAACAAGAGTATCCCTTCGACCAGTGTTTTCCTCAGTTGTTTGAACAGCAAGCTTTAAGCACTCCCAACGCTGTAGCGGTAGTATTTGAAAATCAACAACTGACATACAGGGAGTTGAATAACCGAGCGAATCAATTAGCCCATTATCTCAGGAGTTTAGGTGTCGGACCGGATGTACTGGTTGGCATTTGTATTGAACGCTCCCTAGAAATGATGGTGGGACTACTGGGGATTCTCAAAGCAGGAGGGGCTTATGTGCCTCTAGATCCGGCATATCCTCAGGAACGTCTAGATTTCATTCTGTCAGATGCTCAAGTATCAGTGCTGTTAACTGATTCTTCACAGTTAATCAGTTCTCCTTTAGCCTTCCAGAACAAGGAGGACTTGGGGAATATAACACCGCCACAATTTAAAGTCATTTGCTTAGAGACAGATTGGGAAAACATCGCCACCCAAAATGCAGAAAATCCCGTTCCATGGGCAAAAGTTAATCATCTGGCGTACGTCATCTATACATCCGGTTCGACAGGTAAGCCCAAAGGAGTGCAAATAGAGCACGGTGCTTTGGTCAATTTTTTAACATCCATGCAGCGCCAACCCGGATTAACACAAGCAGATGTACTCTTAGCGGTAACAACAATATCATTTGACATTGCCGCCTTGGAACTTTATTTGCCATTGATAACAGGTGCGCGTGTTGAATTGGTGACACGAGAAGTGGCGAGCGATGCCTCCTTACTAAGCAAGCAAATCGCTGCGGCTGGTGCTACAGTGATGCAAGCTACTCCAGCCACATGGCGGATGTTGCTAGCTGCTGGATGGAATGGCGTTCCTGGGTTGAAAATTCTCTGCGGCGGTGAAGCCTTACCTAGTGACTTGGTGCAGCAATTATTAGCAACAGGCGCTGCAATTTGGAATATGTACGGTCCTACAGAGACTACTATTTGGTCAACTGCCTTTGAAGTAGGAGCAGCACAAATCTCTGGGACCACAATTCCCATTGGACGCCCAATTGCGAACACACAAATTTATCTGCTCGACGCTGAACTACAACCAGTACCGATTGGCGTACCTGGAGAACTGCATATTGGGGGTGTTGGACTAGCACGAGGCTACCTCAATCGCCCAGAATTAACAGATGAAAAATTTATCTCCAATCCATTTGAAAAGGCAGTTCGCGCAGCGTCTCCGACAGGAGAAGGCAAGAGACTGTATAAAACAGGGGACTTAGCGCGTTATTTATCAGATAGTACTATAGAGTACATTGGACGAAGTGATTTCCAAGTAAAAATACGTGGATTTCGTATTGAACTGGGAGAGATAGAAGCTGTAGTCAGCCAACACCCAGCAGTTCTGCAGACTGTAGTCATTGTCCGTGAAGACGTTCCTGGCGACAAGCGGCTCGTGGCATATATCGTGGTACATCCGGAGCAAGTTCCCCCCAGCCTGAGTGAATTGCGCCACTTGTTGAAGCAGCAGCTACCCGATTACATGGTGCCTGCAAACTTTGTCTTCCTGGATGCCATGCCATTAACACCCAATGGTAAGGTAGACCGTCGCGCATTGCCTGCGCCCGATATGGCACTGAGTCTTACTACTAATTTTGTCGCTCCATGTACTCCTACGCAAGAAGTTCTAGCCAACCTGTGGGCAGAAGTCCTCAGTCTGAAACAAGTAGGTATCCACGACAACTTCTTTGAGTTGGGCGGACATTCCCTACTGGCAACTCAGGTGATTTCTCGCTTACGCTCTGTGCTTGAGGTGGAGTTGCCCCTACGCCGCTTGTTTGAATTCCCCACTGTAGCAGAATTCAGTGAGTTGATCGAAGCAACCCGCCATACTGGTTTGGGGCTACAGGTACCTGCCATTGAACCAGTCTCACGGAACGCAGATCTACCTCTGTCCTTTGCTCAAACTAGACTGTGGTTCCTTAACCAACTAGAAGGGGAAACTGCCACCTACAACATGCCAGAACCCCTGCGACTCACTGGTTCCCTCAACGTAGTCGCTCTGGAAATGGCTGTGCAAGAAATCGTGCAGCGTCACGAAGTTTTGCGCACGACCTTTAAGATGGTAAATGGATCTCCAGTGCAGGTCATCACCCCCAACTTAACCGTAACTTTGCCAGTGGTAGACTTGCAACATCTGCCTCAACAGGAGCAGTCTACTGTAGTGCAACGGCTAGCCAGCGAAGAGCGATCATGCCCCTTTGACCTCTCAAATGATCCACTGCTGCGAGTGAGTTTGCTACGGCTGGGAGAACAATCCCATGTGCTGCTACTGGTGATGCACCACATCGTCTCTGATGGCTGGTCGATGGAGATATTCATCTACGAGTTGTCTGCACTGTATAAAGCTTTCTGTGCAGGAGAGTCTTCTAGTTTACCCCAGTTGCCGATTCAATATGCGGACTTTGCGGCTTGGCAACGCGAGTGGCTCAGTGGAGAAGTGCTACAAACGCAACTGGACTACTGGAAGGAACACTTAGCAGGAGCACCGCCCTTACTGGAACTACCGACCGATCGCCCCCGCCCACCAGTACAGACATTCCAAGGTAGCACTCAATACTTTCAACTCAACCAAGAGGTGACACAAAAGCTCAAGACTCTAAGTCAGCAATCAGGAGCAACCCTATTTATGACCCTGGTGGCAGCTTTTACCACTTTACTCTCACGTTACAGTGGTCAGGAGGACATCGTCATTGGTTCTCCTATAGCTAACCGCACCCGCAGTGAAATAGAATCACTTATTGGCTTTTTTGTCAACACATTGGTGCTACGCACTGACCTATCGGGCAACCCTAGCTTCAGTGAGCTTTTAAAACGAGTGCGCGAAATGACCTTGGGGGCATATGACCACCAGGACCTGCCTTTCGAGAAACTAGTAGAAGAACTGCAACCAGAGCGTTCGTTGAGCTATTCCCCTGTGTTCCAGGTAATGTTCGTCTTGCAGAATGCTCAGGAAGGAAAACTAGAACTGCCAGGTTTGACCATCAGTTCTTTGGAACTCGAAGAGGTCACCGCAACTGATGACTTGTTTGTGTCGATGGAAGAAACCCAAGCGGGACTGAGTGGAAAATTGGTGTACAACACGGATTTGTTTGATGCGACAACGATTGAGCGGATGATTGGACATTTCCAAAACTTACTCGAAGGAATTGTAGCCAATCCCCAACAACCAATTGCCCAATTACCACTGCTAAGTACAGCCGAGCGGCATCAGTTGCTGTTTGAATACAACGATACAAAAGCAGAATATCCGCTACAGGAGTGTTTTCCTCAGTTATTTGAAGCACAAGTAGCACGCACTCCAGATGCAGTGGCGGTAGTGTTTGAAAACTCTGTGTTAACCTACCAGCAATTAAACGCCCGCGCCAATCGTTGGGCAAGGCATCTGGTAGAACTTGGAGTTGGTGCAGATACCGTGGTTGCCTTGCTGAGCGATCGCAACATAGATTTGTTGACAGCAATACTAGCAGTATTCAAAGCCGGTGGGGCATACTTACCACTCAATCCCCACCATCCAGTGGAGCGTCAGGCTCAGGTGTTTGAGCAAAGTCGGGTGCCCTTGGTGCTGACAACTAGCCAATTGGAACCGATGGTCACCTCTGCGTTCAATACCTTAGAAGTAACAGCACCACAGTTGTTGCTGCTTGAGCAGATGGAAGAACAACAGCACTCCAGTGAAAACCTGCCTGTGCGCTCAAAGCCAGACAATCTCGCATATGTGATTTACACCTCAGGTTCAACTGGAAAGCCCAAAGGAGCAATGCTGGAACATCGGGGGATGCTGAATCATTTGTATGCCAAGGCACAAGACCTGCATCTAAGCGATCGCGACACCGTAGCGCAAACCGCCCCTGCAAGTTTTGATATTAGTGTTTGGCAATTCCTGGTAGCACTGCTAGTAGGTGGGCAAGTTCACATTATCCGCGATGAGATTGCCGCAGATCCCGCCCAACTGCTAACAGTAGTAGAACATCAAGGAATATCGATTCTAGAGATAGTGCCATCGCTGTTGCGGATGATACTCCAGGAAATAGATCGCAATGATTCTACTCGACCCCAACTGTCCAAGTTGCGTTGGTTGCTGCTAACGGGTGAGGCTTTGCCACCACAGTTGTGTCGTCATTGGTTGGAGTACTACCCGATAATCCCGATGATGAATGCCTATGGTCCCACCGAGTGCTCGGATGATGTCACCCATTACCCGATTTGTGAGCCACCTTCTGAGGAAATGCTCAACCTGCCGATTGGTCGTGCGGTGTTAAATACACAGCTTTACGTACTCGACAGCCAACTGCAACCGGTACCCCTTGGAGTGGCTGGAGAACTCTACGTCGGCGGAGTCGGTGTGGGACGTGGTTATTTGCACAATCCACAACAAACACAACGGGCTTTTATTGCAGACCCCTTTGCTCAACAAGAGGGTGCACGCCTGTACAAAACAGGCGACAAAGCCCGTTACCTCAAAGACGGCAACATCGAATTTCTCGGTCGTATTGATTACCAAGTGAAGATTCGTGGCTTCCGTATTGAGTTGGGAGAAATTGAGGTGGTGCTAAGTCAACACCCTAGTGTGCAGGAAGCAGTAGTCATCGCAAGGGAAGACCAACCAGGCAACAAGCGCCTAGTGGGTTATGTTGTCCCCAAATCCGAACTCACTGTCACCAGTAGTGAACTGCGCAGTTTCCTCAAGGAGAAACTACCAGATTACATGGTACCATCAGCGTTCGTCACTTTGGAGAAGATGCCCTTGACTCCCAACGGTAAGGTTGACCGCAAGGCACTTCCTGAACCCGATCCCACACACTCTGAATTAGAAGGCACTTTCGTGGCACCCCGTACTCCAGTAGAGGAAGTGCTGGCAGACATTTGGACTGAAATCCTTGGGTTAGAACAGGTCGGTATCCATCACAACTTCTTCGAGTTAGGGGGACACTCTCTGCTAGCTACTCAGGTCATCTCCAGGATATATGACGTATTTCAGGTGAAACTTCCTCTGCGTACACTGTTTGAGACGCAGACTGTGGCTGATCTAGCAGTAAGTATCGTCAGGAGTATGGCTGAGGAGACAGAGCAAGAAGAGATGGCTCGCATTTTGGCTGAATTGGAAGAACTCGAAGAACTCTAAAACAGTGAACAGTTATCAGTGAACAGGGGAGCAGAGCAGGGGAGCAGGGGAGCAGGGGAGAATCATTTTTGACTAATCCTCAATTGCCCAATTCCCAATTCCCAATTCCCAATTCCCAATTCCCAATTCCCAATTCCCAATTCCCAATTCCCATTGCCCAGTGATAACTGATAACTGTTAAAACTAAGCATCACTGTAACTATCGAGAAAAATCCGGAATCGTTGAATTCAGAATTGATGAATATTTTATAGATAAATCCACAAAGTTCAGTTTTAAAGAATTCTTTTTTCTCTCGCGTTTAAATACATTCGCATGCGTTCATGACCGGAGGAGCACCACAAATAACTTTGCTCCTCACCCACCTCACCCAGAATACTCAACTGTTAGCGCAGCGGGACGCAGTCCATTCTGGCTTGATGAGTTCTTTCTTGGTCAATAAAGCAAAGTGATTTTTAGGAACAATTAACCATGAATGATTTGAGTCAACGTATCGCTAATCTTTCTCCAGAAAAACAGGCACTACTCCAGCAGCGCCTCATGAAAAAGAGTACTCCTGTTGCCAAAAAGCAAAGAATTCCTCGCAGAGAAACGTCGGCTCCTTCCCCTCTGTCCTTTTCTCAGCAAAGGTTGTGGTTTTTGGATCAGTTCGAGTCTAACCGCCCCTTCCACACTTTCACAGCAGTACGCTTGATCGGTATCCTCAACCTACGGGCACTGCAACAAACGCTGAATGCGATCGTAACTCGCCACGAGGCACTGCGTACCACTTTTGTCTCTGTGGATGGAAGTCCAGTGCAGATGATTGCTGAGAGAAGGTTGGTGGAACTGTCAGTGATTGACTTGAGTGAATGGTCGAATACCAACAGTGAAGCCGAAGTTCAACAAATCTTAAAAAAAGAAATCCAACGTCCATTCAACTTGTCTTCTGACTTGATGCTGCGAGCTACCTTGCTGCGGCTGGGTGAAGAAGAATACGTACTGCTTTTGGTGATGCATCACATTTCCTCTGATGGCTGGTCCTTAGGAATCCTCTATCGGGAACTTGCAGGTTTCTACGAAGCGTTCTCTACTGGAAGCCCCTTACCATTTCCTGAACTTCCGATTCAATATGCGGATTTTGCTGCTTGGCAACGTGAGTGGCTCAGTGGAGAAGTGCTGCAAACACAACTGGACTACTGGAAGCAACACTTAGCAGGAGCACCGCCCCTACTGGAACTCCCCACCGATCGCCCCCGCCCAGCAGTACAGACATTCCAAGGTAGCACTCAATACTTTCAACTCAACCAAGAGGTGACACAAAAGCTCAAGACCCTAAGTCAGCAATCAGGTGTAACCCTGTTTATGACGCTGTTGGCAGCTTTTTCCACCTTACTCTCACGCTACAGCACTCAGGAAGACATCGTTATTGGTTCTGCGATCGCCAACCGCAACCGCAGTGAAATTGAGTCGCTCATTGGCTTCTTTGCCAACACGCTGGTGCTGCGCACTGACTTATCGGGCAATCCCAGTTTCAATGAGCTACTACAACGAGTGCGCGAGATCACCTTGGCAGCATATGACCACCAGGACTTGCCTTTCGAGAAGCTGGTCGAAGAACTGCAACCAGAGCGTACCCTCAGCCATGCTCCTCTGTTCCAGGTGATGTTCGTCTTGCAGAATGCTCTGGAGGGGAAACTAGAAATGCCTGGTTTGACCATCACTCCCTTGGAATTGGAGGAGGTCACTGCTAATTTTGATTTAACCCTGTCGATGGAGGAAACACAAGCGGGACTGAGTGGGGAATTGGTGTACAACAGCGATTTATTTGATGCGACCACGATTGCGCGGATGATTGCACATTTCCAAACCTTGCTTGAAGGCATCATTGCTAATCAAGAGCAATCAGTTGCTCAATTACCACTGCTGAGTACCAACGAGCAGCATCAGTTGCTCTTTGAGTGGAATAATACCCAAATAGAGTATCCTACTGATAAGTGTATCCATCAATTGTTTGAACAACAGGTGGAACGCACACCGGACGCAGTGGCGGTAGTCTTTGAAAATCAGCAGTTGACATATCAACAATTAAATGCACGTGCCAATCAACTGGCGCATTACCTGCAAACCTTGGGAGTCGGACCGGAGATATTGATAGGTATCTGCGTCGAGCGTTCTTTAGAAATGATAGTGGGACTGCTGGGAATTCTCAAAGCGGGTGGTGCTTATGTACCTTTAGACCCAGCATATCCCCAGGAAAGATTAAGCTTCATGTTATCAGATTCCCAGGTTAAGGTGCTGTTAACTCAACAAAAGTTGGCGGCAAATCTGCCTGAGCATACAGCACCTGTGGTTTGCTTGGATGCAGACTGGGGGGTCATTTGTGGGCAAACTCAAGACAATCCAAGCACTGGTGTGCAAGCGAGTAACTTAGCTTATGTGATTTACACCTCAGGATCTACAGGAAAGCCGAAGGGCGTCCTTGTCGCCCATCAGGGATTGTGCAACCTTGCTTTAGAACAGATTCGCATTTTTGATGTTCAGTCTCATAGCCGTGTTCTGCAATTCGCTTCCTTTAGTTTCGATGCCTCAATTTCGGAAGTTGTCATGACGCTTTGCGCGGGGGCGCGGCTTTGTTTGGGAACGCGGGAGTCTCTACTCCCAGGACCAGCTTTGATTGAACTGATGCACAACGGTGGTATTACCCACGCTACGCTTCCTCCGTCAGCGTTGGCTGCCATGCCTACTGTGGAATTGCCAGACTGGCAGACTATCATCGTAGCGGGAGAAGCTTGTCCTCCGAATTTGGTAGCGCAATGGTCTGGTAACCGACGCTTCTTCAACGGTTATGGACCAACTGAATCGACTGTTTGTGCTACCACGGCTCTTTGCACCGACGCCAAAGGAGTGCCACCCATCGGTCGCCCGATCGCTAACACCCAAGTCTATATTCTAGACCGTCATCTTCAACCCGTTCCTATCGGCGTGCCTGGGGAACTGTACATCGGTGGTGCTGGCTTAGCGAGGGGCTACCTCAATCGCCCCGAGTTGACACTAGAGAAATTCATCCCCAACCCGTTTGAAAATTCAAAATCACCGTATGCGCAAAGCGCAGGCTCCGCCAACGCGCAAGCGTGCCCTATGGGCAAGATTGGAGTCTCCTCCGGAGACGCGCAAGGGACGGAGGGAACCTCCGCTCCAACTTCTCTCAAAATTCAAAATTCAAAAGTAAGTCTTTTATATAAAACTGGTGACTTGGTGCGTTACTTAGCGGACGGTAACATTGAGTTTCTTGGTCGCATTGATCAGCAGGTGAAGATTCGTGGTTTCCGCATTGAGTTGGGAGAAATTGAGGCACTGCTAAGTCAACACCCCAGTGTGCAGGAAGCAGTGGCGATCGCACGGGAAGACCAACCAGGTAATAAGCGCCTAGTTGCTTATATTGTGTCTAACCTCAACCCACCCAGCACCAGCGAACTACATGGCTTACTAAAACAGAAGCTACCCGATTACATGGTGCCCTCGGCGTTTGTGATGTTGTCGTCTTTGCCCCTAACTCCCAACGGCAAAATAGACCGTAAGGCTTTGCCAGCACCGAATATTGAACTGAGTCTGAAAGACAACTTTGTCGCTCCCCGCAATCCTACCGAAGAGGTCCTAGCTAACCTTTGGACTGAGCTCTTAGGGGTGAAAGTCGGTATCCACGATAACTTCTTTGAATTAGGGGGACATTCCCTACTAGCCACTCAAGTTATTTCTCGGTTGCGCGAAGCTTTCTCTGTGGAACTCCCTATACGCTGCTTATTTGAATTACCTACCGTAATCGAACTGGCTAAGGTGATTCAGCAGATGAAAGACAAAGATTCTGGACTGCAATTACCTACAATAGCGCCAATTTCTCGCGATTCGAGACGTATAAAGAAATACTCAATTATGGAAAATGGTAATCGTTTACCAAGTACAATGGAGAGAAAATAAGATGACCCAGTATATTACCGAAGATTCCCAAACCGCGACAGAGAATACTCTGGATACTTTCCAGGAAGATGTCTTCGTTTTTCCTGCCTCTTTTGCCCAAGCTAGACTGTGGCTCCTCGACCAATTGGAGGGGGAAACTGCCACCTACAACATATCAGCAGCTCTGCACCTCATCGGTTCCCTCAACGTAGTTGCTCTGGAGATGACTGTGCAAGAAATCGTGCAGCGTCACGAAGTTCTGCGCACGACTTTTAAGATGGTGAATGACTCACGCCACATGCCTCAACGTGGGAAACCCGCGCACGGCAGTGGCTCCCCAATGCAGGTCATTGCCCCCAGTTTAACAATGACCCTACCAGTGGTAGACTTACAACATCTGCCTCAACAGGAGCAGTCAGCTGTGGTGCAACGGCTAGCCAGCGAAGAAGCTCAACGACCTTTTGACCTCTCAAATGGTCCACTGCTGCGAGTGAGTTTGCTGCGGTTGGAAGAACAATCCCATGTGCTGCTACTAACTATGCACCATATTGTTTCTGATGGCTGGTCGATGGGGGTATTCATTCACGAGTTGTCTGCACTGTATAAAGCTTTCTGTGGTGGAGAGCCTTCTCTGCGAGACGCTACGCGAACTGGTTTACCAGAGTTGCCGATTCAATATGCAGACTTTGCTGATTGGCAACGCGAGTGGCTCAGTGGAGAAGTGCTGCAAACGCAACTGGACTACTGGAAGCAACACTTAGCAGGAGCACCACCTTTACTGGAACTCCCCACTGATCGCCCCCGCCCGTCGATTCAAACTTTCCGAGGAAGCAACGAATACTTTCAACTGAATCCGGAGGTGACACAAAAGCTCAAGACTCTGAGTCAGCAATCAGGCGTAACCCTGTTTATGACGCTGTTGGCGGCTTTTGCCACTTTACTCTCACGCTACAGTGGTCAGGAGGACATAGTTATTGGCTCTCCGATCGCCAACCGCAACCGCAGTGAAATTGAGTCGCTCATTGGCTTCTTTACCAACACACTGGTGCTACGCACCCAATTTCAGGGAAATCCTACTTTCAGCGAGCTTTTAGAACAGGTGCGCGAGATCACCTTGGGAGCTTATGCCCACCAGGACTTGCCCTTTGAAAAACTGGTCGAAGAACTGCAACCAGAGCGTTCGTTGAGTCATTCCCCTCTGTTCCAAGTGATGTTCATCTTGCAGAATGCCCCGATGGGGAAACTGGAACTGCCTGGTTTGACTATCACTCCCTTAGAAGTTGAGGAAGTCACCGCAACTGATGATTTGCTTTTGTCGATGGAGGAAACAAACGCAGGACTAACTGGGGAATTGCTGTACAACAGGGATTTGTTTGATGCTACCACGATCAAGCGGATGATTGGACATTTCCAAACCTTGCTCGAAGGTATTGTAGCCAATCCCCAGCAAAGCGTTGCTCAATTACCAATGCTGAGTACAGCCGAGCGGCATCAGTTACTCTTTGAATACAATGATACAAAAGCAGAATATCCCCTAGAAGAGTGTTTTCCCCAGTTGTTTGAAGCACAAGTGGCACGCACTCCGGATGCAGTGGCAGTGGTGTTTGAAAACTCTGCGTTGACTTACCAGCAATTAAACGCCCGCGCTAATCGTTGGGCAAGGCATCTGGTAGAACTTGGAGTTGGTGCACAGACAGTGGTTGCCTTGTTGAGCGATCGCAATATAGATTTGTTGACAGCAGTGCTAGCGGTGTTCAAAGCAGGTGGGGCGTATCTACCGCTCAATCCACATCATCCAGTTGAGCGGATACGCCAGGTATTCGAGCAAAGTCAGGTGCCCTTGGTGTTGAGTGCCAGCGAGTTTGAACCGATAGTTACCTCTGCACTGACAAATCTGGAAGGGACAACACCACAGTTGTTGTACATCTCACAACTGGAAGAACAACAGCACTCAAGTGAAAACCTTCCTGTGCGTTCAAAGCCAGACAACTTAGCGTATGTCATTTATACTTCGGGTTCCACGGGTAAACCTAAGGGGGCAATGCTGGAGCATCGGGGGATGTTAAATCATTTATATGCCAAGGCACAAGATTTGCATCTAAATGCAAACGATGTGGTAGCGCAAACCGCTCCTGCAAGTTTTGATATTAGTGTCTGGCAATTTCTAGTAGCACTGCTAGTCGGTGGACAGGTTCACATTGTCCGTGATGAGATCGCCGCAGATCCTGCCCAACTGCTAACAGTAGTAGAACATCAAGGAATATCGATTCTAGAGATAGTGCCATCGCTGTTGCGCATGATACTCCAGGAAATAGAAGCCAATGATTCTGCCAAACCTGAGTTGTCCGCCTTACATTGGTTGCTGCTAACGGGTGAAGCTCTGCCACCACAGTTGTGTCGTCAGTGGTTGGAGTACTACCCAACAATCCCGATGATGAATGCCTATGGTCCGACAGAGTGTTCAGATGATGTCACCCATTATCCAATCTTCTCACCACCTTCTGAGGAAATACTGAATCTACCGATTGGTCGTGCGGTGTTGAATACACAGCTTTACGTACTCGACAGCCAACTGCAACCCGTACCGATTGGAGTAGCTGGAGAACTCTACGTCGGCGGAGTTGGTGTGGGACGTGGTTATCTTAACAATCCACAACAGACACAAAAGGCTTTTCTTGCTGACCCCTTTACGCAACAAGAGGGTGCACGTCTGTATAAAACTGGTGATAAAGCGCGTTATCTCCCGGACGGCAACATCGAATTTCTCGGTCGTATTGATTACCAGGTGAAGATTCGCGGCTTCCGTATTGAGTTGGGAGAAATTGAGGCGATACTGAGTCAACACCCTTGTGTGCAGGAGGCAGTGGTCAACCCTTGTGGTGATCAATCTGCAAACAAGCGCCTAGTTGCTTATGTCGTTCCTAATTCTGAGCTAACTGTTACCAGTAGTGAACTGCGCAATTTCCTCAAGGATAAACTGCCAGATTACATGGTACCATCAGCGTTCGTCACTTTGGAGAAGATGCCTCTAACTCCCAACGGTAAGGTTGACCGCAAGGCACTTCCAGCGCCAGATCTTGAATTGAGTCTCAAAGACAGCTTTGTTGCTCCCCGCACTCTTACCGAAGAGATTCTAGCGAAGCTATGGGCGGAAATCCTCAATCTTAAACAAGTGGGGATTCACGACAACTTCTTTGAATTGGGTGGACATTCCCTGCTGGCGACTCAGGTGATTTCTCGCTTACGCTCTGTGTTCGAGGTGGATCTGCCCCTACGTCGTTTGTTTGAATTTCCCACTGTAGCTGACTTAGCCGAGAGCATCGAGAAGATTCGTTCGACAGTGCAAAAGTTAAAAGCCAGTTCTAGTTATGACTTAGAGGAGCGGGAGGAAATAGAGCTATGAAAAATATTGAAGAATTTTTGTCTGATCTAGCCAATCTGGATATACAGCTGTGGGTAGAGAGTGTTAACGGAACTACTTTGGGGGAGGTTCGCCTCCGCTGTAACGCTCCAAAGGGAAGACTGACACCAGATATACGTGCTCAATTAGCTGAGCGCAAAGTAGAAATTATTAATTTTCTGCAGCAGGTTAATCTGAACTCAAATTCTAGTTTTGAGTCTATTACTCCAGTCCCCCGAAATATAGATCTGCCCCTATCTTTTGCTCAAACTAGATTATGGTTTATCGACCAACTGGAGGGGGAAGCTGCCTACGGCATACCATTGACCATGCGCCTCATTGGTTCCCTCAACGTAGTCGCTCTGGAAATGGCAGTACAAGAAATAATACGCCGTCACGAAGTTCTGCGTACCACCTTTAAGATGGTGAATGGCTCACCAGCACAGGTTATTACCCCTACCTTAACCATAACTGTGCCAATCATCGACCTGCAACATTTGCCCAAACAGGAGCAGTCAACACAGGTCCAATGGTTAGCCAATAACGACTTTGAACGCCCCTTCAGCCTTTCAAACGGTCCCCTACTGCGAGTGAGTTTGCTACGCCTGGGGGAACAATCCCATGTGCTGCTACTGGCGATGCACCACATCATTTCTGATGGCTGGTCGATGGGGGTATTCATCCGCGAGTTATCTGCACTCTATGAAGCTTTCTGTGCAGGAAAGCCTTCTCCCTTACCTGAATTACCAATCCAATATGCGGACTTTGCTGCTTGGCAACGCCAGTGGCTCACTGGTGAGGTATTGCAAACACAACTGGGCTACTGGAAGCAACAGTTAGCAGGAGCACCGCCCCTGCTGGAACTCCCCACCGATCGCCCCCGCCCATCAGTTCAAACCTTCCAAGGTGGTAGTGAAGAATTTGAACTCAATCGGGAGCTAACGCAAAAGCTCAAAATTCTGAGCAAACAATCAGGCGTAACCTTGTTTATGACTCTGCTAGCGGCTTTTGCCACTTTACTCTCACGCTACAGTGGTCAGGATGACATCGTCATTGGCTCCCTCATCGCCAACCGCAACCGCAGTGAAATTGAGTCGCTCATTGGCTTCTTTATCAATATCTTGGTGCTACGCACCCAATTTCAGGGAAATCCTACTTTCGGTGAGCTTCTAGAACGAGTGCGCGAGATCACCTTGGGAGCCTATGCCCATCAAGACTTGCCCTTTGAAAAACTGGTCGAAGAACTCCAACCAGAGCGTTCTTTGAGTCATGCCCCCCTGTACCAGGTGATGTTCATTTTGCAGAATGCCTCGGACGATGAACTGGAACTGCCTGGTCTTACCCTAACTCCCTTGGAACTGGAGGGCGTCGCGGCAAAGGATGATTTGCTTCTGGCAATGGAAGAAACGGAAGCAGGGCTGCTGAGTGGGGAATTGGTATACAAAAGCGATTTATTTGATGCTACCACGATTAGGCGGATGATTGGACATTTCCAAACCTTACTGGAAAGCATCGTTGCTAGTCCTCAACAAAGCGTTGCCCAATTACCAATGCTGAGTGCCGCCGAGCGACATCAATTACTGATAGAGTGGAATGATACCCAAGTTGAGTATCCTCGAAAAGAGTGTTTTCCTCAGTTGTTTGAAGCACAGGTAGCACTCACTCCAGATGCAGTCGCAGTGGTGTTTGAAAACCAGCAACTCACTTACGATGAGTTGAACGCCCGCGCCAATCGTTGGGCAAGACATCTGGTCGAGTTTGGAGTAGGTCCAGAAACAATAGTCGCTTTGCTCCTGCGTCGCAACATAGATTTCTTAACAGCAATACTAGCAGTATTCAAAGCAGGTGGTGCATACTTACCGCTCAATCCCCAGCATCCAGTCGAGCGGATACGCCAGGTGTTGGAGCAAAGTCAGGTGCCCTTAGTGCTGAGCGCCAGCGAGTTTGAACCGATAGTCATCTCTGCGCTTGGGAACCTGGAAGGAACAGCACCAAAATTGCTGCGGCTTGAGGAGATGGACGCACAACAGCACTCAAGTGAAAACCTACCAGTGCGTTCTCGAAGCGATAATCTCGCGTATGTGATTTACACCTCAGGTTCAACAGGTTTGCCCAAGGGAGCAATGCTGGAACATCGGGGGATGCTGAATCATTTGTATGCAAAGGTAGAGACGTTAGAGTTAAGTGCTACCGACGTAGTGGCGCAAACTGCGACTCAGACTTTTGATATCAGTGTTTGGCAATTTTTGGCAGCACTGCTGGTGGGTGGACGAGTTGAGATTGTCCGCCATGAAATTGCAGCAACTCCTGCCCAACTGCTGAAACTGGTGGAAACTCAGGGAATATCAATTCTAGAGATTGTGCCGTCGCTGTTGCGTATGATACTCCAGGAGATAGAACCCAATGGTTCTACTCGACCCCAACTGTCCGAGTTGCGTTGGTTGCTCCTAACAGGTGAAGCTTTGCCACCACAGTTGTGTCGTCAGTGGTTGGAGTACTACCCGACAATCCCAATGTTGAATGCCTATGGTCCCACGGAGTGCTCAGATGATGTCACCCATTACCCAATTTGTGAGCCTCCTTCAGAGGAAATACTGAACCTGCCGATTGGTCGTCCAGTGTTGAATACACAACTGTATGTACTCGACAGCCAACTGCAACCAGCACCCATTGGAGTGGCTGGAGAACTCTACGTAGGCGGTGTTGGTGTGGGACGTGGTTATCTCAATAATCCACAACAGACACAACGGGCTTTTCTTGCTGACCCCTTTATCCAACAAGAGGGTGCACGTCTGTATAAAACTGGTGATAAAGCCCGTTACCTTAGTGACGGCAATATCGAATTTCTTGGTCGTATTGATTACCAGGTAAAGATTCGCGGCTTCCGTATTGAGTTGGGAGAAATTGAGGCGATACTGAGTCAAAACCCTTGTGTACAGGAGGCGGTGGTCAACCCAAGTGAAGACCAATCTGCAAACAAGCGCCTAGTTGCTTATGTCGTTCCCAACCCTGAGCTAACTGTTACCAGTAATGAACTGCGTAGTTTCCTCAAGGAGAAACTGCCAGATTACATGGTGCCCTCAGCATTCGTCACTTTGGAGAAAATGCCCCTCAGCCCTAACGGCAAGGTTGACCGCAAAGCACTTCCAGCGCCAGATTTTGAATTGGGTCAAGACAGCTTTGTTGCTCCGCGCACTCCTAGTGAAGAGATTCTAGCCCAGCTGTGGGCACAAGTCCTTGATCTTAAACAAGTTGGTATTCACGACAACTTCTTTGAGTTGGGAGGACATTCTCTGTTGGCGACTCAGGTGATTTCTCGCTTACGCTCTGTATTCGAGGTGGATCTGCCCCTACGTCGTTTGTTTGAATTCCCCACTGTAGCAGAACTGAGCGAGTTCATAGAAGTTACTCGCCATACTGATTTGGGGTTGTATGCGCCTGCCATCAAATCGGTTCCACGGAACGCAGACTTACCCCTGTCCTTTGCTCAAACTAGACTGTGGTTCCTCGACCAATTGGAGGGAAAAACTGCCACTTATAATATACCAGATCCCCTGCGTCTCATCGGTTCCCTTAACGTAGCCGCTCTGGAAATGGCTATACAAGAAATCGTGCGGCGTCACGAAATTCTGCGCACGACTTTTAAGATGGTGAACGGCTCCCCAGTACAGGTCATCGCCCCCAGCTTAACCGTGGCTTTACCGATGATAGACCTGCAACATCTGCCTCAAGAGGAGCAGTCCACTAAGGTGGGACAGTTAGCCAGCGAAGAAGCTCAACGTCCCTTTGACCTCTCAAATGGTCCACTCCTGCGAGTCACTTTGCTGCGGTTGGAGGAACAATCCCATGTACTGCTACTGGTGATGCACCACATCGTTTCTGATGGCTGGTCGATGGGGGTACTCATCCACGAGTTGTCTGCACTCTATGAAGCTTTCTGTGCAGGGGAGCCTTCCCCCTTACCAGAGTTGCCAATTCAATATGCCGACTTTGCTGCTTGGCAACGCGAATGGCTCAGTGGGGAAGTGCTGCAAACGCAACTGGACTACTGGAAGCAACAGTTAGCAGGAGCACCGCCGTTATTGGAACTGCCCACTGATCGCCCCCGCCCAGCAGTACAGACATTCCAAGGTGGCATTGAAGAATTTCAACTCAGTTGGGAACTGACGCTCAAACTCAAGACACTGAGCCAGCAGTCAGGTGTAACCCTGTTTATGACCCTGCTTGCAGCTTTTACCACTTTACTCTCACGTTACAGTGGTCAGGAGGACATCGTCGTTGGTTCTGCGATCGCCAACCGCAATCATAGTGAAATAGAATCACTCATTGGCTTTTTTGTCAACACATTGGTGTTACGTACCCAACTTCAGGGAAATCCGACTTTCAGTGAGCTTTTAGAACGGGTGCGCGAGATGACTTTAGGAGCATATGCTCACCAGGACTTGCCCTTCGAGAAGCTGGTCGAGGAACTGCAACCAGAGCGTTCGTTGAGCTATTCCCCCCTGTTCCAGGTAATGTTCATCTTGCAGAATACTCCTGGGGAAGAACTGGAATTGCCAGGTTTGACCATCACTCCCTTCGTGGGACAGGAGGAAGTCACAGCAACTCATGATTTGCTGTTGTCAATGGAGGAAACGGAAGCAGGACTGAGTGGGGAATTGGTGTACAACAGCGATTTATTTGATGCGACCACGATTGCGCGGATGATTGCACATTTCCAAAACTTACTCGAAGGCATCGTAGCTAATCAAGAGCAATCAGTTGCTCAATTACCACTGCTGAGTACAGCCGAGCAACATCAGTTGCTCTTTGAGTGGAATGATACCCAAGTAGAATATCCTACTGATAAGTGTATCCATCAATTGTTTGAACAACAAGTGGAACGGACACCGGACGCAGTGGCGGTAGTCTTTGAAAATCAGCAGTTGACATATCAACAATTAAATGCACGTGCCAATCAACTGGCGCACTACCTCAAGACTTTGGGAGTCGAACCGGAGATACTCGTAGGTATCTGCGTCGAGCGTTCTTTAGAAATGATAGTGGGACTGCTGGGAATTCTCAAAGCGGGTGGTGCTTATGTACCTTTAGACCCAGCATATCCCCAGGAAAGATTAAGCTTCATGTTATCAGATTCCCAGGTTAAGGTGCTGTTAACTCAACAAAAGTTGGCGGCAAATCTGCCTGAGCATACAGCACCTGTGGTTTGCTTGGATGCAGACTGGGGGGTCATTTGTGGGCAAACTCAAGACAATCCAAGCACTGGTGTGCAAGCGAGTAACTTAGCTTATGTGATTTACACCTCCGGGTCTACAGGAAAGCCGAAGGGCGTCCTTGTCGCTCACCAGGGATTGTGCAACCTTGCTTTAGAACAGATTCGCATTTTTGATGTCCAATCTCATAGCCGTGTTCTGCAATTCGCTTCCTTTAGTTTCGATGCCTCAATTTCGGAAGTTGTCATGACCCTTTGTGCAGGAGCGCGGCTTTGCCTGGGAACGCGGGAATCTCTGCTTCCAGGACCAGCTTTGATTTCGCTGATGCATAATCAGGCTATTACCCACGCTACGCTTCCTCCGTCAGCGCTCGCTGCCATGCCTACTGCGGAACTGCCAGACTGGCAGACTATCATCGTGGCGGGAGAAGCTTGTCCTCCTAATTTAGTAGCGCAATGGTCTAGTAACCGACGCTTCTTCAATGGTTATGGACCAACTGAATCAACTGTCTGTGCTACCACCGCTGTTTGCACCGACGGCGAATCTGTACCACCCATCGGTCGCCCGCTCGCTAACACCCAAGTCTATATTCTAGACTGCCATCTTCAAAGCGTTCCTATAGGAGTTCCTGGGGAATTGTATATCGGTGGTGCTGGCTTAGCCAGGGGTTACCTCAATCGCCCAGAGTTGACACTAGAGAAATTCATCCCCAACCCCTTTGAAAATTCAAAATTCAAAATTCAAAATTCAAAATTCAATCGGCTGTATAAAACCGGCGACAAAGCCCGTTATCTACCTGATGGCAACATCGAGTTTCTCGGTCGTATTGATCAGCAAGTGAAGATTCGCGGTTTTCGCATTGAGTTGGGAGAAATAGAGGCACTGCTGAGTCAACACCCCAGTGTGCAGGAAGCGGTGGCGATCGCAAGGGAAGACCAACCAGGCAACAAGCAGCTTGTGGGTTATGTCGTTCCCAACTCCGAACCTGGTGTCAGCACCACTGAGCTGCGCAATTTCCTCAAGGAGAAACTACCCGAGTACATGGTACCATCAGCGGTTGTGAGTTTGGAGAAGATGCCCCTAACTCCCAACGGCAAAGTAGATCGTCGTGCCTTGCCTGCACCGGATATGAAACTGAGTTTAAAGGACAACTTTGTCCCTCCCAGTGACATCTTAGAACTGCAACTGGTGCAAATCTGGGAACAAGTTCTGGATGTCCATCCTATTGGAGTTCGGGACAACTTCTTTGATCTCGGTGGTCATTCCCTTTTAGCCATAAGCTTGATGGCTCGGATTCAGCAGCAATTCGGAAAAAATCTGCCCCTGGCTGCACTCTTCCAAGTTGGAACGATTGAACACCTGGCGAGTCTTTTGCGCGCCTCAACCGATTCTCCCTCTTGGTCTACCCTAGTACCAATTCAGTCGGGCGGCTTTAAGCGACCTTTCTTCTGCGTCCATCCTGGTGTTGGTACTGTTCTAGCGTACGTTGATTTAGCGCGTCACCTAGATCCAGAACAACCATTTTATGGGCTGGAATCACTAGGTTTGGATGAGGAACACAAGCCTTACACTCAGGTCGAAGACATGGCAGCTCATTACATTGAAGCAATGCAGACTGTTCAGCCGCAAGGTCCCTACCTTCTCGGAGGTTGGAGCTTTGGTGGACTTGTAGCCTTTGAAATGGCTCAGCAACTCCAAGCCCAAGGTCAGCAGGTGTCTTTGTTGGCGTTGCTAGATACTTATCCTGTTACAGAGGACGAAGAGTTAAATGAAGCAGACGACGTAGCTTTCTTAGAAGATTTACTTACGGGGAATAATGGCGCATTATTAGGGATACCGCCAGAATTGGAACTAGCTCAAGCACAACGTCTACAGCAAGTTTTTAAAAGCCATATCCAAGCCGCAAACAACTACAGCCCCCAACCTTATCCAGGCAAGATTACCCTTTTCTTAGCACAGGAGGAAGTAGAAGCAGATTCTGAGGACCTAACCCTAGGCTGGAACAAGTTAGCAAATCAAGGGGTAGAGCTCCACTTGGTTCCGGGCGATCACTACAGTATGATTAGCAAACCAAATGTCCAGGTTCTAGCTGAAAAGCTACAGGTTTACCTAGAACGCTCCCAGACGAATGATTGAGGAAAACAAGATGGCTAAACACCTTGCAAACAAAGGAATACGAGTCTTTATTCTCGTCTGGTTTGGACAAATGATCTCCGTCATGGGTTCCGAACTCACTGAATTCACTCTAGATATCTGGGTGTACCAACACACAGGTTCAGTCACTCAGTTTGCGATCGCTTCTGTATGTAGTCATGTACCTGGGATCTTGATGACTCCCCTGGCTGGCGCTTTGGCAGACCGTTGGAATCGCCGTTGGGTTATGATTCTCAGTGACTCCGGCGCTGGTCTGAGTACCATAGCGATCGCTCTTTTATTTACAACTGATCGTCTTGAAGTCTGGCATGTATACATAGCTACCGCCATTAGTTCCGCCTTCAGTGCCTTCCAGTGGCCAGCCTATAGCGCCGCCATTCCCCAGTTGGTGCCCAAACAGTTTTTGCCTCGTGCCAACGGCATGACCGAGCTAGCAGAGTCTTTATCATCGCTCCTTATACCTGTGTTGGGAGGTGTACTGGTAGTGACCATCCATCTACAAGGTGTCATTCTAATCGATTTTGCTACCTTCTTGTTCTCCCTGGTGACCCTGCTCTTGGTTCGGTTCCCTAACGTTAAAACTAGCGACACTGAGGATGAGGAAGCAGAGGAAAACTCTCTGCTTTGGGAGCTTCTCTACGGCTGGAAGTACATCACTTCCCGAGCAGGACTGCTAGCACTACTCATTCTTTTTAGCACCACTAATTTTATCTTGGGATTCGTTAACGTGCTCACAACGCCGCTGGTGTTGTCCTTCGCCTCCCCTGCTATGCTCGGCATTATCCTATCCATCGACGGTATCGGTATGCTGCTGGGTACCCTAGTAATAAGTACCTGGAAAGGACCAACGCGACTCATGCAGAGTATATTAGTTTTCCACCTACTGGGTGGACTGTGCATCTTTGTCACCGGGTTGCGTACCTCTGTCCCACTCATAGCCGTCGCTGTTTTCCTATCCGGTCTTGGTTCGCAAATTATCTATTGTTCTCTCCAAGTCATCTGGCAAAGAAAAGTCGCGCCCGAAGTGCAGGGAAGGGTCTTTGCTGTGAGAAGAATGATTTCCACCGTATCGCAACCACTGGCTTATATTGTCGCAGGACCGCTAGCTGACCGCGTATTCGAGCCTTTAATGGCTTCCAACGGTCTTTTCGCCAGCAGTATCGGACAACTCATAGGTGTTGGACCTGGTCGCGGTATTGGCTTAATGTTCATGATTATGGGAGCCTTCAGTATGCTACTAACTGTTGCAGGCTACCAGTATCCCCGCATGCGGTTCGTCGAAGATGAACTATCGGATCAGATAAGCTAAACCACATTTAGTTTGCAGCCTTGGAATTTTTTGTAACTCTTGTGGGATGGAGAGAAGTTGGAGCGGTGAGTCCAGCCCCCGTCTTCTCCCAAGGGGAGACGCTAAGAGCGATGGCGGTTTCCGTCACGTAGACAAGGGAGCGGCTTCCCGACAGGGTAGGGGGACTGGCGCTCGCGAACGCGAGTGCGTGTCCGGAGGACTCAGCGTATCCGTTGGCTCACCTGTTCCGACAGGAGAAGGTTCACCCGGAGGGAGGTTTCCTCCGTCCCTTGCGCGTCTGTTGGAGGAGACTCCAATCTTGTCCTTTGGACACGCTACGCGAACGGAGCATCTTGCCCGTCCTAATTATGCAATTTAAATGTGGAACAGCTTATGATCTCTGTTTTCAAAAAACCGTTTGTGCAGAGAACTGAGCAATAAGCTCAAAACAATTTTTTAAATAATCTCTCTTGACTTTCTTGTCTCTGCACTCTCTACGCCTCTTTTGTTTCTCTCCAACCATTCTTTCATTTCTTCTGGTAACTCTGTTTTCGTTCTGCTATTTGTCTCAATACAAACGTGCCTAGTCACAGCCTTGGCAGCCATCACCTCACGAACTATCACTTCATAAGCCACTTCAAATCTATCAACACTAAGTTGTTGAGGCATTAATTTAATAAGCAAATTATCTCCACAATACAGCGGACGAAAAAAATCCACATTAGCATGAACAATGGGAAAAGCTACAGATGGATTGGTAAAAAAATCTTTGAGATTAATACCAGACATAATTAGAGACTCTTCATAAGCCTCGTGACAAATAGCCAAGATATTAGCAAAGTAAACTACCCCAGCAGCATCAGTATCTTGAAAGCGAATGGTGCGGTTATATGTAAACGGCATATTGAGAAATTCAAAAATCAAAAATCAAAAATATATAGCTGGCAAATAGCCTGCTATAGTAAATAATTTTACCGCAATCATCCGTTTTATAGCAGTCGCCAGGTAGATTAGGACACGAACTAATGAGAAAACACGGACACCAAGAGACTTTCAAGCCTGTTCCCTGTTAAGCGCTATATCAATTGAGAGGGTAGTAAATATCCTCAGAGCAAGGATTGAGGTAAGGACGCTGTAAATCAATACCGAGCCGAGTAAAATGTAGATGAATTGCTTTCATCCGCTCTTCGGTTGAATCATTATCTTGTTGCCAAACCTCCAACAAAGCATTTGCCACAATTTGACAGCGGTTCATACCAAAACTTTCCTGTGGGGTAAATTTTTGGCTCAGTTCTTCAGCTAAACTCAACCCTGGTGCCAAAAACTTGGTAAATAAGGGGATTTCCTTGTGGAAATGGGATTGATGTTCTGCATAGACAGTCTGAAGGACTTTTCGCACTGCTGGATAGTCTAAGCACTCAAAGGACAGCACTCCTGAGTCGTAGCGTCCATAGGCAGATGGATTGTGTAAAACCTGAAAACTAAAGGGAATCGCAGCAGCGTTCAGTTGCTGTGTTAGACTATCCATAAGAGCGATCGCACCCATTGGAGTAATATTAAAGTAAATTCGCCCCGCGCCTAAATCAGCATCCAGATTAGCCTGCAAATCTTGTCCGACATTGCTAAGCGCTACGTAAAAGCCGTTTTGCAGTTGATTTTTAGGCATCCAAATATCAATCAACTCTCCGACTTTGGCAGTCAGGGTTGATGGTTCCAGGTTGTGAGTGTACTCAACATATAATGTCAAACCACCTTTGGTCACTGCTATACTACCATCTGGTTCCCGTCGCAACAGCTGCCAACCCGGGTCAAAGTAACCTGTACCATGGTTACTGGTATGTAGTAGTTCGTAAAATTGCCAATCAATCTCCAAAATAGAATGGCTTTCCAAGTTTTTGTGTGGCAAGTTATGACTCACATCACCATTAAGTGACAACGTGGTTTGTAGAGAGCCATTGTAATAAATACCGTGAAGGAAATTTCGCAATAGCAGAGCAAGATACTTATATTGTAATACTTGCGAATTTTGTCGAAATCGGTCTGCTATCTTAGCTGGCAGAGCAAAGGGTTGATATTTGGGATGGCGAATGCAAAAGTTGGATTCAATTTGGATATTGCTAGCAATATCCAAAAGAGAATTTAGCAGTGGTTTGGTAGAAGACTCTAGCATTATAAAAACTCATATATTAGAAGTGGCGAATTTTTACCTTCTCACATTAACAACCGCGCAGACGAGCTTTGTCATAATAAAGGCGAAGCAAATTATTCTCTCTTTCCGGTTGAGATAATTGAGCAGATTTTGCAAAAAACTTCATGATTTCTGACTCTCGGATACCGAAAACAGTCAGCACAGACTCTTGTGATCTAGTGAGTAAAGTTTTGGCAAATTCAAGCATACAAATACTTGAATTATCAAAGTATTTGTGAAACTTAATATTGTCGGTAATTCGGTGAATCAAAACTAAACCGGCAAACTTGATAACCCGTTGAACAAATGCACAACCATACTCCAGAATTATTGGAAAAGTATCAAGATAAGCTAGAATGAGAGCTAGGAGTGAAGGTTGGAGAACTTCCAATGGAATTGCTGCAAGAAGTAGCGATTCTTCTAACTCGATAGTAGAATCTACCACTAAGCTTTCTAACCAAATTGTTAGGTAGCTTGCCACTAAAGTTCCTAGATCGAAAGCTGGATCTCCCCAAGAACAAGCTTCCCAGTCAATAAGTCGTACAAGACAATTGTCTAACTGCTCCCACTTTGAATGTACTAAAATATTTTCCAATTTCAGGTCATTATGAGTTAAGCAGCAAGGATTCCAATCGTACGCTAATTGTGCAATTGCTGCTTCTAAACTCTCATAACGTTGATAGAGAATATAGAATTTCAGTGCACCCGTAGGAACATTGCCAAAAATTTCAGGTCCAATTGACCCCATTCCTTGGGCTGGATTATAAAATTGATAGCGAAACTCTCCTTGAGGAGCAGTTGCCATAAAATCCTGATACTCCCGACGATTGAAAGTAGCACGATGCAGCGCTCCCAAGCTAGTGCCAATAGCGTTTGCAATCGCCTTTGGAAAGTGCAAACTTTTTTGATAAAAACTTCCTAGTTCAAAATACTCCTTTAAGTAGTGGCGAACAAGAATAGTTTTTTCTTGATCGAAATTCACTACTAAAGATGCGATCGCCGAAATATTTCTTAACACTGGAAACCGCTGAAGCAGTTGATGAAACAACCACTCGTTGAAAAACTCATGCGGGTTTCCATCATTATCAATGCATTGTTTCTGTTTAACTAGCAGTTTATGATGTTCAGGCAAAGTAACCAGTACATTGAAGTTTTTCTTACTAGCTTGTGGTAGTTCAGAATCGACATTTGCGCCTTCTTCCGAGCTACACAGACCTGTTTTATACAGATACTGAATAACATTAACAGAAGACAGTGAGAGTACCATGTATTATTTCCTAAAGCGTAAAATTTTTTGGAGAACCGCTATTTCAGTATTGGTTTCACTTCAGCAGTATTCGGTAGATAGCAATAAACGTGCGAGTATCAATAACAATTGGCACAATCTACTAATATCCGATTTTTCAAAAACAAACTTGCCAAAATGGCAATACTATCATTACCAGCCCTTCCCTCCGGGACGCTGCGCGTTGGCGGAGCCTGTCCGTAGGACTTACGGGTAAGGTAGAGGGCAGCTATGCTGAAGGAAGAATTAAAGTTTATCCCAAATGTTTTTACCAGTAGTTCTGTGTCTCAAATGGCTGCGTTAATTTTGAAGCGAGCGAATAAATAAAGGGAACGCCTTTTATCTTCGTTCCATAACAATGCTTGAACAAAAATCTAAATATTTGCACAGGAGGGGAGGAGGTGAACGCCAGCAGTTACTCTTACTCTCAGAATGTCCAAACTGTGGGGCAAGGTTTAAAGTTCTGACGTTGTGGGTTGATGGATGGCGATTTAGCAGCAAAGTCTTTCAAAGTATTGACTAAGTAAATAGCTCATAAAATTTGGGTAGATGGGGGAGTGTCAAAAGTCTTATTATTTTCCCTATCTGCTAAAGATGCTGTTCTGTACGCCTGTTGAGGGTGATTGAGTTGTTCGGGGTATCGCAGTTTTAGTAAGCCCCGCTGCAACATTAGGTTTACATAGTGGTTTCTAATAGTGTCCGGCTTACGGTTTAATAGATCCGCTAATGTTCGGAGTTGTAGATAATGTTCGGAGCATAGTTCCAGAATTACTTGCTCGACTAACTCTTGATCTGCGCGACGTTTCCCACGGACAGGGGCGGCAATATCTTGGAGACGCTTGTAATGTTCGGAGTTCGGTTCGTAATGTTCGGGGCTTGGGAGTAGTGAAAGCAAATCTGGTTGAGCTTCTGTGTTAGCTAAAGTATTGTTTGTTCCACGACCACGACCAGAACTTTCTAAGCAGCCTTTATATACTAAGTGTTTGAGACACTCCCCTATGTCTCTGGGGTGTTCCTGTCTGTAACGTTGAATATCAGTATTACAAACCTCTCCAAATTGATGTGCTAGTACCAAAATAATGCGTTCTAGCTCTGTTAGTTCAGAATAATCATCCCCGACAATTTCTCTTAACTCTTTCTCGACATTTTCGGGAATCAAGCTCATCGTTGGTAATGCAATTGATGTCATTTCTAACTCTAATTTTTCTGACACCAACGGAATCAACCATTGCTGCTCTTTCCAAGCACGGAGAATCTTTCCAAAACCTGAGCCTGCTCTCTCACCCAAACCAAGCATTTGGAACATTTTTTGCAGGTTGGGGTTGCGAGGATCGCTAACCCCACCATCATAAAGCTGTTGAAGAGATATTCTCAGGCGACCGGGATTAGAAAATAAAAAAGAATTTGTAAATTTGGTAACTAAAATAGGGCGAGTAGATTGATGATCTGCATGGATTAGGGTATTGACTAATGCTTCGCGGAGTGCTTCATGTACATGAGTTTCACCTCGTCGCACTGCGTCTTTGTCAAGCTGAAATGGAACATTTATATCGTTGACTAAACGACTATAAACGCGGTAATAGAAGTTAAAAAGATTAGGTTCCCATTTGCCATCGAGTGTCAATCTATAAGTCCAGCGGATTTCTGGATCATTAGAAAGTCGCTCCTGATAATCTAGCTGGTAGTTAGGAAGCGCATCTAAAATACTACGCTCACGACCAAACATGAGCAAACCTGCTAGTGTTAGTCCTTCTTTACTTGTAAGGCGATCGCGTTTCCAGCTACCTAACTGCGTCAGCAAATTCTTATCGTCTAATGCAAGCCAAGGGTGATCGGGTTCCCTGGAAGTAAACCTTTGGCGAAATGATTTAAGTGTTTCTGGGTCAAGGTCAGTGAGATTAAATCCTTCTAAAATCTGGATATCTTGAGATTCGTTTGCAGCATCCCGTAACATTTGCCGCACTTCAGAGGAAGTGCAATGATAATCTCCTTCAAAATTACGTTTGAATGTGCCAGTCATTGGGTTATTGTTGATGTACACAGGGCGCTGTTTTGGTGTTGCTCTGGGTACTTTTATAATCACTATATTTTGTGTTTCAACCTGTTGAAGTTGTACATCTGAACTAGAACAAATTGGGGTGCTAAGTTTTTGGAAATTGTTATGATTATCCCAAAACTTTTTCAATAATCCATCTGGGTTGCGTACTCCAGAAATGGTAAGTCCACTTTTGCCTTCACTGACACCAAGTACAATGTAGCCTCCATCTGTATTTGCAAATGCAGATACTGTTTCCCAGACATCATTGGGCAAACCACCATCAGCCGACTTACACTCAAGGTCTTGGTCTTCTCTTATGTTTATTTTCTGGAGTAAACTTTCTAAGTCCATTTACAGAGTTCTTATAATCAACTTTATGAGTTATCAACCCAGGATAAAGATAGCACCTATCTGTGTGATCACAGTTCCCCTTTGAATGCTTTGTCAAGGATGGAAGATAGCAGTACATCAAGTTCTTTCATTGCTTCTTCTCTGAGTCGTTTCATTGTGTCTACTTTGGTTTGGAGTTCATCGAGGTAAGCGACGATGCGGCGTTGTTCGGCTATGGATAAATCTGAAGGAAAGGGAATATTCATGACGATTTCCTGAGAAATCTTTTTCATTGTTGGGCTTGTTCCCTTTGCCTTACTCTTGATATAGTCACGAACTAATGTACAAGCAAGCCAACGATGTACAAATCGCTTATTAGCCTTTGATTCATTGATTTCTAAACGCATCATCAAATCTGGGTATATACAAGGATAAGGAGAACCGTTTTGACATACTCCCCCGAATTGAATTCGGGGGATTCTAGGCTCAAACAGCAATTGCAGGCGTAGCCCGACTTACATCACCCTACGGGTTCAAAATCGCTCTTTGAGGGAAACCCTCAAGACCGCGTT
>JAHHHH010000022.1 GCA_019359415.1 Iphinoe sp. HA4291-MV1 | reverse complement strand
GCCAAAAGTCGAATCGAGCCGCAATGGATAATAATTATATGCTTACTATTCTTGCTGCTTGTTTATCCCTACATAATGATATCTCTAAATCCGCTTGTCAATAGCATTTGAGACGCGCTTACCCTGACTTGTCACCGCTCAGATGCGTGAATTGCCTAGCGCTTAGAAGATGGGGTTGAAGTGCGAAGTTCACGGACTGCTGATTTCGTTATTTGATGAACTGCCTCTAAATCAGGCGGCAAAGTTTGACTCTCTATTCCCACCCACAACAAATACTCAATATTACCAGCAGGACCAGTGATAGGCGACCAAGTCAAACCTTTATACTTCCATCCTAACTCACTAGCCGCTTGTAACACCTGAAAGATAGCATCAGCCTGGTCTTTAGGGTCATGCACAACACCTTTTTTACCCACACGGTTTTTCCCCACTTCAAACTGGGGTTTCACCAACAACACCGCCTCTCGAGGAAATTGCAGCAGCCCCCAAAGAGCAGATAGAATTTTGGTTAAAGAAATAAATGAGACATCTACCACTGCTAAATCAGCATAGGCTCCCTCTTCTGAAGGGGAAGATTGAGAGGGTGAAGCATACAACTCATCTGGTGTTAAATACCGTAAATTAGTGCGTTCCTTCAAAATCACCCGAGAATCATTTCGCAAACGCCAGTCAACTTGCCCATAACCAACGTCAACACCATAAACTCGCTCTGCACCAGCTTGCAGCAAACAATCAGTGAAGCCACCTGTCGAAATACCACCATCCAAACAAATTCGTCCTTCTACAGGAATTGCAAACACATCGATCGCTTTCGCTAACTTCTCTCCTCCTCGGGAAACAAAACGCGATCGCTCCTTGATCTGAATTTGAGCTGCAACATCAACCTCCGTACCTGCTTTGTCAATTATCTGACTATCAACAGTCACTTCCCCTGCCTGAATCAGTCGCTGCGCCCAGGCGCGAGACGAACATAAATTGAGTTCTACTAGTAGATTATCGAGTCGTTGTTTAGCCAATTCTCTTTATCTGCTCTTGTAGTGAAATCAACGTCACTGCACGATTTATAATTTCTTCTCGATTAACCAGTTGTTCTAATTCTTCTGGTTCATAACGTCCTTCTTCTACTTCTAGGGAAGCCTCATCAATGGCATTTAAGTACGCTTCTTCTAAAGTTTCAAATAATTCTTCTGGAGATAGGTAGTAGCCCCCTGCTTTACGACGCTTATTTTCCCTTTGAATTTCCCGAACTGAATTGCGAATAGAGACATTCCACGAGCGAGTTGTACGATTTTCAGCTTGTTGTTTAATGAGATGTAGCAGCAGAATTACGGCATAGCTACGAATTGTCTTGATTATATCCTTACGGCTCATCTCTTCTAATTCTTCAACAATGACCAACGCTCCTGGTACATCTCCTTTGAGCAGCAAATCTTTTAACTCTAGTAACTCTTCCATAAGGTGCGCCTCAACCGTTGGATCACTTCTATTGTGGCGGATTTTCGGCTTTCCTCTCCTGGTGCGGTTTGTAAAAAAAGCGAGTTTCCTTGAGGAGACTCGCCTTATTTTAAAACCAAAAGAGTAATCTAGATATCTATTTCGCTGAACTCTCTAGTTATGTGGTCAAATGGCTCATCGACAAAGGAAGTATCGGTAACACCCGCTGTAGCCACTTGCTCCTTCACAATATCCTTCATAATCTGGATACCGCGAACTGTTGGACCAATTGGTACCCCCAGAGAATTGTAAGTTTCCCGTAGCCCTTGCAACACTCGCTCATCTAGGACATCCATACTACCAGCAACAAGGGCATAGGTAGCATAGCGTAGGTAGTAGTCCATATCACGCAGACAAGCTGCATAACGACGAGTTGTGTAAGCATTTCCACCTGGGCGAATCAACTCTGGCAGTTCATCAAATAATTGAGAGCCAGCCTGCTTGACAATCGACGCCGCATTTGCATTGACTGCAACTGCTGCTTGTACACGTGCCGTACCGCTTTCAAAGTAGGACTTGAGACTGTCTATGGCATTCCGGTCGAAATATCGACCTGCAACGTCATAATTCTTAATTAAGCTGGTTACTGCATCCCGCATTCCTTTTTCTCCAAATCAATCCTTTCTATGGTTTGATATTAATTTGACTGCTTTTAGCAAGCTGCAACTGTATAATAGTGCCTCTTGTAAAATAAGCCCCAGCACAAAAACAATCTATAGCGCTAATTATGGATTCTATGCCAAAGTTGACCCCTGCGAGATAAACTGTCTACTTTTGTGAAACTAATTAAGGAAAGGTTATATTTAATCTTTTAAATTGATATTCTGTGATAAACAATACAAAATAATCTAATTTTAAATCTTTACGATATTCCAGGTGTCTCATGGATTTGGGTTTACAAGTAAGGTCAGCATGCTTTGAACACTCTGGTTTTACTATTGAAAAATCGGCAGATAAGGAGTAACCATGACAACCCCCCAAGAAGTTCTGAAGCTGATTCAGGACAAAAACATTCAGATGATTGATCTGAAATTCATTGATTTACCAGGAATCTGGCAGCATCTGACGGTTTTCCAAAACCAAATTGATGAGAGTTCCTTTACAGACGGCGTACCTTTCGACGGTTCTAGTATCCGGGGTTGGAAAGCCATCAATGAATCAGACATGGCGATGGTACTTGATCCAGATACAGCTTGGATTGACCCTTTCATGCAAGAGCCAACTCTAAGCATCATTTGTAGCATTAAGGAACCACGGACAGGTGAGTGGTACAGCCGTTGTCCTCGTGTTATTGCCCAGAAAGCAATAGACTATTTGGTTTCCACAGGTATTGGTGATACAGCTTTCTTTGGTCCGGAAGCTGAGTTCTTCATCTTTGATGATGTCCGCTTTGACCAAAACCAGCAGTCCGGCTATTACTACGTGGATGCAGTTGAAGGTCGTTGGAATTCTGGTAAAGAAGAAGGTCCCAACCTGGGTTACAAACCTCGCTACAAAGAGGGCTACTTTCCAGTCTCCCCAACAGACACGCTGCAAGATATGCGGACAGAAATGCTGCTGACAATGTTAGAGTGTGGAGTCCCCATTGAAAAGCATCACCACGAAGTCGCGACTGGCGGTCAGTGCGAATTGGGCGTCCGTTTTGGTAAGTTGATTGAAGCAGCGGACTGGCTGTTGACTTACAAATATGTCATCAAGAACGTAGCCAAGAAGTACGGCAAGACCGTTACCTTCATGCCTAAGCCAGTATTCCAAGACAATGGTTCTGGAATGCACACTCACCAGTCCATTTGGAAAGATGGTCAACCCCTGTTTGCTGGAGATAAATACGCAGGCTTGAGCGAAACGGCATTGCACTACATTGGCGGTATCCTTAAGCATGCACCAGCATTGCTGGCAATCACTAACCCCACCACCAACTCTTACAAGCGCTTGGTACCTGGCTATGAAGCACCCGTAAACTTGGCTTACTCCCAAGGTAACCGTTCTGCTTCTATCCGTATTCCTCTTTCTGGTACCAACCCCAAAGCCAAGCGGTTAGAGTTCCGCTGTCCTGATGCGACTTCTAACCCCTACCTGGCATTTGCTGCGATGCTGTGCGCTGGTTTAGATGGTATTCAGAACAAAATCGACCCAGGTGAACCTCTGGATAAGAACATTTATGAACTTTCTCTAGAAGAACTGGCGAAGGTTCCTTCAACTCCGGGTTCTCTCGAATTAGCGTTGGAAGCGCTGGAGAAAGACCATGCCTTCTTGACAAAACCAGGCGTGTTCACCGAAGACCTCATTCAAACTTGGATTTCCTACAAGTTGGATAATGAAGTCAACCCTATGCGGTTACGTCCTCATCCCTACGAATTCGCTCTCTATTACGATGTTTAATTGAGAGCGCTACTTGAATTTGAGCGCATAAAGAGCATAAGTTAAGCCACCACTACAGAATGGGTGGCTTTTTTAACGTATATAGACGCGATACATCGCAATCTTTACAAAATTCAACAACGTCTGATAACTAGAACACCGATTCAGTATTCACCAATTGTGATAAAAAACCCGGTTTCTTCTCATTGAAATAACGAAATATCAGTCTTTCCAGCAACAGAAACCGGGTTTATGGCATTAATGAATCGGTGTTCTAGCTCATAGTCGCATTGCTGCGATCATAAGTCATGCGAGCGGTAGGATCTATTTTTCCTTGAATGGGGTTCCAGTAGTTAGAAACTTCTCCGGGAAGACCTAATTCCTCACCAGTACGTCCCAGCATCGATTGTTGACGATTCTTAATGAGCTGATAGTGACGCATCATCAGAGCACGGGCTTTTTCTTGAGTAGACATAGCAAAGTCCTTCCTAATAGTTTGAGTAATGTTATGATTAGCTGATTTTTTCTTTAATTATACTATAGCAAAAAATTCTGTATCCAAAGTTACGGAATGCGATACTTATTAACAAAAATTAATATTTAGTGAGCAGGAGCAAGAGAGATAGGTGAGTGAAGGGAGTAAAAGGAGGAGAAATTATAACCAATGACTCTTGAGTGTTTAGAGAAAGCAGGTTTTGAGAATATGCAGGTTCATTTTATGAGCAAGTATCTTATTGCTCGAAAGACTGCTTGATGTGAAGAATAGCTACGGTAGGTAGAGAAAATTAATGTAGTATTAATACTAATTTACATAATTCTATAAAAAGTTATGGCTGTTGCTTACCCACGCAAATTTCAAAACGCTATAGGTGCAAGGGACATCTTGATACAATTTGTCCGCGATCGCGAAATCCATCTCATTACCCTCAACCGCTACCGCTACAGCGAGCAACGCAGTTGCAAAGACCTTACCGAAGTTATTGAACAACTCGACGGACAGCCATCCGAACTGATACGAGATTTATCTCACCATATCTCTGATGAAGCTCGTCATGCTATGTGGCTGACTGATTTGTTAGTGGAACTGGGAGCAAATGTGGGAACACCTCCTGGATCTTCTTATATTAGTGAGTTTGAAAGGCTATATGACCGAGAACAAAGAGATCCAAGCAAAGACCTAGAGGAGTTTCTGATTTCGACCCTTGCTGCAATTAACGTAACGGAAAAACGCGGATGTGAGTATTTTTCCGCCCATATTCATGCTCTTAAGCAAGCGCCGCAAACCGAAGAAAACACCAAAATCTGCGAAACAATTGAAAAAATTCTGCCAGAAGAAGCAGGACACGTTCGCTGGGGTAACCGTTGGTTAGCGCAATTAGCGAATAAAAGCCCCGAACATCGCCAAAAGGTTGAGCAAGCAAAGCGGAAGTATGCTGCCATTGAACAAGCAGCTTTTGAAGCAGGACTGGATATTACTTTGGGTGCAGAACTGCGTAGAGTTGCCAACCTGCTGGAAGTGGCAAACACAATGCCTATATGGCAACGTCCTCAGTACCTTATGGAGCGCTTACCACAAACTCTCTTGGCACCAGATTTGCAAATGACTCGCATTAATACCATTCAGCGAGCTTGGAAGCGAGATCCACAGGCATTGATGGAAAACTTTGTGCCGATATTTCTCAATGGTATAAAAAGGGTGAAAAATAAGCACTCTTAAACGACGGTGTAGAACATTAGTTCTATAGCACTTTTCACTTCGTTGTCAGGACTTACGCACGAACAACGTAACTATAGTCATTACTATAGTCATTGCGACCGTTCGCGGTAGCGTCCGCAGGGAAGGGAAGCATAGGTCCAAATACGGTTCGGATAAGCACGCTTGACAGAAACCCGGTTTCTTGAAGAAACCGGGTTTCTCTGATTGACAATTACCTTAACCGAACCGTATTGGCATAGGTTCTTTCCTTGTCCTTCTCCTATCCCAGAGGCTGCGCCAACGGACACGCTACGAAAAAGAGCGGGTTGCGTTCGCGTAAGTCCTAGTTGTAAGTACTCATGCAAATGAAATTACCCATCAAAATCACCTCAAACGCTTATTCAGCGAGAAGTAAGTGTGAAATTCATTTTGCTTAGGTACTTAATACAGTCGGAACCTCACCCCAACTTTGGCTGACGCTAAAACCACCTTGCCCTAATCCTCAAAGGGCAGAGATCCTACCTAACTGAAGCCAGCCCAATAACACCCATTCAAAAGCGTTGCATATTTGCGGGATGGATGATTTTATTTTCTTTGCTTACTAGAAAACTCCTTTCTTGGCGCTCAGCATGAGCGTTCGCGAAGACGGTTCATACTTCATCCCCTGTTTATGCAACGCTCTTTCAAGAGATAATATGAAGATTGCACTCAGAAATTTCTTGCTTATTTTAAGTAGCTCTTAATGCTTGTGATACAGGCAGCTAACTTGCTTCATATTTCAATGCAAAAGTTAACAGATAACTAAGTATACAGAAGCTTACGGATAAAACGCCGAGCTATTACTTAGATTTTTTGTATCTTTGATGTCACGTCTTTGCTAGGAAGGGTGTGTAACAGATTTTCAAAACACCCTGGTTTATGGTACTTTGATTCCCTTAATACAAGACGCTTGCCACAAATAGCATTGACTTTGGTGTTGTTAGGCAACAGGATATGTACTCTTGATGTATTGCACCAATTGTTTGCGACCACTACCACGATAGGATCTGCGAGGAAGTTTGCTGGTATTGCCTGTTGCCGCCATCAACTGTTGTGAGCCAGAGTTGGATATGTGTACGTCAAGTGCTTGGTTGTTAACAGCTATGGAGCCAAAGAACAATCCTGTAATGAGAAGTGAAATGGCAGCACGCATAGTAAATGTCTATTTTAGAACTCTTCATTTTACTGATACTGAGTTTTCTTTAGTGCATCCGGATAATTTATTAAATAGTATTTTTTTTTACTATAAAAATTTCTATCATCTGTCGATGCTATCTATTGATGTTTTCAACTATTAACCAATTAAGAGCGTTATTCATTCGACCCCAAACTGTGAGCAGTTGCTCATTACAAAGAGTTTGCAACTGCTCATCTATGTGCGTTCACCCAAGGGCGATCGCGCACAGCCACTACTAGCCAAGTATGCCCCTTATATATACTTGCCGCAGTGATAGTGAATTTGTCATCTTGCTCAGATATGCGGTGAAAGATGCCCTGGAAACAGCAGGTATTCCGTATAGTTACGGTACTATCACTATCAACGTTATAATATTGACGAAGCAATAAAAAAGGGCAATAGTCATTAACTGGATATAATTCTGGTTCTACTAAATAGTACAGTTGCCAATGCAACCAATCCGGATCTTTTGGTAGCAAATTCAATAATGGAATAATTGCCGCGTTTTGGCACGCTAAGTGAACTGTTACCGAGAAAAATTCGGTTCAACAACCATTGGAAAACTCTCAAAATTTCGCCGCACCCAATCCATCCCGACTTCATTAATGTGCCGTTAGCCTGCGTATTGTACAAAAGCATGGTTGTTTAATTCGCTCTGTAGGCTTTCGGTGTTATGCCTGTAAATTGCCGAAACTGTTTGCTCAAATGGCTGTGACTACTGAATCCACATAGGAAGGCAATGTCCATAATCGATTGGTCTGTTTGTTTCAATAACTGCTTTGCCCGTTCTACCCGTTGTTGGAGTAGGTATTGGTAGGGAGCCGTGCCGATCGCCTGCTTGAACAGATGGCTGAAATGAAATTGACTCATGCCTAGCAATGCAGCCAAATCTGCAAGCTTGATGTCTTGATTCAGATGTTCGTTGATGTATTCCAAGACTTGAAGCAGTTGGCGTTCAGGTAAACCACCCTCGTAAATTGCCAGACGAGGTTTGGCAGCAGCGTATTGTCTGAGCAAATGTACTGCTAAGACATTCGTCAGTGATTCGATGTAGAGCCTGCCGCCTAAATTCTCGTGTTTTAGTTCAGAGAGCAGCAGCATGCCAATAGACTCAATGTGTGGATCGCGAGTCCGAAATTCGGGGATTAGTTCAAGCGAGTCGGGATTCCTATCAAGGGTTTCTCTAGCAACACTCTGGATGAAACGAGACGCAATGCGAATCTGCAAGTAGTGGTCATCTCCATCCCAACGGGCAAAAAACGGGGTCATTGCAGGCGTTATAGAAATGTCGCCTTTCCCGTACAGTCCTGCGTGGGTTTTGCCTCCCTGAATTTGGAGCAAGCGAACTGGACGGCGGGCAAGAGACAGATAAATCACATGTTCATTGCTGTAATCACCCCTCGCCTCACCGGTCGGGTGTTGGAATTGCTCGACCAGAATATTTTCCCAACCCTGAGCTTGGCTAGACAGGATGGGTAAGCAGGTCGTTTCAGTCTGATCTGTGGCTGGAGTCTTCATCAGGCACACCCAATTCGTCTAGTTCCATCCAATTGTATTCATTTTCGCATTTCATCAAACATTCTGAAAATTGATCGCAAGATTTTGATAGTCGCGCAGGAATCAGATAGCCGAGCAAGAAGCGTTTGCCTACGCTGGAATTATTAAGCAAGAGAAATTATGGCACCCATTCTACATATTGATTCCGGTCCTACCTGTTGAGTCGTAGCTTCCAAACCCATCGTTTTTATTTTTACCATACCAAATCCAAGGGAGGAGCTAACGAAATGACAGCTAATCAAAACTCGAACGAATCATTGTCCCTGTCATGAGGCAATTCTGATGAAGGCAAGCACTGAACGAAAAATAATGCGGTGGATTCACATCATTTTAAGCATACCGATCGTTGACTACATCTATGGACCAGTGACTGAAAGACCTGATGTGGCATTTGCCACGAGATTCGTATTTATTCCAGTAGTGATATTATCTGGACTTTGGATGTGGAAGGGTCACCTACTCCGTAGCTTGTTGAAGCGATCAACACGTTAGTCCGGCTTTCGCATCCTGCCAGGTGGAAGATCCGAGAAAAACTTTTCCGTTCGTTAGAACCAGCGAACCATTCCTGGATATTGCCTAGGCGCGGCGTTTCTGATATCCAACGCTTCTGCTTAGATAACCGGCATAACACTTGATGTTTCCACTGCAAGAGCGCTTGTTTAATAAATAAAAAGGAGAAAAAAGATGGCGGAGCAGGAATTAGAACAATTGGTAAACGAATGGGCATTCGTGTCTCACTCGTCTGCTCGCAGGTGTATCCTTGCCCTGTCTGGTTTTCTGGCTGACGTCCCGTTGGGTGGCTGGGTTAGGATTCGTTATCGCAGCGATCGCGCTCTCGTCGATTTTAAGTCTGGTTTTCCCGGCAGCTTCGATTTTATTGCCGTTGGGTAGATTTCCGGCTTTCGTTTGGCTGATTGCCGTTGGCTTTACTCTGCGAAAAAGGCAAAGTGTTTCTCAGCCGAGTATGGCAACCTAAGAACCTTGGAGAAACAGGTAATTGGAGATGATTGTGAAAAAGACAGGAGAGTAAGGAGTTCAGCTAAGAAATCCCCAAAATTGCTACTTGTCCGTAAGCTCAGTGTGATGGGTGGCGGTCGTCTTCATGATGCAAACCCAATGCGTCTAGTTCCGATTGTATTCAATGTTTGGATGATTTCCACCGGGAAGCCTGAAAATTGACCGCAAGATTTTGACAGTAACACAGGAATTAGATAGCCGAGCATGGTTCGTTTACCTAAGCTGGAAGGGTAATTGTTCAAGAGGAACTATGGCACATCTATTACACATTGATTCCAGTCCGCGTGGTGAGCGATCGCACTCGAAGAGACTCACCAGAGAATTCGTTGAAGCTTGGAAGCTGGCTCATCCGGCTGATGTCGTCACCTATCGGGATGTTGGTCGCAATCCTGTTCCCCATGTGGATGAACCGTGGATTGCAGCAGCTTATACACCGCCAGAGCAACAAACCCCTGAGTTACAGGAAGCGATTCGCATCAGCGATCAGCTAGTGGATGAATTCTTAGCGGCTGATCTCTACGTCATCGGCACTCCCATGTACAATTTCAGCGTTCCTAGTACGTTCAAAGCATATATCGACCAAATTGTGCGGATTGGGCGCACCTTTGCGTTTGAACCAGAGGATGCTGCAAACCCTTACAAACCCCTCGTACTGGGTAAGAAAATGTTTATCATCACAGCGCGCGGTGATTCTGGCTTTGGACCTGGTGAGCGCAACGAAAAGCTGAATTATCAAGATCCGTATTTAAGAACGATCTTTGGATTTATTGGCATCACCGACATCACCTTTGTCCATGTTGAGAATGACGAGTTTGGTGGCACAAGTTTGGCTGAATCGATCGCGGCGGCGCGTACCCAAGTTGCTCAATTGGTGGGAAGATAAGGCGATGCAGCAACATCTGATAACTCAACAACATCGATTTGCTCAAATTTGAGCGATTTGTATAAGTTTTATGGAGCAGACTTTATGGCAATTACTAATCACTCGCTTTTCGCATTGAAGCTTATCGCGGCACTGGGTTGTGGACTGATGGCTGGAGTTTTCTTTGCCTTCTCGACCTTCGTGATGAGCGGCCTTGCTCGACTCCAGCCAGCACAAGGTATTGCTGCTATGCAATCCATGAATATCACAGCGATCAATCCATTGTTCATGATAGCGCTCTTTGGAACGGCTGCGGCTTGCATCTTTCTTTTAGTCTCCTCGCTGTTAAAGTGGCATCAACCCGGTGCCGCTTACTTGCTCATCGGCAGCCTACTCTATCTCGTCGGCGCATTAGGCGTGACCATCGTGTTCAATATACCATTGAACGATGCGCTGGCGAAAGTCGAGCCGAGTAGCACTGAAGGCGCGAGCCTATGGGCTAGCTACCTTACTAACTGGACGGTCTGGAACCATGTTCGGACGATAGCGGCACTTGCGGCAGCAGCATCGCTAACCATCGCGCTCGGTCATTGAACAAACCTTTATACCTACGTGACATATTCTCAATAAAAAAGCTCTTTTCCTGAGAAGAATGAGTGGTCAATTGTCAAGCATTGCCTCAAAGTCAATCTTTATCAACTTTGTATAGCAAGAGTTTCAAGATTGTTAAGAAAGATGTGACTCATAATATAGATGTCTAAAACCAAGGGCTTCCGCTCCTCGATTTTCGCTAAAATTTTGTAGCAATTAGCATAAACAACGCCTCTAAGTGTTAAATCTATTATCGTTGAGTGGTGAAAAGTCAACGTGAAAGCACAGATATTTAGAGGCGTTAATCAACTCTCTTACGAAGAGATTCCCGTACCTACACTGGAACCCGATGAAGTGCTGGTACAGGTGCAGGTTGTTGGGTTGTGTCAGTCCGATATCAAAAAAATTCGTTATCCCTTGTATGAACCGCCGCGAATTTTTGGACATGAAACTGCTGGAACCATATCAGCGGTGGGTTCTGAGGTAACAGGCTGGAAAGTTGGACAACGGGTGGCGCTGATGCATCATATCCCCTGTATGCGTTGCGCCTACTGTCTAAATGACAATTTCTCAATGTGCGATACCTACAAAAACATCTGCACGACAGCAGGGTTTGCACCAAGCGGTGGCGGTTTTGCTGAATATGTCAAGGTTCCTGGTCATATTGTGCAAAATGGGGGATTGATTCCCATTCCTGATAATATCAGTTTTGAAGAAGCAAGTTTTGTAGAACCAACGAACTGCTGCCTCAAAGCAGTGAACAAAGCCCAAATTGCCCCAGGTCAAACAGTTTTGATTACTGGTGCTGGACCAATTGGGTTAATGTTTATCATGTTGGTGAAGTATTTTGGGGCGAGAGCGATCGCCACCGACTTACTCCCCTCCCGCATCGAAAAAGCTTTGAATGTAGGTGCAGAAGCAGCATTTGATGCCCGTGATGCCAATTTACCCACAAAAATTCATGCCTTAACCAATGGCATGGGTGTTGATGTTACTCTACTTGCTGTCCCAAGTGAAAAAGCTTTCTTCCAAGCCCTCGACTGTACTCGCAAAGGTGGCAAAATTCTCTTTTTCGCTGAATTTCCTGATGAGGTGGAGATTCCGGTTAACCCAAATATTCTCTACCGTAGAGAAATTGACCTTATGGGCAGTTACAGTTCATCATACCGCATTCAAAGTCTAGCGGCTGATATTGTCTTTAATCGGCGCATAGACGTACAGGCATTGATTAGCGATCGCTATCCATTACAAGATTTATCAGCAGCAGTAGAACAGGCGATCGCTCCTACTGCGGAAACATACAAAATTTTGATTTATCCATAGAGAAGAGACAAAGGGAAGCAGGGGAAGCAGGGGAAGCAGAGGAGCAGGGGAGCAGGGGAGCAGAGGAGCAGGGGAGCAGGGGAGCAGGGGAGCAGGGGAGCAGGGGAGCAGGGGAGCAGAATAATTTTTGACTAATTCCTAATTTCCATTGCCCATTGCCCATTGCCCCTTGCCCCTTGCCCCTTGCCCATTGCCCATTGCCCATTGCCCCTTGCCCCTTGCCCCTTGCCCCTTGCCCCTTGCCCCTTGCCCCTTGCCCATTGCCCCTTGCCCATTGCCCCTTGCCCATTGCCCATTGCCCATTGCCCATTGCCCATTCCACAGAAATAAAATGCTTGTCATCATAGTCGCAGTTCTCGCCTTCTACGTCGCATGGAATCTCGGAGCCAATGATGTTGCTAACTCAATGGGAACTTCGGTTGGTTCCAAAGCTGTTACTCTAAAACAAGCACTGATTATTGCTGGGGTGTTAGAGTTTGCAGGTGCAGTCCTGTTTGGACAAGAAGTATCGCAAACCCTGGCGACGAAAATTGCTAATCCAGCTTTATTTGCGAATACACCCCAAATGCTAGTTACCGGAATGGTGGCGGTGCTGCTTTCTGGCGGTTTGTGGTTGCAAATTTCCACATCACGAGGTTTGCCTGTCTCTTCTTCCCATGCAATTGTTGGTGCGATCGCTGGATTTAGCTGGGTTGCTTTGGGAGTGAATGCGATCGATTGGTCAATAATTGGACGAATTACTGTAGGTTGGATTGTCACTCCAGTCATAAGTGGCGCAATTGCTGCTTTATTTTACAGTCAAATTAAGCGCTGGATTTTAGAGCAACCAAATCCATTGGTACAGTTAGACGAATGGATTCCTTGGTTGAGTGCTGTTTTACTGGGGATATTTGGTGTGATTGTGCTACCGCCACTGACTCAGGGACTAGCAACTTTTCTCATTGAGCAAGTTGGTTTCAAAATACCTGCTCATGATGTTCCGCTGATAACAGGTGCTGTAGCAGCAGTTGGACTCACTTTGTACAGCTGGCGACAGTTAGAGAACAAAGTAGAAGATAGTGGAGATAAGGCAGTCAAATCCCCCTCATCTCCCTCATCTCCCTCATCCCTACTAACTGAAGCGTTATTTGCTCGATTTCAATTGCTCAGTGCTTGTTTTGTTGCTTTTGCTCATGGTTCTAATGATGTAGGGAATGCGATCGCTCCTCTAGCTGCTATTGCTTACATTAACCACACTGGCACAGTACCTATAGATGGCATTAACATCCCCCTATGGATTATAATACTTGGTGGCGTTGGCATTGTCGCTGGTTTAGCCATTTGGGGTAAAAAAGTTATCACCACTATTGGCGAAAGTATTATTCCTTTGCAACCCAGTAGTGGATTTTGCGCTGAGCTGGCAACTGCCACAACGATCCTACTTGCCTCCCGACTGGGTTTACCTGTGTCTACCTCCCATGCTCTCGTTGGTGGTGTTGTTGGCATTGGACTGGTACAAAACATTAAGTCTATTCAATTCAAAACTCTTCAAGGAATTGCCACAGCATGGTTTATCACAGTCCCAGTAAGTGCAGCCCTTAGCGCTGCTATCTTCTCAGTGCTGAGAATAAAGTTATAAGTCCCGAAAAAGTTTAGAGTTGCGAGCAATGAATCCTGAGTTATGCTTAAGCTTCCTGATAATTAATGTATACTTTACAAGTCCTGACTGTGCTCAATAACGCACTTGCCTACCGCCTCCCTTAAATACTTTATTTAGACGAAGGACAAGCTGTTGTTAAAATCTAATTCAGTATGTACGTGATATTTTAGATGAATGTTGAACGAAAAAAAGAAGAAAGAAGTCTTCATTTTTCATTCTTCTTTTTTTGTTAAATCCGTCTGGAAAGAGGGAAGAAGACCTTTTCTTTCTTCTCTCTTCCCTCTTCCTTATTTGATAAACTTGATATGCAAAACACAGACAGATGGAAATTGTAGCAAAAAAAAGTAAAGTTTTGAATAATTAGTTACTATGCCTAAGACGATGAAACCATCTGCAACATTCGACTTTGAGGACGAGAAGTACAACGCACCAGCTTCTCAAGTCATCCCTTGGTGTCAGATGATTAATCCTCGCTATGGCACAAATGGCTTACAACCTCACGGTTTGGCAATTAAGCTGGATAACGCTAATGCTGTGGGCTTTGCGCCCGATGAAAATTGGCATGAGGTAGAGCATGAATTTAGCTCTGGAGTTGAGACGGTGTATATCACCACTACTCCTCGTATAGTCGTAGTGCGTCGGGGACCATTATCTGTTAAAGACCGGGAAACTGGTGTGAAATTAGGTACACTTAAAGACAATTACGATGCTTTTTTAGCAGACAAACTTAAATTTAAAACATTTACTCGCTATTTAATTTATTTAGTAGGAGAGGACAAAAAGTTTTTACATGAATCGCCGCTACAGTTAACTCTCAATGGAGCAGCTGGAGCAAGTTTCAGTAAAGCTTACTGTGAGTACCAACAAGGTAAAGTCACTAGCGGATTCCTTGCTGAACTAGAAAAGGCTTATGCTGGATACCGCAAGCAACCTTTGACACCAAAAGGTCCACTATTCCACGCTCACGGGATGTTCTCTCCTATTATCAACTGTGAAGAAAGAGGAATTGAACCCAACACAGTTTTGGTAGCTTCAACTGTAGACTACAAACATCCCACAGTTGCTACTCTAACACAGTATCTGGTTGCTTCCGACTCACAAGAGTCTGAAATTATCACCAAGACTTTTGAAGAGTACAAAGACTTTGGAAAGGACACCATAAAAGCTGAAACACCTCGGATGGAGATGGCGGGGGTTTCTAGTTCCTACATCTATCCAGATGAAGATGATTATGCTTATCCACCGTATTAAGCTAGCGTCCCGTTGTAGCATGTACTGAGTGTGAAAATACCATAAATTTTTCTTGGTGCAAGATGTGAGCGCCCAAGGGGCGCGATTACACGCCCGCAACGAATGAAAGAAACACCTCTTTTCCTTCTTCCCTGTTAAGAGTTCCCTGTTAAGAGTTCCCTGTGTTTCTTGAGAGCGAAGGAGCAGCAGGCATAGCACTGGACTCAATACGGTTCGGATAAGCACGGGAAGCTCTTGATACTCGCGGAGGAGTGTTTGATACTCGCGGAGGAGTGTTTGATACTCACGGAGGAGTGTTTGATACTCACGGACGAGTGTTTGGTACTCACGGACGAGTGTTTGGTACTCACGGACGAGTGTTTGGTACTCACGGAGGAGTGTTTGATACTCACGGACGAGTGTTTGGTACTCACGGACGAGTGTTTGGTACTCACGGAGGAGTGTTTGATACTCACGGACGAGTGTTTGGTACTCGCGGACGAGTGTTTGGTACTCACGGACGAGTGTTTGGTAAGGGAGACAAGGAATTATCTGTTCTCTTCCTTGTCTCTCTTGTCTCCTTGTCCTCCAATTGTGGGAATATTCTGTGTTCTGCGTTCTGTATTCTTTGTTCTTCTTAAAAAATATTTTGTATGTGAAGAACAGAAGACAAGAGAAAAGAAGGTAGCAATAGCATTCTATGCTCCTACCCTTGCAGGTTAAACTAGGTCTGATAACAGCCGCTCTGTTAACTTATGAGGCTTTTATGGCAGCTGATCTGCAACAGATTGCTTATTACTTAGACAACCTTGGTTGGGACTACCGTATTGACGAAGAAGAAGACCGTATTGTCACAGGTGTAGAAAGTGATTACGTCGAAGATTTCCTGATTGTTGTCCAGCTGGACGAAGAGGGAAAATTTTTCCGGCTATTTGCACCCCAAGTGCTATCAGGGGTGACAGATCACCCTCACAAAGCAGCGATTCTTCAAACAATGCTTTCTATTTCTTGGGAAACCAAAATGCTGCAATGGGAGTATGACCCATCAGATGGAGAGATCCGTGCCATAATTGAGTTTCCCTTGGAAGATTCGATTCTCACGGAAAAGCAATTTAACCGTTGTTTGCACGGGTTAGTTCAGCTTGTTGATTCTGTAGCAATACCTCGCCTGATGGAGGTGATGGAAACGGGTTATGATCCAGGGAATTTAGAACTTGGTGAGAGAATTTTACTCAGCATTCAAGAACAGGCTCCTGGATTGCTAGAACTTTTAGAAAAAGCGATGGAAGCTCGTAAAAGAAGGGGAAGTTTTCCTGGCGAATGAGTCGGAGTGCCAGTGAAATCGCTATACTCCAAAGTGATACCCTCAATATACTGAAGTTTTCTAGGGCTGGATATTATGACATCCTATGTAACCTCCTCTGCTAAAGCAGAAATGAGTGAACTACGACGGTTAAAGGGCTTACTACCACCAGAATTGCACAGCTGGGTCACGGTTGAAGGTACGACTGAGGTCAATCCACCCATGATCCGCTGCGAAGAAATTGGCAAAGATCAAGCAGAAATTCAAATCGACTTGGCAAAATGGGATTCACTGGCGATGGATCAGCGTAATCTACTATTCTGGCACGAAGTCGCCCGCATTCAAAATGACTCCATTCCCAAAGATGGTTGGGAAATGGCGGCTCTGGCGATTGGTTTAGGCGGTGCTGTCGGTGAGTTGTGGGTACAAGATGGATTATTGCTAGTATTAGCTCTAGCTCTGTGCGGAGTTTCTGGCTGGCGGCTATATCAAAAAAATAATGGCGGAAAGCAATTAAGAGAATTAGTTGATGCTGACGATAAAGCGATCGCTCTGGCAACTCGCTTCGGTTATACTCTCCCTAATGCTTACAAAAGTTTAGGGAGCGCCTTGAAAACCCTTATTGACACTACACCCAGCAAGCGCCAGCGCTCTAAATACGAAGCACGGCTCTCCGCTCTCAAGCGTAGTGCCAATAAGGCAAAAGCAAAATCCAAGAATATGGATGAGGGCGGAATTTAACAGTCATCAGTTACCAGTTATCAGTTGTCAATTTGAAGAAGAATTCAGCAATTCTGCAATTCTTGATTCAGCAGAAGGAAGAAATAAAAAATTTAGTTTTCTGACTCCTGACTCCTGACTCCTGACTCCTGACTCCTGACTCCTTCACTGTTCACTGTTCACTGTTCACTGACTTAAGGATTGACATCGCCGTTTCAGCCATAAACCGCTTAAACTTAGCAATATGAGTCCAGTTGTAGTTGTTGCTTCTGGCACTTTTTGTGGTGGGATAAATTTGCCAAGTTCAGCGGAACTCACCTTAAACGAGTAAAGGAACCCAGGAATTAACTTTTGACCCTCTGGGCAGCCACTGTCAATCGATCTACGGCTATAGCTGGTACCGTTGGCATTGGTACAAATGTCAAATTGAGTGGTGGAATCTTCCTCTTGAGTCACACTAAAATCATTGTCCGTGCCAATTAGCAGCGCGTAGGAACCATCATTGAGTTGAGGACCAATTGCAAGACCTTCCATCTTTTCTGCTATCTTAGTCCAATCACCTGGATTTTCAGGACTCAAAGCTGCAGCAATATCTAGAAATAGGGATTTACTGACTGGGTTGATACCTGTCGGTAATGTGTTGGTGTTTGCCAAACTGATCCTACTGACATCAGTTGCATCCGTTAGGTCAATCTTGTAAACTCGCTTGCTAGCAACAGATGGTGGTGTCTCGGTTGAATCATCCACTAATCCATTCAGTGCGTCCACCCCAAACCCGCGATTATCTCTTTCTAAGACTAAAAATTCTTTATCATTGAGGGCAATAATAGAACTGATACCAATGTTACGCCCTTGGGAATTTGCCCCAAAATCGTCATCTTCTCCAGGAATGCGCCCATTAATTTCTGTCAAACTTTCTAGCTGATAGATGTACTGAGCTTTACTTTGACCAGTTTGCGTGTCAAATTCTACTATCCTCAAATTGCGACTGCGCCGCCCGTCTGGGGAACCATCATTAGAACCTTCGTTCACTAAGGGGTCTTGTAGCATAGCATAAAGTTTGCTACCATCTGCGCTAAGAGTCAAACCTTCAAATCCTCGATTATCTTGGCGTCCACTGGTAATGGTTGGACGACCATCAACATAGTTGAGGTTGCCATTAGCTTCTTTAGGGATTAGATTTTCAGGGAGCGTAAACGCTCGTAAGAACGAACCATCACGTTTGAATTCATACACAGAGGGACCATACTCATCAGAAACGTAGAAATTGCCATTAGGAGCAACAGCAAACCCCTCTGGGTCGAAACTCAAACCAAGAGTTCCTCCATTGCCATTCAGCAATGCTGGGTTTAAACCGTTAAAATTTTTACCATCTTTTGTGAATAAAATCGTTTCTAGTACTTGAAAGTTTGCAATTGCTCCTGTATTGGAATCAACATCTAAAGAAAATTTCTGTACTCGCGTATTGTATGAGATTTTGCCACCACCAGGACCGCGATCGCTCAATGCATAGTACACATTGTTGAAGCGATCATAGTAGAGATCTGAGAAAAATCCTAAACGATTAACGTTGGCACTATTACCACTATAAGGATAAAAATCTGTACTTTCACTACTGAGGGTGAGGGTATTGGTCAAGGAAATACCGTATGCCGATGTTGCGTATCCTGCAATACTTACAGTGGACATTATTAAGGAGCAGCCTAATAGAGAAAACAGATACCTTGCTTGAATCATGTGTAAGATACAAAGAATGATGAATGACTTTTTCAGCATCTGATTTCCGTATTAAGAACAGGTTAATTCTCTGATTTCGTCATGTTTTTGACATCAAAAATTTATACTATTGGACGTTTGCTTGATGACATCTTCATAAAGTGATGAGTAGTTAGTGGTGAATAGGACAACTAACGACTAAGAATGGGGTATGCACAAGAGGTTCGCCGCCTGTCAAGCTAATGGTATCGTGTAGACAAGGCAGGTTTTGCTGCTCAACCCATTCTAGTAACATGGGTAGTGAAACAGAATTTGAGTAAATTTTAAAGTCACGTAAGCCAGGAGTTTGCTCTATCCTACAAGTGGCGGGTGTATTCCAAGTGTGTGCGCAATGCTCCTGCTGGAGCAGCCAAGGGCGATCACTCGCAAAAGTGGCAGCGCAAGTCACAAAGAGCAAAGCAAATAAAAATTTGGCGTGTTTCTACATTCAGTCCTTCCCTTTGTATAGCGGAAAAGACCTCTATCAGGTGTGCGGTAGGTGTAACAGTAGTCTTAACAGTTATGTGATGATAGCAATTCGTATATGCTACGTTGGCACAAAATCAAAAATGTTTTTCACTAAAGAAGTATGAAGTATGAAGTATGAAGTATGAAGTATGAAGATACGGCAAACGTCAGAAATATGAAGTATATGAAGTGAAGAATAAAGTATGAAATTATTTATTTTTTACCCTCTATCCTTTCTTGACATACTTCATCATTTACACTTTCATTCTTTAGTTAGCTTCTTGTTTTATTGTGAATCGTCCCTGACGATATCCAATCTTAACCGAAGTAACTATCGATTCGCTTGGACTAAATAGTGTTTGGCAGATTATATCGACATGGCAACGAAAGTGCAGGGTTTCATGACTAGCCAACCTAAAGAGGTAAATTTTCCAGTGACGTTCTCAAATGACACGGCAATTGTGCAGGTACCCACGCGGTTGAGCGTGCTTGAGGCTGTAGCCTTTAAGCAAACCTGTCAAGAAATAACTCTAGTAGATTCTGATACTAAACAAATTATCATTGACTTTCACCAAACGACTTTTATGGATAGTAGTGGTTTAGGTGCCTTGGTCAACAATTTGAAAATTGCTCGGGAAAAAAATATCGAATTTATACTGCGGAATGTAACTCCTCAGGTTATGTCAGTACTTAACCTGACAGGACTGGATAAAGTTTTTTCTATTGAGTCTCAAGGGAAAACACCACCAAATAGCCAATTAGAAGAACTACCAACAACACATCCTTCTATTTGTTCTTGGATGAAACGGTTTATTGATATAGTTGGATCACTAGTCGGTTTGGTCATTACAAGTGTTTTATTTATCCCTATTGCTGCTGCTATTAGACTCGATAGTCCCGGTCCAATTTTCTTCAGTCAAATTCGTTGTGGTTGGATGGGTAAGCGCTTTCGGATTTGGAAATTTCGCTCAATGTATATTGATGCAGAAGCAAAGAAAGCCGAACTAGAAAAGCAGAATCAGGTTCAAGGAGCATTTTTCAAGATAGATAACGACCCACGAATTACCAAGATTGGACGCTTTTTACGTCGAACAAGTCTAGATGAACTGCCCCAATTTTGGAATGTTTTAAAAGGAGAGATGAGTTTAGTAGGTACCAGACCACCTACACCAGATGAAGTGGAGCGTTATGAAGTTCCAGAGTGGCAACGTTTGGATGTGAAACCAGGAATGACAGGTGAATGGCAGGTGAATGGACGGTCTACTATACGTAAATTTGAGGACGTTATTCGCCTAGATTTGCAGTATCAAAAAAACTGGAACTTAATGTACGATTTGAAGTTGATTTTTAAAACAGTAGCTATCTTGTTTCACAAAAGTAGTGGCGCTGTTTAAATATATTTTTAGGGGTGTAAAGAATTAAGAAGAACTCAGTAGTCAGAACTCAGAACGGGCTTTGCCCCGCTACGCTAACAGAATACATCCCCATAAATAAATGAGCGGAGATTTGAACAAGGACGCCGTATTTCTCATACTACGTATCGCACTGCGTGCCGCTACGAAGCGCGAAATACATCTTTAACTTTACTCCATAACCAATGTTTCATCTCCTGGCATGAGTGCCAGGTTTTTTATTGTCATAAATATATTGAAAATATACGCAACTCATATTTATTAATTGTTTTTATATAGCAATCCTAAATCATTCGTGAAAAACAAAAAGCCCGACAATATTAAATTGTTGTAAGGTGCGTTAGGCGTTTATTTTAGACAAGTTCTTAACAAGATGTCACTGTTAGCGCTATAACGCACCCTATTCTTTTAAGATTTACTTTATAAATCAGTTCTGAAGCTGCGCTTTATTCTTTATTCACTCTCAGGAACTGAAAGCCTGGATGGCAGTTGTTTCAACGGAGGTAACCCAAAAGGCGCTGAACTTACCGTCATTCGCGCTGGTTCATCCTCCGGGAAACCCGCCCAACGCACTGCCTCCCCATGAGCAACTGGTGTGGATTCAGGGGGATCGTCAATAAATTTTGGTACAAGACGACATTTTCCAAACATCTTCTGAGTGCCCCCGAATCCAAAGTGAAACTTCGTTAGAATAGGAATAAAGTTATATATTCATCACTAAACTCTATTCCTGCTACAAGCCTGCACTTTAAAGAGTACAGCCATTATGCGTAAAAAAGTCTTAGCCTGGTTAACAGAGAATGTTCCAGCTCCCAGAGTCAACCATATTCTCAGGGTCGAGCAAATGGCAATGGATCTCGCGCTTCATTATAGAGTAGATCAAGAAAAAGCAGCTATGGCGGGATTAATGCACGATTTAGCAAAATATTTTAAACCACACAAACTTTTGCAGATGGCACACACAGAGGGATTGGAAGTAGACGAAGTGATGGAAGCAAATCCTCATTTGTTGCATGCGGACGTGAGCGCTATCGTAGCAAGAGAGACATTTGGCGTGGACGATGAAGAAGTATTACAAGCTATTGCCAATCACACTCTAGGTAGACCAGGCATGAGTCTGCTATGCAGTATCGTGTTTTTAGCAGACAGCATAGAGCCAGGACGAGGCGACACACCCCAATTACAAGCCTTACGACAAATTAGCCGTCAAAATATTAATCATGCTGTTTGGTTGACCTGTGACTATACTCTCAAATTTTTGCTCGAGAGTTCTTGTTTAGTTCACCCGCGAGTCGTCTTCACGCGCAACTGGTTCCTACAAAGATGGAAAGCCAAGCAGCCAATTGTACAACAAACTGCGTAGACACCTGTTTTTTTTGTTAGTATTCAAAAAAACCAATTATCACAGTTGCAATTCAATTTTTATTTCGTCAGTCATTGTAAAAAACAGTTACAAAAAAAACTAGAGCAGCTGAGGTTTAATGTCTGATTATTTCCAAATCAATTTCCCAAGACAATCTGTCGCAGTGACAAACAGTACGGTAGGAAGCCTACTGGTTGATACCAACGACGTGAGTGGAAAAATAGCATTAACCGTCGCCGAAGCGGCATCAGACCGTAAAGCAGGTGATATTCTACTGCTGAGGGTAGCAGATGTCTCTTACTTGGCGGATTATTTTGTAGTAGTGACGGGCTACTCGAGGGTACAAGTTAGGGCGATCGCCGACGCAATTGCAGAAAAAGTGGAACAAGAATGGCAACGGCGTCCCCTGCGGGTAGAGGGAAAATCTGAGGCAAATTGGGTGGTGCAAGACTACGGCGAAGTCATTGTTCACATCATGTTGCCTCATGAGCGGGAGTTTTATGATCTAGAAGCGTTCTGGGGACATGCGGAACGTATCGAGTTTCCAACATCCTTTGACGGTGGGGGTAAACCACATGATTAAATCTTCGGTCTCAAATTGCCCAGTTCCCACTGAACAGCAACCACTCAATGAGTATGAAGAGTTAAAATCCTCCTGGCTGTTTCGTGACTGTACCTTAAATTGGCGCGAGTATATCGCAAAAATCGCTTGGATATGGGGAGTATTGTGGTTGGTGGCATTCCCTGTCGCAGCAGCAAGCTTTCCCCCACACAAGCAAACTGCACAGTTTCTTCTCAGTAGTATAGCAGGAGCAAGTGTGGGGATCGTACTGGTACTAGTACGATTATACTTGGGTTGGTCTTATATCCGCGATCGCCTGATGAGTCCAATCATCTTTTACGAAGAGTCAGGATGGTATGATGGTCAAACCTGGATGAAACCACAGGAAGTACTGATGCGCGATCGCCTCATTGTTTCCTACTCTATAAAACCAATTATGAGTCGGTTGCAAATGACCTTTGCTGGCTTGGCTGTGTTGTTCGTTGCTGGTACGATAGTTTGGCACCTAGTGTAAATAGTTAGAAGTTAAGAATTTATTAGTGATAGCTTCTAACTCAGAACAGAAAACTCATAATTTAAAAAGGTGGTAAATTTTAACCCATGACAATGGGAAAACGAACACAAGCCGCCGCATTAGAAGTCAGGTTACTGCGTGAAGGCATTATAGAATCAAAGCATATCATCCAAGCTGTCGTATGTGACGAACGAGGACGAGTCCTTTCTGTGGCTGGGAACGCTGAAACCGCCACATTTGTCCGTTCCGCGCTCAAACCATTTCAGGCACTTGCTGTCACGAGTACAGGGACTTTAGAACGCTACAAACTGAGCGATAAAGACCTAGCGATTATCACAAGTTCCCACAGAGGAACAATAGAGCAAGTGCGACAGGCATTTAACATACTCTGGCGAGCTGATGTAGATCCTTCAGCACTCCAATGTCCAATCCCAGAAGATAAGCGCAGTCGTTTGGAACACAATTGCTCTGGCAAACACGCAGGAATGCTAGCCGTTTGTCAACAATACAATTGGTCATTAAATAACTACTTACAGCGGAAACACCCAGTGCAGCAGCTGATTCTCACCAAAGTATCAGAATTGCTGCGAATGCCAGCAGAGGAATTCATTAGTGCTCATGATGACTGTGGCGCACCTACGTATTTGATGCAACTCGGTCAAATGGCGTCATTATACGCTCAGCTTGCTTCCCGTAGCAGTTTAGATATGGAACGCATTATCCGTGCCATGACTCATCACCCCGTAATGGTGGCTGGAGTTGGAGAATTTGATACGGAACTGATGCATTTAGCCTCTGGAGAACTCGTCAGTAAAGCTGGTGCTGAAGGAGTACAATGCATTGCCAGATTGGGTGAGGGCATGGGATTGGCAATTAAAGTTATGGATGGAGCAAAGCGAGCAAAATATGCCGTTGCCATTCACTTACTTAAGCAGTTGGGCTGGATTGATCCCAGCGTTGCCGAAGTCCTGTCAGAAAAGTTTATGAACTTCGGTAAATACAGGCGTTTAGAAGTTATTGGAGAATTATCGATTTTATAGTTGCCAAATTTCTGAGCTTGTTGTTATACTGAGGAAAGTGAAATGACGACGCGGGATAGAGCAGCCTGGTAGCTCGTCGGGCTCATAACCCGAAGGTCAGTGGTTCAAATCCACTTCCCGCCACCAAATAGAAGATAAAGCAAATCCCTACAATCGTAAAAGGTTGTAGGGATTTGTTATTGAAAAGTGATTGGGAATTGGGAATTGGGAATTGCACATTGCCCTTTTGTATCAGACTTGATCGTGAAATGGTATAAGCACTCAAAATTTTGGAAAATAGTATATGTAGTCGAACATCTCAAGACTAACCCTATTTTCTCTTGGAGAATATGACTTCTACCTTCTTAGAACGCTTGCATAGTCCTACACGCCCAGTTATCGTCTTCGACGGTGCAATGGGAACTAACTTGCAAACGCAAAACCTGAGTGCCGAAGACTTCGGTGGCGCACAATACGAAGGTTGTAACGAGTACCTCGTTTACACTAAACCAGAAGCGATCGCAAAAGTTCACCAGGACTTTCTCGCCGCTGGTGCAGATGTGATTGAAACGGATACTTTCGGAGCAACATCGATCGTCTTGGCAGAATACGACCTAGCTGATAAGGCGTATGATCTCAACAAGACAGCAGCAGAACTCGCCAAGCGTGTTGCTGCAGAATTTTCTACTCCAGAAAAACCCCGGTTTGTTGCGGGTTCTGTGGGACCAACCACGAAACTACCAACTTTGGGACATATCGATTTTGACACAATGAAGTCCTCCTACGCTGAACAAGCAGAAGGACTTTTCGATGGTGGGGTCGATTTATTCATTGTTGAAACTTGCCAAGATGTGCTGCAAATCAAAGCGGCGCTGAATGGAATTGAAGAAGTTTTTGCTAAAAAAAGCGATCGCCGTCCGCTCATGGTGTCTGTCACAATAGAAACAATGGGCACAATGCTGGTTGGGACAGAAATCAACGCTGTACTAACAATTCTGGAACCCTATCCAATTGACGTTCTCGGTCTGAACTGTGCCACAGGTCCAGACTTGATGAAACCGCACATCAAGTATCTTTGCGAACATTCGCCTTTCGTCGTTTCCTGTATTCCTAACGCTGGTTTGCCTGAGAATGTTGGCGGTCAAGCTCATTACCGCGTTACACCAATGGAATTACGGATGTCATTAATGCATTTTGTTGAAGATTTGGGTGTCCAAGTGATTGGGGGTTGCTGTGGGACACGTCCAGAACACATTCAACAATTAGCAGAAATTACCAAAGACCTGACGCCAAAAGTCAGACATCCTGAACTTGAACCAGCCGCAGCGTCAATATACAACACCCAACCTTACGAGCAAGACAATTCATTCTTAATTATCGGCGAACGCCTCAACGCCAGTGGTTCCAAAAAATGCCGCGAGTTACTCAATGCAGAAGATTGGGATGGGCTGGTATCAATGGCGAGGGCACAAGTCAAGGAAGGCGCACACATTCTGGATGTCAACGTTGACTATGTCGGACGTGACGGTGTACGTGATATGCACGAGGTGGTTTCACGTCTAGTCAATAATGTGACACTACCATTAATGCTCGACTCCACCGAATGGGAAAAGATGGAAGCAGGACTGAAAGTTGCTGGTGGTAAGTGTATGTTGAACTCTACCAACTATGAAGATGGAGAGCCGCGTTTCTTGAAGGTGTTGGAACTGGCAAAAAAATACGGTGCTGGTGTTGTTATTGGTACAATAGACGAAGAAGGAATGGCACGGACAGCAGACAAAAAGTTTGCGATCGCTCAACGCGCCTATCGTCAAGCTGTTGAATACGGGATTCCGGCGACAGAAATATTTTTTGATACCTTAGCACTACCCATTTCCACGGGGATTGAAGAAGACCGTACTAACGGTAAAGCAACAATTGAAGCAATCTGCCGGATTCGTCAAGAGTTACCTGGATGTCATGTCGTTTTAGGTGTTTCCAATATCTCCTTTGGTCTTAACCCTGCATCACGTATCGTCCTCAACTCCATGTTCCTGCACGAAGCAATGGCAGCTGGGATGGATGCGGCAATTGTCAGCGCTAGCAAGATTTTACCACTGTCGCGGATTGAGGAACGCCATCAAGAAGTTTGTCACCAGTTGATTTACGATGAGCGGAAATTTGAGGGAGATGTCTGCGTTTATGATCCCTTGGGAGAACTGACGAGATTATTTGAAGGGGTGACGACGAAACGCGACAAAGGTATTGACGAAAATCTCCCCATTGAAGAACGTCTCAAGCGCCATATTATTGATGGCGAACGCATCGGTTTAGAAGAACAACTCACCAAAGCTTTAGAAAAGTATCCTCCACTGGAAATTATCAACACTTTCCTGTTGGATGGGATGAAAGTTGTCGGTGAGTTGTTCGGTTCTGGACAAATGCAGCTTCCCTTCGTCTTACAGTCAGCGGAAACCATGAAAGCAGCGGTGGCTTATTTGGAACCTTTCATGGAAAAGTCAGAATCGCTTAACAATGCCAAAGGTACATTTATAATTGCCACGGTGAAAGGCGATGTTCACGACATTGGTAAAAACCTGGTGGATATCATCTTGTCAAATAACGGTTACAGGGTGATTAATCTGGGAATTAAGCAGCCAGTGGAGAACATCATCAATGCATACGAACAGCACAAAGCTGATTGTATTGCCATGAGCGGGTTACTGGTGAAATCCACTGCTTTCATGAAAGAGAATTTGGGAGTATTCAACGAAAAGGGAATCACCGTCCCTGTGATTTTAGGCGGTGCAGCGCTGACACCCAAGTTTGTTGATCAAGATTGCCAAAATACCTATAAAGGTAAAGTGGTTTACGGCAAAGATGCATTTTCTGATTTGCACTTCATGGATAAGTTAATGCCAGCCAAGGCTGCGAGTCAATGGGATGATTTGCGGGGATTTTTGAATGAAACCGCTGAAACTGCCCAAGTGTCAGGAAATGGTCACAAACAACCTGTAGCGGAGGCGGTTGAGGAAAAATCTCCTGAACCAAAAGAAGTGGATACCCGTCGTTCTGAAGCTGTGGCGGTAGATATTGAACGTCCAACGCCGCCTTTGTGGGGAACGAAGATACTGCAGCCAGAGGATATTCCTTTGGAGGAGGTTTTCTGGTATTTAGATTTACAAGCTTTGATTGTGGGACAATGGCAATTCCGCAAGCCGAAAGAGCAATCTAAGGAAGAGTATCAGGTTTTCTTGGATGAGAAGGTGTATCCGATTTTGGAGGAGTGGAAGCAGCGGATTATTGAAGAGAAGTTGCTGCATCTGCAGGTGATTTATGGATATTTCCCTTGTCAGGCGGAGGGAAATACTTTGTATCTTTATGATACGAACCGCAGAGGCGCACAGAGGAGCCAGCACGTTGCGGGGGTTACCCCCGTTGTAGCGACTGGCGTCGCAGAGGAGATAGGAAAGTTTGAGTTTCCTCGGCAAAAGTCGTTAAGGAGACTATGCATTGCAGATTTTTTTGCGCCGAAGGAAACGGGTATTATTGACGTGTTTCCAATGCAGGCGGTGACGGTTGGGCATATTGCTACGGAATATGCTCAAAAGCTGTTTGCAAGCAATCAATACACAGATTACCTGTATTTCCACGGTTTTGCAGTGCAGATGGCAGAAGCGCTGGCGGAGTGGACACACGCCCGTATCCGTCGAGAGTTGGGTTTTGCGGCTGAGGAACCGGATAATATTCGGGATGTTTTGGCTCAGCGCTATCGTGGCTCGCGGTATAGTTTTGGGTATCCGGCTTGTCCGAATATTCAGGATCAATACAAGCAGCTGGAGTTGTTGGGAGCAGAGCGTATAGATTTGCACATGGATGAAAGTGAACAGCTTTATCCTGAACAGTCTACGACTGCGATTATCACTTATCACCCAGTAGCGAAGTACTTTAGCGCGTAATCTATTCCTTTTCCCCTCTCCTTAATAAGGAGAGGGGTGCCCGAAGGGCGGGGTGAGGTAATTAGATTGTCGGCAATACAAGACTGGATAAAGGTTTATAGGTAAGGATTCAGGTCATACTAAAATCTCTAAAATCGTTTCGTGATAAGGGGTTCCGGGGATTAGCCACAAATTTATATTCTCAATAAGAATCACGTAAAGCTTATTTTTTCGTACATTATTGCGACTAAAGCTATGTTAATAAGCCAAACTTAATTTTGAAACTGTCTCTGTGACTGGGTTTCAAATACCTGAATCCTTACGTTTATAGTTCTTGCTTTACCTCACCCTAACCCTCTCCTTATAAAGGAGAGGGAACTGGAAATAAATAAGCTTTTTTTGTATAAGTTTAAAAATATTGAAGTTAGAATGACTCAACTTTATAACAAAGATAGTGAAAAAGATAAAAGGCGACTATTGCGCCAAAATATTACAAAAGCCGAGAAACTTATTTGGGATAAACTTAGAGATAGGCAGCTTGAAAACTGCAAGTTTCGCAGACAATATAGTGTAGATAAGTTTGTTATAGATTTCTATAGTCCTGAGTTGAGGCTAGCGATAGAAATTGACTGTGAAAGCCATTTTGAAAATGGTGCTGCTGAATACGATCAGGCAATACAAGAATTTCTTGAATCAGCAGGAATTAATTTTATTAGATTTACTAATAATGATGTGTATGGAAATTTGTCTGAGGTGTTAGAAAGTATTGCTCAGAATATACGAAATTTAAGGAAATAGTATGATGTTTGTTGAACCTCACTCCCAGCTCCTCTCCTTATTAAGGAGAGGGGTGCCTGAAGGGCAAGGAGAGGTAATTAACCTATCATGTAGGTCATAGTGCAATGGCAGATTTAGAGCATTATCGCCAATGTATCCAGACCATTTTAACTAAACACGGCAGCTTCAAATCCAAGCGTGGAGATGTGGAAACAGAATTAATTTTTGATACAAGACACGACTACTATATGTTGCACCCAAAACGGTGCTCCCCTAAATCCTCTAGAATTGTTTCAAATTCTTGCCAGGTGACATCAGAAAACAGCACTCGTTGTCCCGGTGGAACATGGATGCGCTTCAATTCTAATAACATTATCTCCACTCCTAGCAGTTTAAATCTAAATTTAGCTTATTCCAGTGAAGTGATGTGCTGCTATAACTGTTGTAAGATGCGATCGCTCTAAGCCGAACTTTTTTAGTATAAAAAAGCACCTCTTTCTATCTTCTTTCCACACAAGTCATTTTCATGATCATCTTTAGGCACTTAAGCGTAATAAAATGTCCCGCCGTCAAACCCAGATCCTCTACACCAACCCGTTAACTTAATACACGGCGGGACATTTTATTTTTTGGATCTCCCTTATCAAACAAGCAAATCTACTTAACCCAATAGTAGGAGGTAGATTTGTAGAGGTTCATGTCAAGGTATTAGATAATGACTCTAAAATAAATTTATGGCTAAAAAATTTAAAGAAAGCCTGGAAGAATATAAAGATGTGCGTGTTGCTGCAACCTCAAGAATTTGGGGTCTTACTGTAGGAATACTAGCAATTTGTATTCCGCTTTCTGCTGTCACAAAAAGTGGTCCTATTTTACCTTTAGCTGCTATCACAGGTGCAGCCGTCGGTACAGTTGCTGTGTGGCGTTCTGATGACAAAAAATCAAAAAACAACTCTTTACCTCAGCAGAAGGTAGAACTGTTAGAGCAAAGAATCGCTAACTTGGAAACAATTGTGAGTAGTGATGATTTTGACTTGCTGATGAAAATTAAACAGCTAGAATCTAGTGACGGCAAAACTGATAATTAAATCACCAGTTAAATCACTTTCATCCAACTCACCGATCTTGTGTAAGGTACAACTCTATTTTAGCAATTTTCGAGAATTACCTGAATTCACCATTAAGTTTTTATAACTGTTTGTTCAAAATTCTTCATTTGATTGTCCTTCGTTTTATTATAATTGTTTAACTGTTTATGGGTTCTCAGTCACATTACCATGTTCATACGAAAAAAAAGGCGGTTAATTGTGAAGTGATATTACAATTGTTTCAAAAATATTTAGAAATCGTCTGAAAAGCAAACATGGCTCTAACGTAGAACCTAAGAAGATACTAGAGGCAATTTATGACGAGTAACATTCAAAAGTATCGATTTGTCTGTACCCTTACCTTCGGCGACATCTATGGTCAAATCATTGTTTGGTTGATTACCATTACAATAAGTTTGGCGTCAGCTTTAGCGTTGATGGGTGCCAAAAAACCTGTTTATGCTTTAGCCACTGTTGGACTCGTAGTTCTACTATCTTTGCCTTTCTTGCTTTTTGCCTTCGTGACTACTCTGCTAAATCATATTGAAGTGTCTCCTGTAGAACCAGGAACTAGATTGGAACCAATACCAGGTAATGTTTCGCAGCAACAACCTGTACAAGCATCTAGCTGATGGATTTTAGATTGAGGACTCCTTTGTGGTTAGTTGTTAGTGGCTAGTGGTAAAGAATAGCTAATAACTAAACAATCCCCATTGCACCAAACCAAAATCCAGAATTGACACCATATCCCTGTCTGCTGGCGGGGAATTTTTTTTACAGACGCCACATATTGCATTTTAGTCTAAAGTCCAGTTTTGATAAGCTGTCACGCAAAAAGAAGTGCATACAGTGAAAGGATAGACTACTTTACTAGCACGCTTGTTTTTTCTGGATTTTAAATTGCTTAGTTAGGGACTTGTTATGCTTGAACACGATGTGATTATTGTCGGAGGTGGCTTAGCCGGGTGTCGCGCTGCAGTAGAAATTGCTCGCATTGACCCTAGTTTGAATGTAGCAGTAGTTGCTAAAACTCACCCGATTCGTTCTCACTCGGTCGCAGCACAAGGTGGTATGGCTGCGTCTCTGAAAAATGTTGATTCAGAGGACAGTTGGGAAGCTCATGCTTTTGACACTGTGAAGGGTTCCGATTATTTAGCTGACCAAGATGCAGTAGAAATTCTCACTCGTGAAGCACCAGATGTAGTCATTGACCTAGAACACATGGGTGTTTTGTTCTCCCGTTTAAGCGATGGTCGCATTGCTCAACGCGCTTTTGGCGGACATTCTCACAATCGTACTTGCTACGCTGCTGATAAAACTGGTCACGCCATTTTGCATGAACTCGTGAACAACTTACGACGATATGGTGTCCAAATTTATCAAGAGTGGTACGTGATGCGCCTGATTTTAGAAGAGAGTCAGGCGAAAGGTTTGGTGATGTACCGCATCTTAGATGGACATATAGAGGTGGTACGGGCTAAAGCAGTGATGTTTGCGACTGGTGGCTATGGGCGGGTGTATAATACCACGTCTAATGATTTTGCTTCCACGGGTGATGGTTTGGCAATGACTGCTTTGGCTGGTTTACCCTTAGAAGATATGGAATTTGTGCAATTTCATCCTACAGGATTATATCCGGTAGGAGTGCTGATTTCAGAAGCAGTGCGCGGGGAAGGAGCGTATCTCATCAACTCTGAGGGAGAACGCTTTATGGAAAGATACGCTCCCAGTCGCATGGAACTTGCTCCGCGTGATATTACTTCACGAGCGATCGCTTACGAAATTCGTGCTGGTCGCGGTGTTTATCCTGATGGGAGTGCAGGTGGTCCCTTTGTCTATCTTGACTTGCGGCACATGGGTAAGGAAAAAATTATGAGTCGCGTTCCCTTCTGTTGGGAGGAAGCACATCGTCTGGTTGGTGTTGACGCAGTGACTCAACCTATGCCTGTCCGTCCTACAATTCATTATTGCATGGGTGGTATCCCGGTAAATACCAATGGTCAAGTTCGTAGTAGTGGCGATAGTCTGATTGATGGCTTCTTTGCTGCTGGAGAAACTGCTTGTGTTTCCGTACATGGTGCAAATCGCCTCGGCAGTAATTCCTTGTTGGAATGTGTGGTTTATGGACGTAGAACCGGAGCAATCATAGCACAAATTGTGCAAAAACGCAAGCTGCCAACAGTGGACGAGCAACGCTACATCACCGAAGCTCAGCAACAAATTCAAGTCCTGCTAGAACAGTCTGGGAAGTACCGCATTAATCAAGTCCGTCAAGCCTTCCAAGATTCCATGACTCAGTATTGTGGCGTTTTCCGCACCGAGGAATTAATGCGTGAAGGTCTAAATAAAGTGCAAGAATTAGAACAACAATATTCGCAGATATATTTAGATGATAAAGGCAGTTGCTGGAATACAGAAATCATAGAAGCATTTGAAACGCGGAGTTTGATGGTGGTAGGGCGTATCATTTTGGAATCAGCCTTAAATCGTCAGGAAAGTCGTGGTGCTCACTTCCGTGAAGATTGTCCCCAACGGGATGATGTTAACTTCTTAAAGCACACAATGGCTTATTATTCGCCAGCAGGGATTGATATCCAATATCGCCCAGTCGCAATTACCATGTTTCAGCCACAAGAGCGGAAGTATTAGGAAAGGCTAAAGTGTCAAAGCTCAAGGATGAAAATTTTCATCCTTACTTATTTCTATTTCTATTTCTTTTTCCCGACATCTTACCTCAACAAAGAGTTCTGACAAAAGTTTTATCTTAACTCAAGTTGCTGGTTATCAAAGTGTTGCAGAATTATAAAAACTATTAAGTTTTATTTATAACACAACAACCAAAAGAGCAAAAAGCCTATTTGTTACAATAATTCTTGAGTAAAAAAGAGTTGCTTTTATTACTTTTATGAAAATTTGTGTCAATCCGTTATGTCAAAATCCGCAAAATCCTGATACAGTTAAGTTCTGCCTAAGTTGTGGCTCAGGATTACTCCTTAGCAATCGCTTCCGTCCGATTGAAATGATTGGTCAAGGAGGGTTTGGTAGGACATTTAAGGCTGTAGATGAACACAGTGTTTATGAATCGAAATGCTTAATTAAACAGTTTTATCTTCAAAACACAGCCGGTATTCCAAATAGCAAGATTAATCTTCAATCCAACACTATAATTCCAGGACAGCAAGCTATAAATCAAATCCCCGACATATATCGTACAGAAGTGACTCAACTAGCTCAGCTAAAACATCCTCAAATTCCTTCATTAATAACGCATTTTGAACAAGATGGTTATGCCTATATAGTACAAGAGTTTATTGATGGGGTAAATCTAGAGGTTGATGTAAACCGGCAAGGAGCATTCACAGAATCTCAAATATGGCAAGTTCTGAATGAGTTGCTACCAGTCCTCAAATTTATTCACGACAAAAATGTAATTCACAGAGATATCAAACCTGAGAATATTATTAGACCTGTGGGAAAGAAGCCGCTAGTTCTAGTTGATTTTGGTGCAGCTAAACTGGTTGTACCTAGACCTACAGTCACTACAACTAACAGAGGTACTGCTCAAATGGGAACTGGTATAGGAACCCCAAACTATATGGCTCCAGAACAACAAAAAGGCAGAGAAGTTTTCGCGAGTGATTTATATGGTTTGGGTGTCACTTGTATTCGCTTATTAACTAATACCTATCCACCTCAACTTTTTGATGATGGCAGTAATTCTTGGGAGTGGAGAAGTCGCTGCAAGAATATTAGTGACAGTTTAGCTAAAATTTTGGACAATTTAGTGGAATTAGGCACTAAAAAACGTTATTCATCGGCAGATGAAGTCATACAAGACATAGCTGCATTATCCCAGAAACGAGGAGCAGCAAAAAAATCAGTAGGTAATTCAAATCGACCTTCAAGCAAAAATACCATACAAAAACTAACAATTTGGGAGAAGATAACATCATTAGGAACAGGAGCGCAAGGATTGGCAGCATTAGTAGCTTTGGGTATTGCTTTAGGGTTAATTAAAGCTTTTACTCCTTCTACAGCAACAGATGCACTTGATAAGGTATCTATCTCTTCAAAGCAAGGTATAGACTATAGCAAATTACGTGATTATTTGCGACAGAAAAACTGGCAATTATCTGATACAGAAACTTATGAAGTTCTCTTGAAATTAGGAGGAGAAAAATCACAATCACGAGGCTATATTAATTACGATGAGATAAAAAGACTATCATGTACTGATTTAAAAACAATTGATAATCTCTGGCGTGCAGCAAGTGATGGAAAGTTCGGTTTCAGCGCTCAGCAATTGATTTACGAAAACCAAGGAAAAAACTGGCGAAAGATGTATGAAGAAGTTAGATGGGGAAGCTTGATAGATGGAAACTTTAGGAAGATTGTAGAGCAAGATTTCGACTGGCAAACTAGAAGAATACGATATAAAGCGGGAATGGAACCAGATTTTAAAAACCCTGAACCTGGACATCTACCAGTAACTGTTGGCTTAGTTCGAAGGGTAGAATTTCCTCAGTTCGCAGAAATCTGTAAGTTTTAGAGTCTTCAGTACTTGTAAGCTTAAGGATATAGCTGAACTACCAGATGTTACAGTTTATTCCTATCTTTGCTGTCTCAGCAGCTACAATAGTTCCTCTATGTTTCATAGCTAAACCGAAACCAAAAACATTTGGCGAAATGGAATAACTAAGTTTTTTGCTCAGCTTGATAAATCGAGAAAAGAAAAACTTATAGTAGAGAATTACCTAATATTTCCTGCAAGCAACGCTCACTAAGATAGTTTCAACTCTATTAATAAATACCTTCAGTACATAACACTATGCACATAAAAGAAGCGCCTTTCACTCTTCGGCTTTGGACAGTCAATGAATACCATAAAACCCACATTCCGCAGGTTAATTTTCAGATTTTGGTATTTTCCAGAATCTAGCTAAAACAAGGGGTTCAGCCATGAAAACCAAAATTCTACACTCAGCTTTGCCTCGAATGAAAGTGTCAAAATCAGGTTTGTTGACTCTATTCTCAATAATTCATCGGGCGTGTTAGTCGGTTTTACCTAAAACGCTTCTATACACCCCCATATATGAGAAAAGAGTGAAATGTTTATCCAAACTGGATTTTAGACGATTCCGAAAAATTCTGGTTTTGACGCGACAACCTGCGGAGAGCAGATTGTTTAAGCACATTTACTCATGCGGAATGTGAGATAAAATGGCAGAGTTGGGAATTTTTCACCCGGAAGAACGAGTGGAATTAATCGCAGGACAGATTGTTAAGATGAGTGCAAAAAGAACTATCCATACTACTACCGTCAGGCGTATTGCTAATGTTCTGCGTGATAAATTACAAGGTCAGGCGGATGCTCACAATTGCTGATATATTGCCACCAGTGATTAACAAGCCATGACTACTTTACTATAACTTTGGATAGATGTATAATTTTTTAACAGAAGGGGAGTAGCTGCTGGCAATCATACTAGCCAGTACACCTGAGTCAACATACTGGCAATAAGCCTGGTTCAGGTGACAAGTAAGCAATTAGCTTCTTGGAAGTGAGACCTTCACTAAGTTCACACAGCACGAGTGTGAGCTTGGTGGAGTCTCACTGCTCACATCAAGCTCACACAGGCAGACAATTCTTGAAGGAGCTTGAGAGAGTGTTAACAGCTTTCACTGCAAGTCTATTACTGATTACGATTTCGGAACTAGGAGATAAAACATTTTTTATCGCCGTCATTTTAGCGATGCATCACTCACGGCGACTGGTCTTTGCAGGTGTGATAGCAGCTTTAGCTGCAATGACAATACTTTCTGTTGTCGTAGGACAAGCGGCTTCCATACTTCCAAAAGCTTATATTCATTTTGCGGAGATAGCTTTATTTATTGGCTTTGGTATTAAGCTGGTTACAGATGCAATTCGAATGCCTGCTTCTAGTTGTGATACAGAAGTTGTGGAAGAGGCAAAAGCTGCTGTGAAACAGGCAGATATGCAACTGCCGAAAAAGACAAATGCTTTGGCAATTTTAACAGAAGCCTTTGTGCTGACATTTATGGCAGAGTGGGGCGATCGCACACAAATTGCCACAATTACCCTCGCCGCAGGAAATAACACCATTGAGGTGATAACGGGTGCCATTTTAGGACACGCCATTTGTGCTGTCCTTGCTGTCATTGGTGGCAGAATGTTGGCAGGGCAGATTTCTGAGCGGAAACTCACCTTTGTAGGTGGATTTTTGTTTCTATTGTTTGGCGTCGTCGCCGCCATTGAGGGAGCGTGAACAAAGATGGAGGAGCAGGGGGAGCAGGGGGAGCAAGGGGAGCAGAGGAGCAGAGGAGCAGAGGAGAAGAATAATTTTTGCCCAATGCCCAATGCCCATTGCCCATTGCCCATTGCCCATTGCCCATCCCCCTCATCTCCCCATCCCCTCATTTCGTCGGCGTTGGCGTAGGAGCGGAAGTAGAGGATTCACTTGAGCGCTTATTAATTTCATCTACATACTGAGTTGGTGCTAAAGCCGCAGCTCTGGTAAACAAAAGTTTTGCCTCCTCAGTTTTTCCTTGTTCTTTCAGGAGCATTGCCTTGGCGAGAACCGGACGAAAATCCTGTTTATCGTTGCTCATTGCTTGGTCATAGACGCTAAGAGCTTGAGCATAGCTTTTTTGGGAGGCGTGTACATTGCCTAAGAGCACTTGTACAGCGACTGTATCCACACTTCCAGGCTGAATTTTATTTGCTTTGCTTGCAGTATTGAGAGTATCTTGTAGCAAGTTGATAGCTGCTTCGGGGTGTTTTTGAGCTATTAAGAGAGCTACCATACCTTGTAAAGCCTCTAGGTTGCCAGGTTTTTTTTCTAGAATAGAACGGTATGCTTGAACGGCTCCTTCCTTGTCGCCAATTTGCTGTTTGGCTTGAGCCAGTAGCACTGTGTATCTTGTTTGTTCTGGATTCAGCTGAGCTAATTTTTCTAAAGGTTCAATAACACCCTTGACATCACCCACACCCAAGCTGAGTAATCGTAGTCGAGTATCGAGCAAGCCTCGCAGCGCCGTTTGGTTTTCGCTTTCTCGCTGCAAAACCTGTGCATAACCCCGTGCTGCCTCTTCCAGTTTCGATTTTTCGTCAGAGGAAGGTGAGCGACTTCTTGTATTTACGGATTTCTGGGTGGAGCTTTCCGTTTGATTAAACGCCCCAATGATTGGCACCATTGAAACTCCGACAAAAGCAAGAATTGCCAGTACCAACACGACATTGACTATCCAGTGTTTGCGAGGTTGAGACACAAAACCGTCCTTAAACTCTAATGACATTATCGTTGAAGTGAAAACATGAAAGTTAAAAATTTTAAAACTTTGCGGAATGCCGTGAATTATTTGTGAATTTTATAACAAAAAGCAATATACGCACTCCATGCAAGTTTTCACTTTAGGAGGAACTGTCTGAATTTTAGCTATGATATGCTTCCGAAACTAGTGTAAAGACGCTAAATTACACATTTAGCGATATGTAAAATTTTGCGTCTTTAGTATCGCACAGAGCGTTAAGGTGTGACTGTCTTGAAAGGAAATATACTTATAAACGCCGCACAAACGCTCTTTCCAGCTGCCGAAAGAAAATCCCACAATGGGATGTGTCTCCGCCACAAGGAGTTTTTATGAATTCCGACCTGATGCCGTCTTCTTCTGAATCGTTCAATTCAACTGCTTCTCAAGAGGTTTTAAATAACCCAGACACAGCTGCTGTCACGAATAATGTCAATGCAGCAAACCCCGCTTCTCAAAAAGAAAATTCATCTGTTATTCTCTCCAATGAGACTGCTCATAGAGATGAGAACTTAAAAAACCGGCAGCAACCGATTCCACCTCCCAGCGAACCAATGCAGTACCGAGCTATTGGCTTAGTGCGAGGTCGCTACGTTGTTAGTAGCGAACAATTTACTCAAGGTTCAATGGTAACCACAGATGGTATGCAACTTGATGCCGTCCTTTTGGGTCGGATTATGAGTTTAGTCAAAAATCATTTGGACTTGGAAAAAGAACATCTGTGGGTCGTTTATCCCCGTACTCAGCAGGAAAATGACAAATTGCACCTACAAATTGTTGGAGTTTGGGAGCCGGAGAACTTGGCTAAACATCAAATAGCCAATGATGAGCAAAATTCAGCTTTACAAGATTCACCAACATCCGCTAATAGTTCATCCAGTGCCCTTGTCCCCTCATCAGAACTTCCAGATGGTGGTTTTTCTGTTCGTGGCGAGGTTGTTTACCAGTCTTTTGAAGATGATCACCTAGTGATCAAAATTAAGCAGGCTGCTCGCAAACAAGATGACAAACCAAAGTATTTCAAGTTGAAAATTAAAGGTAAGCTTCAAGCCAGAGCAGTTGGTAAGTTTTGGGACTTGCAAGTCAAGCGGGAAGCTGAGGGATTGGTGGTAGAAAGCGCTGAGGCGATCGCTGATTTGCCCAAAAAGCGCAGACCACCACAAACAAGGAAAGGCGGCGTTGGAGGTTATCGTCCTGGTGGAAAGAAACCATTTCCCCCAAGACCACGCAACAGCGAAACTCCACGCCCAATTCGGAAAATAAGCGACTCCTCTGCGGCGTCAAGACCTACATCCTCAAAACCCATTCCTAAGCCCGTTAAACGTCCGAAGGCTCCCGAAGAGTAAGGGAATTGGGCAATGCCCATTGCCCATTGCCCATTGCCCTCTTAAAATTCCGTCCAGCGGTCTTGCGGAAGAAAAGACCGCTCCATTTCAATTGGGGCAACAAGCTCTGCTAAGGTAAAATCACCTGATTCAATCCATTGTTTCAACTCCACGGCAACTTTCTTAGAGAGGAATAAACTAGCAAGGGGTGCAACGCGCACAGTTCTGCCTTCTATGGTGATACGTCCAGATTTGAGTTGGGCGTAACTGACTAAACCAAAGGTAGGACGGACACGCCGGGGAATGGAAAAGTCTACTATTGGGGCTACTAAGTCTTTATCTTGAATTGCACATCTTGCAACGACTTCTTCGTTCAACACAGGGAATGGTACACCCACTCCCAACATCAAAGAAGGACCGTAACTTTTAAAGTAACACCCACGCACCCAGCGAGCATCCATTTGCTTGGCATTACCAATTAAAGCTAAAGTTGCAGCAGGTCCAACGGGTGTACGGTTGGGTAACCGCTTTTGTAAAGGAAAGTGCTGAGTGCCTTCCCAAGCAACATAACCAACACCACCTCCCAGAAAAATTCGTGTGCCAATCCCAATGAGTTGTAGATCTGGGTCGTTGAGTAGGGGGGAGATGGCACCTGGGTTAGAGTAAACAGCATTGCCCAAACGCGGTTGCAAAGGACCGAGGTATGTGTGTAATAGCCGCTCACCCCCATTGACACCTACTATAAAGTTTTGGTAAAGATTGCGTGGATTGAATAAATAAAACTGATTGATTGTTTCACGAGTAATCGTAGTTTCAAAAGTAGCTCTGGGATAGCAATCTGTCACCTGTCCTTGTGCTCGTACATGTACGGCTTTACCAGCTATCAAATCTTCAATGACATGACCGCCACCTCGTTCCCGAACTTCTTCACCGTCCATCGCTTCTACCGCGCAACTCGCACCTAAGTACAAATCTACGGCTCCAAAACCAGAGTATGCTGGAACACCATCTAACCAGCAACGGCGAATTTTTATCGGCGGGTCAGTATGACCTAGGTTAAGAATTGCACCACTAGATTCCATCGGCTCAAAAGTGCCAGTGGTGATGACATCAACTTCCTTAGCAACTTTGGCAACACCAACTTCTGCAACTCTTGCCTTTAATTCCTCAGCGGTTAACACCACCGCCAGCTTGCGGCTGATTTTGTTATTAATTTCCGCAATTGTTCGCATATGAGAAGTAGCAAATAAACATATTCATTGGGTGTGGTCATAAGTAGTTGGTTAGCAATGGGCAATGGGCATTGGGCATTGTCCCCTTGTCCATTCCTTCACCAACAGATTTTGACCACACCTTATTTATAGTGAGGCTGCTTCATGAGCATTAACAAACAGCTTCTCGATATTAGGAGATGAGGAAAGTCAAATATAACAAAGTCACAAGAGTTTTTTTACTTTTTATGTTTGACTTTCCAACTATTTCCCTCCTTGATTTTGTACAGATAAACAGGCTAGTGTGTCGAGTAGATATTCCTAGTCCTGATTCAGATGCATCTTGCGAAAGTTCCCTAAACTTCAAGATCCATAGGAGACTAAAGAAAACATAGCTACTCTTGTGGGTATTAACGCAGCAAGTGGTGCAAACAGCTAAGGAGGATTTATGCGTGCAGTACTGATGGCAGGTGGTTCAGGAACACGGCTTCGTCCGCTGACTTGTGACCTGCCCAAACCAATGGTACCCATCCTGAATCGACCCATTGCCGAACATATCATCAATCTTCTCAAAAGGCATCAAATTACAGAAGTGGTTGCCACACTGCATTATTTACCTGATGTCATGCGAGATTACTTTCAAGATGGCAGCGACTTTGGCGTGCAGATGACCTATGCTGTAGAAGAAGACCAGCCCTTAGGTACTGCAGGCTGTGTGAAAAATATTGCCGAACTTCTTGATGACACCTTTTTAGTCATTAGCGGTGATAGTATAACCGATTTCGACCTGACAGCAGCTATTGAATTTCATAAACAAAAGAAGTCAAAAGCGACTTTGGTTTTGACTCGTGTCCCCAACCCAATAGAGTTTGGGGTGGTGATTATTGATGAAGAAAGTCGGATTCGTAGATTTTTAGAAAAACCCTCTACGAGTGAAATTTTCTCCGACACTGTTAACACTGGCACATACATTCTAGAACCAGAAGTTTTGGAATACTTACCAGTCAATCAAGAATCTGACTTTTCCAAAGAGTTGTTCCCCTTGCTACTCACAAAAAATGAGCCGATGTATGGCTACATTGCCCAAGGTTATTGGTGCGATGTCGGTCACTTAGATGCTTATCGTGAGGCGCAGTACGATGCATTATACAACAAAGTAAAACTTGACTTTGCCTACAAAGAAGTTTCTCCGGAATTGTGGGTAGGTCAAAACACTTATATTGACCCAACAGCGGAGATAGAAGCTCCAGCAGTCATTGGTGATAATTGCCGCATTGGCGCAAGAGTGCAGATTGAAGCCGGAAGTGTCATTGGGGATAACGTCACCATTGGCTCTGATGCCAATCTCAAGCGTCCGATTGTTTGGAATGGAGCGATCGCTGGCGATGAAGCACAGCTCAGTGCTTGTGTCATTTGCCGTGGTGCGCGTGTCGATCGTCGCGCCCATGTCTTGGAAGGTGCTGTGGTTGGTTCGCTGTCAACTGTGGGAGAAGAAGCTCAAATTAGCCCATTTGTGCGCGTTTGGCCCAGTAAAAAGATTGAGTCTGGGGCAATCTTGAACATAAATTTGATTTGGGGTAACACTGCTCAACGTAATTTATTTGGGCAACGAGGCGTCCAAGGACTAGCCAATATTGACATTACCCCAGAATTTGCTGTGAAGTTGGGAGCAGCATACGGTTCAACCTTGAAACCAGGTTCTCGAGTCACAGTTTCCCGTGACCAACGCAATATCTCTCGCATGGTTACTCGCTCATTAATTGCTGGTTTGATGTCAGTGGGTGTCGATATTCAGAACCTAGATGCCACAGCTATTCCAATCGCTCGTACGGTGATACCTACCATGAGCGTCAGTGGTGGAATTCATGTGCGGATGCATCCAGACCGCCCCGACTACATTCTAATTGAGTTTATGGATACTAAGGGAATTAATGTCACCAAATCCTTGGAAAAGAAAATTGAAGGGGCTTACTTCAAGGAAGATATGCGGCGGGCGCAACTTCATGAAATTGGTGATGTTGCTTATCCCAGTCAGGTAATGGATCGATACTGCACTGCTTTTGAAAAGCTGTTGCATATTCATAGTATTCGCAACAGTCGGGCAAAAGTTGTCATTGATTACGTTTATGCGGTATCTGGAGCTGTATTGCCGCAAATGCTAGATAATTTTGGGGCTGATGCGGTGGTGTTGAATGCCAGTCTCAATAAATCCGCCATGTCCACAGCTGATCGCGAAGCACTTTTGACTCAGCTAGGTCATGTGGTAGAGGCGTTAAAGGCAAACTTTGGCGTTCAGGTTTCGGCAAATGGAGAACAACTCATTTTGGTTGATGAATCTGGTATTCCTATTCGTGGGGAAATGTTAACAGCGCTGATGGTAGACATGATGTTAACTGCTCACCCCAGAGGAACGGTTGTTGTACCAGTTCATGCTTCTAGTGCTGTGGAACTAATTGCTCGTCGCCATGATGGTAAGGTCATTCGCACGAAGGCAAATCCCACAGCATTAATGGAGGCTTGTCAGAAAAATTCCAATGTGGTGTTGGGAGGTAGTGGCGAAATTGGCTTTATTTTCCCGCAATTGCATCCAGGATTTGATGCTATGTTCTGCACGGCAAAACTGATTGAAATGTTGACGATACAGGAGCGCTCTCTCGCCTCTGTACGATCAGAATTACCTCGTGTGGTTCACAAAGCTTATACAGTACGTTGTCCTTGGACTGTCAAGGGAGCATTGATGCGCTACTTAGTGGAAACTCACCCAGCTCAAAATCTAGAATTAATTGATGGGGTGAAAATTTGTCAGTTCTATGATGACAGTTGGGTGTTAGTGTTGCCAGATGCCAGTGAACCAATAGTACACTTGTATGCCAACAGTAATGATCGCGACTGGGTAGATGAATCTTTAAGACAGTATCGTGCTCGTGTGCAGATGTTTGTTGAAAGAGAACAGGAACAAGTGGTGGCTGAGGTATAGTTAGTTACTACTAATGACTAATGGCTATGAGCCATTGGTCATCTCTCCCCAAACTGACGGTAATAATGTTTAAACATTTAACAAGCGATCGCGTTTTTTGGTTACGACTCCTTTGTCTCTACTTCCTACCAAACCTTGATTTTTCATCGCACTAGTACAGCACGGCGTAAATAAACCACCCATTCCAAATCGATGAAACGCTTACGCTGTCTTCATTTTGAATTTTGAATTTTGAATGAGCGAATTCCGCCTTGCGGTACTAGGTCATGACTGAGCGAAAATAAAAGCGTAGAGATGAGTATTTTCTATGTCAGCTACGTCTACTAATTTCAAACTTCCCCCGTTGGAAAGTGGCGATCGCCTCACTCGCCAAGAATTCGAGCGACGCTATACAAAAATGCCACATATTAAGAAAGCAGAATTAATTGAAGGAGTTGTGTACTTGGCTTCACCAGTGCGGATTAGAAATCACGGTAGACCTCATGCCCAAGTTATGGCTTGGTTGACGACTTACTGGGTTGCAACACCAGGAGTAGACATGGGTGACAACGCCACTGTACGTCTTGATGTTGATAATGAACCTCAACCTGATGCTCTATTACGATTAGAACCAGAGGTGGGAGGCAATTCTCGCATCAGTGATGATGATTATGTTGAAGGAGCACCAGAACTGATTGTAGAAATTGCTGCCAGTAGTGCCTCTTATGACTTAAAAGACAAACTTAATGCCTATCGCCGCAATGGAGTACAAGAATATATTGTTTGGCAAATTTATGAAAACCGCCTGGATTGGTTCAGGCTTAAGGAAGGGTTATATATCTCGTTAGAACCGGATGCAGCTGGAGTGATTCGCTCTTATATTTTCCCTGGATTATGGTTAGCAGTCCCTGCTTTGCGAGAGGGGAATATGATTGAAGTTTTAGCTGTTCTTCAGCAGGGGCTACAAACACAAGAGCATCAAGCCTTTGTGAAAAGTTTGAACAGTCAACAGTCGCTATAAGCGCGACTATTGACTACTTTGGAAATATCGCCAATTCCGTTTCTGGGTCAAAAAAGTGCAGTTTTTCTGGTGTCAAAGATAACCACAGTTGCTCGCCACAAGACACAAAACGCTCTGGAGGAACTCGCACTTGCACTTCGTTAGTCTCAAAGGCAGATTTTTGAAAACCTGGTTCGAGAAGTTTTGTGGAAATATATGTCTCATTTCCCAGATTTTCTACTAATTCCACTTGCACACTCCAATTCTTATTTGCAGGTACACTCAAAATGAGGTGTTCTGGACGAATGCCTAAAATGAGTGTTCGCCCATCGTATTTTTGCAATGCATTTCCCCATACTTCTGGTAAAGTAAGGCGAAAATCACCATTGGTAATCAACAGAGGAGCATGGAATTCCACAGGGATAAAATTCATCGGTGGTGAGCCAATAAATTCCGCAACAAAGACGTTGACAGGATGATTGTAAAGTTCTAAGGGAGATGCAACTTGTTGTAGTTGACCGTGATTGAGGATAGCAATGCGATCGCCCATCGTCATAGCTTCTGTTTGGTCGTGAGTCACATAAATTGTCGTGACACCCAACTGACGTTGTAGTTTCACAATTTGGGCGCGGGTTTGAGCGCGGAGTTTCGCATCCAAGTTAGAAAGCGGCTCATCCATCAAAAACACTTGGGGATTACGTGCGATCGCTCTTCCCAATGCGACTCTTTGCCTTTGTCCCCCAGACAGTTGCTTAGGTAACCGATTTAACAGCGCTTCAATTTGCAACAGTTGAGCAACAGTACGCACCTGCTCATCCACAACCCGTTCTCTGTCAGAAATATATCTCAATCCCTTGGGAAGCCCCTTTGTCATTCCCACGAACAAGTTTTCTACCCAATCACGAAGATGGGAATTGGGAATTGGGAATTGGGAATTGGGCATTGGAAACCCAGAACTGGGAACTCTTAATCGAGCATTGCCCATTACCCGTTGCCCATTGCCCATTGCCCCTTGTCCTGCACTCCGGCGTCGCAGCCCAAAAGCAATGTTGTCATACACGCTCATGTGGGGATAGAGGGCGTAATTTTGAAACACCATTGCGATGTCTCGTTCCTTGGGGGGCAAATCATTGACTAGGCGATCGCCTATCCAAATATTGCCTCCTGTCATCACTTCCAACCCAGCAATTATCCGCAGAAGAGTGCTTTTCCCACAACCGGAAGGTCCCACCAGCACCATAAATTCACCATCTGCTACTGTTAGGTTAATCCGTCGTAAAACATTGACACTTTCTCCACGGTGAACAACTATATCGTCTTGCTTCCCAGATGTAACAGAGGGTTGTATTTGGGATGCAACACTTTCTCCTCTACGAGGGGAAAAACTTTTATAAACGTTTTCTAAAACAACTTGCGTCACGAGAATTTGAGATAACTGTAATAGTCATTGGTCATTAGTCATTAATTACTACAAATAAAGATTTAGCGTTTATGATACACGCTTCGCTCAACTTTAAGGTAAAAGAATTCAAAAAAGAAAAATTCAAAATTCATTAATTTTTTTGAATCCGTGAATTTTGAATTTGAGCGTAAGCGAGGATCATCTCAGCTTTAGCGTTCAGAACCTGTGTGTGAAGATGGCGTAGGTCTAAGTCTTTCCCGCCAAGAACGTGTTGGAGGTGAAGAAGTGTTTGCAGGGGATGTATACTCTTGTCTACGCCTTGTTGGAGTTGAAGAATCAGAGTCTACTGTTCTATTGCGCCGTGAGCGACGATACGATTGTGAGGATGACTCACTACTAGAACTTGATTCTTCGCTACGATAACGACGACTATAGCGCCTTCTTGGTCTTTCCTGTTGTTGCTCCTCCTGATAATTGGCTCTTCTATATCTGCGTCTTCTAGATGAACGCTCTTCATCACTATCATCAGAACTTACTTGTTGATTTCGTCGTCTATATGACCTGCTATTATCTTCTTCATCAGATTGCTGGTAAGAGCTGATAGAGTGATTGACAATTCGCCTGGGCTTGATAGGTTTTGCTTTAATCGTGCCTTTTCGACCTTCTAACTTGGGTTTTTCAGGAAACTTTTCCACGGGTATTTCCTTGACCACTTTTTCCATAAATTCATGCCAAGTGTAAGCAGCGCTCCCACTGCTACCCCAAGTAGGTTTATTGTCATCATTTCCTAACCAAACCCCTGCTACCATCTGAGGAATATAGCCAATGAACCACAAATCGCGCGCATCATCAGTTGTGCCAGTTTTGCCAGCAACAGGTCTACTTAATTGAGCAGCACGACCAGTTCCATTTTGCACCACGTTGCGGAGCATCCAGGTCATAATAGCCGCACTTTCAGCGTCGATCGCACGCTGTTGCTTGAAGTTAGCAGACCAAATGACCTTACCGCGACGGTCAAGGATGCGGGTAATACCATGAGGTTCTACGTGCAACCCTCTCGTCGCAAAGGAACCATAAGCACTGCTTAACTCCAGCAGATTCACTTCTGAGGAACCAAGTGCCAAGGAATACATTGGTCTCAGTTCAGATTGAATCCCCATCTTGTGAGCAAGTTGGATAGTTGGGTCAAAACCTACTTTCATGAGCACTCTCACAGCAACAATGTTGACTGATTTGGTGAGGGCGTCTCTCATGGTTAACCAGCCTCGGTAGCCTTCATCGAAGTTTTTTGGTTCATAACCATCTATCACTAGGGGCGCATCAAGGTAGTTATCGTAGGGGTTTTTCCCGCTTGCTATAGCAGCAGCATAAACAAACCCCTTGAACGTTGATCCTGGCTGACGTTGTGCTTGAGTCACGCGATTAAACTGGTTCTTGCCAAAATCTTTTCCCCCAACCATTGCCTTAATTTCGCCATTACGGGGATCAATAGCAACCAAAGCCGCCTGCTTAAAGTTCTCCCAACGACCTTCATTTCGTAGCGTTTTTGCCACAGTCGCTTCTGCCGCCTTCTGCCAATTCAAGTTTAGGCTTGTTTCCACGGTAAAACCACCTGCTTTGAGTGCTTCAGGGGAAACATACTTGGGCAATTCTTTCTGAATGTAGCCAATAAAGTAAGGAGCCTCTACTTGCCATCGCTTGGGTGAACTGGGTTTGAGGTTAATTGGTTCTGCAGTTGCTGTTTGTTTTTCGGCTGCTGTAATGTATTTATCTTCCAGCATCCGTTGCAGTACCAAATTTCGTCGCTGTTTTGCCGCTTCTGCATTTACTTGTGGTGAAAAGCGATTTGGGGCAGGAGGTAATGCTGCAATGATCGCCATTTCACCCAATGTGAGTTCATTCACAGATTTACTAAAGTAAACCCATGCTGCATCTGCGATACCGTAAGCTCCAGAACCCAGATACACCAAATTCAGGTAACGTTCCAGAATCTCGTCCTTGGATAATTGCTCTTCCATTTTTTGTGCTAAACGAGCTTCTTTAAGCTTGCGCCAGAAAGTTTTCTCTTGTTTGAGGAAGAGAATTCTTGTCAGCTGTTGCGTGATGGTACTACCACCTTCCACCACGTTTTGCGATCGCACATTATTTAAAACTGCTCTCACAATTCCTTGAGGATCAACTCCATTGTGTTCGTTGAATCTTCTATCTTCTGAAGCAATAAAAGCCTTTATGAGTTTATCTGGTATTTCCTCTATCTTTAACTGTTCTCTAGTTGCTTCACCTTGCTGTTGTATTATCCTACCGTCAGCAGCTTTAATAGTCAGTGTACGCTCTCGAACAATTGCGTTGAGTTCAGCTTTATCTGGTAAACTTTGGTCTATTGCCCGAATACCATAAGCGATCGCAATCATTCCACTACTTATACCCAAACCTGCCCAAAACCAGTAGCGACGATAAAGCGGTTTATTACTGAGCGGAAGTTTGGAAAGTATCTGGTTCAGCAATTGGTTTAGCCTTATCAGCTTTGTTGATGATGTTGTCTTCTCATTTATCGATTCCTCGTTCTCGTTTTGATTCCCAGGCGGCGATCCTGGTTGCTCCTTATCAGCGTCACTCGACTTTGCTGGTCGTTCCTTGAACCAGGAGGTAAACTTAACCACGTTAATTCCTCGCTTCAAGCAGTTGCAATCTAACCACCATGAAAAGTTTTTAGATTATTGCACCACATCCGTGATAGTATATCACTCCACGAATGATTGGATATGCTCTTTTTGGCAGAATCCTTGTTGAAATTTGGCGTTATTATTTATACAAAGTTTATCTTTGATTCTTGTTTCAAGCAATAGTTTTGTAAAAAAATCTGAAACAAAAAAAACAGAATGCCTTGCTTCATGAAGATGAGTAGTGCAATTGCCCTTGGCAGTAATCTTGGTGATTCTCGTGCCATTTTGGAAGCAGCGATAGAAACTTTAGCTCAAACACCTGGAATTATCTTAGAAGCCAAATCCAGTTGGTACAAAACGAAAGCTGTAGGTCCGCCACAACCAGATTACATCAACGGAGCCGTAATACTGCGAGTAGAAATGATACCACAGTTGTTATTAAAAACTTTATTACAAATAGAAAATAAATTTGGACGTGTGCGACAACAACGTTGGGGACCACGCACCCTAGATTTGGATTTATTGCTATATGATGACTTAATTTTGAACACACCAAACCTACAGATTCCCCATCCAAGAATGCGGGAGCGAGCGTTTGTGTTAGTACCACTCGTAGAAATTGCTCCAGATTGGGTAGAACCAATTTCTGGTTGTACTATTAAAGAGCTGGTTAAAGATGTAGACTGTACTGAAGTACACTTATTAGTAGGCTACTGATTTTACCAACCCTAATACAGATAACACTAATTTCAACATCCTCCTAAAGTGTTAAATCAGTGAACAGGGAACAGGGAACAGGGAACAGGGAACAGGGAACAGGGAACAGTTAAGCTGTTACGCATCTAATTTGCACATTTAGACAGCAGAGGGGCGGAGGAGCAGAGGAGCAGGGGAGAAGGATTGACGCTTTTTCTCCAAAATTAACAATATGCAAGTTAAATATGTTTTAGCTTATCTAGCATTGCCCATTGCCCATTGCCCATTGCCCATTGATAACTGATAACTGAACTATGCCATTAGGTAGAGAATTACCCCAGCTGTTGAAACAGCGCTTGTACTATAAAGGGCGCAGATTTGATTTTGAGGTCAATCGCTTACGTTTACCTAACACATCAGAGGGAGAGTGGGAATGCATTCGTCATCCAGGTGGCGCTCTGGCTGTACCCATAACTTCAGAAGGTAAACTGATACTCGTGCGCCAGTATCGTTTTGCGGTTCAAGGAAGAGTGTTAGAGTTTCCTGCAGGTACAGTGGAACCAAACGAAGATCCCCTAGAGACAATTCAGCGTGAAATAGAGGAAGAAACTGGTTACCGCGCTCAAAAGTGGCAAAAGCTAGGAGAGTTTTTCCTCGCTCCAGGCTATTCTGATGAAATCATTTATGCTTACTTAGCACAAGATTTGGAAAAGTTGGAGGGAGCACTAGCACAAGACGAAGACGAGGATTTGGAAACAGTGTTTTTCACACCAGAAGAACTGGAGAAATCTATTCTGGAAGGCGAGCTTGTAGATGCTAAATCAATTTCTAGCTTTTTCCTAGCTCGTCCGTTGCTGAATCAAATGCAGTGAACTAACCATTAGTACAGCCAGAGCGCAAGAGCACAGACTTTCCGGATACATTTGATGGTGAAGCTTTGTGTCAATTTTTACTTTTTCTGCTCTATTTGCTCAGTCTGTTCTGTCTGCTGTGAATCCCCCTCACGATTTCCTATCAGCCTCAGTGTATTCGCAAAAAATATTGAGTCCGATTTTGACAATGTATAAAACAACAATAGTAGCGATCGCTGGATCAATTGGCAATCCGTGTGCCCCTGCTATACCGATAAGCGAGACAATTAACCCCGTCAACAAAGGCGCACTGCCAGGATTATTAGTGTATTCTTTTACCTTAATGCGAAACCCATCATCTCCGCAGAGTTCTTTGCGGAGTTCACCAAGCGTGACTCGCCAGAGAGATTTTTTGCCATAAGTTTGAATCCTGTTTTTCTGTTCCCACAGTTCATCAAAACTGGTATCAAGGCTACCATTGTTTTTTTCTAAGATAACCAACGCCTCAATTGCAGGGCTGTAATCGTGCAACAATTGCCGCTTTTCGTTGATTTCGCTGGCGGTGAGTTGGGTTTCCATATAGCAGTCCTATTTGAGTTGTAAAAATTATCAACCGCCAAGACGCCTTCGCCCAAAGGGCGACGCCAGAGGCGTTGGCGCAAGCCTGTCCGCAGGACTTACAAAGCAGCGTCTCCGCCAGGAGAAGAGCGCCAAGAAAAGAGAGAAGAGAGAATTTTACAAATGATTTAGGATTGCTATATATTACTGATATCGAATGCAGTTAAATAAACATATTATTCGGATCTAACGACAACTTATTGTGATGTGACGACAGCTTGTTGTGATCTAACGACAACTTATTGTGATGTGACGACAGCTTGTTGTGATCTAACGACAACTTGTGCATTCCTAACGACAGCTTGTTGTGATCTAACGACAACTTGTGCATTCCTAACGACAGCTTGTTGTGATCTAACGACAGCTTGTGCATTCCTAACGACAGCTTGTTGTGATCTAACGACAGCTTGTGCATTCCTAACGACAGCTTGTTGTGATGTCAGTGTTTAGCAGGACTTTCACAAGTTATGTTTTTCCTTTAAATACTCCCACTTAGCCTGATCTGGATCAAAGTCAGGTGGAACGGGAGGAGCATTTTCAAATAAACCCTCAAATGCTTTCACTCTTGACTTTCTCTTGGGTGTTTCTGGTTGTGACTCGGTTTCTAGAACTGTGGAATTAGCAGCCGTTTCAACAGCCTGCAACACAATCACTTCCACATCTCCGGCTGGGATTTGAACGGGTTCGGTAATCACTAAGTTACCTGCTGTATCGACTTTCCTCTTGAGTTTGTAAGCTTGCATAATATTTCTCGTATCACTCTGCTTCTAGCCTATCCCGCGCTGCCCAAACTGCCTCGCGCACTTGTCCAGCACAATCTTCACCCGTGAACTCGCGCCAAGCAGATACTTTCCGGATACATTTCATCTCCAACAATTGGTGTGAATTTTGGTGTTAAATTTTGTATAATTATGTAAAATTTTACTGTTCTTGGTCTGTTTGCTCAGTCTGTTCTGTCCGCTGTGAATCCTCCTCGTTAACTTTTCGGGTGTTACCTGCTTTTACCCAACCTTCTTTTTCACTACCTTTCAAGCGAATCTTTTGCCAGAGATTATCATCGCTTTGTTCCAAAACAATCACTTTTGAATTAAACCCAATCCCACCAACACGTTCAGCATCTTGCTTTGGTTCGGCTCGCAAAACCAAGCCTTGATTCCAAGTGATACGCGCTTGATAAGCTCCTGGTGGTAATGACTTTGGAGATGGCGTAGGCGTGGGAGTTGGTTTGGGTGAGGTTTCACTCTTAGCTTGAGTCGCAGAGGTTTCTTTGGTTCCTTTAGCCACAGTCGCTTTTGGATTTTGCCCTTTCACAGAAGAGCTATCATTGGCGAAAATGGGTTTGGCGGGGGGTGCAGAAGTTCGATTCATTAAATACAGAGCAGTAGCGAATCCGCTGCCAGCTAAAATAGCGATCGCCAATAAAATCCCAAGTGTATATTTTAGTACGTTAACAATTACCATAGTGACAACCTCGCCCTACAAATTTATGAATTATAAATTATGAATTATGAAATTTTTGATTATTCATAATTCATAAATTTATAGCTCATTCTTGGAGCTGGCGTTGAATGCGATCGCTTAAAGGACTGTGTTTGGAAGCCAGACGTGCTCTACCAGCAGCAGCCCATTCTTGCAATTTCTGAATTTGTTCAGTGGCAGTTCGTGCTAAAGGTATGATCTGACTGGCAGATTCTAAAATGTCATCTGTGGTGAAGTCCCTATTTTGGCTAAATCCGATGTGCATTGCTTCAATCAGAGTTTGCTCAATTTCTGCGCCAGAAAAATCAGGTGTTTCGTAAGCTAACCTGTCGATATCATAATTTTTCAAGTTATGGGCGCGCAGTCGAGATAAATGTACAGTAAAAATTGCTTTTCTCTCTTCTTGGGTGGGTAAACCAACAAAGAAAATTTCATCAAGCCGCCCTTTTCGCAGCATTTCTGGTGGTAGTGCTTGGATATCGTTGGCGGTAGCAACAACAAACACGGGTGAGGTTTTTTCGGCTAACCAGGTAATAAATGTACCAAAAACACGGCTCGTTGTTCCTGCATCACCTTTGCTACCAAGTCCCGAAAAGGCTTTGTCTATCTCATCTATCCACAAAACACAAGGAGCAAGGGCTTCGGCGACTTGTATCATTTGTCGCGTGCGGGATTCCGACTCACCGACTAAACCCCCAAATAATCTTCCCACATCCAAACGCAACAAAGGTAAGTGCCAGTGATGAGCGATCGCTTTGGCGGTTAACGATTTTCCAGTTCCCTGAATTCCTACCAACAGCAAACCACGGGGGTGCGGTAAACCGTATTGTCGCGCCTTTTCGGTAAAAGCGCCACCCCGACGCAAAAGCCAGTCTTTGAGGTTATCCAATCCACCAATATCAGAAATTTGCTCTGTGGCGGGGTAAAAGTCGAGGATTTGAGTTTGGCGAATCGTTTGACGCTTTTCTTCCAAAACCAAATCGACGTCTTCTGGTTGTAGTTCTCCATGGGTAGCTATTGCTCTTGCCAAAACTCGACGAATGCGTTCCATCGATAGCCCTTGACAGGAGCGCACCAAGTCATCTAAAACTCTACCAGGAAGAGAGTGACCAGTCGCAGCTAACAGGCGTTCTACTTCTACTCTAATTTCAGCTGCTGCGGGTAAGGGGAATTCGAGGACTGTCAGAACCTCCGTTAAGTCGTCAGGAATGGCAATTCTTGGCGACAGTAACACGATATTTTTTGGTTGGGACTTCAGGAGTTGGGCGAGGTTGCGGAGTTTGCGGGCGATCGCCACATCTTCTAAAAACCGATGATAATCTCGTAAAATAAACACTGCAGGCACAGAAGCTGGGAGTTTTTCGACAAATTCCAAAGCTTGTAGAGGGTTACGCACACCAAAACCTGCATCATTGGGATTACCTTGATAACCATCCACAAAATCCCAAGTATACACTGGACGATTACCTTGATTCGTTGCTTCTTCCCTGATAGCCCCCTCAAGGCGCTCCTCTTCATATGTTGGAATGTAAATTAAGGGGTAGCGGGCGCGTAGCAGCAGTTTAAACTCGTCACGGAAGCTCATAAGTAGATGTTAGCGGTTAGTTGTTAGTTCTTTCTCTCATTGTTAAGGGTTGTCATGCGTCTAACAACTCATTAACCAACCTTACCTGCTGCTAAAACTTGCTCTACGGAAAAAGTCAACTCTGGAAAAATGTGAGAGGCGATGCGCTGCTTATCCGTAAAAACAGATTCTTCATTGATCGCGTGTTGCCCCATTTGCAATCATGTGAGCATCATTAACTACATTGAGGTTGTGTTACAAATGCGCCTTGAGCGGTTAGGAATCCGCCAGTATGGGTTAACCAATAATTTTATGGCAAAAGTTGAATATTTCTTGGAACAGGATGAGTTCGATTATTTGCAAGGACTCATTATATCAAGTTCGCTTAATCACTTATAAATCCCGAAATACCCCACCCGCCCTATCGGGCACCCTCCCCTTAGCAAGGGGAGGGTTGGGGAGGGGTAACACGAGGACTGCAATGATAACTAATCATCCGAACTTGATATCAGACCAAAATCAATCAAGACTGCTTTTTGCGTACTTTGACGCAGGTATATAATGTCCCTAATTCGTCGTACATTGTCATGTACACATTACCTTTTGGGAACGACGCACGTGCCACTCGTGCTGTTTCTTCTGGTACAACCCAATGGTTTCTTGGATGCAGTGTCATACGCAGATGCAACTCCCTTACTCAACTTTTTGTATCATCTCTCTAAAAGTTGCATTTTGCTTATTACCTTTATCCTATTGAGGGGTCACACCCCTCATTCGCCAGCAGTATCCTTGAAGGAGAGGGATGCCCGACAGGGCAGGGTGAGGTCAAATCAACGTGGAGTCAAGGCTTGAACGTTAAGTTGACACCAATGGAGCCTCCTGTGCCCCTACCTTGTGATGCATGCAACTAAGAAAATATAAAGTTAGCGATTAGAGCGACCAATACCTACATATTGGAAGCCTGCCCTAACCATCGTCTCAGGATCAAGGAAGTTACGACCGTCAATCATGACAGGATGACTCATCAATTGTGCCATTTTAACGTAGTCCAAGTTTTTGAACTGCTGCCATTCTGTCACAAGCACCAAAGCGTCGCAGCCATCAGCAAGTCTTTCAGCATCGGTTTCTACCAGCACACCAGAAAGACCATGACGCATACCTGTTTGAGAAACAATTGGGTCATATGCCTTAACTCTAGCTCCTAATCTATTCAACTGTTCAATGATGTTGAGCGCTGGAGCATCACGCATATCATCAGTATCAGGCTTGAAGGTTAAACCTAGCAATCCCACAGTTTTCCCTTTAAGAATTTTCAGGGCTTGCTGGAGTTTTTCAATAGCAAGCACACGCTGGCGTTCGTTAACACTGACTGCAGCTTTGAGCAACTGTGTCTCGTAACCGTAGTCATCTGCGGTATGAATGAGTGCAGCAACATCTTTGGGGAAGCAGGAACCACCCCAACCAATGCCAGCATTTAAGAATTTGTTACCAATACGGGAGTCTAAACCGATACCTTTTGCCACTTGGGTAACATCAGCACCAACGCGATCGCAAATGTTTGCAACTTCGTTAATGAAACTAATCTTGGTTGCTAAGAAAGCATTAGCAGCATACTTAATCATCTCTGCTGAACTCAAGTCTGTAACCAGCACTGACACTGGGGGTAGAGATGAGTCAGTTGCAAACTTGCGCTGAACAATCGGGGCATACAGTTCTTGCATCATGGCGATCGCTCTTGGAGAGTTGCCTCCCAGAACAATGCGGTCAGGGTTGAAGGTATCATACACTGCCGAACCTTCCCGCAAAAACTCTGGATTACTGACGACATCAAACTCAGCTGTAATCTCAGGCAATTTATCGTAGCTTGGCGATCCACCTGCAGTGATGAGTGTGTTTTGGCGTTCGGCTATGCCATCCAAGACAATCATCCGCACCCAGTCTCCCGAACCAATGGGCACTGTGGACTTATTCACAATCACCTTATACCCACCGTCTAAATGAGCACCAATACCACGGGCTACCGCTTCAACATAACGGGTATCACTCTCTCCAGTTGGTAAAGGTGGTGTTCCCACTGCAATAAATAAAATTTCTCCGTGGGCGACTCCTGCTGCCAAGTCCGTTGAGAACTGAATTTTACCTGTGTTAATGGTAGACTGCATAATGTCTGATAGTCCAGGCTCAAAGATAGGCGACTGCCCAGACTTCATTATCTTGACTTTCTCTTCGTTGTTATCTACACAAATAACATCATGTCCGATGTGAGCTAAGCAAGCACCTGTTACCAAACCTACATAACCAGTACCGATGACGCAAACACGCATTTTGTGCAAATCCTCGCTTTTTGGGGTTAGAGTTTTTCAGAAGACATTTTTCTCTTTGAAGTTGGTGAGTATAGGACTCAGGACTTAGCATTCTTGAGGCGGTTCCGGAAATCTTCTACAGTTAGTTTCAACCCCTGTTGCAAAGGAATAGTAGGTTCCCAATTTAACCAACTTTTTGCTCTTGTAATGTCGGGACGACGGCGACGTGGATCGTCAGAAGGTAATGGCTCAAACTTTATTTGTGCGTCGGGGTTCACCAAGTCTTGCACTGTTTTCGCCAATTCTAATATCGTGTATTCATCAGGATTTCCCAAATTGACTGGACCAATGTATTCATTATTCATGAGTCGTATCAGTCCGTCTACCAAATCTGATACGTAGCAAAAACTACGGGTTTGCGAACCATCTCCGTAAACGGTTAAAGGAATACCCCGCAATGCTTGAACGATAAAGTTGCTCACGACTCGACCATCGTTTTCTAGCATTCTAGGTCCGTAAGTGTTAAATATGCGGGCTACTCGAATATCAACTTTATTTTGTCTGTAATAATCAAATGTCAAAGTTTCAGCAATTCTTTTACCTTCGTCGTAACACGAACGAATTCCAATGGGATTAACGTTACCCCAGTATTCCTCGCTTTGAGGATGAACTTCTGGATCACCATAGACTTCACTAGTTGAAGCTAACAAAAGTCGTGCTTTTACACGTTTAGCCAACCCCAACATATTTAGCGTCCCCATGACGTTAGTTTTAACTGTTTTCACAGGGTTGTACTGGTAATGCACTGGGGAAGCTGGACAAGCCAGATGGTAGATTTGATCAACTTCCAAGCGAATTGGTTCAGTAATGTCATGGCGGATCATTTCAAAGAAAGGATGATCCAACCACTTGAGTATGTTTCGTTTGTGTCCTGTGTAAAAGTTATCCAAGCAAATGACTTCATGCCCACCAGCTATTAATCGGTCGATGAGATGGGAGCCAATAAACCCAGCACCGCCCGTGACCAAAATTCTCATAGTTCCCCAGTTATTTACAGATATTTGCAGTGGTAATTGCGCTTGTATTTTAAACTACCCAGCCTTCAAACTCAAACAAATTACAGTGTGGGTAATTGAGAAGGCTTTGTTAAACATAGTAATTTGCCCGTGAATGCTTTTTTGTTATATGTACCTTTTGACTTCAAATATCAACTAGAAAAATAACAAAATCTTCTAGGAAAATGTAGGCTTTTAAGCAAGAATTTACCAAATCTTTAAAAAATGAAGTTTCTCGTATAAAATACAAAGTTGTTTTTACGTATGTAAAGGTAGTCAATTTCTTGACTAAATACTTTGCCTTTCAGTAAATATTTTTAGCTATTCAACAAATAACAAATTATACACAATTCGTTTTTTCCCACTTTGATTTTTCATTAAAAACACAAAGAATAAGCATCTTGAATCACACAATTCCCTCTGATATGGTAGCTGTGGTACTACTAGTCACTTCAGTTGGTATAACAACAGCTTGAGTACGTTGAGGTTCTCCAAGCATGACAATTGAGCAGGTGAGTTGCTTCGCCAATTGAGTTGTGACATCGCTAATAGCTAACCCCCCAGGAACAGTGCGATTACGTATAAAAGGTAATACAACTAAGTCATATAGTCTTGCTGCTTGCAAAATCGCTTGAGCAGTATTTTCATGAGCTATAATTTGGATTTCTGGTGGATTTTGCAGTGCCAATCTAGAAATCAGTAGAGAGAGTTGCGATCGCCTCCAAGCAATTTTACTTGAACTCGTACGGCGTTCGCAGACATTCAGCACGGTAACTTGTGCTTCATTTGCATCTGCTAAAATTTGGGCAAATTTTACAGGCTGCAATGAAGGTGTCATCAAATTTTCCAATGGTACCAAGATGCGCTGAATTTTTTTTGGTGATTCCACTAGACGCGTCACCGCCACCGGACAATGGGATGCCCATAAAACATTATCAATGACGTTACCAAATAAACGTGCTTTGAATCCAGTACGTTTACCCCAACCCATAACAATCAAACTAGCTTTTTGTTCTCGAGAAGCCCTGCTAATTCCTTGGGCAAAAGCATCGTCAATTCTCAGCAATGGTTGTGCTTCCACTCCCAATACTTGACTAAGTGCTGTTGCTTTTGTCAGTAACCGCTGACTTCTTTGCACAGAAGCTTCTAATTGGGGTGCATCCATGCGAGCAAAAGCTGTTGCGATCGCTAGCGGTACAATTTTGCCATTAGATTGTCGTGCTAACAATGCCGCCATTTCAATGAGATGCTGCTGTGTCTGGGGATTGTAGACAGGTACCACTATAGTGTATGAGTTATCTCTTTCTTCTTGCTTTTGGTAAGATGGATTGACAGTTCGTTGCTCCTTCATTGCAGAGGAAGTCAAACCTACAGCGATTCTGCTGGTCATGAGCGGTCCTAAAGTTGCAGTGATGAGTATGAGGACAATAACGCTGTTCAATACCCTAAAATCAAGTAGCTCAGCTCGATATCCCACTAACGTTGCTGCTAACGTTGCACCTGCTTGAGGCATAGATAACGACCACATTGTTAGCGTTTCCTGCCAGTTGTAGCGATAAACCAGTTTTGCCAAAAAAGCAGCGATAAATTTACTTGCTATAAGACCGATAATAATGAAGAAAGTTAGCTGTAAGGTATCAATGCTTTGTAAAAAGGCAGGCACATTAATGAGCAAGCCAAGGTTAACAAAAAAGATAGGAATAAATAGCACACTACCAACAAACACTACCTTTTCTTTAACTGGACCTTCTCCTACAGTTTCATTAACAGCCAACCCTGCTAAAAAGGCTCCAACAATTTTTTCTACTCCAATGAATTGTGCTCCTACGACAGCAAGAAACACACAGAGCAACACAAATAAAAATTGATTTCCTTCATCATCACCAGAGCGCCGAAAAAATTCTTTACCTGCCCAATCAAAACCTACCAAAACGACAACCGAGTAGAGTGTTAATAAACTTACCAACATAATGAGCCGCTCAAAGCTGAATTGCTCAGATCTCATGGCTACACAGACGGCTAACACTAACAGGGCAGCAATATCAGTAAAAATAGTGGAACCAATAGTAACAGTTATCGCTTTGTTATTGACGACTCCCAAGCGATTAATAATGGGATACGCCAAAAGGGTATGAGATGCGAATAAAGAGCCAATTAATATTGACGAATTCCAGTCAAAGCCAAAAATCCACCCAACAAAAGTTCCCGCTACTAGAGGAACCAAGAAACTCAAGCTACCAAACCCTAACGACTGATTTTTAGTGCGACGAAACTGCTGTATATCTATTTCTAATCCTGCTACAAACATTAAGTAAACTAACCCAATATTTGATAGCAGAGTCATCATCGCTGATTCTGTTTGTAATAAATTCCAGCCGTAAGGACCAAGTACGACTCCGGAAGCTAACAAACCTACTAATCCTGGTAATCGCAACCGCTCAAACAGGATGGGTACGACTAAAATGACTACCAATAAAATAGCAAAGGGAACGATTGGTTCCTTGGCGAGAACTTGGGAAGTTGGTTCCAGCGCAAGAACTTGTGAGATGAGTTCCATAGGTAGGACACAGAATTGGCGATAGTGAGGCTTTGATTACCTTAAGCGTAATCGCTGAATCTATTCAATTGCAAAAGTTACTTCTAGAAAAAAAATCAAATCCAAAAATTTTCTCTAGGCTACCTAAACGACTATTTAAAAACTAACTACCTATGGGTGAATCTGGCTCAAAATGAACCGCAAGCGATCATAGTCGTCTTTAAGCAACACGCTCAGGGTACGTCCGGCTTTAATAATCCATTGTCGATCAGCTTTGCGTAACTGATAAACCTCTCGAATGGCGGCTGCGGTTAAAGGCTCCACAGGAGCACCATTTACAGAAAGTAGTGTCCGCAAAAAATCTAGCTGTTCGGTGAACTTTATAATTGCTTCGCTTTCGCATCGGTAAACCGCTTGATGAACTTGTGGAGGACGAGGAGGCAGATACTGATACACCCGAGCATTTGAAAAACTAGTTTCTGCGGGTTGCTCAAATCCCACAATCACAGCACGGAATTCTGTTTTTAGCATAGCAAATATCTGAGGTTGTTCCTCTCGTAAATCCTGTAGTGACAATCCCAGAGCGACTGCCCGATGTACGGAATCTACGGGCATAGTAGTTGCATAATATACTACAGCATAAACTTGATTGCCCGACTCCTCATCAACAGAACGTACCCAGCTTCCAAAGGGAGGCATTGAGGGAAAGCTTAAATCGTCGGGTTCCAAACACTGAGCTAAAAATTCACAACTAGAAGTCTGGATAACCTCCGCAAAATGATTCGGGTGGCGATCGCTTCTATCAAACTGTGGTAGAGGAAGGCGCATAAGCAATTCAAAATTCGCTCATTCAAAATTCAAAAAGCAAAAGATAGTTATTCCTCTTTCTTTTGCCTTTCTACTTTCTACCCTTCGGGAACGCCCGTCGCCTCCAGGAAACGTCGGTGCAGCGCTGGCTCACTTTTTACCTGCTTTGCGTCCTGCTGTGGTTTCTACAACTTCCAATTCCGAAAAGCGAAAGGTAACGAGTTTATCCCAGTTACCACCTTCAAACAGTACAGCGACTTTGCCATCACTTAAGCGTTGCACAAGTCCTTCAAAGCGATAGTAGGTGTCTTGTGGATTTTTGACACGAACAGTTGCTCCAGGTAATATCATCGTCTTTCCCCTTGCTTGTTTCCTGTTTATAGCTTAATCTTTCTCAAGCTACCTTTGTATTAGTACTATTTACCAATGCTATTAACGAATCATTACCTAAGAAAGAACAAGAGACCACATGGGAGTGAACGCTCATGCTGAGCGCTTTGTAAGGAGCGCGTCTTTGCAGCAAACCCCTAGATTCATCTTGGTGGTCCCAAGTTGCATTCTGCGTTGGTGAGTTCTGTGTTCTTCTCATCAACTAATACTTCTGCCGTTGTCGAAAATTTGCTACCGATTCTACCAGCCCTAAGGCAATGAAGTTTGTTAGCATTGCCGAACGACCATAACTCACCCAAGGAAGGGGAATCCCCGCTACTGGTGCTAAGCCAACAGTCATACCAATGTTGACAATCATCTGAAACACAATCATAGACAAAACACCTACAGCCAGCAAAGAACCAAAGTTATCTTTGGCAGTTTGGGCAATATGCAATAGGCGATGGCAAATTAAGCAGAAGACAAATAGTACGACCAAACAGCCAATAAAACCAAATTCTTCGCCCACTGCGGAGAAGATAAAGTCTGTATGTTGTTCAGGGACAAAATTCAATTGGGTCATAGGACCTCTGAAAAGACCCCATCCCCACCATTCACCAGCACCAATGGCAATGCGAGATTGAATGAGGTGATATCCAGACCCCAGAGGATCCTGATCGGGGTCAACAAAACTAGTAAGGCGGAGTTTTTGATAGTCTTTTAACACATGGTTCCAGGCAAAGACTCCTAATTCTCCACCTAAAAGGTTCAGAGATAAAGCACTTATACCGCCAATGACATTTTGTTTCCCAGGTAGAGTTAAAAAGCCAAGTAGCCCCATAGTAGCTGACCAGATTAACCCTAACGCTGTTAGGGATATTTGGTTGAACACAACTATCGGTTCTTCCGATAACGGCCAAGGTATGCTAAACAAAATCGCTGCAATAGCCGGAGAAACGAGTAATATTAACCAGCCGGGATTGGCATTTGCCCAATACAACATTCCTAAAACAATTGCACCAAAGACTAGTGATGTTGCCAAGTCTGGCTGTAAGAAGACCAATCCCCAAGGCACAGCGGTGATTGCCAAAGCTCTGAAAATATTATCCAGACTAGAAGCAGTGCGTTTATGCAACAATACTGCTAGAGTGATAATCAATCCTATTTTGGCAAATTCTGAAGGTTGTACAGCAATGCCAGCAATATTTATCCATCGCTGTGCACCTTTAGCGCTTTGACCAGCTACCATGACCGCGATCAGGCTAATGTTGGTTATGGCATAAGTTACCCAGTGCCACTGAACTAAATGTTCGTAACGGCTTCTGGCGATAAATAGGGCAATAGTCAAACCAATGCCCCCCATGAGCCAGTGCCACCACCAATCAGTGAGTCCCTGATTCAATTCCGTACTGCGGATCATGATACCGCCAAATATGGTGAGAGCAATTGGTAAACAAAATAACAACCAATCTACTTGTTGCCAAGGTTTAACCCAATACTTCCAACGAACTCTGGGGAGCGAACGTTTTAACAACATTGTATGCTTTTAAACTAAAACAAAACTTTAACTGTCAGACTTTAAATTTAGGAACAACTAACAATCTGTATTCCAGGCTGAGCAACTTCAACCAGGTGAAAATTCAAATTTTTCTGTCAAGTTATGTCAGGGCAGCAACTGATACTTTGCCAGCAATTGTTTGGGCGATCGCCTTTAACGCTTGGGCACTAGCTGAATCGCTTTGGGCAACAACGACAGGTACACCTGCATCACCGCCAATTCTAGTAGAAATTTCTAGTGGTACACACCCCAACAACGGCACTCCTAACTCATCTGCAGTTTTGGAGCCACCGCCGGAACCAAAAATGTCATACTGCTTATCTGGCATATCTGGTGGAATAAAATAGCTCATGTTTTCTACTATTCCCAGGATAGGCACATTCATCTGCTGGAACATTCGCAAGCCCTTTCGAGAATCCAACAGTGCTACATTTTGAGGCGTCGTAACAATAACTGCTCCCGCCATTGGTACTGCTTGTGCCAATGTTAGCTGAGCATCGCCTGTTCCAGGTGGCATATCCACAATCAGATAGTCTATTTCTCCCCATTGCACTTGATAGAGAAACTGGCGAATCACTCCATTGAGCATTGGTCCACGCCAAATCACTGGCTGATCTCGGTCAATTAAAAAGCCCATTGAGACTAACTTGACGCCGTGATTGAAAGCTGGTTCCAAAATCTCGCCTTTCTCTGTTGACCGCACTATCATTTGAGCATCACCTAGTCCTAACATAGTAGGGTCGTTAGGACCATAGATATCAGCATCAAGCAAACCGACCTTTGCCCCTGTTTGAGCTAAAGCAACTGCTACATTCACAGCAATCGTGCTTTTCCCAACGCCTCCTTTGCCACTGGAAACTGCAATGATATTCTTAACACCAGGAATACCAGTGCGATCGCTTAAAGCTTTTTGTTGAGGTGTTTCCGCTGTGACCTCCACGGATACCTCTGTAACTCCTGGAAGCTGTTTCACAGCTTTTTGGCAGTCTTCCAGAATAAATTCACGCAAAGGACAGGCAGGGGTTGTCAATACTAAGGTAAAACTAACCTTACCACCATCAATATTGATGTTGCGAATCATGTTCATGTCTACCAGACTTTTGCGAAGTTCTGGATCTTGCACTGGTCGCAACACTTCTAGGACTGAATGGGTATCAAGGATATCATACATAATGTTTTTAGTCTTTCTACTGCAATAATTTTTAACAAAAAGTCATTTTTATCTATTAGAGTCTTAACTGCCAGCGCCTCTTTTAGATTGTTAAATTAATGAGTCCAAAGTCTACTTTGGGGGGTCTAAGGTCAATAGTCAATAGTCCATATTCAGTGAGTTGAGAGTCAGTATCTCTTTGACTCATGAGCGCCACTTGCACGCCCCTCTGAGGAACCTCCATCGCCCTTGGCGTCTCCCCTTGGGAGAAGGGCGCAGTGGCTCCTAATGACTAATAACTAAAAATCTAAACAACCGTCTTTGAGAGATTTTCGCTTCCCTGATACTGCTTGTAATGTCGCTCCCTCAACTGCTTCGACTAAGGCTCGTGCTACGCGATCCGCGTAGGGACGGGACAAAGGCCAAATAAAAGGCGACAACCAACCACGTAGTGTTACAGAATATGACAAACAAGTGCCACAGACTGTAGATTCTACTTTATAAGTCACTCGTTCCTCTACACCAGGAATTGCTAGCACTCTGAAACTTAGCAACTCTCTAGGATTGACACGTTCCACAAAGATGCGAATGGGAATTGGTGACAAGCGTGTTACCGCTTGATAGATCAGTCCAGGTTTAGGTACTAATCCATATGGGACATTAGTGCTTTTGAGTAATGGATGCCAAGAAACATCTGCTATATCAACCACTTTTTGCCAAAGTTCATCCACAGAAGCAGAACTGATCTCTCGGTACGTCCGCACCAGAGAAGCGCAAAACCGACGACGTTTGCGGTGGACGAATTTGGATAACCAATCTCCCATTTTCCTATTCCTCCTCCCTACACGCTTTTTGGTAACTCTGGTATCGTCAGCATCTGCATTTGTGCCTCCTAAGTGCGGATGTAGTCATAGATTCTTCTTTGGATAAGTGTTGAGTTTTCTATGTCGCAAGTGCTTGTAGACTTGTTTTTTGCGAGTTTAGCATCAATCCTAGAGCTTTACATAAACATAAACAACTTGAAAAAAATCAACAAACACACAAGCATACACACATTTGAGAGAAAATAACTAATTGTAGTCATGCTCGTCAATTGTCTTAATGCTTGACTATAGAAAGGATAGCTCTTTGGGCAATTTTAGCCTGCTTTATGGTGTCTGTTGCTCATAAATTTTCAGTTGAAAAGTTTGTTGCTTTCACAAAAATTGTAATTTAGGTTCTTGAGTCTATGATGACCAACTCCCAAACCCCAACTTTGCCAGCAGAATCTACTCAAACCCTACCAACTGATGCGAAAGCCAGAGTCAGTCAGTTCATGAAACAGTTGCAAGACCAAATCGCTCAAACCTTGGCAGAACTGGATGGTGTGGGGAAATTTCAAGAAGATGTGTGGGAACGTCCAGAAGGAGGTGGAGGGCGATCGCGCATTTTGTGTGAGGGTGCAATATTTGAGCAAGCTGGGGTAGGTTTTTCTGAAGTTTGGGGTTCCCATCTACCGCCTTCAATCTTAGCGCAGCGCCCAGAAGCAGCAGGGCACGATTTTTATGCGACAGGCACCTCAATGGTGTTACATCCACGCAGTCCTTACGTACCAACCGTTCACCTCAATTATCGATATTTTGAAGCAGGACCAGTGTGGTGGTTTGGTGGCGGTGCGGATTTAACGCCTTATTACCCCTTTAGTGAAGATGCAATCCATTTTCATAAAACATTCAAGCAGGCGTGTGATGCTCATCACCCAGAGTATTACCCAGTGTTTAAGCGTTGGTGTGATGAATATTTCTATCTAAAACACCGTGGGGAAATGCGGGGTGTTGGCGGACTATTTTTTGATTACCAAGATGGTCGTCGGGGTTCATTGTATCGCGGTCCTCACAAAGATAGTGCAGCAGCTATTTACAGTAACCAAATTGGGACACAAGAACCACGCAGTTGGGAACAGTTGTTTGCTTTTGTACAAGAATGTGGTAACGCCTTTTTGCCAGCTTACATACCAATTGTAGAAAGGCGACACAAAATGGAATATGGCGATCGCCAACGGAATTTTCAACTGTATCGCCGAGGAAGGTATGTAGAATTCAACTTGGTGTATGACCGAGGCACCATTTTTGGATTGCAAACCAACGGACGTACAGAGTCAATTCTGATGTCGCTACCACCCTTGGTACGCTGGCAATACGGTTATCAGCCTGAACCAAACTCCCCGGAAGCTCAATTGTACGAAACCTTTCTCAAACCTCAAGACTGGGTAAACTGGATACCCAGTAGTCCTAAGTCATGAGTTTCGAGTACTGAGTATAAATCACCTATAAGTCTATAGCGATTCTCATTTGAATCAAATACGCAATATCAAATACACAATGGTGTTTAGAGACGTTACATGTAACGCCTCTACTGTATTGCGTGCAATTGAAAACCGCTATAGATTGCGATGAGAAACTAAATACTAAAAAATTGGCACTGGTATATTCAGCACTCACCACTTCTTTAGTGAGTTAAACTACTAAAGAGAAGCACTTAGCAATAAAGATGACAGTCGTTGCTGTAGCTTTCCAATCACGGGCTACAGCATTACATAGTGCTGTCACAGGTTAGCTAAACTCACTAAGTCTGGAACTCATTCCAGTACACAAAGGTGGAGAATAGTGGGAAAAACAAGAGTTATAGCTTTTGCCATATGAAGGCGAAACTATACCGTAGTCTCTTTCTAGAGGAGTGTCAAGGAAAGGTTTGGTGATACAAATAGATCAAAAAACTTATACAACCCAAGACGGTAATACCGTTATCGTTTTAACACCGACTAGTCGCTTGGATATTACCACTGCTTGGCAATTTCGTCTGAAGTTGCAGGAGTGTATTTCCAAACTCAGTCGTCATATCGTGGTAAATCTCTCTCAGGTGAATTTTATAGATAGTTCTGGTCTGACGTCTTTAGTAGCTGGAATGCGTGATGCTGATAAAGTTAAGGGCAGTTTTCGTATTTGTAATGTGCATCCAGAAGCCAAACTGGTATTTGAAGTCACTATGATGGACACAGTTTTTGAAATTTTTGAAACTGAGGAGGAGGCTTTAGAAGGTGAACCTCGTAGTATTGCTAGCTAAAGACAGTGCTGAGTATTGAATACTGAGTGCTTTGTCACAACACTCCTCACTTTAGCTTTTAAATTAAGGAATGCATCTCAGCAACAGAAAAATCTTGACTCAGAACTCAGTACTGTTCTCTCTTTGTATAGCAGTAGGATCCCAAAATCGCCCCCCAAGTAGCTTTTCCAGTCGTAGAGTCAATTCCTTTATCGTAGCTCAGAAATTTATCCTGAGTCACCTCAAATCCTAAGGAAACTTGTACGATATTACCACTAACAGTAAAGCAGCAACGAGTGTCTGGAGGTGGGGTAGCAGCGAACTTATAGCTATTGGGAGCTAAGAATTGCTGGGTAACATTAAGTACACAACCCGGTAACAACTCTAAATGACCGGGTGTCAGCGTGTTGAGTAAAGCAGGATTGCGACCAGCACCGATCAGGGCACTTTGGTCTTTAAGCATATAGTACTGCACTTTTAGGGGTACATCTGGGTCACTCCCTTGAAAAAGTCGCATAATGCGCTGGCGGTATGGTTGCTCTAGGTTGACAACATTGGCTTGTTCAGCAAAGATAGTGAGACTGTCTTCTTGAAATAGAGCAACTGGTCTGTGCCACAGACAAAGGTGAACGTACCAAGGAGGCTCTGCAATAGCTTGTTCTCGATTATCAAATTCACCACAGAGATTATGAGCCAGAGCAAGCAGTTGTGCAGGAAAAGTCATTGGTTGTGGAGTGTGATAGATTATTGTTATAATCTACACCCTGTCTTCTAGAGAATCCTATATAAGAGTAACTTCGTAATAACAAACAGCCAGTCATAGCTTATGGTTCACGAAAACACTTATGACCCTAAATTTTGAATGACTTGGACTTCCCGTAGAAAACTGAACTTGGCAAAGTGCCATTAAAGCGAGACAATAATAGTACGTCGCCCTTAAAAATTGCTTTGTGAATAACGTCCGTACCGTATCTGATACCAAACGAACTTTCTACAACCTTCACACTCGTCCTATAAACACTATTTATCGTCGGGTGGTGGAAGAGTTAATGGTGGAGATGCACCTACTGTCAGTAAATGTTGATTTTAGCTACGATCCTATTTATGCCTTGGGCGTCGTCACTACCTTTGACCGCTTTATGCAAGGCTATCAGCCAGAACGAGATAAAGAATCGGTTTTTCATGCTCTCCTTCGATCTGTAGAAGAAGATCCGCAACGCTACAAACATGATGCTAAACGTTTGCAAGCATTAGCGACAAGCATAAGCGCTTCAGAACTCATTGCGTGGTTAAGTCAAGAAACTCCCTCAGTTCGAGATGCTGACTTTCAAGGCTCGCTACAAGCAATAGCCAACAATTCTAAATTTAAATATAGTCGCTTGTTTGCGATCGGTTTATTCTCTTTACTAGAACAGTCAGCTCCAGATCTGGTCAAAGATGAAAAGAAACGCACTGAGGCACTCAAAACAATTGCTAATGGCTTGCATATATCTGACGATAAACTCAATAAAGATTTGGAGATATACCGCTCTAATATAGATAAGATGTCACAAGCTTTGATAGCGATGTCAGATATGCTTTCAGCAGATCGAAAAAAGCGGGAACAGCGTACTCAGCAATCAAGTACTACAGTTGCTCCTCCAACGACTAACGAATAGTTATAGGTTAGAATTTTGAAATATAAATGATGAATTATGAGAGTTTATTCTCATTCACAATTCATCATTTATAGTTTATAATTACCTATTCCTAGCCTTAGCTTAGTGCTGAAGCTTCGTCGGAACAGCGATCGCTCTTCATCTGAAAATTTTCCCTTTGATGGAGCATTTGATAATTTACGGTGAATATAACGTAGGTATTCCTGAAATACATCATCTAATTTTTTAGCGTTTCGCACTTACTAATATACCCTTCTTCTCATAAATTGCAAGTACCAATTTCCTTAAAGCAGGCAACTGTCTGGCAAAATAGATATAACCCAAAATACAAGCAATACCGTCAATAATTAATGTATTCGTAGCACCAATACGATTTGCCAATGCACCTCCTAACAAATTTCCAAAGGGTGTCATTCCCAAAAATGACATAGTGAAAAAACTCATCACCCGTCCACGTTTGTCATCCTCAATAATTGTTTGTAAAACTGTGTTGCTTCCAGCAATTTGAATGATTGTCCCCAAACCAACCAACAGCATAGCTAGCAAAGAAAATGGTAGAAAGCGCGACAAGGAAAAAGCAATCAAACCACTTCCTAAAAAGACTGGTGCTAGAACAATCAATCTGCCAAGTCCTACTACTGTTTGTCGTGTCGCTAAATAAATTCCACCAGATAGCGCTCCAACTCCCGATGCTGCCATCAAAAAACCTAGAGTTTGTGCACCTCCTTTGAGTATTTCTTCTGCAAAAATTGGTACGAGAACCGTATATTGCATTCCCATAAAGCTGACTAAAGCTGAGAGCAACAAGATAGCACGAATTGGTGGAAAGCCAAAGGCATACTCAAACCCTTCTTTGATTCTCTGCAATATATTTGTGTCAATAACTATGGTTTTCCACGGCTTAACTTTCATTGCCAGTAAAGCAAAAATCACGGCAATGTAGCTTAAACCATCAATTAAAAAACAGTATGCAGTACCAATGTGAGCAATCAACAAACCCCCAATTGCTGGACCAATTAATCGCGCACCATTAAACATTGTCGAGTTGATAGCAATGGCATTTGCCAAATCGTCTCTACGTTCTACTAACTCTGGCACAAATGCTTGTCTTGCTGGCCCATCAAAGGCGTTGATAAATCCTTGAAACAAACTCAAGGCGATAAGATGCCAAATACGAATCACGCCATTAAACGCCAGAAATGCCAGCATTAATGACTGAATCATTGACAGAATTTGTGTACCAATAATAGTGCGATAACGGGAAAAGCGATCTACAAATACCCCACCAAAGGGAGCAATAAAAAAGCTGGGTATTTGACTAGAAAATCCTACCAATCCCAGCATTAATGGCGATTTAGTTAAGTCATAAACGAGCCAACTTGTGGCAATTTGTGTCATCCATGTCCCAATTAGGGAAATGCCTTGTCCGGCAAAAAACAGACGGTAATTTCTTGACCTTAATGCCGGTAACAGTGGACTCTTTCTAGTTGCTTGTGTGTTCATTCAAGCCTTATGTATACAATTCTGATATCCTTTCATAGATATCATCTGACCTTACACCAAACCCCTCTCTCCTGGTACACGATTATCATTATTACTAAGAGCTATTTAAGTATTTTAACTGATTGACAAATATCAATTTATCTTAACCTGTCAAGGATGTGAGTGATTCTACGATAAGTTAGCTATTGCCTTATTCAGAAGTTGGGAAAATTGTTCTCGTTCAGCGTAAGAAATACCGTGCATTGCTTGCTCGCGGATTTCTACTGCAACAGGTGGTAAGACTGTTTCCAGTTCTCTGCCTGCATCCGTTAGCCAAATACGCCAGATGCGGCGATCGCGACAGTCACGCTCTCGACGAATCAAACCTCTTTCCTCCATTCTATCTAATACACCAGTTAATGTACCTCCCACCTGTTGCAGTTTTTCTCCAATACTAGAAGTCGGTAAACCGTCTTTCTCCCATAAACAGCAAAGAACTATCCAGTGAAAGGGAGTTAGTCCAAACGGCTCCAACCGCTCAGTAAACTTGCGAGCGAGGAGTTGTGAGAGGAGTTTGATCCTATAGCCTACACCGTATGGTGCACGGACTTGCTGCCACGATTCCACCAAATCTTCGGACTTGTTAGATTTATAGCCCATCTTGAAAAAACTTAGCATGCGTAATATTAATATAGCACTATTTCAAAGCATGGCAAGGACTAATTACCATTTTCTAATGAAGTAAGTACCGCATTTCAGAAATCCGTATCGTAAATATCATATCCTAGTCGTTTTACATACTTGTACGGAAAATTTATGGCTAACATCAAAATTGCGGATTTGTAATCTAGCAAGCTATCTGCCTTCTCGACTCACTACTACTGCGTGGCAGAAGCATCGGGGGAATTAACAATTTAAAATTCGCTCATTCATAAAGTACGGCATTAAAGACATTAATGTACGATAAGTCTCGTACCCATACCCAAATCTTAAATTTGACAGTGTCTAGTTAACAACTGATTCATTTGATCTTGCAGCTTTTCTCGTAATTGTTGTGCTTTTTGATAAGCCTCTGCTCTTTTTGTCTTATCGCCATTTAACTCTGCTGTATATAGAGGTTGAATAAAGTAACGCAGGCGACTTCTCATCGCCCAGACTCCCATTGATGGAAACAGAATAAATAATGGCATCAAAGGTGATATTGGTAAAAATGGTACATTTAATAGCCTCTGCAACTTTCTAAGATTTAAAGTCCAAGGATGTAAATTTTCATTTCCCATGCAAATAACTGGCAATATAGGAATTTGATAACGTTGGCTTAATTGAATAAAACTTGAATTAAAGGTTTCTAGTTGATAGCGTTTTGCCCAACCTTTTCTCGGTCCGCGTAAACCTTCTGGTGCATACAAGAGAATTTTACGCTCTTGCATCATAGTCTCAAAATCATTGAACTCTGCTCTTACACCACCCAAAACCTTTGACCATCCAGATGGTAACCACCAAATCATCCAAGAATGGTCAAATAAAAATAGATCAGCCAGCGGTTGCACTGTCCATCCTCGTGCTGCACTTAATAAATAACCTAATGTTAAAAAGTCCCAAGGAAAACATATTCCTGCATGATTCATTGCCACAATCATTGGACCTGTTTGTGGCAAATTCTCAATTTTGTGCAACTCTCCTCGAAAATAATATCTAACAATCGGGGCAATAACTTCATCTCGAAAAGCTTTTTGATAATTTGGGTCAAATTCACCTATATCGCTACGAGGTGAACGACAGCCAAGCCGTAACCAACGGATGAAGAGTGCTAAGTAAAATCCGCCAGGAATCAAAAATAACCCGTATTCTAACCAATTCCAACCATCTGGGTCTTTGTGATAATGTTGCCAGTGTCGGTTGAATAAAATCAGCCAACCAGGAGGATACCACAGACAAAACCAATCAAACCAGCTAAATTTGTAACCCTCAACTAATGTTTTTTTCAATTGAAGGTTGAACAGCTTATCAGAGTGTTGATGAATCACAATAGCTGAGTAGCTTCCGAAATAATTGGATTAATTAATAATTTTAGCTTTAGAAACTTTTAGTTGCCATCTTACTCTAGACTAAGATGGTCTAGAGTAAGATGGCATCTTGCAGAGATGCTCTATTGAATGACCTCATGTTCTGAGACTTTTGGTAGTTTTCTAAGTTTTCAAAATTCTCAATGAGAAAGACCAAATTCGCGTGGAAGTGATTCTCACAAAAAAATATGATATACAATTGGGGTTAATTTATTTTTTCAAATGGATAATAGTCAGATTTCTCAAGCCATTGAAAGATTTCGTCAAATGGCTCGGCTCAATGTTCACAGCAGTTGGCGATATTGCTTCTGGGATGCTCCGGACGCTAACATAAACCTCTCTACAGAGTTTTTGAACTGGTCGATAGCTGAAACCAATGCCAAAGAACACATTACCATACCCGCTGGCGGTCAGGTGGTATGGCTTGCTCAACAATTCGTCATTCCCCAAAATTTGCAAGGCTATCCTTTGACAGATTTGGCATTACGGCTAGTGCTGACTTGGTGGGCACAAGACGTCAAGATTTTTGTCAATGGCTCTCTGTTGCAGGAAGGAGATTTGTATGATGCCTCAACCAGGGCATTGCTCAGTCCATCTGTGAAACCGGGGGAAGAGATTGTCGTTGCATTGCGCTTGGTAAGTCCAGATAGTCATACGGGGGCGTTGATGCGATCGCACCTTGTGTATGAGTCTACCAGTGATGATCGGCTGGATCCTGGTTTTGTTGCTGATGAGTTAGACATATTGCAGCGCTATCTAGAAACCTTTGCACCAGAAAAATTAGACTCCATTACAGCCGCTGTTGCTCTTATTGATTGGACAGCGCTACCAGATGGTCAAACCTTTGAGCGATCGCTCGCCACTCTACGCCAAAATCTTACAGCAGCAATTGGTGAATTGCCCCAACAACAACGCCGCATATTGTTGTTAGGTCATTCTCATCTCGATATGGCTTGGTTATGGCCGATTAATGAAACCTGGGAAGTTGCTCAGCGCACTTTTGAATCGGTTCTGAAGCTACAGCAAGAGTTTCCCAACCTAATTTACTGCCATTCTAGCCCAGCTTTGTATGCCTGGATTGAACAGCATCGCCCTGACTTGTTTGCCGCTATTCAACAAGCGGTTGCTCTTGGGCGATGGGAAGTTGTCGCTGGAATGTGGGTTGAGCCGGATCTTAACCTCATTAATGGTGAATCGATTGTACGACAGATTCTTTACGCTCAACGTTACGTGCACCAAAAGTTTGGTCACTTAAGTACAGTCGTCTGGTTACCAGATACTTTTGGCTTCTGTGCAACTTTGCCTCAAATGCTTAAACAAGGAGGGATTGAATACTTTGTCACTCAGAAACTGAGCTGGAATGATACCACAAAGTTTCCTTACGAAGTATTCTGGTGGCGATCGCCTGATGGCACTCAGATATTTAGCTTCATGTCTAACGCGATCGGTGAAAGTATCGATCCCATCAAAATGGCTAACTATGCCATTGACTGGGAAAAGCAGACTGGTTTGAAAGACGCACTCTGGCTTTTTGGATGTGGTGACCATGGTGGCGGTCCCACCCATGATATGCTAGAAGTCGCAAGGCAATGGCAGAAGTCTCATTTTTTCCCAGCGCAAAAGTATACCACAGCAAGTGCATATTTGCAACAAATTAGTGGACTGGAGTCAGCACTCAGCAATCAGCAATCTTTCCCCGTTTGGAATGATGAACTGTATTTGGAATTCCATCGCGGCTGCTACACCACTCATGGTCTTCAAAAGCGTTGGAATCGGCACTGTGAAGGGTTGTTATACCAGGCAGAACTGTTTGCTTCTTTGGCAACCCTGAGTGCTGGGATAGCTTATCCCAAAGCAGAATTGGAAGATGCTTGGAAGAAGGTGCTATTTAACCAATTCCACGACATTCTACCAGGAACGTCGATTCCCCCAGTCTATGTGGAAGCGAACCAGGCTTGGCAGGAAGTAGATCGAGTTGGTTCGGAGATATTAGAGCGCTCAAAAAGAGCGATCGCATCTCAAATTGCCTTTCCTCCACCGCCACAGCCGGATGCCTTGCCGATTATCGTCTTTAATTCCCTGAATTGGCAACGCTCTGAGGTGGTTGCTGTCCCCTTACCGACTTCTTCCTTGGAAAGTGAGGACAACGGGGATCAGTCTTGGGAAATTTACGACTTGGAAGGACATAAGTTACTATCCCAGTTGTCTGAGGCATCAGTACTCTTATTTCTTGCGAATGATATCCCGTCAGTCGGTTATCGCGTCTTTTGGCTATGTCGTCAACAAGTTGCAAAGTCGGATACGGCGGTTTTCGCCTCTAGATTTGACCTTAAAGGCACAGAAATACCCCAGCTTAATATCAGAATATCATTACTTGAGTCAGATTCAGACAATGAAAAAACTTTTACTAGAAAAGATTGGATTTTAGAAAATGAATTTTTGCGGGTAATCGTTGATTTTAAAAGTGGTGAGTTCTCCAGTATTTTCGACAAAGTTAATGAGACGGAGATTGTCAACAAAGAAAAATGTAATCAGTTGCAAGCATTCCAGGATAGCGGTCAATATTGGGATGCTTGGAATATTGACCCAAACTATGCTAAATACCCTTTACCCCCAACCCATCTAAAATCTATCCGTTGGGTAGAGCAAGGACCAGTGCAACAGCGTCTGCGGGTGGTGCGACAGTTGGGAAAATCCGAGTTCTGCCAAGATTATATACTCTCAATGGGGTCGCCGGTTCTCAAAATTGTTACTACTGTAGATTGGCAAGAACGCCACGTATTGGTAAAAGCAGCTTTTCCACTCAACTTAGAGGCAGATTACGCCACTTACGAGATTCCCTGCGGTGCTATCGGGCGTCCAACCCAACCAAAAGAAGCTAGAGAGCAGGCAAAATGGGAAGTTCCTGCTTTGCGATGGGCTGATTTGAGTACTCTTTCCATTAAAGAGAAAGAAGGAGAGGGAACAGATTTCTCGGAATCGAAAGGGGTTGGCTACGGTGTGAGTTTGCTGAATGATTGCAAATACGGTTACGACAGCCAATCGAATCAACTGCGCCTAACTTTACTACGTAGTCCAGATTGGCCTACTCCAGAGGCAGATCGAGGTAACCATGAATTTACTTACGCTCTCTATCCTCATACAAGCAGCTGGCAGTCAGCTAACACAGTGCGACGTGGCTATGAACTGAATCTACCACTTCAAGTCATTCACTGCCCTACTCTAGAGTCTACTAGGATAAAGCCTTTACCGCCAGTTAGTCAATTCTTGGATTTATCGGCACAGAATCTAGTCTTAATGGCTTTTAAGCAGTCCGAAGATGATCCCCAACAGTGGATTTTACGATGTTATGAATGCCACGGAGAGCCAGCGCAGTTGTCGTTGCAGAGTGACTTGGGGTTAGTAGCAAGGCAGACTGCTGATATATTAGAGCGACTCACTCAAACCTCTGAGCAATTGATCGAGGAAAAGACATTCAGCGTTTTCCCCTGGAAGCTCCTCACTTTATACATTAACTTAGCACGCTCATAGCTATAGCGGACATCATTTAACTCGGTAAATCCTAGAAACACCTCCTTCCCTTCTACCCAATTCCCAATTCCCAATTCCTTGTGTTCATTGAAAGCGAATATTAGCTTGCTTGAAACGGTGCAAAGCTTCACCCAAGCGATCGCAATCGGCAATCAAGCTAATTCGCACATATCCTTCACCCGCAACTCCAAAAGCATTACCTGGCGTGACTACGACTCCAGTCTGTTGCAATACCTTAAGAGCAAAATCTGTGGAACTAGTACCAACGGGACACTGAACCCATAGATACATTGTCGCTTTGGTTTTACTCAGATTCCAACCTAACTGTGCTAAGCCTTGAATGAGAAAATCGCGCCGAGTACGGTAACGTTCTTGTACCTCATGTAAATAATCATCGCTCAGTTGCAACGCGGTTTCTGCTGCGGTTTGCAATGCTGCAAAAATGCCATAATCCAAGTTCGTTTTTAGCGTCCGTAAACCTTGAATGATATGGTGGTTACCAACGACAAAACCGACGCGCCAACCTGCCATATTGTAAGTTTTGGAAAGGGTATGAAATTCAACGCCGATATCTTTAGCACCGCTGATTTCTAATAAGCTCGTCGGTTGATAGCCATCAAAAGCTAGCTCGGCATAACATAAATCATGCACAAGCATAATCTCATATTTACGGGCAAAGGCGACAATTTCTTCAAAAAACTCGCGGGGTGCGGTAGCAGCTGTAGGATTACTGGGATAATTAAAATAGAGAATCTTTGCTTGTTGAGCAACAGCATCAGGAATTGCAGCCAAATCAATGAGCCAGTCATTTTCGGGTTTGAGAATTAAGCTGTGAACCTTTCCCCCAGCAATGACTGGACCACGAAAATGGGCAGGGTAAGCAGGAGAAGGTACTAAAATTAAGTCACCAGGATTAATGTAAGCTATGGCAAGATGCGTCAATCCTTCTTTGGAACCAAGAAGGGGTAATGCTTCGCTATCTGGATCTAAATCAACTCCGTAACGACGACTATACCAGTTAGTGATAGCGTGACGGAAACTAGCTGTGCCTTCAAAAGGAGGATAGCCATGATTTGCTGGATTTTGCAAAGCTTTGATCGCCGCTTCTATCACGGGTTGCGGTGTTGCACCGTCCGGGTTTCCCATGCCCAAATCAATCAAATCCAACCCTTGCTCTCGTGCTTTAGCCTTGAGTTCATCTAGACGGGCAAATACATAGGGTGGTAATTTCTGTATGCGTTCTGCTGGGGCAATCCAATCTAATGTCATCGGAAGAATTATGAACTATGATTTATGAATTGTGAAAGGTGAGAAAAAAGAATTATAAATTGTTACTCAGTCAAAACTCATCGTTTCTGTGCATCTTCTGTTTTTGGTGTAGTTCAATAATCACTCACCTTCATTCAAAACTGGCGTCAAACCCATATGAGTTCGTCCTTCTCCTGGTGCAGTGGTGGAAACCATAGCCGCCATCAACTGTTCCAGTGCAACTTGAAATGGAAGTCGGTGGATGTCAGAATGAGGAGCCAAGGCAATTTCAGCAGCTTTTTGTAATTCGTTTAAGGTAATGTTGCCTAATCCTAAATCACTCAATTTTTGAGGTAATCCAATCTCTGCGTAAAATTTTAATAACTGTTGCCGTGCAGCTACTGCTAGCTGATTGCCCTGTACCATTTCTTCTAAACGCAGTTGCACCAAGATACCATAGGCAACCTTTTCGCCGTGAATACTGCTACCTTTAGAAATATGAGTTAAACCATTGTGTACAGCATGAGCTGCAACAGTACGACACTGTGCACCTCCTAGTCCCCCGATGACTCCTGCAAGGAGAACCGTTGCATCTACAACTTGTTGCCAAACTTCGCTACCAGGTTCTTTAAGAGCAGCAGCAGATTTTTGGAAAAGAATATCTCTCAAAACTCGCGCTTGTTGCACTGCTGCTATGATTAAGGTTTGTTGTGAATGACCACTGCTGACTGAGGCTTCGTACCATTTAGCGATCGCATCTCCAATTCCTGCCACAAGTGTTCGTTGTGGTGCAGTTTTTATTAACTCGTAATCGAGTATGAGTAAATCAGGACAGCTTGCCAATGCTACATCATATAGAAATGCCCCTTCATCAGAATACACATTGGAGAGGGCAGTCCAAGCTGCACACGTAGCCGCTGAGGTGGGAATTGTAACCATTGGTAACTGCAACTTATGCGCAACTAGTTTAGCTGTATCCAGTGCTTTACCACCACCAACACCAATGATGACATCAGCTTTATGCTCTTTTGCCACCTTGTGTAGAGCTTTCAAGCTGGCTTCACTACAATCAGGAGTATATGAGGCTTGGGCAATATGCAACTGTTGCTGTTTGAGAAGTTGTCGCAGACTCTCCTGAGTGACAGCAAGAGTGCGTTCACCTCCTATAATGAGAGGACGACTTCCCAAGTGAGCAATCGCATCAGTTGCCTGTGTCAATATTTGTGACCCACGAAGAACTTTTGCTGGAGCTACACAAAGAGTGAGTAACGGACTAGAAGTTTGAGTAGACAAAGTTTCAGTCAATTGATTGAACATATAACTAATTAATAAATTAACAGTATCACTTCGGTGATGTGTGAGAGAACCTTTCTCAACTAGCAAATATGTCATTAGTCCATATTCCGCAGTTCAAGGAAATTTTGATTATTTTTACTTAGTAAGTGTCATTTCCAAATTATATCTTAACAAAAAAATAATAAATATTGTATTTGTTAACACGAAAAAATAACTACTTTCTTAATATGAGAATAGTTTTTGAACCTGTCATAATATCTCTAGATGTGAGCCAGTATCACCAGTATCAGTAGTTAAAAAGCTATAGGAAAATAACAAACATTAATTTCAGTGAGAGGGAATATGACATCTATCAGTGATACAAATGATATAGTGGAAGAGGTAGTACAAATACAGATAAGTAAGCCAGTACTACGACAAGGTTCCAAAAGTAGAGCAGTAGAAGATCTACAACACCTCTTATCATATTGGGGTGTTTACACAGGACCAGTCAATGGTAACTTTGGACAGCAGACCGAACAAGGTGTTAAAGATTTTCAGCGCCGAGTTTTCTTGAAAGAAGATGGATCTGTAGCAGAACGCACTTGGCGTGCACTTTATACAGGTGCACCAGTAGATATGCCAGAACTTAGTAAAGGTTGCAATGGGGAATTGGTGAAGACAGTACAGCGGGTTCTGAAATCAACTCATGATTATATAGGATGGATTGATGGTGATTTTGGAGACCTAACAGAGGCATCTGTCACTAGCTTGCAACGGCGTTGCGAACTTCCAGTGACAGGAGTGGTGGATGAAAGTACCTGGTACGCCTTAAGTAAAGTTCCTTAGTAATAAAAGTGATGAATTTTGAGTTAAGAATTATAAAACAGGGTGGGAGGAGCAAAACCACCGAGACTAAGATTCGGGGCTGCTAGCGACTTGCTGGGTATTGTTGAAGAAACCAGTAAACCACTGCGCCACCTCCTTAACCTGTGCCTCAACTGGTGGAGCAACAGCAGCATGACTTGCTTGGGGAAATGTTAACGCCGCAAGAATAACTGTAAGGGTATACGCTTTTAATTTATTCATAAAAGAATATTAAAGTTACTAGCTTATAGCCTTTTAGTTAATTCATCATTAAAACCCACTCCAAGATCAACCTCTATAGCGCTTCTCGATCAAATGAGGTACGGATTGAAAGCTGAAATGGTTATAAATCAAAGGCTCTCGTGTACCTCACGCGAGTGGGAACCGCTATAATACCGTTTCACTTTAATTTTGATACAAATGGAAATTGCCCATTGTCCATTTGTATTAGACATTTCGTGAAATGATATACAGCACATTGCAAGTAAATGAAGTACAGTACTGAGGTCTAAAAGGCAGACTCTAAGCCCTTTTTACTTCTCCCTTGTCTGCGACAGGCTTGCGCCAACGCCCTTGTCTGCGACACGCTGCTTTGTAAGTCCTGCGGACAGGCTTGCGCCAACGCCCTTGGCGTCTCCCTTAGGAGAAGGCGTCGCCCCTTCTCCTAAGGGAGACGCTGCGCGAAGGGCGAAGGGCGAAGGGGAGACGCTACGCGATCTGACTCCTGACGACTGACGCCTCTATTCTGCTGTAACACTTGTTCAAATACAAAATTGACAATGCAGGACAAACAACCTTTAAAATCTTTAAAATATTAAGTAAGGTAAAGAACATTTTCATAAAACCCAGAGTAAAAATCAATGGTGCTATTTGGATTTGGAAAAAAGTCAACCCTGCCGACTCCTGAAGAAGCTTTGCCAGGAAGGTCAGAAGAAATGTTAGTACCAGACCGTCATTATGTCAACGGTCATCCGCTCAAGCCTCCGTATCCAGAAGGTATGGAAATCGCGATGTTTGGCATGGGGTGCTTTTGGGGTGCAGAACGCAAATTCTGGCAACTAGAAAGAGTTTACAGCACAGCAGTAGGCTATGCTGCTGGCATCACTCCCAACCCTACTTATCAAGAAGTGTGTAGCGGACGCACAGGTCATAATGAAGTGGTACGAGTCGTCTTTGACCCAAAAGTCATTAGTTATTCTGAGTTGCTAAAAGTTTTCTGGGAAAATCACGATCCCACTCAAGGAATGCGTCAGGGTAACGACATGGGTACTCAGTACCGTTCAGGAATTTACGTGTATTCTGAAAATCAAAGGAAGCTAGCAGAAGCATCACAAGAAGCTTATCAGCAAGCACTGAGCACTTCAGGTTATGGGAAGATTACTACTGAAATTCTTGATGCTCCTGAATTTTACTACGCTGAAGATTACCATCAGCAATATCTGGCGAAAAATCCTAATGGCTATTGTGGGTTAGGGGGGACAAACGTTGCTTGTCCTGTGGGAATTGCTGAACTTAATGGCTAAGTCTTTGGAACTCAGAGCTTAGAATAGTTCTGAGTTCTCAGTCAGGTTTTTCAGATAAACACACGGAAGAGCTGATACTAAAAAACGTCATTGCTAAAAAGTAAGGGCATCTACAAGAGATGCCCATCATGCAGGAAAACACCAAAAAAGGGGATTCCTACATCTTCCCAACAATCGGCGATCGTGACTAATGTGGGATGAGCCACATATACAATCACAAACGTATAATGGTAATTTTATTAACTTGCTAATGCAAAAGCATCAGTATATACTCTGAAAGTAATGAGCAGTAATAAATGACCTGTAAAGTCAGTTTTTATTTGATCTGAAGCCCTTGGTACTTGTTGTGGCGATATACGATTCCAGAAATAGCAGATAATAATAACCACGAGAGCGTATTGAAGCGAAAGTCGAATAAGCTGACATCTACTGTATTAAATAATACCCAAGCCATAAACACCAGAAGATAACTGAAACATATCAATTTATCTTCTGCCTCCTTTAGCTCTAGAGATTTTGACTTTTGTAACAGTTGAACGCCTGCAATAAATATCCAAACGAGTAAGCCACAGAATAAAAGAGTAGCAGGAAACCCAGTTTCAGCAAATAGCATCAAAAACAAGTTATGGGGATGTCCCAACCAAATGTGCATCTGTGCTTCGTACAGAGAAGTAAAATTACGTAAACCCCAGCCAGTCCAAGGACGCTGCTGAGTCAAAGATAAAGCAAATTGCCACTGTGTTTTGCGGAGTAACGCAGTTGGTCTATTAGGATACAGTTGGTCATTGAACCGTGCCCAGAAAAAAGCAGGAACAACCTTACGAAACAATTGAGCCACAGGCGAAGGAGCAAAAGCAGCTGTCAGTACAGTCGCAGCGAGACCACCGACACCAGCCACAAGAATGTACCAGCCTTGGTAAAGAGCATAAGCTAAACAGGCAAGAATCGCAATGACCCAAGCATTTCGCGAGTCAGTCAAAATCAATGCTACGAAATTGGCAATCACCGCCACTGTTAGGAAGAGAAAGGGGGGATGGGGGAATGGGGGAATGAGAGGATAGGGGGATGAGGGGGATGAGGGGATGGGGAGAGGAAATTTTTCCCCTTGTCCTCCTTGTCCCCTTGTTCCCTTGTCCCCTTGTCCTCCTTGTCTCCTCAGACGCCGATAGCTTTCCACCCACAACCCTATCCCTAGAATGAAAACTATCATCAGATAACCAGCTAAAATGTTGGCGTACATGAATATGGAAGCCATACGACCTAGTGGTTGTCCTCCAGGTTCTATCTCCCATTCCACGACAAACCACAAAACTCTGATCTTAAAAGACCAATCTAAAAACAACTGCCCAAATCCAAGAATCACGACTGGTAGGGAACTAAGCACCAAAATCCAAGACATTTGCCGCAATTGTGCAGGTGTCTGAATAAGGGTGCTGAAGCCAGCAAAAACTAAAAAAAACGGCAAGAAATTAAATAAACCCAAGAAAGCCGCTGTTTTGTCGTAGGCAAAGCCAGCAGTAATGATTAGCAAGACACTGAGGAGAGCAAACCCCCAGTTCAAGGGACGGCGGATAATTGTACGGTATTGAGTGAGCCAAGCTCCCAATATTGCCAAAACTATACCCACAGCCCCAATAAATGGAATCAATGGAAAGATGAGCAGCCCCAGTTGAGCGCAGTTCCAAGAGAATTGCAAATCAGGGTTGGGATGACGAAAAGCTGTTTTCAAGCAAGCTCCCAACATTCAGTACGAGTGAGACGAATTTGAGCTAAGGTAAAGATGGTAGGTATAATCCGACCGTAACTAGTGGCGATCGCTCTCCATCCCAAGTCCGCAAAAAACCAACTCCACATCACTGGTCCTAAAAAGGCAAATACACTGCGAACAACCCCATAACGAGCCGCGTTAACAGCCATACCACGTCTTGCCATCTGTAGTGCGACATAATTTGGAAACTGATTGGCTGCTACTCCAGAACCTTGAATCATTGCTTGTTTCGCAACTTGATATGTAGCAAAGTGCATCGCAAATTGATGGGCAATTTGTTTGAGCAACAGTGGTTGGAGAACAGAAGTGACAGCAAGAGCACTACCGCCTTTGAAAAGTAATCCCAAGGGGTCTCGCTGCAATGTTAGTGGTAGCGGTTCTGTTAATTCTGCTTTTGCTAGCTGACGCTGTATCCGCACAGTCAATTTTTGCTTATCCTTTTCTGGCAATTTTTTCCATACCTGACCCAATAGGTGCAGAAATACCTCAGCTTCTAAATCAACTGTTGTCAGTTCACTAGAATAAGGCATTTTCAAATACTTACACACTTGAATTAGTGCTTGTCGGTAAGTCACTTGACTAGTGCGTCCCAGCAAGACTGTCATCCCATCTGCTGCCAAAAAGCGAAAGCGCTGCTCTAGTGCATCTAGCCATGCTTTGCGACCTTTGCTTTGCACTTCTATAGGTTCCGGTGTGTGAACATAATCCAGGGGATTAAACTTACGACTAAACAGAATTGCTGTCAAATCTTGCAATTCTTCTTCGGTTGCTAGCTCTAGTGCCACCCTAAGTTCATCCAATTTCCCTTTCTCCCTTTTATGCAGCTTTTTCTGTACCTTATTCTACTATTAGCTTTTTGTATTAGCTTTTTGGACTCATGAGTCGTCTTTCATTGTTGCGGAGTAGCCTAACATCTAAAAGCGCAGCGCTATTTTACCAAAATGTGCTCCACTCTCCATGTATTCCAATGCCTGCCGCGCTTCTTCAAAGGGGAATACTCGATCAACAATGGGTTTGATACCATGTAAAGCAATTGCCCGGTTCATTGCCTCAAACATAGCGCGACTACCTACGTAGATGCCTTGTACAGTAATCCCTTTGTGCAGAATCGACACTGTATTGACATCTGCACTGAGTCCAGAAAGCACTCCAATCAAACTGATATGCCCACCGTAGCGAACAGCACGTAACGATTTATTGAAAGTGCCTGCACCGCCAACCTCTATAATGCGATCAACCCCTACCTGATTTGTCAGTTCCCAAACTTTTTCATCCCAGTTTGATGTGGTTTTGTAATTGATGACATCAATTGCCCCAAGTTGCTTTAACTTATCCAACTTCAAGTCGCTGCTAGAAGTGGCAATGACTTGTGCCCCCATTATCTTGCCAAACTGCAGCGCAAACAAAGACACTCCTCCCGTACCTTGTATGAGAACAGTGTCCCCAGTTTTTAGCTTGCCATCCGTTGTTAGGGCGTTCCAAGCCGTTACCGCAGCACAAGGTAACGATGCTGCTTCCTCGTCAGAAAGGTGTTCTGGGACATGAACAACACCGTCTTCATGAAGCGTCACGTATTCAGCTAAGATACCATCAATGGCTCCGCCCAACGCTGATTTTGATTTATCTGCTGAGAATTCCCCTTCTAACCAAGTTTGCATGAAGATGCCAGCCACGCGATCGCCTACTTTGACTCTAGTCACTCCGTCGCCAATAGCAACCACTTCTCCCACACCATCAGAGAACGGAACAAACGGTAGCTTTTGCTTAGAGCCATATGCCCCTTTCACAGTCAACAAGTCCCGATAATTGAGCGAAGCAGCACACATCTTTAAAAGAACCTGTCCTGCTTTTGGTTGTGGTTCTGGTCTTTCAACCAGTGTTAATGCATCTAGACCTTCTTTAGAGTGAACTTCCCAAACTTTCATCGTAGTTTCCAATTGCTTTTTTCTACTGCTTGCTTATCACAAATTGATGCAATAGACTTCACTATTCAAAATTATTTTTCTCACGCTCGCGAATGTGTGAATTGGAGCGCAGCGAGTAGCAGCACACCGAACAGCATAGCCTCCAGTCATAATGGTCGTAGAGGCGCTGATATCATCGACGCTGATTTTTTTATCCTATTACACAATTTAGATAGATTGTCAAGAAAAACTCAATGCCTCGGATTATGCAACCTGTAAGCTCTTTGGAATAGCAGAAATTACTATGTCTTTGTCATCTTCACAAGAACAACGTTTCTCGCCTCTGTTGCGTCAAGTGACTAGCCATGCCCTGATAGCTGTTTTGAGTGTAGCGTTAACTTTGACGACTTTATGGGCATTTCCCAACCTGCAAATTTTTAAGCGATCGTCTCTCCCCAGTGCTACCGTACCCATGACTCCCACAGTAGAAACGACTGCACCTCCAACAGCAGCCTCCCAAAAAGTTGCTATCCGCAGTTTCGTTAGTGCTGCTGTCAATCGAGTCGGACCTGCAGTTGTGCGAATTGATACAGAGCGTACTATCACCATGCGTGCGCCTGACCCATTTTTTAGTGATCCCTTCTTCCAAGAATTTTTTGGTAATGATTTCTCTCTCAGAGTGCCTCAAGAGTATCATCAACGCGGGGAAGGGTCTGGTTTTATTATTGACCCCAACGGCATGATTCTCACTAATGCTCACGTTGTGAGCGGTGCTGATTCTGTCACTGTCACCCTCAAGGATGGACGCAAGTTAAAAGGAGCGGTGAAAGGGGTGGATGAGCCTTCAGATTTAGCAGTTGTCAAAATTGATGAGAAAAACTTGCCAGTAGCTCCCCTTGGTAATTCCAAGGACTTGCAAGTGGGTGACTGGGCGATCGCAGTTGGTAATCCGTTAGGATTAGATAACACCGTGACCTTGGGTATTATCAGCACTTTGAACCGCTCCAGTGCTCAAGTTGGCATTCCCGATAAACGCTTAGACTTTATCCAAACCGATGCTGCTATCAATCCTGGTAACTCTGGTGGTCCCTTGCTCAATGAACAAGGTGAAGTGATTGGCATCAATACAGCAATTCGTGCTGATGCTCAAGGAATTGGGTTTGCTATTCCTATTGATAAAGCCAAGATTATTGAAGATGCTTTGGCTCGTGGTGAGAAAATTTCTCATCCTTATATCGGCGTTCGGATGGTTACCCTGACGCCAGAACTAGCAAGACAATCAAACAACGATCCCAATACAACAATGACTTTGCCAGAAATTAATGGTGTATTGGTGGTGCAGATCATGCCCAACAGTCCTGCTGCAACTGGTGGTTTACGTCGGGGAGATGTCATTACTCAAGTTGATGAACAAGTGATAACAACTGCAGAACAGTTGCAAAACTTGGTAGAACAGAGTCAAGTGAATCATCCTTTACAGATAACACTACAGCGGGGTGAAAAAACTCAACAGTTGACTGTGAAACCGGGAGAACTCAGAGATGCCACTTCTGAGTAGTGATTGATTACGCTTATACTGATATCTTACACCATTCTCAACAAGACCCAAAAAACCGGGTTTCTAAACCAGAGATTAAGGTTTCTACGAGCAGGTATTCTCAAGAAACCCGGTTTTTAACTCAGGTGCAAGATCTGAGTATAGCGGTTTGCATTAATATTGATACAAATGGGAATTGGGAATTGGGAATCGAGTATTGCCCATTGCCCATTGCCCATTGCCCATTGCCCATTGCCCATTGCCCATTGCCCTAGAGCGACTTATCTTCATTTTTTAAAATCGCATAGAGTCTAAACTCCATAAGCAAGGGGCATTGGTGCAATTGCCATTGTACAGTTGAGACGTTCAAATCTTTAATTAACCCAGTGCGGATATCCAGCACCCAACCATGAACCATAGGCGCTTTTCGCTCATGGAGTGCTTGACGCATGATGGAAGTTTGGTAAAGATTTTTCACTTGCGCCACAACATTGATTTCCGCTAAACGATTTAGACGTTCTTCTCTTGTTGGCAAGGAATCAATTTCGTCTTGTTTCTGTAAATAAAGTTCCCGAATCGGATTTACCCAGTTATCAATAATTCCTATAGTTCTTCCTTCTAAAGCTGCTTTAATTCCTCCACAATCGTAGTGACCAGCAACGATAATGTGTTTCACCTCAAGATGTAAAATTGCGTATTCTAATACAGCTAAAAAATTAATATCCGTCAGTGAAACTTGATTAGCAATATTACGATGTACAAATATTTCTCCGGGTTCTGTACAGGTAAAATTTGTTAAGGGCAGACGGCTATCAGAACACCCGATAAAGAGAAAAGGTGGTGTTTGTCCGTTAGATAATTTATCAAAGTAATTCGGGTCTAGAGACAGCTTTTGGGCAACCCAAGCCTGATTATTTTTGAGGAGAGCATCAATGCTGTTATATTTCATCAAATTTGCTAGAGTCTATCATAAATATTTTAGTTTTTTGACAATTAATCATATAGTTAATCAAATAACTTTCCAGGTTAAAATCTTCTAAAAATGACCAAGAAAGTAGTCAGAAGTCAGGAGTCAGAATGAAAATGAGCGATGACGCAAAGCGCCCGCTCCGGAAGAGCGATCGCCCAAAGGGTACAGGCATTGCCAATCGCAGTTCCACAATAAGTTGTCGTTAGATCACAAGAAGTTGCCGTTAAGAATGCACAAGCTGTCGTGACATCACAACAAGCTGTCGTGACATCACAAGAAGTTGTCGTTAGGAATGCACAAGTTGTTGTTAGATCACAACAAGCTGTCGTTAGGAATGCATAAGTTGTCGTGACATCACAACAAGCTGTCGTTAGGAACGCACAAGTTGTCGTTAGATCCTAATAATACGAAGTTACCAAAAGTCGCCAAAGTGGGGAGCATCCCAATTTTGCAAAAATACCTGGCGATTAGAAATCGCGGCTACACAGGCAAAGTCCGCCTGCGCGGACTAATTATACAGCCTGCGCAGGCAGGCTTTGTTTGTGAGCCAGTGACTTATAGTCTGCGGGCAATTTGCACATTTGGGATGCTCCCGATGGCTTTGGCTCTAGCGAGACTTTTGTTAACTGATGGGGAGTTTGAGGGGCTATAAGTCCCCCGCCATAACGGTACTCCGTTTGGCGGTGGGATACATGGACCCCCGTCCCAAATTTTTTCGTGTAAGACCTCGACGGGAATGATTTTCGCTGAGGATTTGAACCTTAAAGCAACCAGTCGTGGAATGTTGGCAAAGCATTGTCTCGACGCAGCTTGGGGTAGTTT